>CALJOK010000022.1 GCA_937981555.1 uncultured Saprospiraceae bacterium
TCCAAAACGAATTTCTTCGTTTCTATTGTTTGCAAGTTGCCTTAGTATGACAGAGAAACGAACAACCATGCTATTTATCAGAAGGCTAAAACCATCTTCCAATATTAGGTGACCGAGTTTACTTCTTGATTTTTTTCCCATGTAGGAAATATAAGGAAATTGAATTGGAACTAGTGCCCTTTCGTGTATATACCATAGGGCCAGGAGGCCCAGCGCTAGCGACGATTTTTTATACAACCCATAAATTACAGAAAGATTTACTAGCGTAAAATCTAACAGCTTTTACAATTTGTAAATGTATTGTTACATCAAATAAAGAAGGATTAGGATTAATGAAAAAAAGAGCAATCGGGGACGGTTGCTCTTTTTTTGTTTTATAAAATTCTTGTTGGACTTGTAGAGTGACGGATGGAATCTGTTACTTTGGTTCGTGAAGCACCTCAAGTACTAACGAGCAGATTTCTTTTTATTTGTAATTCCGTTTTGTATAAGACAGCAAGGGCGAGGCGCACGCAACGTTAATCAGATATATTCATTTTGCCCAAGTTTTCAATCCTTACCAATCTAGAGATAGTACAGCACTAAAAGAAATGGTTGCAGAATTATTATAAATATTATCTTCTGGGAAAGTAGTATATCCTTCTCCTGCTGCCAAAGTTTTTATAACCATATTGAGCGGTTTTGAATCATCCAATTCCTCCTTTGGTATAGAAATATTCCAAACAATATGGTTATCAGGAGATAACGAGGAGGAGATAAAGTTACTGTTCAAACTTGCTTCCGATTCTAAAATACCACAACCTGAGATTGTCATACTATCTATGAGATAATAAGTACAAATTTCATTAAAATCTAAAATACCTATACCCCAGTCAAAATCTTCATCAATTATTCCGTTGGCATTTTTATCAATTGCAATCGTAATCAAGTCTATATCAGGAAAATTTCCTATCAGATTATTAGTCGTATCAGAAAGGATTTCAATTGTTAGTTCAAGGTTATCATTAGTTTCTACTACTTTGATATGGTGTGTTTGACTATTAACCAAAGTAGTGCTAATCTGAGGTTCATCATCGTCTTTACAACTTGTAAGTAGCGTTAATAAGACAAAAACAAATGTTAGGGATAAATGATTAATCTTCATAAGTGGAAATTTTAGTTTGTGATTTAATAAAACAGGTTCAATTAATAAAACTGATTCAATTCTCGAAACCGTTGGTCTCTATTTATAAGAACCTGAAAAGGAGCAAGGTGGGTGTCTGAATAGTTACTTTTTTTTAAAGTTTTAGGTGACTGCTGGGACTAACCGCTGTCCAATACCAGGCAGACTAAAAAATAAAAGCAAACCTGCTCGATTTCTATGTTATCTCCAAATCAATTAGTAGATACTTTATAATTTTTTTTGATACATAACGTCATTACGAACACAAGCAAAAATACAATGAATAAGTTTGTTACGAATGGCGTTAATAACGGACATTTTATTTTTACCTTTTTCAAATTTTTTATCATAATAAGTTCTCATAGAACCTCGGAGCAGGGTATATAGTCAGCGCTATGTGACTGTTTTTTTAAACTTGCTGAAAACATAATAGCTTAGCTTAACCTGCAGATTGAACGGTAAAAATTAAAACATAGCGGCTTAACTTGCAGGTTGAACGGTGAAAATTAAAACATAGCGGCTTAACCTGCAGGTTGAATGGTAAAAATTAAAACATAGCAACTTAACAAACCGCTGCCTTGCTGCCCGATACAACCATCTAAAAAATAAAAGGAAGGCTGCTCGTGTTGATTTAAGGTCAACATACGGCAAAAGGAAGCAGACTCTGTCCGACAGTCTACCAATCTAACAAAAAGCTGGAAGCATAAAGGTTATCAGCTATTGCATTTTATAAATGTATTGTTACATTAATCCAAATAAAGAAGGATTTGGAATAAATAAAAAAAGAGCAATCGGCGACGGTTGCTCTTTTTTTGTTTTATAAAATTCTTGTTGGATTGGTAGACTGACGGATGGAATCCGTTACGTTAGTTCGTGTAGCACTTCAAGTGCTAACGAGTATATTTCCTTTTATTGGTTAGTTTCTTTTGTATTGGACAGCGGTTGAGATTAAATTGTAAAATATTATATTTATTTAAATGATAGATTAGTTAATTATCCTAGTACCTTGAGGCTTCATTTCTATGTAGGCCTTTCCCAACCTATACAACAGACTTAACTAGTTTTTATTTCCTACCTATTAGTGTATACTATTAGGGTAGTGCGGAAGTTTATATATAGACATTTTATACAAAATATTTTTTCAAAAAACCAAAATACATGAAAATCTCCCCAAGTACAATATCTTTAAATTTTACTAAACGTTTATTTTTTGTGATACTTTTTATGAAAGCCTTTAGCTATATAGGCTTGTCGCAAGATCATCATGTCTACACTATTCGCTTTGAAGGTAAAACTCCAAGTGAGATAACATTAGATGTAAAAAAACCAAGTAAAGACAAGGAGTCTGTTGTCATCAACTTAAAAAAACCTGAACTTTTCCCATCAGGTACAACCTTTTATATCCCTGCCACCTGTATGCTCGGTTTTCAAGATAAAAATGGATATATTCAAAGAGTTGGCCCTCCTGATAAAGGAAATATGACCATGACCTATACCGCTACCTATACACCATCTAGTGAATCTCATAGAGCAACAGGCGGCAAGATATATAATAGCGTACACGAGGGTCAAGTTTTACCTAATGGTTATAATTACAGATCTGGAATTGGTGATGGAGAACTTGCCTTAATTACAAATACAGCCTTTACTATTAAACCAGGTAAAAATGGTAATTCCGTCTTTATCACAAATAAAGGAACCATATCCATTATTGAAAAAGTAGAAGTAGAGATTAAAGACAAAAGGAGTTTTATTCCGAAAAAGAGATTTAATAAAGCATTTAAAAAATATAAACCTGACTTAACAACTACTAAAAAAACCTCACTCTCAAGTAATGATGGGGAATATGTCTCAGGAAAAACAGAAAAAATAGGTTACAATAACTTTGATGAAGCTGTAGTGAAAATAAAAAGTAAGATAATAAATGATAATGATAGTGCTCATGATGATGAATTAGTTGAAGATTACGTCTTGCTCGGAGAATTGTATCTGCACCATAATAATACAGATTCGGCAATTCATTATTTAAGAAAAGCTGTAAAGCTTAATGAAAAACTTGATCCCAATGCTCTAACAACTCTTGAATCGAGATTATACTTAGCGGAAGCCTTAATTTATCATCCAAAAAAAGCTACTGAAGATTTCAATTCCCCAAAGAATAAAGAAGCTCGAATTATACTGACACAAGAGATGATTGATTTAGACAAAGAATTAGCTTATGATAAGAAACACTTCAAAATTGCAACAGAATCGAACGATTCTCATCTCATAGATTATTATTGTCATAACCTTTTTAAAACCTATCATTTTTTAAGTTGGGCTAATAATCTGTATGCACAAATGTATAAAACGTCTGATAAAAATAAGTCTAAAACTTATTCAGGTAAGGCAAAGAAATATGATGGGCTATCCACAAACTATAAATGCAAACATTAGATGAAAACACTTACAATAAAGCGACTGGCAATATACTTAATCGTCTTCTTTGTATCGGTGCTATTAATCTTTGGTCTGACCAATTTCTCTCAGCAAATGGATACTTTCTTAGTGGAGCAAGCAAATCAGGTAGATAACTCTAAAAACTTGCTTTCAGAAAACCTTAAGGTGATCCATATTGAAATGCAAAATACAGCTGGTGCTACTGAGAAAGTAAAGCAGTTTAGAAATAAAATTATCAACTTTTTAGCAACGATATCTAATGAATATGACAAAGGCAATAAAGTAGAAGGAATTGTTTTGGATATAAGTTTTAGCGAAGAATCTGTTGAATTGCCTAGACTAAAAGCCATTCTTAAGGAGCTTAAAGATAAAGGAGTCAAAGTATATGCAGCTTATAATATTAATGAAAAAGAGACCATTGAGGCAAACGATCATAATCATGCACTTGAAATTTATAATGAATACTTAGAAGGATCTGGGGAGGCATATAATTATGGAAGTGGGCGATATCATACTAAAGTCTATACTACAAATGGAGGTCTAGTAACTTACGAACCTGAAATGTTTTTGAAGTCTGTGTTTGGCGATACAGTTATTATTGAATCTCTCGTAAAAAAAGTTGCACATGGTCTAAGTAAAAATAAAGAGTTACTGAAAGAGAAGACTAACCGAGAAGGGTATGTTATTCCTCTAGGTTCTGATCAAGAAATCAAATCTGTAACTTATGATTTTATAACAGATACCACGAGCAATTCTGGCCGTTTTGAATCTAATACTGGAAATGGGAAACCATTAGAAATAGATGATAATATCCTAGTAGTTGGAGATATAATAAATGATAAAATAAGAGACGGAACTCCAGGCCCCTATGTAGTTACTTGGGCATTGAATGATTTGTTAAATCTGAATCAAGGTGGAAAACAACCATTGGAAGGTAATTTTATCAGAGTTGGACAAGCGTTGTTTTTTGCATTTTTAACTGTCCTGATTTTTGCATTTTTGTTTCAATACTTAAAACGAATGCAAACTCAACCTAAAGCACTTGGACTCTTGTCATTTGTTATTGGTCTCCTTTTTCTTTCCTTATTTGGTGTATTGGTTTTATCTTTTAATACGGTCATTCCAATCGGGCTTACGGTAATTGCAATGGCTATAGCCGCTGCCTTATCATGGCGGTTTGCTAATAAATACCTCTCCACAGGTGTGGCGGAAGGTTCTGAAAAATATGATGTTTTCATCAGTTATTCACATGGCAATAGTGACTGGGTATTAAAAAATGTGTACGAACCTCTAAAAGGTTTACGAAAACAGAATGGCGATAAACTCAATATCTTTTTTGATAAAGATGATATTGGGGTAGGGGAAGCATTTACTGCAAAATATATGTGGGCGATTGTAGATTCTCGATTTTTTGTTCCTGTAATGTCTGAAGAATATTATGGTAAAAATCATTGTAAAAACGAGATGGATTTGGCGTATAAGCGTTCTGTTGAAAAAAAGATAACCATTTTACCCATCGCTTTTACTTATGATTGTGTTCCCGAAATCTATAGTCATATTAACTTTTCTGACGTGTCGGTCAATGGAGAATTTATCAATGGTATTTCTCAAGAGTTATTAAAATAATCCTGTTGCATAATATATAATAACTTAAAAATAAAAACCGCTCATCGCTAGCGGAGCAGGGTATATAGTCTGCGCTATTTGACTATTTTTTTAAACTTGCTGACGGCAAGCAGAGAAGTGTCAGCAAAAAAAGGAATGACTTTACGACCACTCGTAAAACCATTCTCCTATGCAAAACTTTCAGAGCTAGGTTAGCTCTTCATGTTAATCTTATAAAATTTAATGAATCCTCAGAGCATCACATTTTTCCTTGCAATGCCCAGAGGTTTTACAATACTCAACAACGTGCTCTTAGTATTCTACTTTTACAATGCGCCTCGTAAGTTGTGTTGTTCCATTGTTTATATTCACTAAATAAATCCCAGCAGGTAATTTCGAAACATCAAACTCATGATGGTTTATACCTTGCTGAAACTCCTGTTGGGTGATATACAGAATACGACCATTAAGGTCTGAGACATTAATTTCAACTTCTCCCTTTTGATCATTATTAAATTCTAATAACAGCATTTGGTTTACTGGGTTAGGGAAAATTTCATTTAAACTAAAGCCTCTTTCTTTTCGCTGTATAGCCAACACATCCGATACTTGATAAGCATCATCAAAGTCTATAGATTTCAACCGATAGTAGGAAAGTGCTAAAGGTGTCCTATCGATGAATTCGTAATTTTGTTCTAAAACAGAAAAACCTGCAGCAGCCACTTCTCCGATCACTTCCCAATCACTTCCATTAGCTGATCTTTCTATGACATGACTTTCTGTATTTTCTTCTGTGCCAGTTACCCAAGTCAATAGATTGGTTTTTTCCATCTTTTCTGCCTGAAAGGAGAGGAGTGTAATCGGAAGGGGGATTAAGGTGCTAATATTGAGAACATAAGATCCTTGATTCCCACTAAAGCCATCCAAGTAGATATAATAATCAACCGGTGTAGCGGAAACAGCAGAAGTAAAACATACTTTCGAAGTGTTAGCGGTTCCTGCATCATCATCTCCCGCCAGACAAGTTAGGCTTCCGCAAGTGCCCGTAAAAATTTGGACTTGAGTATCAAAATCAGATCCTTCTGTATCTATAACGATGTCTTCTTCAGCTGAACTAGTATATACAAACCAAACGCCTGCATCAAAATCAACGTTATTTTCACTCCCATCTGAACAATCACTTGCAGTAGTACAAGGACTAATTCCTTCCACATTAGTGGATCCTAAAGTAGTTCCTGTCGCAGTTGCCGCTCCTGCAGTCACTACTAGTGCATTGTTACAAGCATCATTAGTAATAGGGATAGCCTCTTCCAAGCAAAAGGCAACATCCGAATCAGAACCAACAAAATCATAAATTTGAATAATTAGATTATCCCCTATATCCCATCCGGAAACTTGGGCTGCTACTTGGGTATTTGTACAATCGATTTCATTACCTGCATCGGCATCTGCACAGTTAGCAAAAATGGCAATACCCGGTAATCCTGGACTTAAGCTGGTAAAGTTTAAAGCATCTGTAGTCGCCGTCCAAGTAAACCATTGATCATTTCCTGGGGTAGAACAAACCATAGGTACGCCACTAGTCGTGGTTCCATCGGTGGAAAAAGGAAGGGTAAATCCTGCCGTGCTGCAACCTGTACCTGCTGAAGTTGGAGTAATCGGAATGGCGCCAGCGCAAAAGTCATTAGCAGGAGGTAGTGTAAACTCTTCCAAGCAAAAAGCAACATCCGAATTAGCCCCAGCAAAATCATAAATTTGAATAATTAGATTATCGCCTATATTCCATCCGGAAAGTTGGTCTGCTACTTGGGTAAGTGCACAATCGATTTCATTACCTGCATCAGCATCCGTGCAATTGGCAAAAATGGCAATACCCGGTAATCCTAGACTTAAGCTAGTAAAGTTTAAAGCATCTGTAGTCGCCGTCCAAGTAAACCATTGATCATTTCCTGGGGCAGTACAAACCATAGGTACGCCACTAGTCGTGGTTCCATCGGTGGAAAAAGGAAGGGTAAAACCTGCCGTGCTACAACCTGTCCCTGCTGGAGATGGAGTAATAGGTATAGCGCCACCGCATAAGTCATTGGCAGGTGGAAGGGCAAACTCTTCCAAGCAAAAAGCAACATCCGAATCAGAACCCTCAAAGTCATAAATATGAATGAGTAAATTATCTCCTATATTCCAACCCGACAACACTCCAACACCAAATGTACTTAAACAAGCGATTTCATTTCCTGAGTTGGCATCCGAACAATTGGCAAATATGGCAATACCTGGATCACCTGGTGCTAAACTCGTAAAGTTTAAGCCATCTGTAGTTGCCGTCCAAGTAAACCATTGGTCATTTCCTGGGATAGCATTACAAACTGTAGGTACGCCACTATCATTGGTATTATCAGTAGTAAATGGAAGGGTAAAACCAGCCGAGCTACAACCTGTACCTGCTGAAGATGGAGTGATCGGAATAGCACCAGAACAAACATCATTTATCACGCGAACTTCTTCCAAACAAAAAGCAACATCCGAATCCGCCCCTTGAAAATCATAAATCTGGATGAGTAGATTATCTCCATAATCCCATCCAGAAAGTTGGGCTGTTGTTCCAGAATTTAAACAAGCAATTTCATTACCTGCGCTGGCATCTGCACAATTGTCAAATATGGCAATACCTGGTAGTCCCGGAAATAAACTAGTCATTTGTAGAGCAGTAGCAGTAGCCGTCCAAGTAAACCATTGATCATTTCCTGGATTAACACAAACTGTAGGTACGCCACTATCCGTTGTTCCATCAGTAGTAAAAGGAATGGTAAAAGTGGGCGAGCTGCTACACCCTGTACCTGGAAGAGAAGGACTGATAGGAATAGCACCAGAACAAACGTCATTTATTGGACGAAACTCTTCCAAACAAAAGGCAACATCTGAACTAGAATTCAATGCCCCATAAATTTGGATAATTAAATTATCTCCTATATTCCATCCAGAAAGTAGGCTTGTTCCTCCTCCGTTTAAAGCACAATCGTAAAAAATTGGTTGGTTGGTATTCGCACAATTAGCATATATTGAAATACCTGGTAATCCCGGAAATGAACTAGTAAAGGATAAGGCATCTGCAGTCGCAGTCCAAGTAAACCATTGATCACGTCCTGGGCTATTACAAGCTGCAGGTACGCCACTTTCCGTTGTAAAAGCAAAAGGAAGTATAAAAACAGGCGTGCTGCAACCTGTTCCTGGTAAAGATGGAGTGATGGGAATTGCGCCAGAACAAAAATCATTGGGCGGTTGTGCCCATGAAATCTGGGCTAAGAAAAATAGCGAGCAAATTATTAGAAGTGCTTTGTAGTTTTTCATGATTAAAAGTTTTGCAAGAATTTAAAAAATAGGAACTTAGATAAGTGATTCCCGATTGATTCTATACAAAGGTAGGTTGGGCAAGAGGCTGGATGTTAGATCAAATCCGCCAAATGATATAACATTTCCGACAGGGGTAATACAAATCCGACAAGAGACTGAATAGTCTAATCTAATAAGGGTATTTATTATATTATAAATTTAACATACTTATTTGATATATGTTAAGTCGAGTGATAAGTGGGGAGTTAAAAGTGATGATAAACTATTGAGGAAAGACTTATAGTTTATATGAATAACTTGATTTACGACTTAGTTTGACTTTACTACTTTACATTTTGAAGTTTATTATAAAACAAGGTTATTTTTTGACACCATAGGGAATTTAAATGTTTTTGGAATTTAATAATTAACAAGACTATAAAAATAGGATATTAATAGTTAGCCAAAAATAATTGCCCTTTGACAAGAAAGAAAAATTATTTTCTATCTAATTGATTATCAGATGTTTATGTTTTAATGAAATTGGACAACAGCAAACCCCACTATCGATTTTTTATGCCAATTGAATAGGGAGCATCGCGCTGCGCTGCGGTATTAACTATTCTTGTTTTTCTACCAATAGGAATGGCGCGCTGCGCCGTTAGCTATTTTGAGCACAAAAAAATTTTATTGTGGTCGGCGCAGCGCGCCATTCCTATTGGTAGAAAAACAGTAAAAAAAGCAAGCGCAGCGCAGCGCGATGCTCCCAGTCTATTATTTATAATCTTTTTTGATAAGATGCCAAAGTGAGAATGGCTGATTGGACAATTAATAAAATTTCAAAACTATCCTTTGTAAAGTAGTAAAGTCAAACTAAGGACTTGTAAATAAATATACTGTATCAGTTATTTTTTTACAAATCCTTAGTCTGTAAAAGATCAGGATAAGTTTACGATTCTGCACTCAATAAATCCGAAGGAGCTTTTCCAAATTCCCCTTTAAAGCATTTGGTAAAATAGGAAAGACTATTAAAACCTGTTTCATAAGCACTTTCAGAAATACCGATTCCATCTATCAGGATCAGATCTTTTGCGCGGTGCAGACGAACAGAGCGGATCATTTGATTGGGAGATTTATTGGTGATTAGTTTTAGCTTGCGCTGAAGCTGTCGTTCACTAACGCCTAGTTCAAGGCACAAAGTTTCTATACCAAAATTGGTATCATTCAAGTGGGTTTCAATGCATTGTAAAACATTTTCGAGGAAGGAATGATTTTGAGGAATGCTTTTAGAAATATTATTTTCGGAAGAAGGTGCAGGTTCTCCCTCTTCAGGCGTATTTACTTTTACTTGATGCAACTTAATGGGATCTTCCATACCATTAATTAGCAATTCTCCTTTTAACTCTGTTTCCAGACCAGAACCATATAAAAGGTTTTTGACACTTTGCGTTAACAGAATGCCATCGTTGGTAGCGCTTTCATGAACTCGTTTTGCAATATGAATTGCCAAGCCTCCAATTCCATCCCGTAGTTTGATGCACTCACCTGTATGTACTGCGATTTTTATTGGAATATCTAAAGCTTTTATTTGCTCCTGAAGATCCAACCCACAATGCACGGCTTTACTCGGTCCATCAAAAGTAGCCATCGATCCATTAGATAATTTTTCGACGATGGTACCTCTGTATTGTTTAATTAATCGTTTAGAGATGGAATGATATTGATCCATAATCTCTGCCCATCTTTCTTCTCCGTATTTGAAAAATAGCGCATTGCTATCAATAATGTCGCTACATAAAATGGTTGCCAACAAACGATCGTATTTTTCTTTGGGGCGAACGCCAGTCAGAAATTCTGTTATTTCGTTGAGTACTTCTTTGGTATTTCCCACCCAAAACAAATGGTCGTCTCCGTCAAATTCTACAAATTTTGACCCTTTGATTTTCTCATGGATAAATTTTCCTTCCTCAATTTTGACATCGACATCATTCGTACATTGCATCAGAAGCGTAGGAACTTCAATCGTATCTAAAATGTCGATGATGTCAACTTGTGTATTCATTTTTGTTAAAACCAAGGCCGCGCTAGGACTTGCTCCTGATCTAAAATATCGAGCCAACCAATCCAAGAATGTTTTGTCGTTGCCCATGGAAGGAGCCAGAGAAGCTAGATCCATATCTCCTGATCCCCATTTGTTTTCAATCATGTCATATACCACTTGCCGTTCTTCATCAGTTGGTGCCCAAGGATAATCTTTTGAATATCTTCTTTTAGCAAAAACGCCAAAAGTGATTAAGGCTTGGGTACGCATAGGGTAGGTGGCAGCGAATAAAGCAGAAACGGAGCCGCCTTCGGAATGACCAAATAGCGCTGCCCTTTCAATACCAACCGCATCCATCACGGCTCGAATATCATCCATTCGTTCTTCTAAAGTAGAAAGTTCTAATACCCGATCAGAAAGACCGGTGCCTCTTTTGTCAAATAAAATGACCGTAGCAAATTTGGCTAATCCTTGAAAAAAGGATACGAGTTGGGGATTGTCCCACATCAAATCAATGTTGGAAACCCAGCCTGGAATGTAAACAATGTTTTGTTCGCCGCTTCCGAAAACCTGATAGGCTAGACTGATACGACCGCTTTTTGTGTATTTAGTTATGGGCTTTTCTTTATTCATAATGAATCTATTTCATCTTTTGAAACGCCTATCTGCTTATTTAGTTTTGGTTGGTTGTATCAAATCAATTCAATGATTATTACCTCATAGTTGGCGTATAACACATAAAGATAGTAAATCAAACAGATAGGTAGATAACGCGATGGATAGTGTCAAGTATTCAAGAAGTATCAGACTTTATTTGGAAACAAAAATAAACTCAACTGCTGGCAGAGCCAACTTAAATATTAGGGAATGTCAAAAGATTATTGACACGCTCTAATTTTTCATAGCCTCCTCAGCTAGTACCTTCCATTGAGGATTTTGTACTTTGAAAAGTTTATAAATTTCCGAATCTCTAGGAATGGTATTTAAATATTCATATAGTTTTTTTGTTTTCCAATAATTCTTTTCCCAACTAAAGTCACCTTCAAAAGGCGCATTCAGATACGCTTGCGCAATTTGAGCATGGCGTTTTACAAATTCTTCTGCCAATTCATTTAAAGTGGTAGGCTGATTTTCTTCATAGATTTTTTGTGAAATAGGAACAGACTTCGGCTTAGGAAAAGTTTTTAAATAAGTAGAAAGATTAAACCAATTCTCTTCTCCTCTTTTTCTAAAAGTCATATCAATATACTGATGGTCGGAGGGTGAAATATGTAGCTCTGCAAAATCATTTTTATAATTATAGTCTGTGGTGTCCAATGCGATTTTATATTTTTGAAAAAAAGGAGCAAAGTGATTTTGAATATGTTCTGATAGGTGAGGAGTGCCACCAAAATGAAAGGATCCAGTTATGGTTTGAGTGGTTTTAGATTTTTCTGTTTTTGTAGAAGTAATGTTAGAATTACATTTTATAAAAATGAAAATAAAGATTGTAGCAAGGATTAAAAAATAGGAAAATGGTTTAATCATTATTCAGTTTTTATTTGTCGTAAATTATATTTTTAAATTCTTGTTTTACCATTTGCTTAGTTAACTAAGATAATAAAAAAAAATCCGCTGTCCAATACTATTGGGACTACCGCTCGCCCTAAACTTGGAGTAGTAAAAATCCAGCAATAATTTTGTATTATTCCAACTAAACCTTAATTTACACGAATGAAAAATATACTTACTTTAATCACTATAATTGCATTGACCATTTTTACGGCATGCAGCAATCAAAAGATGGAAGATGATTTTATTCCAACTAATGAAGAGACTCAAAATTTGCCTTCAATTGATAATAAGACCAATAGTCATAATGTCTATACGGCAAATGTTGCAAAAGCAGATTTCACAATTAACAATGAAGGTAACTCTATAGATGAAGGAGACATCTTAATACTCTCCAATAACTCTATTAATGCTGTTACGTACTATTGGGATTTTGGCAACGGTGACACATCAACAGAAGCTCAACCAACTTACCATTATGGGATACATGGTAACCGAACCGTAACGCTGACGATTACAGATGCCTTTGGCAAAACACATCAGACTAGCAATGAAGTTTTAGTTCTCTGTGTCTTTGGTGGAATAGCTCATAATCAATAATACCGAAACATAAATATAGATTTAGATATCGGGTATCTTTAAGGTATCCGATATTTTTTCGTAGCATACCTCATAGCATTTTGCATGCTTCACCGCTCACTACCCTCATAAAAAACAAAAAAAAAAGGTGTTACCGTAATCTACGATAACACCTTTTTTTAAGACAAAATCAAAAAGCTAAAAACCTTTCTACCTATATAGCCATTCCTTCCTCATCATCTTGATCCTCCTCTTTCTCGTCGTCCTCTTCCAGCATTTGTTCCCAACCTACAGGAAAGCCCAAGTCTTTCATAAATTCATCTTTATAATATTCCGCTTTTTCATAATTGGCGATTTTATTATTCAGTCTAGCTAAGTTTATACAAATCGTTCCTCTTAACTCATCACCATCTTCCACCATAGTTAATGCTTTTTCAGCAAACTCAATAGCCTCTGCAATATTTCCATGTTCGTTCATCGCAATCGCAGCTAAGTTATTGTACACTTCTGGAACATTAGGTTCTACTGCCAATACTTTGTAATAATATTCCATAGCTCGAAGATCATCTCCTAAACTTTGATAACACTTTGCAATGCAATATCCCGTGTACCAAGCATATTCTGGCTCACTAAATGATACATACCGTTCTTTAAATATCTCAATAGCATCTTCATATCTTTCCATTGCGGTATACAGCATACCTAGTCCATCCCAAAATTGGCATGTATGATAATGCCCATGATAATCTTCAGAGCGATGCTTATTAACTGCTGCTAATAAACATCGTTCAGCTGCTTCATAATTTTTTAGGTGAGCATAACATCCCCCCATTTTATAATTGATATGTCCGAAGTTATTACATTTGGGAGCATCGAGTGATTTTTGAAGTAAGACGATGGCTTCTGCAAAATTCTTTTGATGTACTTCTATCTCTCCCCAATAATGATATACCATAGAAGGAACATCATCACGATAAGGATGATCCAATAAAATTTGTCCGACTCGGTGTGCTTCCTCTATTTGTCTTGAGTTAACTAGGGTTGTAAATAAGTTATTCAAACTAAATTCGTCGTTCGGTTTTTCTTTTAATATTGCTTGATACTCTTTAATGCTGGTCAGCTGTTCTTCGGATGGAGTTATTTCGTGAAAATATTCTTCTAGCCACATATTGTTTGATTTTTTTAAGAGGTGAAAAAAATGTATTAATATATTCTGTGATTTTTATTTACGAGGATCTGGTGGTTTTGTTGGTCAAAGAAATAATTTAATGGGAAATATATGGCTGGCAGTACTTCTAAAAAGAAAAATAACAAAAAACTGTTTTTATTGAGCAGGAGGTTTTGGGTAGAATTTCCTTTACCTACTTGACCGACGTACATCGATTTTATTTTACGATTTAAGGCAAAAAAAAAATCGGTTATTTTTTAAAATAACCGATTTTTTAAATTCAAAGGAAACGACTTACTTCTTCTTCAAGTAAGTTTTATTTCCTTTTGAGTTGATATAGTATTTACCACCTTTTGGGCCTTTGTAAATCATTCTTCCTTTGGCATCTTTACCGATGGATTTATCATTAGACTTATTGGCTTTGTTATAATTTTTATTAGCCTTTGTTTTGCTATTTGAAGTAGCTTTCTTTTTTGAAGTTGCTGCTTTAGATTTTGTAGTTTTTTTCTTTGCAGTTGTGGCTTTAGACTTAGTAGCTTTCTTCTTTGAAGTTTTGCTAGTCTTTTCTTTGGAAGCGGCACTTGCTTTCTTTGTTCCTTTTTTAGCTTTAGCTTTTTTACTTTTTGTTTTGGTGGTTTTGGCTTTTGCCTTAGTAGTACTTTGAGCTACAGCGGCTGTTGATGTACCCACTAATAATACGAGAGTGAAGAAGGCGAATTTTAGAAAATGTCTCATTGTTAATTTTTTAATATTTGTTTGCGATTAAATTTCACTTCTTTAGACCTAGAAGTAATGATTATGTCACATTTACTTGTAGATCATAATCTATAGTCTGGTTTTCTTTAAATCCAATTTTCCTAAAAAGAATAAGGCCGGGAGGTATATCGGATGGTTCGGTTTTAGAATTTTTGGGTAGCATCAGTTATTGACTCAAGTTATGCAGCGTGATATAATTCTCAGCTTCCCGACTTTTTTTGCTTGATCAAAAAAAGTAGCAAAAAAAATCAAGGCTTGATTCTTTTTTTAACGGAAAATTGAATTCAAAAAAGCTAAACAGTTTAAACTCGTCCGCCAAGCAAATCTAATCTCTCCTGCGTCGAGAAGATTTGCTAAATCGGTCTCAAACAGTAAACTGTTCTTGACGCCTTTTTAAATCCAATTTTCCTAAAAAGAATAAGGCCGGGAGGTATATCGGAAGGTTCGGTTTTAGAATTTTGCTTAGCAATAGTTATTTAATCATTTTTCCAACATCACCATCATTTTGTACGATGACAAAATCATTTGGAGATCGTTCGAAGCTGTTTCGAGATCGTTCGAAATGGTTTCGACATCGTCCGAAATGGCTTCGACATCGTCCGAAATGGCTTCGACGTCGTCCGAAATGGTTTCGACATCGTCCGAAATGGCTTCGACGTCGTTCGAAATGGCTTCGACGTCGTCCGAAATGGTTTCGACATCGTCCGAAATGGCTTCGACGTCGTTCGAAGTGGTTTCGAGATCGTCCGAAGTGGTTTCGACGTCGTTCGAAATGACTTAGGCATTGTTTATAACGGTTTCAATAACGTGCTAAAGCACATACGGAAACCTAAAAAGTATACCCACCAAGTAAAATGGCATAGATATTGTGTTTTTATTTAATATATAAACGCACAACCTAAAAAATAAGAAGTACGCAAGAAGCGACTTCCTTTATTATTTAATCAAGTGTTTTAGTTTTGATCTTCTCAAAACTAAGCTCTCTAAAACTATCCCTTATGTACTTACCAAAGACCAGAAAGACAAGTTATATTAAACTTCGTCAAGCTGAATTATCTCCATTTGCAGAAAATGTTTTTCAAAAGATGTCTACTAATTCTGCTTACAAAGATTTAGCAAATCTATACAAAGAATTAGACGCGAAGACTGTGGTGTTTAAGAATGCTTTAGCCGCTTCCATCGAAGGTGGAACACTTTTGACTGCTGCCAAAAATAAAGCGCTTAAAGATTTATATAATGTATTGAATTCAATCGCTAATATGTTGGATATTAATGCTAACGGAGATGAATTATATATCCTTAACGCAGGGATGAAACTCCAGCATAAAGCTGTCCGACAGAGCGCTAATGAAATTCCAGCACCTACTAACTTGGTAGCGAATACTTTACTCCAATCAAAGACGGTGGAACTAAAGTTTGAATTAGGATTTGTTCCACAACAGATAGGAGTAGCCGTAGAGTGGACACCCGTTACCAACATCAATTGGACGAATGGAACCTACTTTGGGAAAAATGCCAAGAAAGGAACTTTAACCAATTTGCCCTCCATGACGGAAGTGTTGGTCAAAGTAAAAACGATTTGCGAAAATGGAAGAAGTAGTGAATGGTCTGAAGAAGTTAGAGTGAAGGTTTTGTAATAAGTTAATAACGGTTACTAAAATTTTTAATATTCAGTAAGCGTATATGTTAGTCGTGATTTAGTCTAAGCGATATTATTTAGAATAAATTATGCTAGCGACTTAAAAGCTGTCACTTTTTCATTTAGGAGAAGGTGACAGTTTTTTGTTTGACCATTCCTTAATCTTTTTTTATCAAAAAAAAATATAAGTATATGTTACTCCCCAATATGACCTTTGATGAAATCCGAAGACTCCTATTTCTCGAAATAGAGGAAGTGATTCAACGTACGGAAAAACAATTTCCTAAAATAAAAAGAGATGTACTCAAGCGGAAATTGAAAAATCAAAAAGTAGTTTACTTTTATAGATTGACCACCAAGAATAAAACGAAATGGTTGACTCGAGTAGCAAAACATAAAGGCTCGAAATATAAAATTATTAGTTATTACGGAAGTTTTTTTCGAGACACTAAAGGGTTTCGATATATAGAACTTAATAAGGAAGATGAATCTTTAGAAATCTATAATGCTCATTTTCTATATCGTTATGTGGAGCGAATGAAACTTGATCTTACAGAGCCGTTGGAAATTATGAAGGCCTTTTTTCTTGCCAATACTGGAGTAAGTGTTATTAATTATGATCAGGAAATAGACGAGGAGGTTTACAAAATTTATTCACAAACTCCTGAAGGAATTAAGTTAGGGATTCATGATAGAATTCGGAATGTAGTTATTTGGAATACGTTTATAAGTGCTAACGAATATAAGGGGGAGCAAAAATTGCTAATAGAAAAAATGGGAGAATTTATTAGGAGAGAAAAAACGGAGGAACCTAATAAAAAACGAATGTCGGATGAGTTGGAATACATGGATAAAATTATGGGAATACTTAACTCCTCGGATCAACAAGTTGCGATGCATTAATTTTGACTGCTTGCTTCAAGCTGTTCGATAGAACCATTTAAAAAATAAATAAAAGGGAGTCTGCGAAGGTAAAATATAGTCTCTTTTACCATTTGTAAATGTATGGTTAGATCCAGTTTTTTATTGGATTTTCAGACTAATGAATGAAATCAGTTACGATGGTTCGTGTAGCACTTTAAGTGCGAGCGAGCATGAATTGGGGCTGTTTAATATTGATCAAGAGGGGGATTGAAAGTATAAGTTATTTTTAACTATATCTTATTCTATGAAGATTGAAAGGAAAGGTATGAAGTTTGCTTATAAATAACTCTAACTAACCTAGCCTAACTATCAAATTTAGAAAGAGATAAAAGAGATTTTATGAGGCATGCTATAGTAAAGGCTTTGGTTTTAGGAATGTATTTTCTAACCTTCTTAGGAAATACTGTTTTTTGCCAATCTAACCATAATATTATTTTCAATACAATTAATCATACTGATGGGCTTCCCCATAACACAGTTAATGCAATTGTAAAAGATGATGTAGGATTTATTTGGGTAGGAACGAACGATGGACTTTGTCGTTATGAATCTTCTAATAATATCAAGGTATTCCGCGCCAACGATGAAAAAATCGAAGGAGGCCTTCAATCTAGTAGTATTCGAGCTTTATTTTTAGATAGTCAGGATAACCTTTGGATCGGTACACGACTAGGGGGCTTGACTAAATTTCACCAACCTAGTGGTACTTGGCAAACCTTCCGAAATGATAAAAACAATCCTTCTAGTATCAGTAATGATGAAATCTTGATGATCAAAGAAGATAGCAAGGGAAGATTGTGGGTCGGTACGGAAGATGGATTAAATGTTTTTAATTACGAAACGGAGTCTTTCGTTTCTTTTAAAGCAAATATTAACGATCCAGGTGCATTAAGTGGCAAAGCAGTTTTAACGGTTTTGGAAGATGACAAAGGCTGGATTTGGGTAGGCACTTGGGCAGGAGGTTTGAATTTGTTGATTCCTTCCATAGATGGTAATATCAAAAAATCTAAGTTTCGTACATTCTTTCCAAATAAAAAAACTGAAGCAAAACATGTGTGGAAGATTATTGAAGACAATCAAAATCGGTATTGGATAGGAACGCGAGGAGCAGGTTTGTTTTTGATGGAACTTCCAATTGCAGCCAATAACAAATTGATCGATTCCAATTGGCAACCGATTTTCCATAACTATTTAGATACCAATGATAATAATGGAATTGTAGGTAATAGAATAGGAGATATTTTTCAAGATAGCAAAGATAATTTATGGGTGTCAACATTGGATGGACTTAACTGTATTTATTCAGATGAACTATCTCGCAAAACTAAAGATCCAACTTCGTCAAAGAAACCTGATTTTGTTTTTCAACATTATTTTTATGAATCTTATAACCAAACTTCTATCACACATAATGAGGTGAAGACTATTTTTGAAGATGACCAAGGTTTACTTTGGTTTGGAACATTTAGTGGTATAAGTGTTTACAATTGGTTTGCTAATCAGTTTGATGTCTATGAGTTAGACTGGGCTTCTAGTACCAATGCCCAAAATTTGTATATCGATAAGCAGGGGATTGGTTGGCTTAGTAATGGAGACAAGGGCATCTTTAAATATGATTTTAAAAAACAAGAAAAAATTTCTTTTGAGAAGAATGAAATTTTATTGTTAAATAAATTTGCTTCGGCTATATATAGTCCTGATGATAAATATCTCTATATCGGTACAGCCAATGGAGTAAGTAAGCTTGACATGAAGACCAATCAAATTAAGAATTATTTGCTTCCTCTTGAGCTAAGTGAACAGATTAATCATTTTTATATTCGTTCATTTTTTAAAGACCAACAAAATCGAATTTGGATTGCATCAGATCAAGGCTTTTTTGTCATTGATGAAAGAACTGGAAATTATACTGCATTTAGACATGACCCAAATGATCCCCAATCAATTAGTGATATATCGATCAAAGATATAAAGGAAGATAGCAATGGAAACATTTGGGTAGCAACATTTAATGGGTTAAATAAAATAAAAGAAACGGTATCAGGAGGAATTGAATTTGAACGATTTAAATATGATTCTTCTGATCCAGAAAATAGTATTCCGTCCAATAGAATTAGTATTCTTGAAGAAGTTAACGGCATATTATATATAGGAAGTAGCAATGGTTTAAGTGGATATAATTTAAGAGAAAAAACTTTTACAAATTATAGTAAAGATCATAAGAAATATAGTATTCAAAGTTTAGAAAAAACGAGTGATGGAAATCTGTGGGCGGGGACTACTGATGGAATTATTTTTTTTAATACGCTCACTCATTCTTTTAACCACTATGAAAAAGAAGATGGTTTAGGGGATATTATTTTCCAAACAGGGTCGAGTCATAGAGACAAAAGTGGTGTTTTATATTTTGGTAGCCGACAAGGAATTACTCGATTTAATCCACAAAACTTATTGAGGAATGATGTTCCGCCGGAGGTTTATGTTACAGGTGTCCGAACCATGAGCCCAGATAGCGACAACCGAACAAGTGGAATTTATAAAGAAGAGATAATTTTAGAGCACAATGATTATTATCTGTCTCTTGATTATGCTGCACTTAATTATAATCGTTCAGAGAAAAATAAGTTTGCATTTATGCTAGAGGGATTTGATGATAATTGGAATTATTCTGATGATAAATCTCCTGCGGTTTATACTAATCTTAAACATGGATCATATAACTTTAGAGTCAAAGCTTCCAATAATGATGGCGTATGGAATGAAGAAGGATTAGTACTTAAGGTAATTAAAAAACCTGCTTTTTGGGAAACGTGGTGGTTTAGGTTAGGTAGTTTATTTTTGGTAATTGCCTTGTTATATCAAGGAATGAAGTTCCGTATCAAAAATATTAAGAAAAAAAATATAGTACTCCAAAAGTATAATGAAGATTTAAACAGAGAAATTGCACAAAGGAAAAAAGTAGAAAAGGAGTTACAAGAACGAGAGCAAAATTTGCAAGAGTCAAATGTGAATTTACAACGGTCTAATAAAGACCTTGAACAGTTTGCATATATTGCCTCTCATGATCTTCAAGAACCTTTGAGAGTGGTTGGGAGTTTTATAGGATTATTAAAGCGTCGATATCATCAACATTTTGATGAAGAGGCTTTTCAGTATATTGATTTTGCAGTAGATGGAGTCACTCGGATGTCTCAACAGATTAAAAGTATTTTAGACTTTTCAAGAGTGAGTCAAAAAAATATTGAATTTAAATTAGTCAATATGGATAATGTTGTCTTCACAAAATTGCATGACCTTTCTCAAAATATTAAGGAAAAAAATGTTCAAATCACAGCTAATAAATTACCTGACATCATTTGTGAAAAAAATCAAATAGAGATGGTCTTTCATAACCTGATCAGTAACGCAATTAAATTTAATAAAAAGGAATCACCTTTAGTTATTGTTTCTAACAATGAAATTGCATCTGATGATTTTTGGCAATTTTCAGTAGAAGATAATGGAATTGGAATTCCTCAAGAATATCAATCAAAAATCTTTGAAATTTTTCGACGGCTTCATAATAAAAAAGATTATGAAGGAACAGGAATTGGGCTAGCGCTTTCACAAAAAATAGTACATAGACACGGTGGTAAAATTTGGGTAGAATCAATAGAAGGGGAAGGCACTACATTTTATTTTACCATTAGTAAAAAGTTAAAGGCTAAAAAAATAGTTAAAGATCAAAAGGAACTGATCAAAACTTTATATAACTAAATGTATTGTTAAGTCAATTAAGGTAGAGAAGAATTTGGATCAAATAAAAAAAGAGCAACTGGGGACAGTTGCTCTTTTTTTGTTTTATAAAATTCGTAACTGTTCAGCCCAAATGAGAGCTGGTTAAAGAAAAAGAATTATCAGTAAACAAACTGTTCAATGCATCAAAGACATTACTTCATCTGGATGTTCAACCATTTTCAACGTATCTCCTTGATGGCGTTTTTGTCCACCAGTCTTCTTTCCTGATTTTCCACGAAGACTATTTGGTGGTTTAACTGATTCCTCAAAATTCGGGGCAAGCCAGCTTATTAAAAAGCGGGATGCAAAAGAAATGATCCCTTATCCATCCGACTTCACAAACCGCAACAATTGCGAATCCAAATCAGAAGTTATTTTCAAAAAGTAAATACCATTGGTCAATCCATCTACAGGATAGCTAAAGGAGTTCCTACCTTTCACGACAGAGATGTCATTTGAAAACAAGACCCGACCGTTGAGGTCAACCACTTGGATAGCCACCCTTCCAGATACCTCGCTTTCCCACTTCAAATTGATTTCCCTATCTGCAGGGTTTGGAAAGAGCTGAAATCTATCTATTTGATTCATGGTCTGACCACCTGGCTGGGCTATCAGGTTCTGACCGCAAGAGGCATTGCCACATGGGCCGATATAATCGCCATGTGCGAGGTGGCCAGCAAGGGAATTAGGGCTTACGCAGAGGGTATTGCCATTGTGGCAAATGAGAACTTTGTTTTCGTTGTTGCCACATCTCCATTCTGCCGGCAGGTCTTCATAGTTCAGATAGGCATCGGCGCAGAGGGGCGTACCGCCTTCACTATAGCCTTCGCTGTCATCACCGCCGGGGCAGAGGTCGCAGGCGTCCTCGATGCCATCGCAGTCGCTGTCCACCTGACCGGGTGCGCCGGTGTAGAGACAGGGATCCAAGGGTGCGCAGGGGCCTTGGATATCATTTCCATTATTGTTGCAGTTGCCCATGTTTCCTCCAATATATATTGATCCACCGACACTCCCTTCATTTAATAGGATATTTAACCCACAACATTCTGATAGCAGGACGTTGTTGTAAATCCACATGTATTCTCCGATAGAAGCCACATTTGACAACCCGTCGAGGTTGGTGAGCTGGGCGTTGTCGTAAATCTGCATATAGCCAGGGATGGAAGCCATATTTGACAGCCCGTCTAGGTTGGCGAGCTGGCCGTTACTAAAAATGAGCACGTCTTCCACATTGAAAGCTGCATTTGACAGCCCGTCTAGGTTGGCGAGCTGGCCGTTGTTGCGAATGGCCAGATACTCCCCGATGGAAGCCACATTTGACAGCCCCTCTAGGTTGGCGAGCTGGTAGTTGGAGGAAATTTCCAGATACCCCCCGATGGAAGCCACATTTGACAGCCCGTCGATGTTGGCGAGCTGGCCGTTTTTGCCAATGCTCAGATACCCCCCGATGGAAGCCATATTTGACAGCCCGTCCAGGTTGGCGAGCTTACCGTTACTAAAAATGAGCACGTCTTCCACATTGAAAGCTGCATTTGACAGCCCGTCGAGGTTGGTGAGTTTGTCGTTGTAGAAAATGTACAAGTTCTCCCCGATGAAAGCCACATTTTCCAGCCCGTCTAGATTGTCGAGCTGGTCGTTGCTGCGAATGTACAAGACCGCCCCGATGGAAGCCACATTTGACAGCCCTGCGAGGTTCGCAAGCTGGTCGTTGTAGGAAAAGTACAAGCCATTCCCGATGAAAGTCACATTTTCCAGCCCGTCTAGGTTGGCGAGCTGGCCGTTATAGCGAATGTTCAGATACCCCCCGATAGAAGTCACATTTGACAGCCCTGCGAGGTTGGTAATATTATCGATACCATCATTGTTGTCTTGGATAACCAAATTACCTGTAACGGTATTGCAGGGGCCGAAAATCGTTTGGAAATTGTCAATTTGTGTTTGGGTAGTCAAAGTGATATTCCCGGGGGTGCAATTTTGGGCAGATAGAGTCGCTTGCCCCCAGCCTGTTAAGAGGAGTATTCCAAAAACAATAGCGTTTATTTTAGTTGAAAGGAAAAGAGTTTTCATGAAAATGTGATTTTTAATGGTGAATAAAAGCAAACTGGAGGAAAAGGATCTTTTTTTCATAAGTTGTAATCAATTTTTTCCAAGTATTCCTGCTGCATTTAGCAAAAATAATTAGGAAGGTTTGGTTAATAAAAATCTTAATTAGATTTTAGCTATGTCTACTTCATAAGTAAAATTGGCCGCATCTAGCGATAGGACAAGTTTCCACTTTTAGCATATGTTCTACTTTCTATTTAGTTCGCATTCCTTAGATTAGGTAAATCATTGCTTCCCTATTACGATTACAAATATGTAGGAAAAATAATGTGTTTTAGTCCTGATAGATAAAGAAGGACGTCCTGATAAAGGAATTGGGAAAGGAAAAGCTCTCTTTTTGTTTTATAAAATTCTTGTTTGATTGGTAGACTGACGGATGGGATCGGTTGCTTTGGTTCGGATAGCACTTTAAGTGCTAAGGAGCAGAATTCCATTTATTTGTTAGTTGCTTTTGTATTGGACAGCAGGTGATTTTATTTCTCCTATCTAATATGTTTGTTTTCCAACCTACTTGTATTATTTCCATACTGGCAAAAGGTATTTTCCATATGGGAAATTGGATTCTCCGCATGGGAAGTTGAATTTCCCGCATAGCTATCTACGCTCCGCAGAGTGCTGTCCACGCTCCGTAGAGTGGGCTATGCCTATTGGGATAATGATTTTTCAGGTCGGAAATTGTCTTTGGCGGAGCAAGGATAGGTACTCGCCTATTTGCAAATGTAATTTGCAGGAAGAAAAAGGGAAGTTTTTAGTTCTACGGTTCGTCCCAAATCAGGTATCCGATACCTTTCCATTCGGAACCAGAGAAGGTCTAAACCTCATTAAATGTAGGCAAGGATTCGGTAATGCTACCAGCCCCCTTTTTATTAACTTTGAAAATAACATCTTTGGTTGTACTAAATAACAACACAGATGAAAAAGATTTTCTGAGATGTGATCTCACGACCACAAATGCCTCTTCTAATGTAAGCTCGTCTTCCTGATCCTCCGTTTCTGGAGACCGGTAACGCAATTTAAGTAAGACCTTAAAGTCATTTTCGGAATAGACTGGTCTAACAAATATATTTCTCAAGTTAGGCTTACCAATGGTCTTTGCCATCGTTAATTTTGCAAAGGTGCCTTCTTCTACACTTTTTGTTACCTCTTTCCAAAAAAGGTCAAACACATCTAAATAGGGCATAAACTAAAGATTGATGAAAAAAATATTTCGTTTTTCAAAAGTAAGATTAATAATTTAATTCGCATTCCTTATCTGTTTGGAAGAAAATATAACTAAGAATTTATTTTATAAAAGATTCCTTAGGAGTGAGGCATTTACCCAACTGGTTCCTTTTATTTTTTAGTTATTATGGTAATGATTAATGGGAAATGAAATAGATATGCAATATTGATGTTATATTCACTTATAATTTTTTTTCTAACAAATCTAATTCACGATAGAGATGTTAATAAAGCATAAAACTAAATACTATAATTAATCAAACAGCTATGAAAATCAAATTCATCTTTTTCCTATTTTTTATTCCCACTTTATTATTATCGCAGCAAAATTTTCTTTACCCCGCTAGAGAAAACAATCAATATGGTTATATCAATAACGAGACAAAAGAGTTAGAGATTCCATATCAATTTGATGTAGCAGGTCAGTTTAAAGATGGGAAAGCAATGGTTAAAAAAGAAGGACTTTGGGGAGTCATTAAAGAAGACGGTTCTTTTATATTGCCGATTGAATATTTAGTAATAGCAGGACCACAAAAGATTAATGAATATGCTGAGATGAATTATTTACAGCATAATATTTTTGTAAAGAAAGGAAAAAAGTGGGGTGTTTTCGATAATGATTTTAAACCAATGATTCCTATTATTTATGATGATATTATTTTTTTGAAGGAAGGCACTCCGTTCGGAAAGTCGAATCATTTTTCGTTTAATCGAGTTAAGCAAACTAATAAAGTATTTGCAGTCAAACTTGAAGGCAAATGGGGAGTTATTAATGAGTCAAGTAAAAATATTTTTCCTTTTAAATATGATAATATTGAATTGGTTACCAATTATGATGTAACGAATATTAATAATAATCCTTCTTTTCATGGTAATAATAGAAAAAAAATATATGATCAAGAAGGCTGTACGGAGCTGGTCACTTCAAAAAAAATTAACCCTTCTTATCTACTTGAACAAAATGGAATTACTACCATCTTGCAAGACAATAAAACGATCACAATCTCTGAAGTTGGGTTACATGATGCCGTCTTTTGTTATGCCTTAAAAGATAATTCTTTTAAAGAATTGTTCATTATGAAAAAAGATAATAAACTAGGAATAATAGATATTAACGGAAATATCGTTTTACCATTTGAATATGACAATCCTGTCTTTTTGACTAGTGAATACTTTCAAATTTCGAAGGAAAAAAAGATTGCAATTATTGACATGAATGGTGAAGTTATACAACCTCCGACTTTCGACAAAGTTGATAACAATACAATTACATTGGATGGGAAGTGTGGCACGCTAACTCATGATTTTAAAAAATATTTAATTACTCCACAGTACGATGAGTTACAACCGTTTTACAAAGGTAAAAGATACCCAAGATATGGGGTAATGGAAAAAGGCGCATTGTTTGCGAGTAAAGATGGTCAGTATGGAGTAATTGATTCATTGAATAATATCATTATTCCTTTTCAAAATGGAAAACTTTCTTTATTCGACCTAGAAATTATTATTGCTGACTTTGATGGAAAAAAGACAATTCTAGATCTTAAAGGAAATCCTCTATTACCCCAAGAAATTGAATTTATTAAAAGGACAAGTCAAAGTAAGGAAGAGCTAATTGTTAGAAAGGATGGCTTAGTGGGAATTTATAATTATAAATCCAACACCTTTATTATCAATCCTATTTATCAAACGATACACTCACCATATGGAAAAAAATATTTTTATGTAGTTCAAAAAGATGACAAATTTGGATTAGTAAAAAAAGATGGCTCACCTTTGTTGCCGATTGAATATGATAAAATTAGTGGTCATCAAATCCAAAAAAATAATCTCTATGGCTATTTAGATAAATTCGGAAAAGTATTAATCGAACCTAAATATGAAAGAGTACAAGATCAATTTGCAGTCAAGGAAAATGGTCTTTGGGGAATATTAGATAGTGTTGGTAATTGGTTTGTTGCTCCTCAATTTGAAAGAATTCAACATTTTTATAAGGGCTATATAGTTTTTAAAAAAAATAAAAGGGGTTACATAAATCCATCCAAGAATGTTTTTATACAACCGATTTATGATGATATACAAAGATTTACGGGAAGGATTAAAGTGAAGAAAAATGGATTTTGGAGTGTAATGGACGACACAGGAAAAGTCATCTTACCATTTGAATTTACAGAAATAAAATCACACTCACTTAATAGATTAGTAGTTAAGAAAGATTCAACTTGGGGGATTTATAGTGGAGAAGGAAAAGAATTGCAGCCTACCATCTTTTCTGAAATAGGAGGAAATGAGGAGCCTTATGAATATATTCCTGTGTTTCAAAATAAAAAAATGGGATGGGTTGATGAAAAAGGTGATTTAATTATTCCTTGCAAATATGAGGACATTAGATCCAATAAAAGATTTAGTTTCCAAAAATCGCCTCATTCGATTTTCCCTGTAAAAAAGAATAATAAATGGGGATATGTTGATGGAAATGGAAAGGAGATAATTCCATTTATTTATAATCGTGCTGATCCGTTTTTTGAAGGAACCGCAATTGTTTGTCTTGACGGTATGATGCATGTGATTGATTCTACCAATCAAAAGATTACTCAAATAGGATATGAGAATATTGATTTAAATGTGATGGATACCATATACCGAGTAAAAAATAATGGTAAATATGGTATCATCGATAACAAAGGTAAAACGCTAGTTCCTACTACTTATGACCTTTTGGATTACAAAGGAATATTAAGAGGTTTCCTTGCTAAAAAAAATAATAAGTATGGTGGAATCACTAGAGATGGAGAAATTAATTTTCCTTTGATATTTAAGGAAGAACTTATCGGATATGAATTGGGTATTTTAAAATTACTTGATTCCAATCCAGTCTTGACCAATGGGAAAAAGTTATTTCCAACGGATAGAAAATTTGAAAAAGAATTTTTTCAAGAATACTATCTCACCAAAAAAGGGGATAAAATTGGTATCACAAATATTGTAGATAATAGTACTTTAATACCTCATGAATATGATTATATCACAAATTTTTCAAATTGTGAGTTGAAATACTTTAAAGTGAAAAAAGGGGGTAAGCATGGGATGGTAGATAAAAATAACAATATTATTCTTCCTATTGAATATGATGGAATTCATGGCAATCCAGAATATAATATTCTATTTGTAAATAAAAATGGTATAACAACAGTGCATGATTTTAAAGGAAAACTTATTATCGATGATGAGTTTGAGCTTTCAATTGGCGTAAGTATTTTTGAACCTTTTGGGGTAAGAAAAAATGAGAAGTGGGGATATATTGATAGAAATGGAAAAACAGTTATCCCATTTATTTATGATAGAGTTTTAGGTTTTGTACAAAAAGATAAATCAGGAAACGTTAAAAGTATATTCCATAGTAATTATCTCAAAGACTGTCGTTCTTCAGCAGAAAAAGATTCCCTTGAAATATTTTCAATGGTTACAATAGATGGAAATAATTTTGTCATTAATGAAAAAGGGGGGAACCAAAATATGCTGGCAAACGACCCAAATAGAATTGGTGATGGTTTTATCAAGTTTACGGAAGATGGAAAATTATGGGGAGTCAAAAACTCAAAAGATAAAATAGTTCTTCCTCTCGATTACCTTAATATTTATAGTTGTCAGAATGATTTTATATCATTTCAAAGACAAGATTCTCAAGAAGGGTTTTACTTTTTGAAAAATAAAAAATTTGCTTTTTATGATAGAGTTCAACAACGTGCAGGTGATTTTTCAGCCATTCGTTGGGTAGAGAAAGATGGACTATATGGATGTATTAATAATGAAGGTGAATTAGTAACTCCAATGGAATATCAAAGGTTCTTAACAGCTAGTGAAGGAATGAGAGGAGTTGGTAAAGAAGACAAAATTGGATTCATTAATCGTGAAGGAAAATTAGTTGTTACTCCAAAATTTGAATCGAATAAAATAGACCTTTCTTTGTACCAATTTAAATCAGGATTTTCAATAGCTACTAAAAATGGAAAGTTCGGTTTCATTAATAGATCTGGAGAAATCGTAGCACCAATTGAAAATGATGCGATTAGTTATTTTGATAAAGGAGTTGCTGTTGTTTCTAAAAATGGAAAATGGAAAAAAATAAAATTAGAAAACTAAGGCAATATTCCGATCACTCGCACTACTTCGGTGAAGCAATATAATTAGAGGTTCTCTGAGTTGTGTTTATTCTTAAGCAATTGTTCTAACAATAAAATTACTGAAGCAGAAGAGACTGTTCAAATAACTGTGTCAAGATTAAAATTTATTAAATTTAATCATTCAAACACAGTTATTTGAACAGTCTCATTATCTCTGTGTCCCGCCTCTGTTTTCTCTGTGGTTAAATGTTCTTTTGTCCTATACTCAGAATATATTGTTACAACATTCGGACGCTAAATTAATTTCTATACCAACAAGCAGAAAATGAAAATGAAAACAAAACAACCCAAATAAAAAACTAAAATTACTTCCTTCTCCCCTCAATAATAAAATTAACTTTGCAGCCTAAAAAAAAATCACAACGGTCATATTAATCGCAATGACACAAAATACAATCCATGAATATTTACCAACAAGTTGAAGCAGAAATTCAGGCAGCTTCTCATATCGTTATTACAGCACACAAATCTGCTGATGGAGATTCCATTGGTTCTTCTTTAGGTTTATTATATTTTATTGAAAAACTAGGAAAGAAAGCCGTGATCTGTCATCCAGACAAAGCGCCTGATTTTTTATACTGGTTAGATACTAGTTCTATTGTTTTGATGGAGGAAAACCCAGCAGAAGTAACTACGCAAATGAAAAAAGCAGATTTAATTTTCTGTTTAGATTACAATGCAACTCATCGGGTAGGGCCAGATATGCAAGTCTTATTAGAAGAAGCTACTGGTAAGAAAATTATGATAGATCATCATTTGGATCCTGAAGATTTTCCTACGTTAACTATTTCTGAAACAACTGCCTCATCTACTGCTCAATTGATTGTAAACTTAATAGAGGAGTCTGGACATTTAGCCTTGTTAGATGATAAAATTGGAACGCCATTATACTTAGGTATCTTGACAGATACAGGTAGTTTTAAATTTAACTCTGTCAAACCACGCACGCATGAGGTGCTAGCTAAAATTTTAGCAGGAGGAGTAGAACATCATTTGATTCATGAAAAATTAAATGATACAAATACCGAAAGCCGTTTGCGTCTGCAAGGATATGCGATGAGTGAAAAATTAGAAGTTTTATACGACCACCATGTTGCTATTATTTCTTTGTCAAAAGAAGAACTGGCCAAGTACAATTACAAAAAAGGAGATACCGATAGTTTGGCTAATTTGCTTTTATCTATCAAAGGCATGAAGGCCGCAATTGTGTTTACAGAGCGAGATGGAATTATGAAAATTTCTTTTCGTTCAAAAGGCGCAGAAAATCCGGTGAATGTTTTAGCCGCAGAACACTTTGACGGAGGTGGACATGCGAATGCTGCTGGCGGGATGAGTGACTTAACGGTAGGGGAGACCTTAGGGAAATTAAAAGAATTAATTCCTCAATATTTTCAAAAAGAAGAATAATCGGTTATTAGAAATAGAAAGTAAGGGCTAGCGCGATCTCTTCGAGGTCGTGCTAAGCATTTCGTTTGACTCTGCCAATTTCAAATTAATAATATTTCGTTGATTACGTTTCCTCGATAAAATAATGATTTCTTGACCGCTGACTCCACGTCTGTATATCAAAAATAAATTGTCGCTAGCCCACTAGCGCATAGCCTTAGGTTCGCACACGGTATTTCCCAAAACCAAACATAAAGTGTGCGATATCAAACAAGTTTATAAAAATTTCATTTTATAAAATACTGATAATCAGTATTCTAAATTTTGGTATGCCTATTGAATTTAATCTTACCGTAGTAATTATTTTTTCACCATTCCTAAATTTTATTCGCACCATAAAATTTCATCAAATGAAATCTAAGTTGATATTATTCCTCATTTTATTCTTGACTTTCCACTTGCAGTTAGTAGCATGCACAATTTTTTCATTTGAAGTGGATGAAAATGTATTTGTTGGGAACAATGAAGACTGGTATATTCCCCACACAAAATACCGAATTATAGAAGGTAAAGAAAAGGAGTACGGACGAATAGTTTTTTCGTATTCAAATAATTGGGGCCAAGGAGGAATGAATGAAAAAGGTTTGTTTTTTGATTGGTTATTAATTTCTGAAGAACCGAATAATTGGAAAAGGGATTCCTTAAAAAAAGATGTTAACGGTAATTTAAGTGAACGAATATTAGCGGAATGTGCCACGGTGGAAGAAGCATTAAAATATTATGAAAGATATAATGAGTCAGGATTTAAAACATCTATGATCGTCCTAGTCGATACAAGTGGACAAACTGCATTCGTTTCATGGGAAAATGGAAAAATAAAAGTTGAATCATGTAAAGGAAGTTGCATAGGAGGTTATGGCGGTAATAAGGTTGTAGCAAAATATAAAGAAATAGAAGGAAAGATAACTAAAGATAAAATGAAAATTCTATTAGACGTAGCGCACCAAGAGGGAGATTATCCTACCTTATATTCCAATATATATGATTTAAAAAGAAAGACTATTTGTTTATATAATTTTCATGACTATGAAGAAGAAGTAAAAATAAATTTAGAAGAAGCATTAAGAAAAGGAAACCATAGTGTCGAAATAAGTAATTTGTTTAAAAATCAAATGCCAAGAAATAAATTTAGAGAATTACAAAAACGATATATAATAGAAGAGTTACAAACGATACCAATTAAAGGATGGATTATGGTATTTAGTATATTCATTGCATTCCTATTTATATTGAAAATCACTTACAACTTGGGGAAGATATTTTTTAGAACAAAAGAAGTCGGAATCTAATAAGTACTACAACTTCGATTTCCCTATTATGAAAAAGTATTGTTATGATGAATTATCGATATTCTTATAACAGTATATTTACATATTTTAACTAGTAGAATGTAATTTGTTTACCCAGTTTTATAATGCTCAGCACGGCAGTCATATCACCTAGTTTTTTTCAAACAAAACATTAAACTCTTTTTCTGAGAAATCGAGATTTAGAGCAAATTTATCTTTGATTGTTTCCAACCAATCTTGACCAAAATCAACTCGTTTTTTATCCACCACTTTTATCCCTTTTCGGATTGACATTTTATTATTGAACAAACCAATTCTACCTTCTTTGGTATTTTTTCCGACGAACTTATGCTGGAAAAAATGTGATCTAGGATTCGTTGACATATAGTAGTTGGAGAGGTATATATCTTCTTCACTAATCTCCACGTTTTCAAAACTGTATTGATTTTCCCAACCCTTTTCAATTTGTCTTGTTATCATAAATTGTTGATTGGCAAATTGAACTACCCGTACAATCCCATCTTTATCATTCACCGGAGATGATACATTGATGTCTAAAGGAATCCTGGTTATGAGTCCTGCAAAACCAACATCGGTGACATAAGTCTTTCCTCCCAAATCAACTAGATGTGCTAAGTGATTTCTCGGTGGCAATTTCCTTGGATTGCTCAACCAAACTCTTCCTAATACTGGCCGAGGGGAAAATCCCAAGGATCTTAATAGTTCGGCGTATAAGATATTGAGTTCAAAACAATAACCGCCTCGCTTTTTTATTACAATCTTATCAAAAAGGTGAGGGTAGGATAACACGATTTTTCTACCTACCACTATATCTAAATTTTCAAATGGGATGTGTTCCATATGGTGCTCTTGTAGCTTTGTTAATCCCTCTAAATTAGGATTACAATCATTGAGTTTTATTCTGCTTAGATATTTAGTTATTTCAGCGTCTTTCATTTTGTAGGTACTTAATTCTTTGCTAAGGAAAGTTATTTATCATGACAATGTTTTCATTTTCAAAAACATATTTTAAATATATTCTAAATAAAAAAAGAGCAGCTACTCCGTGGCTACTCTTTTTTTATTAGATTTTGACGGATAAAATCGGCTACCTAAATTCGGTTGAATAATCATTAAATGTAGTTTGCAAATTCTGATTATCCAAATTTTATAGTTAACTGAATTAATCCATAAGGACTCTTAAATTAATCTCGAAGACTCAACTTAGTGGATTTTAAATCTGAATTATACTTCTTTAAAGCATTCTTATCAATATCTGGACTCAACATAAAATTCACCAACATAGCACTCCCGTCAGTCGGATCAATAATGTAATGTGCACCTACTGTGAATCTAGATGTTCTACTTGGCCCACTACTCCAGCTTTGTTTTTGGGAATTAAAAGACTTGGTACTTGATCTGCTAAATCCTTGGTAAGGAACGATTTTTACGTACCAGAAGTCTCCAGAAGGATTCAGGATTTGTTCATCAATGGTTTCCTTATCTACCAATTCGAATTTCATATCAAGGATTTTGGATAAATCCTTTTTCTTAATACCTTCCGCTAAATATCTTTTGTCAATAAGTAAGGTTCTTTTCTTGGTTTCAGACTTCAACCTATCGTTGAGTTCTTTCTTACATTGCGCATATATTTTTCTACTTGCTTTTGAACCCTTTGCCATCCGTTTGATATAGTTTTCCATCCTTTGAATAAAGAACTTCATTTCTACTTCCATGGAATATTCTTCATTGTACATTTCCAACGGAATAGGAATGGCAAAATGATTCGTTTCTTTTTTTCCTGTGATTCCAGCAGTTAGGTATCCTCTGTGTTTTATTTTGACAAAGGCGTGAACATCATTTTTGTCTATGTTTTCATATTCACTCATTGATACAATCTTAGCATCAACATCATATGGATAAAGTTTGATGACTTCTTCCAACGTTTGATTATATCTTTTTACAAAAATTTCTTGCTGTGCAATGATTTCATCACCCTTTACCTTTTTCTTCCCTTTGTATTGTTTCTTTATCGCTTTTAAATAATCTTCGGTTATCTCTTGCTTCACGAATACTACTGGATATTTTTTAAATTCTTGTGCGTCTGTAGGTTTAGGTAATTTAACGAATTTAGTAATTACTTCATCCCATCGGTGTAAATGTTCCAAATAATACTGGGCATTCAACCCGTTTGTTAGAAAGAGTACTGCTAAAATAAATAGTGTTCCTTTTTTCATCGGTTACAATTTTTGTTATTTAAATATTTAATTCTTTATGCTGATAGGGGTAGTAGGTAGGTAAATAGATAAGTCATAAAAATTACTTAGGACAAGTTTTGAAATTCCTTGATTAAGGAAAGTTTTACTCTTAGTGTAATTTTCGTCGAAGGTCGCTCTTTTATTGTAGAAAATCAAGAATCATTTTGGAGAGGTGGCGCTAGGTTGCAGGTGAAGTTTTATTTAGGATTAAAATGTTTTGATTTTTTATTTGCTAATTAAGTTTTTACCTTTTCAAAAAGCAAACACAAATTTATAAGAGTTATAAATCAGCATAAAAAAACATTATGAAAATAATACATATTAGTGATCTTCATTATGGAGAATTTTCAGGAACAGATAATTTGATCAATCATATTATTACCCATTACCAAAATGAAATGGTTAAACCTAAGATTGTTCTTTCAGGAGATTTGGTAGATTCTTCCTTAGACAAAAAAGATATGGGGGAATTGAAAATCAAGCTGACAAAATTAACTAGTCATAACTTTGATTTAATGATTTGTCCTGGTAACCACGATTTGAAAAGAGGAGGTGCGACAGGGAATCCTAAAAAAAACATTAAAGTCTTTAATAAATATTTTAAAGATTTATTACCCAAAGGTGTCAACTATAAAGGAGAGGACGATAATGATTTATTAGACTATCCAATCATCCATCAATTTAATGATCATTTTTTTATTGGGTTAAATTCATTAGAAGGAAGACCTCTTTTGACCAGAGGGAAATTAGGAAAGAATCAATTAAAGGAATTAGAAAATGACTTGGCTCGGATTAGAAAAGAGCAGGAGAACCCTAAGATTATAGTCTATCTACATAATAATCCATTTTCATTTAGTTATAAATATAAATGGCTGAAATTGGTAGATCGAGAAAAGTTTAGAAAAATAATAAAGGGAATAAATGTTTTACTATCTGGTCATTGGCACTCCAATAAAAGATATACGATGGAAGAAAATAAATATAATGTTAATGTAATACAAGTAACTGGTGCAAGTACGGCCTATGATTTTATTTCTTGGACAGAAATAGATACGTCAGATTATACTGTAAAGCCGATTAGAATTCTTGATCGATGATTGTTGATGTTAATTTTTCAGCGTTGGATTTCCCTGCTTATTCTATCTCTAGAAAACACCAAAAGTTGCTATTGCTGGGGGGGGTAGCATTAGCTAGGAAATTGGTGCTAAGGCTTTGATAAACATAAATATTGTTACAAAGAATAAAATAAAAAGAAATTTAATTTGTTTCATCTGATTTTTTTTAAAAACATGTTAATGATAGAGGTTCAGTTGGTTGTATTATACGCGATACTGATATTGAATGTAATTTATCAGTAATAAATTTATGAATGGTCGATTTTGTTTTTTTCTCTAAAAATGAATTTTTTATTTATTTGTTAGCTAAATTTAAGTGGATTTTATTTCAAATTTAGTGTAATTCGATTTTATGCACCATCTAACCGAATTTTGGTTAGATATTCACATTTTTTGGTTTTTTACTTATCTCATCTTTTTTGTTATTTCAAAATAAACTTTAGAGTCAAAGACATAATATACATATCTATGCAGGAGCCTAGGCACGAACGAAATTCCTTTTCAAAAGTTAAACGTTACTTTATTGTTAAAGCCAATCAACCATACCTAACTTAAATAATTATCAACTATTTTTAAGCAAACGGATTATTTAACTAAAACCTATTTGCTATGAAAATAATAATGACCTGTCTAATCATCTTTACCATTTTTTCCTGCTCCAAAAAAGAAACAATTCCAACTGAAATTAATTTAGGTACTTCCAATTATCATGGGAAGTATGATTTTTCCATTATTGTTCTTCATAATATTTTTACTCCCAAGATCAATAATTATCAAGAACCAACTTCCTTTCAAACTACAATAACACCCTCAGTAGATTATGATGATGAAATCAATATTAGTAATATTCACGGATTAGGTCGATGTGTTTATGCTGTTGTAAATGGAAATAATTTTACCATACCTCGACAAGAATTAGAAGGGACAAGTGATGGAAATATTGGTTTTAATATTACGGGGAATTGCGGAAGTTGCACGCTTTGGGTAAAAGGCTCTGGAACGTTGGAAGAGGACGCTAGAGTAAATTCTTCTGATGAAAAATTTACAATGACATTAGAATACGATGTAAGTTTTGACACTACTCCCTTATTGGTTATTCCAAATACATCGTCTTTAAAAACCGTCGTATCAAATCTGCCATCATCTTATTCTTGTGAATAAGATGATCTTTTTCTTTAGTTAATGATAAATAAAAAAAACACTTAGAAGCATACCTCTAAGTGTTTTTTTAATCAATATATATATTACTCAATGGTTGTATCAAAGAAACCATTGGTTATGGTATACGCTGTTCCATTTTGATCTTCTCCACTAAAGGTAAAGGTTCCTTTAATTTTATCATCCGTAACTTCTTCTACATTGACAGCTCCAGTACTAGCAGTAATTACAACCGAGGAATTAGGGTCAGTAAAACTGGCTACTTGATAATTCATTCCAATACCACAATCTGAATCTGAATCTACAAGATCTAAATCAGAAGTAAATTCAGAACATGCAAAAGCAAGTGTGATGGTTTTAGTATCTCCAGTAAGACTCGGAATTGTACCATTAATAGTAAGAATTCTTGTTTCTTGGATACCCAAATTTTCGTAATCAATATTGGTAGTAATAAAAGTACCAGTTGTCGACTCAGCGGTGAAATCATCACCATCAATTGTTGCGGTCATACAATTTCCCTCTTTTTGAGGTTCATCATCTTTTCCACATGAAAAACATAAAAGAAGTGTTAGGAGTAGTAGGCTTGCTATCCTCATGATAATAAATGTTTTGAAATAAAAGAGATGAGATTATAGTCAATGAGCGTTTACAAAATAGTTTTCATTGCTTAGTGTACCATCAATTTTACATGGTTAATAAAAAAGCAATGATACAAAAGAATTTTAAACATTAATAAAATAATTAGTGGGACTGCGCGAGTTGAGTTAAAACTAAATCAGTAACAAAGGAACCTTCTCTAGATTAAATCAGTTTTGGTTTTTTATTACGCTAAATAAAAAATGAAACGATGATGTTATTGATTAATTTCTATAAAGGTGCATTGTATTAAGTTTTCACTTAAATACAATGACATGCAAGAAAAAAATATTTTTATTGAAGCTTTTGGTTTCAATGAATTTGGAGTCGTAGATTTTCCTTCCAAATTTTCTAATGTAAAAATTAGTAGATTAGAGTTCGGAGAACAAATGGGATGTTCGTGGTGTTTTCCACATGGATTTGAAACGTCCAATGCTACTTATAAAAAGAGTAAAAGAAATTGGAAATATCATCGAAGAAAGCAGTACAAGAATAAAAAAGCAGTTACAAAAGTAGCTGCTTTTTTATTTTATTAAATCCTTGTTGGACTTGTAGACTGACAAATGAAAACCTTTACGTTGGTTCGTGTAGTTCAAAAGCATTAAGATTATTAAGATTTTTTTTTACTAAAAAAAATATAAATAGTGTTTGTCTTATTTTGTGAGGCATTAGTATCTATTAATTTTTTTTTGCTAAATTTTAATCTTAATTTCATTTTATATAACAACAAAAAATGAAATATGAATAAGATACAAACTACTATCCTTTTTACTTTTTTTTCCATTTCTCTCTTTGGTCAATTTAGTCCAGAAAATATTATTTTCCAAAATGAATTAAACAATCCTTCTTCGATCCAATTGGCAGATTTTGATGATGATGGAGATCCGGATATTATTTCGGCCATTCAAAATAGTAACCAAGTTATTTGGTATCGTAATGAAGGACAAGGAGTATATAGTGACTTCATGGTTTTGATAGATGATATAGAAGAAGTGACATCTGCCTTTGCTATAGACATAGATAATGATGGAGATCTTGATATGTTGACTACTCGGATATATTCTACCTCTAATAGATTAGCTTGGTATGAAAATACAGATGGGCAAGGTACATATTCGGATGAGAATTTAATTGGAGGTTCAGATGATCCCTATACTGCAATTGCAATAAAGGATATTGATGGAGACGGAGATGTAGATATTGTTTCTACTAAGTTTGGTTATCAACTTCATATTTTTCTAAACGTTGATGGGGCAGGTGATTTTAGTCAAACTGTATACCTAAATGATAATGGTAGTTTCGCTGATATTCAAGCAGTAGAAATAAATGATTTGGACGGAGATGGAGACAATGACATTATTTATTCTCGAGGAAATCAAAAGGAAATTAGTTGGTTTGAAAACACAGATGGTGCGGGTACTTTTGGTGATAAGAAAGTAGCCTATGCAGGATCAAGTACTAATTGGTATGAATTGTTATTGTCAAAAGATATAGATGGGGATGGAGATAATGATATTCTTTTTTATAATCCGTATGAAAACATTACCATTGGGTGGCTAGAGAATTTGGATGGGCAAGGGAACTTTAGCGGACAAAATTTGATTTCGGGAGAATTCTTTTCACGGGTATTATATTTAGAGGACATGGACTTGGATGGAGACCTTGATGTATTGACAACTGCCCACCATAATTTGGTTTGGTTTGAGAATACTAATGGACAAGGACAGTATAGTTCGGAAAATGTAATTCCATTGCTGATTGAAAATCCTTATACAATTGGTGTAGGAGATTTAGATACTGATGGAGATTTAGATTTAATCACTCATTCATTTTCGGATAATGAAATTGCTTGGATGGAAAATGATGGAACCACTAATTTCAATATTAAAAATACTTTTTTTACTGGAATAAATGGCGGAATAGAAGTCCAAACTTATGACTTGGATGGAGATAATGATTTGGATATTTTGTTCGGGTCAATTTTTAATGGAAAAATTATTTGGCAGGAAAATATTGATGGAGAAGCGAATATTTTAGAATCACATGTTATTACCACAGATGGAGATGAGATTAGAGATATCGCTGCTGCTGATCTAGACGGCGATGGCGATTTGGATGTGTATGCTGGTTCCTGGAGTTTGGGAGAGACCAAGATTATGTGGTATGAAAATTTGGATGGATTAGGGAATTTTAGTGATGAGATAATATTAACAGAGAATTTATCTAGAGTCAACTCTGTTCATGCAGCTGACATAGATGGTGATGGGGATCTTGACATGTTGGGAGGAGCTTGGGTTATCGATGGATTGAATGTATATAAAAATACAGATGGATTAGGCAACTTTGATACGGGGACTGAAATTTCTAATATCACCAAAGTTTCTTGTATTCAAACTTTTGATATAGATGTCGATGGAGATTTAGATATTGTTGCTTGTTTTTATTCTACCGATCAAATCATTTGGTTTGAAAATACTAATGGCAACGGAGACTTTGGTACAGGGACGGTCATTTCTAATACGGCGGATGGAGCACAATTTGTCCATCCAGCAGATTTAGATTTAGATGGTGATTTGGATCTTATTGTTGCTAATAGTGTTGGGAATGAAATTGTTTGGTTTGAAAATCAAGACGGAGTTGGAACATTTGGCGTTGCTCAAATAATTTCAACTGATGTCGATTCGCCGAAGTCTGCTATTGGTTTTGACCTTGACGGAGATGGTGATTTGGACATCCTTAGTGCTTCCACTTTTGACGATAAAATTTCTTGGTTCGAAAATTTAAATGGTCAAGGAGATTTTGGATCAGCCATTCTAATTGATAATGATTTTGATGGTGCGTATTATGCCACAGCTGGTGATATTGATTCTGATGGTGATCTAGATGTATTAGCAGCAGCGCTCAATGGAGATAAAATTTCTCTTTATAAAAATAACATTAATAACGCGTTGATAAAAGGTCAGGTCTTTTGGGATGAGAATGAAAATGGGATTTTAGATAATATGGAAGTAGGGCTAAATCAACAGTTAGTTTCTCTTCAACCTACTTCTAATTCTTGGTCAAGTGGTTTAGGGCTTTTTAATTTTTTAGTGACTGATGGAAATTATGATTTGACATGTACGCCAACTGATGGATGGGAATTTACGACAGACGCTACGGTGTCTATTAACTATTCAAGTGCCAATGGAGTTCTTGTTCAAAACTTTGGATTGAAAGCGGATCAGGCAATTTCAGCAGCGACTATAGATCTTACCTCAGCACCGACACGATGTGGTTTTGAAGTTCCATTTTGGATTAACTATGATGATACGGGTAATCAAAACGTTAATGGAGTGATTACTTTAAATCTAGATGATCTGGTTACCTACCAAAATGCAGAACCTATGCCCAATCAAATAAATGGAAATGAATTAGTTTGGAATATTTCAGATTTGCCTCCTACTTACAATGATAAAATTTATTTGTTTTTAGAAATGCCTGATGTTAATAGTCTTGGTGAAACGATAACTATGGAATCTACGATTGATTTGACAGATGTCAATGGTAACATTATATCCACCAGTAATCATCAATTCGAATCAGTCATCAATTGTGCCTATGATCCAAATGATAAATTAGTAGAACCGAACTTTGAAGATTATGATAATTATACTTTGTTTGGAGATACTTTGATTTACACTATTCGGTTTCAAAATACAGGAACTGATACTGCATTTAATATTAGGTTAGAAGATCAATTAGATATTGATTTAGATTGGAGCACATTTACTCCTTTAGTGGGAAGTCATCCATTCGAAGTGTATTTAGATGATAATGGGAAATTGAAATTTTATTTTAATGATATCCTTTTACCTGACGTGAATACAAATGAACCTGAGAGTCATGGTTTTGTGAAATATCAAATACTTCCTAAAGCTAATCTTTCTGAAAATACGATTATAGATAATATGGCAGAGATATATTTCGATTTTAATCCGCCAATTTTGACCAATGTAACTTCTAATATTATGGTTTTAGAATATCCGATAGATGTAGATATTCTTGCTCCACTTTGTTTTGGAGGAGGGGATGGAAGTATTAGTTTAAATTTTCCTTTTGGTGATGAGTTTAATTATGTCTGGGATAATGGATCTACTGAGATTAATCTTGTAGGATTACCAGGTGGAGCATACACGGTAACAGTCACAGATGAATATGGGCAAGTAGTGGCAGATTCTACCTTTACTATTGTTGCTCCATCGGAAATAGAATTAACCACTTCAAGTATGGGAACTACAACATTAGGAAGCATGGATGGTTCTGCTACAGTTGTACCAACTGGAGGAACATCTCCTTATACTTATTCGTGGAATACTCAACCAATTCAAATGATGTCAACTGCTACGAATCTTACTCCTGATACTTATCAAGTAACGGTAACTGACTTTAACGGATGCACTCAAATAGCAGAAGTTATTGTGGATGTTATGTCATCTACTAAAGATCTTTTGCTGGATTGGAAATATGATGTTTCCCCAAATCCATCTTTAGGGAGTGTAAAGGTGACGTTTGATTTTTTAGAAAATAAAAAATGGAAAATTAAAGTATTTAATTCAATAGGATCGTTAGTGCAAAAAATAGAGGCACCTAACCAAGGTACTCAGAAAGGGGAGTATTGGATTAACAATTTAATAAGTGGTATTTACCATGTTTCTTTAGAAGCTGATCATCAAATTCAGGTAAAAAAAATAGTGGTAGTTTCGAAGTAAAACTTTTAGTATAAATTCGCTTAGCCCAAATTAGGAATCGACGTTAGGGCTGGTTGAGATCAAAAAAATTAAGTTGCGTAATTAAGGATAACTTTGGATAATTCAATTACTTGTTTTATCCTTGCATTTTTTTTCATATAATTTTTCAAATAATAACTATGTCAAATAAATATAATACTTCTGAAGAGATTGCCAGTTATGGAATTGGTATTCAAATGGGAAATCAATTATTAAACAATCCTTTTGAAGGTATGAATTTCGAAGCTGTGATCCAAGGTTTGGGTGATACCTTGAATAAAGTTGAAAGCCCTCTTAAGGAAGAACAGTTTAAGGCAGCATTTGCTGAAATTAGTTCAAAAATTGAAGCTAATAAAAAATCAGCTTTCGAAGCTGTAGTGGCTCAAGGCGAAAGTTTCTTAGCAGAAAATAAATTACGAGAAGGAGTAAACGAAACTGCATCAGGTTTACAATATATGGTGGTGAAAGAAGGCGATGGAGATATTCCAGAAGCAACTTCGACGGTAGTGGTTCACTATACAGGTACTCTTTTAGATGGTACCGTTTTCGATAGTTCAGTACAAAGAGGTCAGCCTGCTACTTTTCCAGTAAATGGAGTGATCGGAGGATGGACAGAAGCATTGCAATTGATGAAAGCTGGATCTTCTTGGAAATTATTTATTCCTCATCACTTAGCTTATGGTGACCAAGGTGCAGGTGGCGCAATTGGACCTTATTCTACTTTGATTTTTGATGTTGAATTATTAGAGATTAAATAATTTCACTCATGTGATTCGATCTCTTTTGGATTAAAGAGATCATCAGTCAAATATGAAAAAAAAGAGTCATCCCGAATTTTTGATTAATCAAAAATTTGGGATGACTCTTTTTTTATTCTTTTTGGTTGATGATCAATCTACAAATAATCATTAACTGCCGCTGTTCGTGATACTGCATGATTTTTCAATGTCGTGATGGCAGACTGAAAACTAGCAGCCCCATTTAAAAATGTAAAACCAGCTCTTTCTGTCGTAGCATAAGGCTCGATCAATGCGGCATATGAAGTATATAACGATTCCATCGTATTAGCATTAAATGCATCAATAGCAACTTCAAATACATAAGCATCATACTTTGATTTGTATACGTCATCACTATATAAAAATCCGATTAAAGGCCAAGCACTTGAGGACAATCCAGAGAAGTTCAATGCATATGATCCACCCATTTTTCCACTTTCCAAGGCTTCATTATTATCCCAAGGAATCCATGTCAATAAATTATTATCAGGATTATTGTAGAGGAAATAATTGTGTGTCATTCTTCCATAAGTATCCCAGTTTTGAATAACCGTATTTACTGCAAGATATTTTAAGAAAGTTTCGGTATCGAAAACTGATTCAAGATCAGATCTCCAAGTCGCAGGGTTAGTTGTTCTGGAATCATCGTGTAGTATCGAGAATAAATTTTTTATATCTGTCCAATCAGCTTCATCTTCATTGGTTTTCTTTTCAAAAACATCTTCACTAAATGTTCCATCGGCGAAAGATGCCCCTGTTCCATCTGGTTTGTATAAGTTGCCATCATTATTTGAAAATTGAGTTTTGATGACCGTGTTGTCGACCTCTTCAACCAAGGTGTATAATCCAAAATATTCTGGCCCGTCTCCGTGGTCAACATATAAAGTATAGAAGGCGGTATGTGGAGCAGCCAAACCTGCATTTCTAAAAATATCTCCTCCAACTTTCTCTCTTAACTGAGAAGCGTCATTGAAGTTGTTTTTTAAACTAAATTTTTTAAATCCATAAAAACGCTGATTATCAATTTGTGGGTACTCATCTTCAAATTCGTCAAAATCTATTTTAAAAGATAATTTCATAATGCCGCTTCCCCAACTACTTTGCAAACTAGAATTTCCTTTAAATCGAAGACCTACTTTGTACCATTGTTTCCCATTATAATAAACATCGCCAGGAACAAATATCGGTTTGTCATCCGTTTCCAATAATCCACCACCGCCGCCGCTACCAGAACCAAAAGATCCATAGGTGTTTTCCATGTCAGTCAACATTCCTTCCCATCGTTCTTTTGAAATAACAAAGTCTAATCTTTTGACAGAATTGTCATCAAAGACTTCATCAAAATCTGGGTCTGCACTTTTTGAATGAGTAGCATCCGTCCAATCAGTCGTTTCAAATTCTGTGTCATCAAAAACCAATTCATAATCTTCCTCTTTGTTACAAGAAGAAATTAAAATCAGTAAACTCAAGGGAATAGCAAAAGATAAAATGATACGTTTCATAAATTATTTTTTTTTAAGATTATTAATTTTAAGGTTCTTAGGCGAAATTTATTTAGCCCACTTTTTGACTTTTTCAAAATTTGTCTAAAAACTATTTTTTATAACACTATAGTAACATCCCCACTCATCAGTAATACTTCTCCATCTAAATATTCTATGGAAGCCATCCAAACATAAACTCCGCTGTTGACTAATTCGCCTTTAAAAAAACCATCCCATCCTGATTGCGCCTGATTGGCAGGCAAGTCCGTTCCTTCGTACATCAATGCGCCCCATCGATTAAATACTTTTAAATCTTTAATGACCGCTACGGATTTATTGGCATTGACAAAGAAGAAATCGTTATAACCATCTCCATTGGGAGAGAAGGCATTGGGGATAAAAACATCTCGTATTTTATTGACGTTTACGATGATGGAATCACTTGTAGAACAGTCGTCGATAGAAGTAACAGTTAGGATGTATTCTGTATTGTTGACAGAAGCAGCATAAGTTTCTAGACAGCTATCACACTCCAATGAATTATCAACGTTAGTCCAGCTGATATCTACTAGTGTGGTATTATTGGTTGTTGCAGTAATCAAAACATTGCAACCCAAATCTATTTCGAGATCATCACCTAGAAAAAGTATTGGAATATCTGGTTCATATAAACTAGCACTAGTATCAGCAAAGCATCCATTGGCATCTAAAACGGAATAGTCATAAGTACCTGAACTAAGGTTTTGAAAAATATCTGAAGGGGTGTATAAGTTATTGTCCAAAGCAAAAGAGTAGGGTGGTGTTCCTCCCCAAATCGAATCTAGTTGAATGATACCAGTTTCCAATCCATCACAATTAGGGTTAATATAATCTGCTATAAATTCAAGGGGATTTGGTTCGGTCAAAATTACATTTCCGATCTCTGTACATCCATTGGCATCGGTTACGATAACCTCATAATTTCCCGCTGATAAATTAGTGATGGTAGTTTCCGTTTCATTATTGCTCCATAAAAAAGAGTATTCAGGCACTCCTCCATTTCCAGTAACGGTAGCAGTCCCATCGTTGGCTTGATAGCAGGTTAGATTAGTACCATTAAAATAAATAGCATATATGGAAAGAGTCAAAACAGAAGGATCTATAACTTCTTGAATAAAGACAATATCATCTCCAAAACTATCTACGATATTTATTTCATAAATTCCGGCAGGTATATTTTCAATTAGAATATCTGTAAATAAATAGGTACTACCCGTTCCTCCGATAGTTGGAGAAGTGATGTTACTCCAATTATAATTAAAAGGTGGTGTCCCATTTTGCAGCGTAAAAAGCAAAGTCCCATTTTCGTCGCCATGGCAAATTGGAGTAGAGAAATCAATCGTACCATTTATCTCACATTCGATCATCATCAAATCTAAGGTCACCGTACTATCACATCCATCCTGATTTTGAATCGTTTCTACAAAAATACCCGTACTCGAAAAAGAGGAAGTCCCAATAGAAAATGTTTCCCCAATACAAAGATTAATATCTACAAAGGAGACAATCTCAGGTAAGACGATCAGGTCTAGATAGATCAAACTGTCGCAACCATTTGGGAGAGGAATCAGGAATTCATAAAGACCAGGTTCGCAAACCGTTTCCCCAGCAACTTCTATACAGTCATTGGCACAAAGTGTTTCATTTAAAAATAAAGGAGCTGGACTAACCACATTTATAGTGGTACAACTAGATGGTGCTTCATCACAAACATTTGCGGCAGTTACACAAAGTTGGTACGTTCCGTCGGCTGGAAATGTAATATCTATTTCTGGAGTAACACTATTTTGAGGAACACCATTTACTGTCCAATAAAACAAAGTTGCACCGACCTCTCCTGTCGTAGAATAGGTTGCTGATAATTCTGGGCAGAGTTCCTCCTGACCTTCAATTACACCCGATGTCGTCAAGTCTCCCACTACTGTACTTCCTTCAATTACATTAAAAGTCCAATCACAAATATCACCCATCGATCCATCCATGATTAGGTAATAATGTTGCCCAATTACTAATGGAACTAAGTTGCTAAAAGTAGCCGTAGCATTAGGAGCAACATCAGTATTACAGTCGGTCACCGCTGTAAATGTTTCACAATCGAAACTTTCAAAAATACCAATTTCCAAACCTCTGTTAATGGTGCAATTAGTTACGGTTACGCTTAAGGTTAAATTTTCGGTACCTGCGATAAATGAGATATAAGACATATTGTGAAATATGGTCGTACAGAAATTTGGAAAGGTTTGTCCTTGAATAGTTAGGTTATTGGTTCCTGTAAAACCATCAATATCACAAACCACACAGGCATCAAGACAGGTTGAAGTCATGGCGTCTACACCGCATGGTTCAGGCTGCGCCCAAATCGAACTGAATATATGAACACACATAATTGTCAAAATAAATCTTTTCATAGATGATAAGTTGTCTTGCATTTATAAATGCTTCAAATATTACTCTGGTGCTATTAAATGATTTTTGGTTGTCTTAATAGCTGTTTTATTTCAAAGATGGATTCCTAGTTTTTCATAGAAGGTTTTCCTTGGATATTTAAACCAATAACCAAGGTTGCCTTGCTTCGTTATAAAGACAATTGAATTAAAAGAAGACCTACTTTTTAATAAAAATAAAAGAAGATAAATCAGGGAGAATAGGTGAAGAATCAATAATAGACGAGGACTAACAATATATTTTTAACAATAGAAAAGGATTGATATTAAAACCAAAAAGAAGTATTGAGGAGTTGAATGATATGGGAATATGAAGAATTGACGAGAGCCGCTCCTGTTGGTTTTATTGATCAGTTTTGTTTGTAGTTAATAAAAAAGGAAACTTTATTTAGATTACCAATTGATAAATTTTTAATTCTTTAAGGTTACGAGAAAAGAGTAATTCAATGTGTTGTAAATTTTTTATTTCAAAAACGGTAATAACATTCCTACCGTCTTTTGATATTTCAAATATGCTTCTCCAAATTCCTGCACTAATTTTTTCTCTTCTAATTTTGTCCCAAAGTATAAATAAGTTGTACTGATTAAACTAACCAGCAAAACTAGATCAGTTGGTCGAGACAAAAAAAATCCCCAAATAATTATCAGTCCAGCAAAGTATAAAGGATGTCTAACTATAGCATTAATACCAGAAGTCTTGAGTGAAACGGGAGGAGGAATGATGTGTTTTAATTGTTGCGTTCCTGCGAATTCAGATAAATCATATTGCCTCAAGGCAATCAATAAAAGGAGTCCACCAATAATAGTCATTCCTAATCCGATATATTGTAACAATGCATTTACAAATAAAAAGGATGTGTCTATTTTTTGGTAAAAAAGATAAATTGGGATGAAAGAACCTACGGCAATAAAATTGAAAAATAGGCGATAGTATTTTTTTGAAATCCAACGTTTCATCAGAAAGTTTTTCACTTTTTGATCAGCCAAGAAACTATGGAATGAAAAATAAAATATCAAAGCCAATCCAAAAAGTAATAATTGCATATCAACCGTTTTTTTCAAAGATAAAGATTAAAAGGTTTTTCTTGTGCGATTTCTTCAAACTGTTTAAATAGTTTTTGATTTATGACTTATTGGATCCTGATTTTCCAAAATTTTTATTTCTTTAATTGGGTATGGAATAGTTAATCCCTTCTCATCTGCTACATCAAAAAGTTCAGTCATAATTCTATCCTTTAATAAAATCTGGTCTTCAAAATCCTTGATATAAAACTTTAAACCATAGCTGATATAAAAATCATCATAGGCCATAGTCACAGGAACTGGAGGAGGTGATTGTAAGATCCCTTCCGTATTTTTTGCGACTTGTAAAAGTATCTCTTTTACTTTTATGGGGTTGTCTTGATAAGAAAAACCTATCGTGATAAACTCTGCATGAATTTTACTGGGACGACTTAAGTTTTTAATTTTTTCCTTTCCTAAAACATTATTAGGGATGATTATCAACTCATTAAATCGATTTACAATCTTGACTGATCGCCAATTAAATTCTAAGACTTTTCCTGTCTCGTCACCTATTTGAATCCAATCTCCTTTTTGAAAAGGTTTTGCCATCAATAGGGCAATTCCATTAAATAGATTTCCAAGTGGTTCCTGAAGTGCTAAACCTATGACCAAAGAACTCACACCAAGAGCCGTTAATAAATTTCCCAAATCCAATCCCCAAATAGAAGATAATACACATGCTGAAATAAAAGAGATAAATAAAAAATGGAGAACATCTTGAGATAGTTTAGGAATAGATTCTTCTTTTGTAATTATATTGTTTTGTGAAAAAACCAAATAATTGATAAGGTTGAATAGAAAAGAAATTATAAAAATGGATAGGATGGTTTCTGTTATTTTTAAAGATAAATGCGTCCTAGGAAGTTCTAATAATTTTAGACAAATCAAATGTATCATTGCAGTAGGAATGATAAAATTTTTTAAAATCCTCGGTGCAACAACTGGCCTCTTTTTACTTATTCTCCTACGGATAAATTTTTCAATTAAAAAAAAGAAGAGAGGGAAACCAATGAAAATGATTATTCCCCAATATGTAAATATATTGTTACTAATTTTATCAAGCATAGTTATTCGTTTGTTTTTTTAATAAATTACCGCATGTTGTTCCTACTGTTTCATTGTTGATGACTCGGTATTTTTGATATATTCAAATCTACAGAATCCTCTTTTATTTTTTCTCCCAATCAAGTATTTTTATTTGTGTTTATTTTATTGTCTAGGTTTTCTTTTAATAGTAATCATCAGATGATTTGGTATCTTCATTTAGAACTAAATTGGAATTGAAAAAGGATTATCTATATTTGCATTTTTATTGTAAAAAAAATATATGCGAATGAAACTAATACTCTCTCTATGTCTAATATTCCTATTGGGCATAACCAATGCTCAAAATTCTCAATTGCAATCTTCGGGTGATATTCCTTCCGACTTTACCACCTCATCAGCTGAGAAGTATAAAAAAGAAATAGCACAAATAAGTCGAAAAACGAATCGCAGTACTAAAAAAAATCAAAAGGATTTTTTTTTAGAAAGCAATTTCGGTATTGATGAATTATTGCTGAGTGGTCATGTGATGTTCAATGATCCGATATCAAAATATGTGAAAGAAGTAGCTGCGGAATTATTAAAGGACGAACCTAAGTTACTTCAAGAACTCCGATTTTATACGACACGTTCTTCTGCCGTAAATGCTTTCGCTACTAATCAAGGAATGATATTTATTAACGTGGGCCTAATAGCTAAGTTGAAAAATGAGGCACAACTTGCATTTATCATCTCTCATGAAATAGCACATTATAGAGAAAAACATTCTCTTGAGTTTTATTTGGAATCCAAGAAAATGGATAAAGAAGATAAACAAGAATTTATCAAGCGAAATAATATTGATCAAAAATTAGCGAAGAACCTTTTTTCCAAAGAACAAGAATCGGAAGCGGACGAATTAGGATTAGATTTATTTTTTAAATCTAAATACGACTTGTCAGCGGTAGAGGGCGCTTTTATGATTTTGAAATATGCTGACTTGCCTTTTGATGAAGTTCCCTTTGATAAAATTTTTTTTGAAGACCAATACCTAACTTTTCCTACTAATTTTCAAGCCTTGACCTTAAAGGAAATTACTTTAAGACCAGGTGACGATGATGAAGAAAGCACTCATCCAAGTATCAATAAAAGAAGAAAAATTGGAAAGGCAGCCATTGACGGAAAATCAAACTCAGGTCGAAAGAATTTTGTGGTCTCAGAAGATAAATTTAAGGAAATACAAAACCTTGCTCGTTATGAATGTTTGGATTATCATTTGAGAGATTATCGTTTTTATGATGCTATTTATAATGCTTATATTTTAAGTAAGTCATTTCCTGATGATTTATATTTAAAGCAAGTCATAGCAAAGGCATTATATGGAATGACTAAGTTCAGGAATGCAGATAAGTTTTCTGATTATAAAATCGACAAATATGATTTAGAAGGAGAGATTGGAAAATTAGTGTTTTTTCTCAATAAAATGGATGACTCTCAATTGAATGCCTTGGCTTTACGCTATGCTTATTTGTTAAAAGAAAATTTTCAAGATAACCCTACTTTTCAAGATATAGTTGAAGACCTTGGAAGAGATTTTATCTACCATCACGATTCTCATTATTCGGATTTTTTAGAGGGGAAACCAGCAGATATTATCGCCCAAAAAAATAAAGAAATTAGCAGCGAACTAGATGAAGTTAAAATCAAAAACCAAAAGGTAGAGATAATCGAATCTACACATATATATTATGCGTTTGGTGATTTGTTGCAACAAAAAGAGTTTGTAGCAATGATGGATAAATTTGAAACAAAAGAAGAAATAGCGGCAAACACTCCTAAGGCAAAAGGACAGAAAATAAAGCGATTTCGGAGTTATTATTATTACACTAGAAATACGGGTGAGTTTGCATTAGGTAAAGAAAAGATACTTGTCGTTAACCCTTTTTATTTGCGAATGAAAAAGGATTTCGAAGGACCATCACTTATACGAACTGAGAAATCTCAAAAGTCATTTAGAAAGGCTATTGAAAAATCAGCAAAAAATTTAAAACTAAAAGCGACCATATTAGATCCCAACAATCTTACTAAAGGAAGCGTTGAGGAATTTAATGATATGCGGACTTTGTCGGAGTGGTTTAGTCATCAAATATCAATGGAAAAAGATCTTCGAATGATTGCTTTTAATCAAGAGAAAATTAACCAATTAGCACTCAAATATGATGTTGATAGTTTTGTCTGGACAGGAGTGATAAGTGGTAAACTAAGCAAATTCTTTTTAGATGATTATCCAAAACTTATTTTTAATCAACCTTCCTTTCTTTATCACATGATAGTCCCGAGTGGAGAATCTATAATTTTTTCCGTTGTATTGAATGCTGAATCTGGTGGAGCAGAGATGGTGACATTTGAAGAAGTACCTTTTGTAGATCAAAAAGATATCGTAAGACAAAGAGTCTATGATATTTTTGCTCAAATCAGAAAAAAATAAAAATTATGAAAACGACCAATAAGATTTTTTTAGTTGTCTTGTTTTGCTTCTCCTTTATTTCATTGAATGCTCAAGTTGTACCTGGGTATATGGGGAAAAGAGCTTTTTTGGAATATAAACTTAACAGTTCCATAGTTGAAATAGCACCACCTGGATTTGTATTTTCCCATAATGTTAGCTTTAATTATGTACTCAAAAGAAGAATGCAATTAGGGTTAACTTATGACTATTTATCATTTAAAGAACCAAAAAATTCGGATTTTCAATTTTCTGGAAAAGTAAGAGGAGATGCCATTGGCGTAATAGCTGAGTTCTATTTGAAAAATTCTCTTGCTCCAGTTGGAAGATATTTATCATTGGAATTTAAATATGTAACTGGAGAGTATGTTGGTTTTATAGAGCAGGGAAATAATTATATCCCGGCGTTATTAGATTATGATATTCGCGTTCTTTCGGTTGGGCTAGGTACACGGAGAGTATTTTATGATCGAATGGTATTTAACGTAGGTGGCTCTGCTGGATTAGGTTTGTTATCTGAAGAGGAATATAGTGATGATGGAGTTAGGCTTGTCAGAATTTCTAATCTATGGCGAATGCATATTGGTGTCGGAGTGTTGTTATTTTAAATTAATATTTAAGTGTTCCTTATTTGAAATATTTTTTTTTTACGAATCAAAGTCTGTATATGTCAAATGTGTACTACTATTGTTAATAGTACGTATCTCGTATATGTAAATAATTATAAATAATTGAAATGATAAATAAATGAATAAAATATTTTGTCTAATACTATTAACACTAACCGCTGTTTCCGTAGAAGCACAAATGTCGTCCTTAAGTAATTTTTTAAATGAAAATTACCAAGAAGGCGAAAGAGCATTCCTGGAAAAAATTTATAAAAATATTGACTACCCTAAATCAGCAAGAGATGCTCGTAGAGTTGGCAAGTTGAAAGTAATAATAAAAATAACACCGAGAGGACAACTCAAAGAAATCGAATTTCTGAATAAATTAGGATATGGATTAGAAGAGGAGGTAATTCGAATGATAAATTTGGTGGGAAATGATTGGAAAAAGACGGATTCCGATTCTTTGAGAACAATAGAATTAGTTTTTGCATTTCAACTTGGGGGAATTCCAATAATTAAAGGAGATATAAACGTTACTGCGGAAGGAGTACTTTGTAAGTCTAATAAATTTTATCTTTCAAGATTCAAAAAATTTATGAAGAAGAAAAAGTATGAAAAAGCAAAGAAGGTAACGGAAGAACTTCTTAGACGAGATCCAGATTCTGAAAAATATAGGGAGCTAGACAAAATTGTTCAGGAAAATTTGAAAGCAGTAAAATCAAATTAAACTGATGAGAAATAAAATATAAGGAAAGCCTCGCTCGCGAGAACAGTCAGCGCAAAGTTCCCCAAAAAAAGCATCCCGAATTTTACAAGATGAAAATTCGGGATGACTATTGTTTATATCTATCTATTTTATCGCCTAGGTTTTTTTCTAATAATAATCTCAGATGATTCGGTATCTTCATTGACAACTACAAAGAACTTATAGTTGTAGATGTAGTTAAAATTTAATTGCTCCCGTAATACTTCAAATTGACCTTCATTTCTTGCGTAATTCGCAATCCAGTCAATTGCTTCTAATCTTTTTTGAAATGTCTTTTTCATGGTAGTAAAATTTTAAAGGTGAATTTGTAAGTTTATCGATCCTTCTATTCAACTCTTACCCATTGGTCTTATTTTTTTTTAACGTTGTTTACACTAAAGACGCATGAAGATGGGAAAAGGTTTATTCTCGTATTTTAAATAACTTTTATTTAACAGAACGAGTAATAAAAACGATCTTAGAGGTAATTAAGTAGTAAAATCTTAGCGATTATTAGGAGTGAGTAGATAAATCGTAATCTGTTAAAAAGCATAATTGTTAGATATTAGTAATTTTAACTTTAATCAACTTACTCTACATAACTAACATTATTGAAATAGAAATGAAAAATACTTACAGCGTTTTAATCACCATTCTTTTTATTTTCTTCACAAGCACTTTGCAGGGACAATTTATTCTAAATGGAACTGCATCGCAGCTAGATGAGAATTGTTATCAACTTACACCAGCATCACCAAATGCTATTGCTTCTATTTGGCAAGAAGATCAAATTAATTTGACATCTTCATTTGATCTTCAATTCAATATGAATTTTGGCTGTACAGATATTGGAGCGGATGGGATGGTTTTTGTTTTGCATACCAATCCTACTCAACTCGGACAATCAGGAGGAGACATTGGTTATGGTGCTAATTTTATTCCTTCCTTAGCTGTGGAATTTGATACCTATGATAATATTGTCAATGCAGACCTTGCTACAGATCATATTGCTATACTTAGAGATGGAATTGTTGATCATAATAATCCAGGTAGTTTGGCGGGTCCAATTAATGCTAGTTCTACGGTAAGTAACATTGAGGATTGTAATTATCATCCGGTAAGAATTATTTGGGATGCTGACAACATGATATTGGATGTATATTTTGATTGTATATTTCGATTGAGTTATTCAGGTGATATAATCAACGATATTTTTGGAGGAGATCCGATGGTCTATTGGGGATTTACGGGATCTACAGGAGGAAAAACTAATGTCCAATCTATATGTTTTGATGCTGTTGAAAGCACAGTAACTTCGACTAATCAAACTTTTAGTATATGCGAAGGAGTCGATATTCAATTAAATGGATCGTTACAAAATGCAGATTATTTATGGATGCCAAATACTGATTTGAATAATCCAAATATCAGTAATCCTATTGCTTCTCCTTCGGGAAATATTACTTACATAGGTACTGGAGTGGATCAATGTGAGAATGAATTTATCGACACCTTTAATATTATCGTTAACACTTTAGAGATTAATTTTGAACTTCAGCCTGCTTTTTCTGATACCATTCTTTGTAATGGAGAATTACTAAATCTTACTTTACAAACAGATTCTAATAATGAAATTGTTTGGCAAGATGGTTCTACAGATAATTCTTTTACGATATCTCAAGCAGGTTCATATGAGGTAATGATTGGAAATGATTGTGCTGAAACAGTCGTCAATTTGGAAGTGGAAAGTGGTAATTGTTTAGTGACTATGCCTAATGTTTTTACGCCTGATTTTGATGGAATAAATGATTTTTTTGGACCTGTATCTGAAGGTGCTGTTGAGGTGCTTCAATTCAAAATATTCAACCGTTGGGGCGAAGTCGTATTTAATGAGAATACTTCACAAGGTTGGGATGGTAAATATAAAGACAAAGCTGCGCCTAGTGATGTTTATGTTTACACGATTGAATTTATTAAAGGAAATGGCGCTAAAGAGCTTATGTCTGGTGATGTTACTTTGATTAGATAAAATTTATTTTTGATATTTTAGTTGTGTGATACAACGACGTTTTTAAAAATAATAATAGCACATAAGAGCATGTTATTATTTTGCCATCCTGAAAATCAATACATTATGAATCTTACGTCTAGTTTAATTTTCATTTAGTTGAAAACTAGAAAATAGCCTAACAAAATTCCTCTGAATTTTATTAAAATTTTTGGAATGATCATAACTCATTTTTTTTTTAATATAAGTTATGATCATTCTATTTTTCTCCAAAATACATTTACCCATTGGTAAGTCCTTGCCACTATTGGGTTTATTAATCAATCTTCTTCATAGAGGAATTCAATGATAATAAGAATTATGGTTGTATTCTAGAATGTGAAAAATTACCTACGAATATTATTTTTTTTAAATTTTAATTTTGTCTATATTTGTAGTCTTACCCAATGATTCGAATATTCATATTCAAGCTAAATGTTAAAATTTTCGTATGTTCTAGGTAAACTTACCTACCGTACCCAAAACCATTTTAATAATTCATAGTAACCACTTAAATCTGAGTATAGGTTTACTGTGTCCATGCTATTGATTCTAATTGATTCAATAGTGGGATATATGTAATTTTTTATTAATATTCTAATAAACAGAAAACATTGATTAAGAAAATTAAAAGAATACCAAAAGCACTAATTCATAGAGGTAAGATCTTAATGGAAAAGATGAATGGATTAGATTTCACTAAACACCATATGGTAGATGAGTTAGGTTTTTCTGATGATATTGCCAAAGCTTATTCACCTTCATCTGAAGAGGAGTTGAGTAACATCTTACGGCAATTGGATATAAAGTCAACGGATAGTGTTTTAGACTTTGGATCTGGTAAGGGATCAGCTATGGTCATTATGTCTAAATTCAATTTTAGTTATATCGCTGGGGTAGAACTTTCAGAACGGTTAATTAAAATTTGTAAGAAAAACTTTTCCAAACTTGGGTTAGAAAAGATGGGAGTCTTTCATAGCAACGCCATGGAATTTAAGGAACTAGATCGCTTTACACATTTTTTTCTTTTCAATCCTTTTCCAGAACCTGTGTTAAAAGGAGTGCTTCAAAATATTCAGGAATCGTATCAAAATAATCCAAGAGAAATCACCATTATTTATAATTGTGCAAGGCTTAGGAATATGATAAGTGATCATCCACTCTTTGAGGAAATAAAAGAAATTAAAGGCAAGGATTGGGATTGCGTTATATTCTCCAATAGATCATAATAAAGAGAACCATTGACTAAATGAAATTTAAGAATATTCAATCTTATCGATCAGAAGAGGCGCTAAAATTAATTAATTCTGATATTTTTGTTAAAAAGTGGCAGACACTCGCTGCCGATTTACCCGTTTATTGTCGGATGCAGGAAGCAGAAATGCTTTCTGTGTGGTACAAGCATTATTCAGTTGTTTTCGAACCTGTAATTTTTACAGCATTCAACGATTCTGATGAATTGGTTGGATTTCTAGGAATGGTTTGGGATGAGAAAAAACAAGAATTAAGACACGCTGGACATCCACAATATCATGGATGGTTAGCAAAACCAGATATTGAAATTTCCTTTCTTCAACAAGTACTTCGATACATCCGTAATGAATTTCCAATTCGGAATTTGTCGTGGTCAGTCTTACCTCCTGGTCTTTCTGTAGATACCTTTCGATCAGCCTTAGGTTCCGATATGTATATGACGTGTCAGGAAACAGTTTCTCCTATGTGGAGCCTTCAAGTTTCTACAAAACTTAAGAAATTATTAAAAAATAAATCCATTAAATCCAATTTTAATCGGTATAAACGACTAGGTAATTTTCGTTTTGAAATCATCGATGATCCTGAATATCTACGAAAGGTACTTCACATTGCAAAAAATCAAATTGATTTTAGAAAGGAGGCAGTTAACAATGTACTCCCTTTCAAAAGCGATCCGATTAAGATAGATTATTATTGTGAGCAGCTATTAATACCGGAAACAATATTACCAGTAGCACTTTGGTTGGATGATCAACTTCTTTCCTTTAATATGGGAATCATGTCTAATAACTATTTCCAAGGACGAGTGACAAGTTTTGATCCGTCTGAATATAGGTATTCACCTGGGACTTTATTGTTTATCAGATTGAGTGAATATTTAACTGAAAAGGGTTTTGAAATTTTCGACTTAACCCCTGGGTCGAATAGCTACAAAGATCGTTTTTCGGATACGAATGTTGGCTTACATAAGCCAACTATTCATTTCTCAAATATTGATTTTAAAAGCACCTTGTTAAAACAACAATTTGTTAAAGGCTCTCGAAAATTATTAATTGACAAGTTAGGTTTTAACATACAAAAGACCCGAAAATGGCAAACCAATTTAAAAGAATTGCCACAAAAAATTAACAACATCCGAAAAAGAAAAATTCGGGTAAATATTAAAAAAGGTATTTCTCGTTTTAATCAACCTAAATTAATCCACATAGAACGATCTAATATTCCTACAGCCCCTTTGAACGCTAAGATGGTAAAAAGTCAACAATATGAAGACTTACAAAAATACACCGGTACCCAACCTTTCTTGACTAGAAGAGGACTCTTAATTGATGCAATGAAAAAATTTGCTGCTGGAGAAATTCTTTATTCTGTTGCTGATGACGAAAAATTACTTTGGTATGTCTGGCGGAAGAAGGTAAAAGGTGAAATTAAGATTGATAAATATTCAATCCCTGTTCAAGAAGACGGAGTATTGCTGTACGATTTGTATCAATCTCATTCTCCTAATTCGGATGAGTTCATTAACAATATCTCGGAAATTATACCGCTGCTTGACTTGAAAGATGTGGACAATATTTATTTATTAGAAAAGACTTAATACACATTTGAAAGAAAAAGGTATTATTGACAAAGTGCGATAATGATTCGAACGGATTCCATCTAAATTTTATTAATCAAATGAATACTACTATTTTTATTTGAATCAATAATTTGTAAAGTATAAATTCCACTCGGAAGGTTTTTAATATTTATAACATTACTTTTACGTTCTTCTAAAATCAAGATTCCTTGTTGATTAAAAAGACTGATCTTGAAAGGTATTTTATAATCATTTGCTTTTATAAAAACAAAATTAGAAGAAGGATTGGGATAAACTTGAATTTCATTTTCTTGAGAATCAAGGTCGGAGATAGGAGTGGTAGTACTCAATTCTAATTTATCAACAATAAAATCAGAATAAGCATTTGTTACATTTAATGGATGTTGTACTCGGAGAGAAATTTGGATTTTTATGGAATCTAATAGAGTGTGATTTAGTGGAATGTAAATAGTTTCTGCTCCATTTGTAGTTGGGCCAAATTCCCAAAATCCTATTTCTTGATAAGTATTATTATTTTTTTCAAGAACTCTAATCAACGCTTTTCCAAAGCCTGACCAACTAGTATCCATTCGAATCAATGCAGATAATTCTTGATAAATATTATCAGGCATTAAAGTTGTCTCCGCTAAAAAATCAGGATCATGACCATTAATATTTTTATACATTCTTAAAGAATAACCTCCTTCAAGAACATTGTTTTCTATTTTTTCAAAATGACTTCCTCTATCTATTACAGGTATGATAGTGTCGCTATACATTTTCCAACCGAGGGGTTCTTCTCTACCATTCACCATTTCCCAATTTTCAAAATTAGGATTAGATATTTGTCCAATACAATTATTAAATAACAATACAATTACAAAAAAAGAAAGTATAATTTTCATAATCTGAAATTCTTTTTGATTACTAACTTAAGACAACTTCAACGGTAAATTTAATTCTAAATTAATTTACAATGAAAACTAAATAATCATATTTGTCAGGTTTTAAAATTAAGATAAAAGCTTCCTAAATATAGTTTATCTTTTGTTTAGAATATTTTTTGATTAATTATTTCGCAGAATTATTCTGACGTGCCATCCAGCCCATCAAGGTAACCGGATTTCCATTGGATAAAACCGGAGTCCCGTCATAATCTAATTGACATTTATTAGTGTGAGAATATATCCAGGAAAAATGCCCATGGTAATGAAAATCATTCCCTCCAAATTGATTAGAAATATCTACTACATGATCAAAAAGGGAAAGGTGAGTATTTTTTGCATTTGCTTTCACCAACCTTTTGTAAACAGGAACTACAGTTTCTTCGACAGGACAAACAGGATCATCTTTGGAATGAATAAACCAAATCGGAACATTTTTAATAGTCTGGATTTGTTCATTGGTAATGTGTTTGGCTTGATAGGCCAGAGCACTCGGGAACCCAGCTGCAAAATATTCAGGATGGAGTAGGATTAACTTTAAAGTCATATAGCCTCCGTTAGAGCACCCTCCAACATAAATCCGATTGTCATCTACTTGAGGATTTCTTTTTACATAGTCTTTGATTAATTCCATTAAACTCTCATTGTACTTATCATTGACTTCACCGGTGGTATATTTTCCTTCACCGTTGTCCATCCAAAAGCTAGGCGTTTGAGGGACTAAAACATAAGCACCTCCAAAGTAGGCTTGAATTTCTGGTGAAGCATAATTTGCAGCCCGATTTGCAAGTAGTGCAATGGAAGGATCTGTACCACCTTCTCCAGCTCCATGTAACCAAATAATCAATGGTGATTTTTTCTCTGAGTGTGGAGGAACATAATCTGCATAGGTAAGTTGAATATCTTTATTTGTAAAGCGACCTGATAAATCAAATTTGTCAACCAAAGGAATAATTCTATTTTTTTCTTTGTTCCAAATATGACTATTGCTTTTATTCGTAATGGTCAATTGAAAATCAACCCATTGGTTTCCATTGCAAATTGGATTACCTCCAAAATACATAATAGGTGAATTGATGCTTTCAAATGGAGCTGTATATAAGACTAGAGTCAAATGGTTTCCTTTGTCAACTCTCTTAGCTTTGTCATCCGAAACATAAGCTAATAGAACTTTTAATTTCCCATTAGCTTCTGCTGGATTTAATTCTTGACAGGTAGTGCCCCTTTTTACATCGACATGATAATTCTTACTATCTACGGTGGAAATACTGTCATCCAATGAAAGGATGATTTTGCTAGCTGCCGCTCCCCAATCGAATCCTTCAACCACTAAGGTGTATTCTCCATTGGTGATTTTTTGATTTACTTTGGACGTAGTTTGTTGATTGTTAGACATAGCAATTGTTGGGAGTAAAAATATTAGTAGAATTAGGATTGGAAGGTTTTTCATTATTTTATTTTTACCGTTAAATTAAGATAATAATTTTTGATTGCAAATGTAAAGTTGAATAAATAGAGTAGGGGCAAAATTAGAAAACTGCTAATTCGATTTTCTATTATAAATATCATTTAATCAAAATCAATATTTAATCTAATCATTTCTTCTCCAAATTTATTAATCAAAACTTGGCCATTAGTCAAAATGGAAGCAGAAGGTATCCCTATATTAAATTTGATTAAAATAGATTTTTGATAATTCATTTTACCATCAAAAGTATGGAAGACGTAACAGCTACTTTTATTTAAATAGACTTGATCGAATGCGATAACTTGATCAGCAGAAATAGATTTGAAGATAGTTCGATCACCGACTCTTGTAGATGGAATTTGTGAAATATTTGAGATGTTCAAATCGCCATCTAGTAAAAAATACAATGGTACGATTTGCTTTTCCGGAGGTAGGTTGAAATCAATATCCGATGATATTTTTACTGCGAATTTTCCAGATTCCAACAGCGCAATATCATTCGGAAGGGTAACCCTACCAAAAAGTTCCACCTTCTTTTTCAACACATTAAATCTACTATCCAACTTATAAAAGAAGGCTTCTTGCATTAATTTTTTATCTGGATAAGAAGTGATATGACCAATGACCATGATGTTTCCTTTTTGGTCAAACTCGAAATCAGAAATTGTCAGTTCTGATTTGTCGGAGAAAGTTGCCTGGTCCAAGATTGTTCCCTTAGATGAAGTTCGATATAAAATAGATTGCTGGTTTTTGTTGAGTACAAATAACAGATGACCGTTAGCATCTAATTTCATAATATCCAGATGACCAGTCCCATAGTTCATGCCGAAATTTTTCGTCCATAATTCATTGCCTTCGTTGTCTAGTTTTTTGAGAAAACAATCTCTAGCAATGTTAGCAGTATAGCCTTCGAATAAAATATACACACCGTCATCGGTGGGTAAGATATCCTTTAAAGAAACCTTGCTAAATTGATCAATGATAAATACCCATTTTTCATTGCCATCAAAATCTGTTTTGCGTAAGAATAATCGATTGCTGTATTTAGCATCTATGTATTTGTCATCAATGCTGGTGAGGTATAAATGATCTCCATGGATTTCGTGAAAACAACTTTTGTTATCAGAAAGCTTTTTAGAAAAAATTGGTTTTAAATCTTTCATAAATTCAAGAGGCTTGGTAGTATCAGCCGAAAGATCTATGATTAGTTTTTTAGGTCCGTGATAACAAGTAGCATTCCCTAGTAAAAGAAATAATAAAAGGAGATAGAGTACAGGATTTTTCATGGTCAAAATTAATCATTTCAACTTACCGTCCCAAACCTCCAAAAAGAAAATAACCATTATCAAAAAACATTTTTTTTTTACCTAAAAGACATAACCAACTTTTAAAATACCATAGCTAGGAGTTTCAAACGTTAGTCCTACTAAAAATCGATTAATGTCAACAAAAAATCCTGTTGAAACATCTAAAAGGAATTCGTCAGTATCGGTCTCCCTGTTCAACATTCCCCCAAGTAAAAGATTAAAATATGGTCTGATTTTCTTCTTATCGGAGAGTATATAAAAACGACCGCCAAGTAATGCATTGAAATTTTCTTGACTGCCTTCTTCTCCAGAAATAAACGAGCCTTCAATTTTAGCATATGTATAGGATAATTGACTTTCGATTGCGAAACGAGATGATACAGCATAAGCAGGGTTTACGCCAAAATGAAATCCTAATCCATTATCTAGAATTGGAACACTTAAACCAATGATTGGTGACTAACACCACCGCAGTAAACCTATCTAATCAAATTAATTTTTCTTATGGTTTCCAACAAGAAGATGCACTAGAAGAAACAAGTAATAATTTTGTTTCGAATAGGGAAGAGGAGGATAAAAAAGAAGCTTCCATTTCAAAATTATTAGTGATTGAATTAAGTGAAAGTCAAGCTTCCGTTTTGTCAAAAGAAAAGAGTTCTATTGTTTCAATAACCTCACTTCCGTCCTCAGTCTTTTTTGTGGAAAACCATTTGGAAAATGTAAAATTACCTCAACCAATTTTTTCAAACTTGAAGGTTAAGAAAAATAATAATCAAAGCAGAATATCTTTGCTAAGCGGATATTCAATTTGGAATATGGGATATGGAAATACAAAACCTGAGCGGGATCAATTTGAAAAAAATATTGCGTCCTATCATACGGGACTAAATTATATTCACCCACTTAAGAAGAATTTTTCAATTATGGTTGGTCTTCAATACCAGCAATTGAATAGTCAGTTAGATTGGAATATTACTTTAGATGATTATAAAATAACTTTGACTGATACTATTGTAGAAATAGTAAATAACATAACTACAGGAACTCAAACTGAAGTTCGAGGTGATATTGACTTTTTCGTTCCTGCTCAGCGAAATGTTCGTCACTTTAATAAAACAAGACTTTTACAAATTCCTTTTGCAGTTGGAAAAACATGGCAGATAAGAAAATGGCAAGCAGATATTTTACTAGGTGGATCACTTAATATTATTTCTAGAAATGAAGGTCGTACCGTTTATCAAGATGGTTTACAAAACTATAATGGTAGCTCAACTGATTTCTTAAATAATCAAATGAAGTTGAATGGTATGCTTTCTGGAAGATTAACTTATCTGCTTAATTCTCATGTTGGAATCACCACAGGTGTTCAATTTCAAAAAGGTATTTCCAATTGGAGTAAAGAACAAGATGTAACGATGAGACCAAATATTTTTAATTTGGAAATGGGAGTTACTTATTCTTTTGGGAATTAAAAACGGAAGGGAATTCTATAAGGATTGTCTAATGCAAAATCAACTAACGAATAAAAATAAATTTCCTCTTGTTGGGATAATCCTAAGAAACTACAAGATGAAACGGACTTAACTTAGTTTGAAAAATAACAAAGACTGCTAGCTTGAAAAAGTTAGCAGTCTTTGTATTAATAACTTGTCGCTCGAGATTATTTTGGAAGTAGAAAGATCTTATCCATTACAATGAGGTGTAGGTAAATTAGATTTTATTTTTCCTAAATATATTTCGTTCAAATTTAAAAGTAGGGGAGGATATTCATTTGTTATTTTATCAAGGCTTCTTTTGAAATAGCAAGACTAACTCCAATAGTGTAACCCTTCTTTTGCATCGTCCCGATAATTAAAATACTATCTTCTTGATATATGACAGAGGCATTTGCTAATTTATCAACAACTTCAATAGAACCCGTCTTCCAATTAACTTTGATATTTCTTTTATCAATTTTTCCTTGATTGCCTGTGTGAGGTACATATATTCTAAACTCATTTATGCTATTATTATCATTTCGTTTCGCCTGAGCGTTTGCCTGAATATAATTACCTCTTGATGAAATAATATTATTGAGGAATGAAACATCAACCGCTTTAGCTACATCTCCGTCTCTACTAGTAGGTGTCTTTAAAACGGTAAATGATCCAGTCATAAAATAGGCTCTTCTATTATTATCTATATCTGATTTGATGGATAATATATCCATGTTAGCGACTAAGTTGACTGGCAGGATAATATTGTTTTTAACAGGTTGGGTACTATGGTTACTTGCCTGAACACTTAAGGCCATTAAAAGGCATACTGCAGTAATAATGCTTACTAAATTTTTCATGATTTTAAATTTATCTATGGTTAATTAATGAGGTAATACTAATATTTCAACTCTTCTATTCTTTGATCGATTTTCGTCAGAATCATTTTCTACTAATGGTTTTGATTCTCCCAAACCTTTCTCTCGCCATTTAAAACTGCTAGAAGGGATTAGTTTTTTTAATTCGGCGGAGACACTTTTAGCTCTAGCTAAGGATAGTTTTTGATTGGTACTATTACTTCCAACGTCATCTGTATGTCCCTCTACTAGGACACTTCCGCTTTTCAGAACTTTTATGCTGTTTGCTAATTCTTTTATGGCTTCTTTCCCTGATGATTTAAGTACTGATTTACCAGAATCGAAAAGGACTTTGCTATCCAAATTTAAACGCATAGCAGCACCAATCGCAGCAATAGCATCTACATCTGCTCCGGGTTCACCACTTTTTGTTTTCAGATCTTTAAGACGTACATAATAAAAGAGTTCCCTTTTATTTACAAAAGGTGCAATATCAACTTCGGCTACTCCACCATCAATTTTGCCAACATAAATCCAATTTTTTCCATCTTTGGAGATTTCTAAGTCCGTAGGTTCAATTGCTCCCATTTCGAAAATATAAAGGTCGGGTCCATTAACATCGGTTAATGCATTATCAGAAAATCGTACTGTTAAATCCCCGCCTAAGCCAAGACTATAGATACCCGAATCATCTCGAACTTCATAACTTATTATTCCATCGGGCTCACCCAGAACAAAATCTATATGCTTGGTTTTAAGCTGTGGGTGATATGCCTTAATTACTTTATCGGCAAAGGAAAGTTCGCCCAAGGGCAGATAAACGGCTTTTTTCTGGTAGCCTATATAGGTTTGTCCAACGTCTTCCCCAAAATAGAGATCTGGGTTGAGTTTTTTAAATTTTTTCATTGCAGCTTTAGACTTTTTTCTAATACTACGATGGTAAATCCTAACTCTGCCTTTTTGATGTTTAATGGCACGTTGGTATCCCGGACTTGCTTTTAGGCTTCCGGTTTCAATATCCTTTTCTGTTTTTTCAAGTTTTGCTAATAATTCTCTAGCTTCTTTCTCACTATGCATTTGTCCGGAAAGGAGTTTTAACTTTTCAATTTCCTCTTCTTCATCAGCACTCGATTTGAGTTCGTTTTTTCTTTCTACATTTAGCATTACATGACCTGCCTCAGTAAGATCCATTTTCTCCATAACGTTTGTGCCAGCTAAAGAATCTATCTTCTTTAATTTGGCCATTGTTGCTTCTGGTCCTGACTCTGCTTGAACCATCAGTATAGCTTCTTGAAGAGAAACACCTGTAGGCGTTTTTTTGGAGGTTAATTGTTCTTTGGATAATTTGCCTTTGAGTTTAGTTTTTTGTTTTTTCGATCCTTCCCTATTCTTTATAGCTTCTTGGGCAAGTATCTTTAAGCTATCGGGGTTACTGATAAGTTTCTCCATTTCCTCTCGAGAAACACCGCTATTTTCTAAGAGATCTAAAAGCATGTCAATATCAAATTGTAGGACCTCCTCATTTTTTATGTCTGATGTTTCTAATAAGTCTTGACCCTTTTTAAAGAGATCATTGAGTTGTTTATTGGCATTTGTTGCAGTTGCAATCCCATCGTTAGATTTAGTTTTTTGATCCGATTCAATATTTACTTCTGCACCTTGAGATTGTTCTGAGTTCTCTGAACATGAAAACAATATAATTATCAGTAAAAAAAACACCATATTTTTTTTCATCTAAATTCGTTTTATAGTAATTGATAACAATAACTCTACACTTTCTTATTATGATTTTGATCGTTATCGATGATACCTCATTTCTACAAAATTGTAGAACATTACTCCAAATCTATCGTACCAATCTTCCATACCATGAGCTTGTTCGCAATCATTTAATTCAACTAATGCTTCATGAAAAGAATGTAACATTTCAACACGTTTTTCATCATATGCCTTTTCTAAAGTCTCTACACTTCTTACAATTTTTCTTTTCTCAGTCTGCCAAACCAAACCAACTACACCATGATATCCTGAGACATTATCGCCAAAAGCTATAGCTGCATCTATATATGACCTGGAACAGTCATAAATGGTTTGAAGTCTTTCTAAGTTATATCTTGTCCAATCAAATCCTGCACGAGCAGAAGCGAAGCAATCGGCGCAAGCACTTTCTTCACCCTGGCAAAAAGAAGGTATTCTAGGTTGTCCAGGAGGAGATGATGATCGCAAACAAGAACCAAGACTATAGTATTGCTCAATAAGTTCTTCTGCTACATCCGCTGTGCTAAAGGCATCATTAAGTTGACCTATGCCTGCCTCAATATGTGCTCTTCTAGAATTAGTAAGGTCATTAGATGCATTAAAATCATTTAAGTCTCCAGCTTGGCCGTAACTTTCTGTTGTTAGTCCAATGAGTATTAATAAAAGAACTAAAGACAGCGTTTCTTTTCTACCCATAAGTTTTCCAGCTAGTAAGCCTACTACTAATAATAAAGCACCTATAATTAAATAAACCCACCAACTGATATTACCTGAATTATTAGGATTTGCTGCTGGAGTAGGAGATGGTTGGTTGGTAGCTACTGGTGAACCAGCAATACTTGCAGTAGCTTTTACAAACGGTGAACCCAAGTAGTTCATTACCGGTTTGCTAGCATTTACAATGATGCTATAGTTTATATTATTAGATTCTGGGGATGAAACTATAAAGCCAATATCTTGATAGCTTCTTATTTTAAGGTTGATGATACCATTTTCAGAAGTTGAGGTCAGTTTAGTATCTTCAATATTACCCCAATTGTTATAAACAAGGTCAGCTTGTATATTCGGGTTTCCTTCATCAGAAAAAATGAAAATATCTACATATTGATAAATACCATGACCTTTGACAAAATGATAATTTTTTACACCTTGATTTAAGGTGTAATCGGCTTCATTATATTTTGCTCCTTCATAATCAGGGTGCTCAGCTAGTTCTAATTTTATAGGTTTTATTTTTTTGTCGAGTGTAAATGGTTGTGCTGATAAATTTACATTACATAATATTATAGCAAAAAATACGGTGTAAATTATTTTGACTCTCATCATCTGATTATTTCATTTTTCTTAAATAAATAATTGTTGATACCTGTTTCGTTATATGATTTGTTTTTTAAATTCATTATTTGAAAGCATTAGAAAGTTTATCAGTATCAGAGTATCCAACACCAGAAAACTTTAAATCTGTCAAACTTATCGTTGCATTTTTTGAATCGGATAGCTTTCCTTTTTCATACCGAATATTGATATTGGTTATTTCCGCGGTACCTGATGCTGAGCTAGAATTGGAAATATCTATTTTGCCAGACATCGTGCTTTGTGGACTATGCTTTTTAAGCGGGGGACTGATTTCATAGTAACATGTAAATAGTTTTCCATCCTTATTTTTGAATTTTAGTTGTAAGGTGGTTTTAATGAGTTCAAAGGTGTTGGCATCATAATACAATTGGATGTTTTCACTTCCTTTTTCAAGTTTCCTTTTGAAGGTTATTAAAGCGGTTCGTTCTTTAGTTTTTGCATGAGTGGATACAATACCTGAAGCTTTGGTATATGCCCAATCTTCTCCATTAATTTTACATAGGTAGGTTCCCTTGGTAGCAGTTTTTGCTGGAGTTTTTTGATCAACTACTTGGGCAGATTTAGTTGCTTCTTCCTTAGGGTTCTGCGAGTCTTTTTCTGTAGTATTATTACAGGCCATTAATAGGCTAATTAGAAGTATAGTTGTTGCTAGTTTCATCGTGTTAGTTAAAATGATTAATTAAAAAAGATTTGTGAATTATGGTGTGAAATAGGGGAGTAACTATTTGAGATCGGCTATGAATTTATAGCTCTCTAAAATATATTGGTGAAGGTAATCCAGGTGATTAAAAATGGCTATAACTAATGTAACAGAAGCTATAAACATTGTAACATGCTATAGAAATAGAGGGTTTTATATGATTTTTTTAAAAAAATGAATGGATGACTCTCAAAAAATAATTAGGAAACTATTTTTATTTAGTAGACAAAAAGGAAAGGTTCTAAGGTGGGAGTTACTTATTATTTTGTGAAGTTTGCGCATACTCTGTTGGAGTACAATCATACATGTTTTTAAAACATTTACTAAAATAGGCATGGTCATTAAAACCAACACTATAACCAGCTTCCGATACGTTAATTTTAGATTTTTTTAATAATTGAGCAGCTAACTTTAACCGTTCAGAGCGTATAAATTCGGAGGCAGATAAACCTGTCAACGCTTTTAATTTTCTATGCAGTTGCATGCGACTCATACTAATTGTATTACTAAACTCTTGGACATTAAAGGAGGACTCAGTTAGCTTATGGTCTAATACTTTTTGTAACCGTTCTATAAATTGTTCATCAACAGATGTGATGGCGATGTCTTTAGGTTTTAAAACAATTTTTTGACTATATCTGAGTTGTAGTTTTTTTCTATTTTCAATTAATTTTTCTACTCTAATTCTTAATAATTTTTCATTAAAAGGTTTCGTAACATAATCATCCGCACCAGTTTTAATTCCTTCAATTTCATTTTCTTCTCCCGCTTTAGCAGTTAATAAAATAATAGGGATATGGCTAGTACGTTCATCAGACTTTAATTGATTACATAATTGAATTCCATCTTTAATTGGCATCATGATATCACTTATGATGATATCTGGTATTTGTTCAATAGCAATATCAATCCCTTCTTGACCATTTTTAGCTTCTAAAATTTTATAGGTGCTTTTAAACAAACTACTTACATATGTTCTGATATCTGCATTGTCATCTACAATTAATAAAATAGGACTTTCTTCTTTTTTATCTAAGTTATCTAGAGTCTTCCCATTAAGAATTGTTTTATTCGTGATTGATTCTTGTTTAGGTTCTAAATTTTCATTGAGAGGTGAAAATTCATTTTCTGTAAAACTATTTTTATTGATGGGGATGATCACTTTAAAAGTGGTCCATTCATTTGGTGTGCTTTCCACTTCAATTAATCCTTTGTGTAAGTCGACCAGTTCTTTGACTAATGCTAAACCAATTCCGGCTCCTTGAGCATTTTCATTAATTTGATAAAAGCGCTCAAAAATACTTTTGATTTCTTCTTTAGATAATGTTCTTCCTGTGTTTTTTACAGTAAAATGTAATTCATCTTTTTGGATAGAAGCATCACAAATAATTGAACCTTTTTCTGGCGTATATTTTATCGCATTTGAAATTAGGTTGACAACTATTTTTTCCAAAATATCAATATCAAAGTAGGTATCAACTTCGCTTGATTTATTAATTACTTTATAATCTATTTTTTTTTGATCCGCTTTAAAGGTAAACCCGTCTGCTAACATTCCAATAAAAGGAATTATACTATTTTTGGAAATGGTTAATTTTAAATGACCAGCTTCAATTTTTGAAATATCGAGTAATTGATCAACCAATGCAAGTAATCGAGTAGAGTTTCTATGCATCATTTTAAAAATTGATTTATCCTCTTCTTTTAAATCTTCTTTTTGAAGTTGACTTTGTAGAGGTCCTGAGATCATAGTCAAAGGTGTGCGAAACTCATGCGAAATATTAGCAAAGAAAGTTGACTTAGCCTGATCTAACTCTTTTAACCTTTTGTTGGTTTTTTGTCGGGTACGATATAAGAAGAAAAAGAAAAACCCAGCTATTGATATTACTGCGATACTCCCTAAAAATATAGAGCGTTGGGTTGTTTTTTGTTGCTCAATTAATTGGTTCTGAGATTTTAATAGAATAATCTCTTGTTCTTTTTTTTCGGTTTGGTAGTTAGCTTCGATCTCTTCAACTCTTTCCGTATTTTTAATCTGTTGAGCTTCTTGAATACTTTTTTTAGCGGATTCTAAGTAGCTATATGCTTTTTTAAATTCACCTTTTCCAAAGTAAGATTCTGCTAAATTATATTCAATATCGTGAAAGAGTTCTTTTCTAGCAGATCTCGATTTCTTTAAAACCTCTTTAGCATAATTTAGGTGTTTGATTGCACCATCATAATTTTTTATTTTATTATATATTATCCCTAGTTCCGAATTAACTTCAGAAATAACTCTTAAATCATTAATGCCTTTAGCTTTTAGTACCGCATTCTTTTGATAAACTATAGCTGAATCCAGTAAGTTTCTATTTATGGCTATTTTAGCTAATCGAGTAAATATTAATGCCTGCCTAATATTATTATTAATTTTCACACTAATATCTAAAGACTTTTTATAAAAATATTCTGCCTTTTCTAAATCTCCTTTTGCTATATATAAATCTCCTTTTTTATATAATAATATTGCAGTAGGTACATCATGACCTAATGAATCAGAAACTCTTAAGCCTTCTTCAAGATAAGGAAATACCTGATCTATAATTAGAGAATTTTCATTGAGTCCAGACTTCATCAAAACATCACAAATACCAGATTTGGTCATGACCGACATAAATGATTTTCGATTAATGGCAGTAAAAACAGAGTCTGCTTTTAGGAAAGAATTTAAAGCTTTTTTGTCAAAGGAATTATTATAATACCAATTTGCTTTATAGTGATAAGTCCAAGCGAGTAGGTTCTTATCTTTATCTGAATCGAGTAGTCTCTTTTCAGTTATATTTAAAAATTTGAAAGCTTCTATTTCATTTTCTTTATAGCTAGAAGCCATCGCTGCAATGTTAACCTTTAATGAATCGTGAGTTTGGTGTTTTTCCGAATCAAAGATTTCTTCCGCATAATAATCTACTTTGCTTCCGTCTTTCAGGTGATAATATTTAATCAAGGAATCATATGCTGGTTGCCATGTATGATCATTTTTCTTGTCTTGCGCTTGTAAATGGCAAGAAGAAATTAATATTATTAACAGTATTAGAATATGTTTGGAAAATTTATTTTTCAAATTATTGATACTTTATTCATTACCATAAAGTTAAGCAAAGCTGTAATAAAAGAGTAACATCACAAAATGAAATTTGACAAAAGAAAAATACTGCAAAAATCAAATAAGGAAATTGAATCAAGATGTCTAGATAAGCAAATTTCCCTTCATCAGATCTTTCCATAATACATTCACTCAATTAGATGAAATTTCTTATTTTCACCTAAACAAAATTTTCAAAACCAAACCTTAATATTATGAAAAAACCAATCCTAACAATTCTATTCCTTAGTGTCATGGGCAGTATGCTTCTTTTTGCCCAAAAAAGAAAAAAGAACAAACCTGTAGAAGAAGAAAAAATTGAATCCATATTTTCTGGAATTAAATTACGAAGTATCGGTCCGGCTTTAGCTTCAGGACGTATTGCTGACATCGCCATTCATCCTGACAATGACAATATATGGTATGTCGCGACAGGTTCGGGTGGAGTTTGGAAAACGAAAAACTCAGGACATACTTGGACGCCTATTTTTGATGATAAAACTTCTTACTCTACAGGATGTATCACGCTTGATCCTTCTAATCCTTCTACCGTTTGGTTGGGAACTGGAGAGAACGTAGGTGGGAGACATGTCGCTTATGGTGATGGTGTTTACAAGAGTGCCGATGGAGGACAAAGTTGGAAAAACATGGGACTCAAAAACTCAGAGCATATTTCAGAGATCATTGTTCATCCTGAAAATTCTAATATAATTTGGGTTGCTGCACAAGGACCTCTTTGGAAAAGTGGTGACGAACGTGGTTTATATAAATCCATCGACGGCGGTACGACTTGGAAAAAAGTATTGGGGAATAGTGAATGGACAGGCGTAACTGACATTGCTATTGATCCACGAAATGCTGATGTGATGTACGCAGCGACTTGGGATCGACATCGAACGATTGCTGCTTTTATGGGTGGTGGCCCTGGTAGTGGATTGCATCGTTCCAGAGATGGAGGCGAGACATGGACTAAATTAAAAACAGGATTGCCTAAATCTAACTTAGGAAAAATCGGTATCGCCATTTCTCCTCAACAACCTGATGTAATATATGCAGCTATCGAGTTAGATAGAAAAAAGGGAGGCGTTTATCGTTCTGCGAATCAAGGCGCTTCTTGGAAGAAAATGTCGGATGCCGTTTCAGGGGCAACTGGTCCACACTATTATCAAGAGTTATATGCAAGTCCTCATCAGTTCGATAGATTGTACTTGATGAATGTACGAATTTTGGTATCAGATAATGGTGGAGCAAATTTTAGAACATTAACCGAAGAGAAAAAACACTCAGATAATCATGCGATTATTTTCCGAAAAGATGACCCGAATTATTTGTTGGTAGGAACAGATGCAGGTATCTATGAAAGTTTTGACCTGGCAGCAAATTGGCGATTTATTCCTAATCTTCCTTTGACTCAATATTATAAAGTAGCGGTCGACGATCGCGAACCGTTCTATCATATTTTTGGTGGAACACAAGACAATGGTTCACATGGAGGTCCTTCTAGAACTGATAATCGACATGGTATTCGAAATCAAGATTGGTACAAAACGCTTGGGGCTGATGGTCATCAGTCTGCCACCGAACCAGGTAATCCAGATATTATTTATGCGGAAACCCAACAGGGAGGTATGCATAGAGTTGACTTGAAAACAGGTGAACAAGTTTTTATTCAACCACAACCTGGTGATGGAGAAGCTCAAGAAAGGTTTAACTGGGATGCACCTATCGTAGTAAGTCCACACAATCCAGCGACTTTATATTTTGCATCGCACAGAGTGTGGCGTTCTGATAATAGAGGTGATAGTTGGACGGCCATTTCTTCTGATTTGACTAGAAATGAAGAACGCCTCGCGTTACCGATCATGGGCAAACAACAAAGTTGGGACAATCCTTGGGACGTTGCAGCGATGTCTGTTTTTAATTCTATCACCTCACTTTCACAATCGCCTTTGCAAGAAGGATTGATCTACGCTGGTACCGATGATGGTATTATTCAAGTGACAGAAGATGGTGGAAAAAATTGGCGAAAGATCATGGCAGAACAATTACCAGGCGTACCAGCCAGAGCATTCGTTAATGATATTAAAGCAGATCTTCATGATGTAAATACAGTTTACATCGCCCTCGATAATCATAAAAGTGGCGACTTTCAACCTTACATTTATAAGAGTAATGACAAAGGAAAAACTTGGCAATCCATCAAAGGTAACCCAAAAGCAGGAGGTATTCCTGATAGAATATTGACTTGGAGAATTGTGCAAGATCACATTAAAAAGGACTTGTTATTTGCAGCGACCGAACATGGTATATACGTAACGCTTAACGGTGGTCAACAATGGGAAAAACTAAAAGGTGCGCCAACTATTTCCTTTCGTGATTTGGCGATTCAAAGAAGAGAGAACGATTTAGTCGGTGCTTCTTTTGGACGAGGGTTTTATGTGCTGGATGATTATAGTGCAATGCGAGAAGTGACAAAAGAAAATTTAGCAGCGGAAGCAACTCTTTTTTCTACTCGTAAAGCATGGCGGTATGTACCGAAGAATATTGCAGCGGTAGCAGGAGCAGATGGTTATTCGGCAGACAATCCAGATTTTGGGGCGGTGTTTACTTATCATCTTTCGAAAGATTACAAAACGAAAAAAGCAGAACGGAAAGAAAAAGAAAAAGAATTGACTAAGGCCGGCAAAGAAATCCCTTTTGAAGGATGGGAGGCTTTGGAAGCAGAACGTCGTCAGTCAAAACCAACTATTTGGTTAACCGTTAAAGATGCTTCGGGTAATGTAGTCAGAAAAATAAAAGCCCCTGCAAAAAAAGGGATGAACCGAATGGCATGGGATTTAAGATATGCTTCTACTAGCGCAATTCGTCCTGGACAATCGAGTAGAGGAGGGAATAAATTCCGTGGAGGAGGAGCAATGGCACCTCCTGGTACTTATTCTGTTTCCCTCTCCAAGGAGGTGGAAGGGAGTGTTACTAGTTTAGCTGGACCTATATCATTTGAAGTAATTCCTTTACGTAAAGGAACTTTGGAAGGAGTTACACCAAAAGCTTATGTTGATTTTAGCAAAGAAGCTTCTTCAACACAGACGCTACTTTCTGCAACTAGTAATACCTTAAGTGAAAATATAAAAAAGGTAGATGCAATGATGATTGCATTGGAACGCGCTAATATCGAACCTGGCGCAATGAACAAGCAACTGTATGACTTAAAACAGCAACTATATACGCTCGATGAAAAGCTTTCTGGTAATCGAACGAAAAGCGAGATAGGAGAGCGTAATGCGCCGACGATCAGTTCGAGATTAAGAGTAGTTCGAAGAGGTCTATCGACTACTTATGGACCGACTCCAATGCATATAGAAAGTTTGGTCATTGCAAAAAAAGAATTAGCATCGATTGCTGCACAAGTAGAAAAAGTAAGTGTGGAGACGATTCCTTCTTTGGAGAAAAATCTAAAGAAGGCAGGTGCCCCATATATTCATGGGCAGGCGATTCCGAAGGGAAGGTAAGTGTTGTTCCGCTTCTTAGGTAAAAAACAAAAGCTCAACCATCCAAAGATGATTGAGCTTTTGTTATGTTGAATAGGGAGGGGAATGAATAAAATTCAAGTTTAGTACTAATGAAATAACAATACATTTACATGATGTGGAAACTTCGTTTTCTAATCTCGAATTACATTAATTTGATAATTAACCAAGATTATTCCTCCCATACTTTGTTCCAAATTAAAAGTTAACCTATCCTGATCCTTTAATAAATTAGCAAGTATATTGATTATTTCTGAACCGGATGGATTCAAATTTGTACCCGCAAAACAATCTTGTGGTTTTAAAGGTGTGAATTCCTCTTCAGTTGAAGTGGTTTTATACTTAAAGATAATAAGATCAGATCCGTTTGGAGTAACGGTAAGAGTTACATCTTCAATAGAATCTGTGTGAGTTAAATACTCAATTGTCCCTGTGTAGGTTCCAATCCAATCAGCTTGTGAACAATTATCATCATCATCGCCACATGCTGCGAAAGTTGAGAAAATAATTAATAAGAATAAAAATTTTAAAAATTTCATTGCTTTATTTTTTAAGGTTAAAAACTCTAATGTATTATTTAATTTGAATAGGAAAGAACACACCTCTTCAAATTTTTTCAAGTCTTGAACGATAAACTGAAAATTTTAAAAAGTAAAAACACTTGGTATATTTAATTTGATTTAATATTCTTCTTCTTAAACCAAACCTCATTAGCACTCTTGCTACTGCAAGGCATCTAAGTAGTATTCCTCTCCACTCAAAAGAAAATAAATAAAACAATTCTAAAAAAGTAAAAACGTAGTCAGAATTGTCCCGATAAGAAATAACATAAATAATACCCCATACGAAATAGTTAGAACGATAAATTTGAGGAAGGTTTTAAATATACTTTGTTCATATACTTTCCACATTGAAATAAATACATACAGGGCAATGATCAGAGATGAAACAACGTAGATCCAACTTGGAAAAACATTCATCCCTGCCACCAAAATACCTGCCACCAAAAAGAAAAAAGCATGAAGATGAAAGGCAAAAATCAAATGCTGTATGTAATAGTAATTATGACGAATGTATAAGATATAAAACACCAACGCCAAAAGAGGCATCATCAATAAAATGGCCCAAGTGATATGTCCGATCATTGCAGCAAAGATTTCAGTTTGATCTTTGAGGTATTTGATTTTTTGTTTGAAAATAAGTTGCTCCCACCAACTATCATCTTTTTTATAAGTCTGCATTAATTCATCCGCATTCATGGTTAGAAAATCATGTTTGGAAATCGTTTCATAACCTTCATTTCCCATACTTATATAATAATTCAGATTAATAGTGTCACCATATGGATCTCCATATTCATGAAGCAAATCATTCAATGAATCATTAAGAACCGTTAAAATAGTATCTGTGATAATCTTGGTTTCTTGCTCGGGAAAAATGGCATGGGTGGTGTCCATAACATTTTCCAAAATTCCCAAGACTCGCTGGCGTTCATAATTTTCGAGTATCCGATCCTTGATATTGTATGGATGATTGGAGGAAGATTGGAAACCTTGAAAACTTAACCCAATGATGAATAACACAGAGGTCACCAACAACAACCGTAGCGGATGTACATAGCTACGATGTTTTCCAGTAAAATATTCCAAGGTTAATTTCCCAGGAACAAATAGAGCTTTGAAAGTACGCCAAGTTCTAGATTCTATATTAAAAACTGCATCTTGAAATTCTGACCATAATTCTCCAAAAGTTATTTTACCATCTGTATTCTTCTGCCCGCAACTAGGGCAAAATTGAAATGGGGAATCATTTTCATAATTACAGTTTCTACAAATATGGCGAATTGATGCACTCATAATAGCAAGATAATATATCTTTAGAAAAGAAGTTTATTAAACAACGTTTTAATTACTCGCTATCGGACAGTTAGAATATTTCGGAACAGGGGGCTAGTGAGAGCCTTTGACTTTTGTTTATTCTAAGTCTTTTTTATTTGCAATTAATTTACGTTCCCTTTGGATACTCCAAGATCATCTACGACCAAAACTCCGTATTTACAAATATCAAAAACCAATTGAATTTTCTTTATTTTTTTATAATCAAAATTGCCATCTGAAGTAGAAAAATCCAAAAGTGGTAAGGCAAATGATTCCAGATGCACCTCCCAATCTTTCCCTATCCAATCAGCGTCTAAAGATTTAACTTTAGTAAACCTCACTTGCAGGCGAGGAGCAATTCGCTTGATTTCGCTAATTTGTAATTGAGTTTGATGACCGCTGCTATCGATCAATTGAATATGAAAATCGAGCTGAGGTTCTTTCTTTTTTTCTTTTTCTTTCTCTTTCTCTTTTTCCTTTGGATTTTTAAAAAGCTCTTTAAAGTTCCCAGCTGCTACAGAGATTAATAATTGATTAGTAGAATCGATATTTAATAAAGAGGAGTCAGGAAATCTTAAAGTATAACTAGCTACAGAGTCAGGATTGATTTGATCACCATAATCCCAACCAAGTACTACCGCATTATTTTCTTGGCTACCTCCATCTCGAGTTGCAAGATTTTCTTCTCGATAAATTTTTAAATTTTGGGAAGTGATAGTGATTCCATTTTTTCCATTTTTCAAATCAATATCCTCTTCGAAGTTTTGTAATATTAAGTCATCAGTATCCTGAAAATGTGTGAGGTAAAAATTTTCTGGTAACCAATCCTTAGCCGTATTTATATTGTTAAAAATGGATAAATATTGTTGGTTGTTTTTCAAAACGCTAGATGCAAAAGCGGAAATAAAAACCTTTGCAGCCTCTCGTTGGTCTTCACCTGAAATTAAGGGTTGCGTATTCAATAACCAACTTGAAGGTGGGCCAAAATCTGTTCGCCCCCAACTAGAATTAAATTGACCATGATTGGCCCGATGAATATATACACCAGCTTTAAACCAATCTTCTTCATCCGTAAACGCTAGTCGCCGATAAGGACGCATACCCCAAAAACTTACTTCATCAGAATCATAGGCTCCTTGCAATGATAAGTAGTTCACATTTTCCAATTTGATTTTTCGATGATATCGATAGTCAGTCGGTGCAATAGAAACGACCCCTTTGATTCCAAAATTAAAGTCAAATTGTTCTTTGCCATTATCAGGAAAATGAGACAAGCGATTGAATGCAGCGGCAATGGAAACTGCTTCGCCTCCTCTCGAATGACCAACGAGCATGATATGATTCATATCTATTTTTTGGAAAAGTTCATGATTGGGATCTGTATTCCAGTTGCGCCATTGTTCCAAATGTTTTAACAAAATCCAAGCACGAGCAGGCATCTCTTTTCCTCGAAAATCTCCTGACCAATGCGCATTAATAAAATTCTCATCAACAGAAACTGCAATGATTCCCTGACTGGCTAACAACTCAGCCATATATCCATATCCATCATCAGAATAATCAATCATACTATGATTACCGTGTACGATTAAAGTGATGGGAAAAGGCCCTTCGCCTTCTGGAAAAAATACTCTACCGTTTAAGGGGAAATTTTTCACGCCAAATCCCCAATAGGATTCTCGCCATTTCTTTTTTTTGTCCTTCCACTCAGGAAGTAAGTGAGTGGCATCGACGGTAGCTGTTTTGAATTTTACGTCTTTGGCATACTCTTTTCGATTTTGGTCAGTTCCATTCCCATAGGTGAATTTTTCCACTTTATATTTTCCAAGTTGGGCAGGATTCTTTATTCCTTGGGCTGCAAGTGAATGGTTTGTATTTTCTAAAAAAGGAGCAGGCAAATTTTTAGTGTAAGGATCGTGCCCTTCATTTTTTAACCAAAAAATCCCAGCTAACAGTAATAAGACGGGCATCACCATTCCCAACCAAGCCAAAGCACTTGATCCTTTTTTTATTTTTTTTATACTAAAAGAAAAAAGCATGGTGAGCAAGACTAATCCAATTACTCCAGGATAATATATCTGATCAGGTAGTCTAAATCCTAGCATCTTTGCTAAGTAAAAAGTAGAGAAGACACTTAGTATAGCTGCATTTAAAGCAAGTGGAATTTTATTTATTTTTTTGCCTAAAAACTGAAAGATGATATTTAATATTAAAAAGGCAAACGCACCTAATATCATTCCTAATAATAACATGATTCCTTTCGGTAATCCTGTTTCATAATAGTATCCAAATATTCCAAAAACCAAAATGGACAAAATCAAAAAGGCGGAGGTCATCCCAATAGGGGGGAAGAGTCTTTTCATTTTAGTAGGTTTGTTCGTTTTAGAAATTATAAATATAAGTAAATGAGTTCGGGAAAGGAAACAAGTTTTGGTAAACAAAAAGTGCTACTGCTAGAAGATGGCTTGCTAGCGAGAATTAAAAAATCATTGCTTTAATAAATTCTTAATAGTATGGACTTATAGACTGGCGGATGAAATTCGTTAGTTATGTTGGTGTAAATGTAAAATGGGTAAGAGAACAAACTTCAATTGGTGTAAAGAGCGATTAAAGTCTTATTTGGGGAACCGCCGAGTACGAGATCCGTACGCTCGGTGGTGTGAGAGGCGGAGCCGTCTACTCGATTATGCTCTCGTTTTCTTTTTTAAATCATTTGTTGGTTGTAAATATTTGCTTTTTTATCTTTTCGCTTCTCAGTAAAAATTACTTTTCCGTTTCTTTTAAATTTAATTATAATTTTACCCGAATCTGTTTTTTCGGTAATTGAATTCTTCTTAAAAGTGATGTTCGGATATTTATTCTTTAAATCTTTTAATAACTTTTTTCGTTCTTTTCTAATAAACTTTAGTCGTTGAGATTTTAATAAAATACCATTTTTCAATTCTGAATTTATACTAACTTCGTAATTGTATTTATCAGGAGAAACATATTCAATTTTAATGAAATTCCAATTTTCTTTTTTTCCTATTTTTTCAAGATAATATCCTTCATCTCTGTATGAGAATATGCTCCAAGTATTAGTTTTTCCTTTTTCAAAAATTCCAATTTGCGTCATTTCGCCGCTTGCGCCAACAACCATTCCTAATCCATTTTCAGTATTTCCTAAATGAATATGCCAAGAAAATTGAGGTAAGATTATTAGTAAAAATAGTTTTATCATGCTTTAATAATTTATTTTTTTGATGCTCTGCCTTTTTCTTTTTTAGTGGAGCATAACTTGTAAATATACGTACTAGATAAACATATATCCCTTATGTTGTTTATATCAAATGCAGTAAGTTTTCATATATAAAAACGTACTAAACAATTCTATAATCCTAAAGTCACCATACTATAAGTGAATACATTATAATAATTTATAGGTCAAATCATCTCTTAAAAAAAGATAACTATAATCAACCCGCCTTCTAGTAAACAGACTTGTAACTGGTTGAAATATATTAATTTAAATACTTCCGAATTGAATTCCAATTTTGGATTTATGGGCTACCTATGTCTTCCCAACAATATATTTACATTTCTAAATCAACAAACTATTTATCGATAAACGTGACTTGGGAAATTTGATTTCTAGTCAAATCATCAGCCATCTTTTTCGCTTAACTTTATGGAATTGATGCATTGTTATACACAGGTTTTATTTTTTATTTTAAGTTGTTGGATTTTCTTTCCACCAATTTTCCATCGGTTCCCAACTTTCAATTATTTCTTTTGCAATTGAATTGTAAATATCAGGATTTTCGATTCCTGATTCAAATACATACCAATAATCATTTCCATGAATTAGTCTTCCTACTCTCATGTTTTGTCTACCTGTATTTGAAGGCTTACATTTTTCAGGTGGCAAAGTATACATTTTTGTTTTTATCCCTTCAGGTGGACAATTTGCTATTTCAATTGTAAAACTGCTTCCAAATCTATGAAATTGAAAACTTAATAAATTTAATTGATTATCTTTCAATCTTCTCAAATTTGGGAAACTTCCTTTGAATCCATTACCTCTAAAATGTGGAAGAATTGTTTTCTTAATTACTTCCATTATTTTTTGTTTCTTTTCTCTTTGGGATTTATAGAAATTTTTACTTCTAATATTTTGGATTTCTTTAATTATTCTTTTAAAAATTTTCAAGTTCTTATTGACATCATTTAATGTTTCGACGCCTTTTATTTTTGTGTCACAAAGATATTTAGGTACATTTTCTTCATTTCCCATTTCATGAGATTTAATAAAAACTTGTTGAACAATTTCTTTGTACTCATCATTATTTTCTAAAATGCTATTTGACAAAACCCAATCTTCTAAAAGAATTTGATTTATGAAAATAATTATTTCCTGAACAACTTTTTTTTCATCTACCATTTTTTCTTTTTTACTTGTATATAACTTGTAAATATACATACCAGATAAACATATATCCCTTATATGTTTTATATCAAATGCAGTAAGTTTTCATATATAAAAACGTACTAAACAATTCTATAATCCTAAAATCGCAATACTACAAGTGAATACATTATAATAATTTATAGGTCAAATCATCTCTTAAAAAAAGATAACTATAATCAACCCGCCTTCTAGTAAACAGACTTGTAACTGGTTGAAATAAATTAATTTAAATACTTCCGAATTGAATTCCAATTTTGGATTTATGGGCTACCGATGTCTTCCCAACAATATATTTACATTTCTAAGTCAACAAACTATTAATGAATAAACGTGACTTGGAAAATTTGCTTTCTATTCAAATCATCAGCCATCTTTTTCGCTTAACTTTATGGAATTGATGCATTGTTGGTGGCTGGCTTTTTTTTAATTTATTTTTTCGGGTAAATCAAACCCAACATCTAATAGAATCTGTCTTTTCCAATCTTCCCATTTCTTGCTTCGATATCTTGCTTGATTGATACGTTTTTTCAATTCATCATTTTGTTTTCTTTCTAAAGAAGTCAACTTTCTATTACCATATTTTTCTTTGAATTCAACCCAATCTTTAGCGAGTTCTTCAATCGTTTCTCGTTGCTTCTGCTTTTTCCATTCCCATTCAATTCCGTTTTTCGAGAATAATTCACCTAGTAATTCTTCTCTAAGAGGATTAAGATATTTCTTCTTTTTAGAACCTCTACTTCCAGTAATTTTTAATGTCATTTGAGTATTTACCCATTTACCTATTTTCGTTTTTTGATGAGGTATTGTTTTGAAATTCTCTTTTTTTTGATAATAACTTTCTAATTCTAAAAGTTTTTCATACCAGCCTTCATTGTCAAATTTTCCACCCCCTATATCTGGTACTTCCCATAGGAAATTAATTGAGTTCATTTTATTCTCTTCATATTCTGTCCATTCGGGATTTGTGTTACCTTTTCTTCTTTGTTTTTGAGTTGCACACCAAGTTCCTATAGTGGAATAAGGATTACTACTATCCCTTAGTTGTGGTATATGTGTTGTTTTGCTTTCAGGATTATATTTCAATTTATAAGCAACTACTTCATTAAACCTTTGATTCCAAATTACCATTCGTCTTTTATTCCATCCATCTTCAATAGGAAAACCTACTTCCATTAATCTATCAAAAAAAATATCAGGTAAAGTATTATGCTTGATTAATCTTTTCATCTTTTTATACCAATATAGTAATTCCCTTTCCTCTGTATTTTTATCTACAACTCCCGATTGTCTAATATTTTTTTTATATATTTTATACTTTTCTAACATCTCATCGAAAATATCGTAATCATATTGAGTAACATTATTCTTGCGTTTTGAACTCTTTCTATTTTTAGGAGAAAAACCATCGTCAAAATCTATTTTTGGAATTTCTATTGGTGTTGATTTTTCCTCCTTATTCTCTCCATCATTTGGTTTTGTTTCTGTGTTCTTACCTTTAAGTTGATGATATAAAAAATTTAAATTATCATATTTATCAATTAGTTCTCTATCAAGTTTGAAAGTGTTTTTGTCTGAAAGATTTATTAAATATTTATAGGTCTCTTTAATTTCCTTTATGAGTTTAATTCCTTGCGTATCTGTTTTTGTTCTAAAATCAATCTGAACAGATGCCTCAATATTACTTCTAAAACCAGAACTTGTTAAATTAGATGAACCTATTATAACTCTTGAAAATCTAATTCCTTCAAATAAAAATAATTTAGGATGGAAAGTAATATATTCTTGACTATGGTGATATATGTATGTTTCAATTTCTTCTTTCAATAACAGTTCAAGCGACTCTTTAGAAGTTCCCCGATTGTCAACACCAATGTAGAATCTCAGAGTATCAAAATTCGATTGAGCAGTTTTTATCTTTTGTAAAATTTTTTCTATTCCTGTAGATGCTGCAAATGCTACAAATCCATAAAAAGAACTGAAATCTGTACTCTCAAATGAATTAGCCAATTGTTTTCCAACATTATATTTATTGTCAGAATTGAGCCCATGTCCAAGGAAAGTTACTTTCATTTTTTAGAGTATCGTTTTTGTTTTTTTTTGCTTGCCACCAACTTGTAAATATACATACCAAATAAACATATATCCCTTATATGTTTTAAATCAAATGCAGTAAGTTTTCATATATAGAAACGTACTAAACAATTCTATAATCCTACAATCACCATACTACAAGTGAATACATTATAATAATTTATAGGTCAAATCATCTCTTAAAAAAAGATAACTATAATCAACCAAGTCCATTAATAGTAAAGAATCATTTAGGTAAGTTAATTATAGAGAAAAATACCTATATCTAAAAGTAGTACTTCTATTTTCTATGACCAAATTAATGTATATGTTTTTTTAATGCATCCCCGCTTTTGCTAGTAACGATACCGTATAACTGGTTGTTAATTAAACAGTATTTCCTTTATCAAAAACATCTTCCTCTCCACCAAGAATCATCCACTCACCACCAAGTCAAACATTTCCAAAACCAAAAAAAATCCCTCCCCATTAATTCCAAAATATTTTAGAAGAAACTAACCCAATCACCACCGAAACAAAGATATTTTCAACTAAGAAACCTTCCCTTCCTACAAAACAAAGTTCCTTTCCATCATAACCAACTTCCCTTCCACTAACTCTAACTTTTTTAAAACTAAAATCAAATAAAAACCACCGAAATAAACTTTTCTTCCATTGAAAAAAGTTAAAAACCATTAGGAAAAAGTTTTTTTCTTTTTTTTAAAAGTCAAATTTTACTCACAAATAAGTAATTTTTTACATATGGAAAGTATTTAAAATATTTGATTTTATTAGAAATAATAGATTAGTGAAGGGGAATCGGGTACTCAAAAAGGATGTCACAAGAAAAACGACATATAGCCTGTTTGGAAAGTTTTTTGAAGAAGTTGAATTATAAAAAAACACAATACGTTCAAGAGCGAAGAAACCAAAGAAAACAACAATTAGCCGCTTTTTTTAATAATTAAAAATTTTACATGATGAGAATTCAAATCTCTTTATCCTTTCGAAAAGGAACCTATGGTGAAATCGGAGAATTTTGCCAAAACGTTATTTCCAAAACTGATGGCGTAAAAACCTACAGTAAATTACAAGCTCAAGTGACTATTGTCAAACCATTGCTGACTACTTATGAGGGCGCTGTCCTAGCTGCCATGAATGGCGGAAAATTATTAACTCAAGCTAAACTTCAGGCCAAAAACAATTTATTGGATGGGATGGAAGACTTAGCGGTATTGACTAAAGTATATGCGGAGGGTGTGGCAAGTTATGTCACCGACGCAGGCTTTCTGTTAAAGAAAAAGGGAGTGCGTCGCAACCAACCTTTACCTCAACCAGAATTGGATTATTTAAAAAGAGGGATACTCTCTGGAACGATAGTAGGGGAGGTTAAAAAATTACCTCCTGGTGTAAACGAAATCGGAATCAAATATTCTTATGATGGATGGGTGACCGAACAAAATGGAACTTACTCTACGGGTAAGAAATTCGTTTTGGAAGGATTAGACGTAAAAAGAGAAGTGGAAATAAGAGTTTGTTATCACGGGACTTTTCAACGTAAGAGCGATGATAGTCTGCCGATGTCAATTTTTGTTTTATAAAATAAATTTGATTAAGAATAGAAGCTGTCACTTTTTCTTTTGGGAAAGGGTGACAGCTTTTTTATTTTCTATCGGGTATCCTTGGTGTTTTCGCTTCCATCAATACATCTTAAATAGTTTATATTTTTACAAAAAAAAAATACTATTTTTAGAATCTAAAAAACACGCTAGAATAAGGGAATATTTTTTTTATCAAAAATAAAATATTTAACGATGCACATCGACCGTAGAAATTTTCTCAAAATATTACCGCTAGGTGCACTTTTTCCGGAGCATCTGTTGAGCACTTATGCTAATATTCCTACCAATCAGTTGCCGAATAACTTACAATCAACTTTTATGAAAAAAAATATTGATAAAATTTATGACGAAGCAATCGTCATTGACGGAATCGTCATTACTCGTAATTGGGATGAAGTTTCTGATCAGGCACTCGCCAAGTCTGGCTATACCGGATTCAATGCTTCCTTAGATTCTGGTAGTCTAACTAGGGCACTCAAATCCATCACGGAATGGCAAAAGAGGATTAAGCAAAATCCTGATCGATTTATTTGCGCTACAAGTGCGGATGATTTTATTCGAGCCAAAAAAGAAGATAAGGTAGCCGTTATGTTGGGTTTTCAGAATACAACTATGCTCGAAAATTCAATTGATAATTTAGATATCTTCTATCAAGCAGGAACGCGTTGGATGCAATTGACCTATAACCAACGCAACTTGTTAGGTGATGGATGTACGGAGCGAACCAATGCAGGGTTGTCAGATTTTGGGGTCGAAGTTGTGGAACGGATGAATGAACTTGGGATCATCATTGACCTTTCTCATTGCGGTCACGAGACGACTAACGATGGTATCAAATATAGTAAAGCTGGTGTTTCGATTAATCATTCCATGTGTGAAGCTTTACACAAAAATCATCCTCGTGCTAAAACGGATCAACAAATTCGTGCGATGGCAGACAAAGGTGGAGTACTCGGAATTATTTGTTTGGGGTATATGATTGGTCCAGACTTGGGCAAAAAAACGACATTGGAAACCTATGTTGATCATATTGAACATGCTGTTAAAGTTGGCGGTATTGATCACGTTGGTGTTGCAGCAGATTTTGCGATTCAAGGTTTGGAAGCAACTGGTGCAACTCGGGAGAATTGGTATGTGCCACGCTTGACTCGGTTTAAACCATCCTACAATGTTCAATGGCCTCCATGGATACCCGAACTAGATACGCCAGACCGTTATCGAGAGGTAGCCAGAGTGTTGGACAAACGAGGTTTTAGTACTGGAGATATTGAAAAAATACTTGGGCTAAATTGGCTAAGGTTTTTTAGAGAAACATTAAAGCCTTAATATGGAGTGTAAGAGGTATCGGATACCTAATCCTGCTATTATTACAAAAAACGCTTTAAATCAAACATTCAATTTATGATATCGAAAAACGAAAAACCAACAATCCATTCATTTAGTTTTTATGTAAATATATTAGCGACAGCGTTATTACTCACTTTGTTAGGATGTTCTACTACTTCCGAAACATCGAATGATGTGGACGAGGAAGGCTCATTTCTTATTTATCGAAGACAGTCGATGATAGGAGAGGAGACTTATAAAATCACTTCTAACCAATCATCTATTGTGGTAAAATCTTTACAAGGTGAAAATGAAAGAGGAAGAATTACAGGAGTCGAAGCGGAGTTAAAACTCAATATGGATTTGTCACCGATCTCCTATTTTAGCCGACGCATCGTTAAGGAAGATACCACGAACATTTTTAAAATGGAATTGAACGAAGGAAGTGTTTCGATTTGGGAAAAACATTTTGATGTCGTTACCAGTAAAACGCCAAGTCGTTTTTATCCATTGCATAGCAACATCCCCGCAGCGATGGAAATGATGCTTTATCAATATTATTTTAAACAAGGCGAGACCAAGAATATTCCAACGTTACCTCGAGGTGAAGTTTCAATTACACATAAGGCGCAGGACGTCGCACAAATAAATGGGAAGGAAGTTCTGCTTGATCGATATGTTGTCGAAGGCATTAATTGGGGAGGTCGTACCGTTTGGTTGGATAAGGATAAAAATCTTGTAGCACTCGTAAAGGCCAATACCCAAATCAGAGAAATTATAAAAAAAGGATATGAAGAAGCTATGCCTATTTTTATAGCAGGTAATGTAACGGAACAAATAAATGCACTTACTGAATACACGACAAAACTAAAAGGAACACAAGCAAAAATTGTTGCTTTAGTTGGCGGTGACTTAGTTGATGGCTTAAGTAATGTTGCTAAAAAGGATATGACGTTGATTATTGAAGATGGTAAAATCGTAACCATCGGAAAACGATCAGAAATTGACATTCCCAAAAACGCAAAAGTTATTGATGTAACTGGAAAAACACTTATGCCCGGTTTGTGGGATATGCACGCTCATTCCAATCAAGTACAATGGGCTCCCGCATATTTGGCAGGAGGTGTAACGACGATTAGAGATAATGGAAATGAAGTGGAATTTGCAACGGCCTTTAGAGACGGAATAGATAAGGATGGTTTATTGGGGCCAGATATTCTCTTGGCAGGGATGACGGATGGGGCAGGAAAAAAAGGTAATGGAATCATAAGAGCGACCAATGTGGAGGAAGCTCGCGAAGTCGTTGCCATGTATCATAGCAAGGGCTACAAACAAGTCAAAATTTATAATTCTCTCGAACCTGATGTGCTTAAAGTATTGGCAGAAGAAGGACATAAAAATGGCATGTCTGTTACCGGGCATATTCCAGTCGCTGTCGGTACGATGGCGAATGCCGTACATTTGGGAATGGATATGTTCAGTCATGATCGAGCGATTTACTCTGTTCTTTTTCCCGAAAAAACAAAACAACAAGCGGGGAAAGATTTGTTAGAAAATCCTGAAGTATCTGACGAACGAATTAAAAAAGCGATCGATTTTTTATTAGAAAATAAAATTGCGTTAGACCCTACTTTGAATTTAAGAGTCCTTCTTAATACCAAACAAGGAACGCTCATTGAAACCGTAGAACCTGATGCTGGTCGAATTGCTTATGAGTTGTGGGAAGGTAAAAGATTTCGGAAAGGTAGGCGTCCTAATCAAGTAAAAAAAGAAATTGCAAAGTATACTAGAGGAGCTGAAGTAGTGGGAGACTTTTTTAGAGCAGGCATACCAATTGTGGCAGGGACGGATAATTTTGTACCTGTTTTTAGTCTTTATTTAGAATTAGAGACTTATCATAAATTAGGTGGATTGACTCCCTTGGAAGCTATTCAAACTGCGACTATTATTCCAGCAAGAGTCATGGGCATGGATTCTGAAACAGGTACATTAGAAATAGGGAAGGAAGCAGACATTGCAATTTTAGATAAAAATCCTTTGCTTGATATTTCAAATATAAGAACAGTTTCTGCGGTGGTGACTAATGGAAATTTTTACGAGAGTAATCCACTTTGGGAAGCGGCTGATTTTCTACCTAGAAATAATTAATTGGCAACGTTCGGTTTTCAATTGAAATTAGAACTGTTGACTTACAACATAAAGTCTTGATTTTTTTTGCTACTTTTTTTGATTAAGCAAAAAAAGTAGGGAAGCGGGAATCAAAAAAGTGCGTAACTTCAGTTAAATGAGTTCTTCGAAAAGCAATAAATCAAAAAAACAATCATGAAAAATATTTACTTATCACTATTAACTATTCTCTTTATGGCAATTACTACAACTGGCTGTGATGAACAGTCCAAACCCGAAGCGGGCTATGATCCCGAAGCAAAGTTAGCAGCATTGAATATAACTTTACCGACACCTCCTCAACCTGTGGCCAATTATGTAAACGGTGTTCGTACCGGTAATTTAATCTTCCTTGCTGGAAAAGGACCACGTTACGCAGACGGAACAGAAATCAGCGGAAAGTTGGGACAAGATATTTCTATTGAAAAAGGATATGAAGGTGCCCGCTTGACTGCGATCAATCAACTTGCTGTACTTAAAGCTATGCTCGGCAATCTAAACAAAGTGAAACGTATCGTTAAAGTTTTGGGTATGGTGAATTGTGATCCTTCCTTTGTCGAGCAGCCAAAAGTAATTAATGGGTTTTCTGATTTAATGGTGGAAGTATTTGGAGAAAAAGGTAAGCATGCGCGAGCGGCAATTGGTGTGGCTTCTCTTCCTCGGGCGCAAGCGGTAGAAATTGAATTAGTGGTGGAGGTTTATGATTAGAGCAAATTCTTACCATCATAAAAAATCCCGAATTTCCATATAGGAAATTCGGGATGATTTATATTCTTGATTCTTAGACTTAGGAAAAGGTTATTTCATTACTACAAATTTTAAAATCGTCGTTCCCTCAACAGTAGTGATTTTATAAAAATAAATTTGCGGACTCAAATCACTAACCGATACGTCTAATTTTTGTTTTCCAAAAGCCATGTTTTTAGAAAGTAATGATTTGATCAATCGTCCACTCTTATCCAAAATATCAATCGTTACTTTTCCTTCTTGTGGAACATCAAATTCTAAAGTTTGATTTTTATGAGCAGGATTTGGATAAGCGACAGCTTGATGTTTGCCTTCCCCTTTTGTAATAGTATTCCAATCATCTAATGAAAAATCCACCGATGGATCCAACAATAAAAAGATTCTCTTTTCATGATTAGATAATTTCTCTTGCTTTGGAATCATTTGTTCTGGAAAGGGTAGTGGGTAAACTTTACCAATCACTTTTGCCCCTTTTAAAACTATTTCTCGATTCAATCCAATCAATTCATTTTTCAAAATTAAAATATCTGTATCATACCGATCGACCAAAGCTTGGATTTCTTTTCGAGCAATTCCCTCATTCATAAAACCAATGATATGTGAATAAGAACCGACCAACTGAGTCATCTGTTCTGCTTTGTAAATTAATTCAGGATTTTCAATTGCTGCTAATTCCTTATCCATTTTCGAATACAAATCATTTTCAAAATGTTCAATTCGTTTTGCCCGAATATCTGCCAATGCTGCTTTGTCTCTATTCGAAATTTTGGACGCTAATTTTGCTCTTAATTTTTTATATTTTGGCAAAGCAAATTCATTCATGATCACTAACAATTCCTCCGCAATTGGTTCGTACATTTCTATTTTTGCTAAAATATCAGCTTCTCGTCTTTCTCTATGTTCCTTGTTGGCTTGGACATATTGCGCATATTGCTGTCCCGTTAATACGGATTCCATCATTTCATTTTCTACTTGTATTTTGGCCTTTCTCCCTTCTGTACTATAACCGAAATTGGATGCTTTTATAGCTTTTCTTTTTTCAACAATTTGCGTTATTTGTTCATTTGTAAATATAATGTTAGGATATTTTTTTTGTAACCGTCCAAGTTCTTTTTGAGGATTTGGCTCAAGGATTCCTTCTGCTATATTGGCCTGATAGATTTCTTTTTGCTCTATCATCAATATTTCAAGAAATCTTTTTTCTTCTTGCTCGATTAAAGCATTTATCTTTTTGTTAAGAATCTTTCTAGTTTCAATATCTTCATGAGGAAGATCTGCCATCTGAGTATACAACTCATTTCGTTGATCTTCAATATCTTTTCTAAGCGCTTTAGATTGTTGTTTTTGAGATTTAGTCAATCCAAGATTATGAATGTAATTAGAAACTACTTGCGCAGAACTAATATTTGCAATCATTAAAAAAATAAAAAGTAAAAGAATAGAAAAAGTGTGTTGATGAGATTTCATAACTAATTTAATTTTGATTAATAAAGATTAGGATTTAGAATTTAAATATGCTCTAACTTGTTTTTACCTAATTCTTCGCTATATAGATAAGACGCTATTTGGAAACAAAAGGAACAGCCTAATCAAAACTTTAACTAAAACTCATTCAAATATTTGTACTGTGTTTGCTCTTAAGCGAGTGGGGGAAGTAAGGAGTATTTCACTAACTGACCAATTTATTAAAATCCCGACCACTAGGATTTTGATATACCTGCAAATCAAACTCAGGCACCACCGCTAAAATATGATCGAAGATATTTCCTTGAATACTTTCATATTTTACCCATTCTTTGTCTTTGCTAAATACGTAAATCTCGATGGGTAAGCCCTGTTCAGTTGGTGCAAGTTGTCTAACCAAAAATGTCATTTCTTGATTGATCATCGGTTGATTTCTTAAATAAGCTTCTACGTAAGCACGAAATGTTCCAATGTTGGTCATCCTTCTACCATTAACAAGATTGGATTGATCAACTTGTTCTTCTTGATTATAAACTTGCACCTCTTTTTTCGTTTTTTCAATATAGTCTGAGATATATTGGATCTTGCTAAATCGATTCAACATTTCTTCGGTACAAAATTGAATGGTATTGATATCAATACTGATGGATCGTTTTATTCTCCTTCCACCAGACTCATCCATTCCTCGCCAATTTTTAAACGATTCAGTTATTAAGGCATAAGTCGGAATGGTGGTAATGGTTTTATCCCAATTTTGCACCTTAACAGTCGTTAAAGCTATTTCAACAATATCACCATCTGCCCCATATTTTGGCATTGAGATCCAGTCACCATTGGCGACCATCTGATTGGCAGATAATTGTATACCTGCAACAAAACCCAAAATTGCATCCTTAAAAATAAACATCAATACTGCGGTAAGCGCACCTAAACTACTGAACAAATAAACTGGTGTTTTATTCAATAGAATAGAAATGATAAATATGCCGCAAATGAAATAAATGATTATTTTAAAAACTTGGATAAAACCTTTTATCGGAATTCTTTTTGAAATTTCATAGGTATTATAAATATCCAAAGAGGCATTTAAGAATGCATCAAGTGCAAGAATCCCCAATGCAATCATATAGATTAAAGTTATACCACTAATCAAAGCAATAGCTAAATCATAACCTTCTAATGGGATGGGAATAGATAAGTAAATAACCATGGCGGGAGCGAGATGAGCCAATCGGTTAAATACTTTTTTGCGAAGAACGACATCGTCCCATTGTGTTTTTGTCCGATTAACAATAGCAGTTAGTCCCCTCAGGATAAATCGTTTTGCCAGAAAGTCAGCAATAAAACTTATAATAATGATCAAAATAATAATTAAACCTCGAGCGATTAGGTCTGCAGTTGTTAAATCCAAACCTTGATTTAATATCCAAGTTCTAATAATTTCTAGCATTAATTTTTTTAGTTTAAGTCAAATGATTTTGTCCAATCGGTATTTTAAAATTGAGTAAAGGTAGTTAAACAATTGACTTGTGAGTTGCTGGTATTTTGAGGTGGATGATGTGTGTGATAAGAGCTGGTTTTGTTTCTATGTACTTGTTGACTGGTAGCTGAAAATTGCTAAGTACTTGGGGGAGCGAGAGATAAAGATTATTTTTTATAAATTTGTCTACTGTTTCTTAGCCACGAATTAATATCAATTTTTACGAATCATGATTTACATATTAATTGGTTATAGAGTACTTAAATTAAACAACATGAAACTAAATATTTACTACCTACTTCCTTTTGTCCTAATTACCACTTCCATATTCGGTCAAGCACCGAAAGTAATAAAAGCAGAAACTGAAATCTATCTAACTAACGAGAATAAATGGCGAGGAACTGCATTAGAATTATACGAATACTCTGGCGACTTATTAACTAAGTACACCGATCAAAGTTGGTATTCCATCCCCGAAAAATATGTTAATTCGGAAATTATAGAATATCAATATAATGATGATGATCAACTACAACTGCGATTGCTATATAATTTTACATCAGCGGATGCGATCGTTCAAAACTTTTATTGGGACGAATATTTCTATAATGAAAAAGGGTGTTTGATTGCGCTAAAAGATAGTGTAAGTAGTATTCACGGAATATATGACCAACATTATTTTGAATATCAAGTCGATGAAAATTGTAATCCGATTGAAGAATTAAAAACTTCTTTACCACCGAGCGGTGTTTTATATTTTCATAAAACGACTAGAGTTTTTGATGCATCAAATGTACTTCTTAAGGATACCCTATTTAGAAGGTATAACGACAATTGGATCGTAGAAAGAATTAATGATTATGCGTATGACACGGCAGGTAGGTTAATCGAAAACCACGTTACAATTTATGGTAGTTTTAATGTTACAGAGGAAACGGAAGAATGGACTTTTGATGAACATGATCAACTGGTTTACTATATTCGATGGCGAAAGACTTCCTCCAACCCTTATAAATTAATCAAAAAAGATAGTATGGTCATTGTTTATGATGACCAATATCGAGTTTCCAATAAGGAGGTTTATCAAACTAATTTTACGACAGTTTCACCCGTTGATATTTATACCTATGATTATTATTGTCAGGATATTTTAAGGCAATCGGGCAAAGAAGATTTGCCACGGATTTATCGAACTTTCTATGAATACGCACCTGGATTTGATGACGAATGTGCGGAAGGACTGGAAGATATTTCAATCTCTATTTATCCCAATCCTAATCATGGAGAGATGATTATAACAAGTGATTTATTGGCTGCGGAAAGTGCTGTGGTTCGTGTATTTGATGTGGCTGGAAGAGAATTATATGTTCGAGATTTCTTGATTTTAAAAGATACCTATTCTCTAGATCTAACTTTTCTGATTCCTGGGGTTTATATGATTTCTATTCAGACAAAAGGATTTGTGAAAACGGAAAAAGTTATGATCCTTTAAGTTGGGATGATTGGTTGTGGTGGTAAAGGTAGTATAAACGGGAGTGTAGTTGCACAAAAATACTTGTAGCTTCGGATAAAATTCGATTCCTTCAAAACTTCATTGTCAACTAACAAAACATTTTTGTTAGTTGACAATGGCCCTTCGACGCCATCAAAACTTCAGAGTTGCTCCAAGCATTCCATTAAGCTCAGTCTTCCATCGATCATCTAAAAGAAATCTATCTCGTATGAGGTAGATTTTTCTATTTCAAGTACTAACTCATTTTTTGCAAATGTTAAAGTTTCAATTTTAAGTAAAGTTAAGTTGCTGATAATCAATTGTTTACGGTTAAAGGTAATTGTCCTGTAGACATAACTAACGAATTAGTTTCGATAACTAATCAATTAGTTATAGCTTTGTTTTATCAAAAGAAAAATAACTATGCAAAAATTAGCAAAAAGAGAAGAGCAAATTATGCAATCCCTTTGGGATCTTAAAAAAGGCTTCGTAAAAGAAATTATTGAAAATTTACCAGAGCCCAAACCTCATTATAACACTGTCTCTACTATGGTTCGGATTTTAGAAGACAAAGGATTTATAGGACATGTTGCCTTTGGTAAAACCCATCAATATTTTCCAAAAATCTCCAGAGAAGAATATCAAAAAACAGCAGTAGGGGATGTGTTAGGAAAATACTTTGATAACTCTTATTCTAAAATGGTGGCGTACTTTGCGGAAGAAGAAAACATAAGTGAGCATGAACTGGAGGAGATTTTAAAAATGATCAAAAACAATAAAAAATCATGATACCATATATTATCCACGTATCTATATTGTTAGCAGTCTGCTATGCTTTTTATTGGTTGTTACTTCGACAAGAAACATTTTTCCAATTGAATAGAAGTGTATTACTTGCCTGTTTGGTTATACCGTTATTACTTCCGCTGGTTTCGATTCCTGCGTCTTGGTCTTTAGGATTTTTTCAAAATGGAAGTACAGCCTTCAATAGTTCAACGACTTATATTTCTTCGAATGAAAAAATGGAAAAGTCCACTTCTGAAAAAGTAAAACTAGGAGTGAATCATATTTCAGAAACGACTGCAAAAACTTCTGAGACTCTTCCAGAAACTAATGAAAAGCAAGTGCCAGCAATTCAAGCCCAGATGTCTATTGATGAAGTGTTGACCTACCTTTATTTTTCGGGAGTCATCATTTTTTCGTTGGCATTTTTTATTCAACTGATCTTGATTTTGGCAAAAGTTACTTCGCTTCAATCAATAAAAGATGGTAAGTATCGAATCGTAGAGTTAGTAAAAGATGAAGCACCGTATTCATTTTGGAACATCATTTTTATCAATCCAACTAAGTATGATCCCGAGACTTATGAGCAAATCTTAGCGCATGAAAAGATTCATATTGACCAAACTCATTTTGCCGATAAACTACTTGTTGAAGTTATCTTGATTGCATTTTGGTTTAACCCTTTTGTCTGGTTATTTCGAAAAGCGATTACTAATAATTTAGAATTTTTAACTGACCAAAGTATGCTTACTCAAGGTTTTCCCAAACAAACTTATCAGTTGAGTTTACTAAAAGTATCTGTTCCTCAACATCCTTTGAATTTAACTATTAATTATAATCAATCATTTTTAAAAAATAGAATAACTATGATGAATATGAAAAAATCTTCCGCGCGTTCCATTTGGAAATACTTATTTATTATTCCACTATTGGCATTTTCAGTCATGAGTCTCAATGCGGTAAAGACAACTCCAAATGATCCCACTCCAGTTTCTGAAACTAGGGTAAATGATATTTCTATAGAAAGTGATGTTGCATCAATTCAAAAGGAAGAGGCAATTGCTAAAAGTGAAATTAGTGAAAGAGTTACAGACGCTTATTTAAATAACAATACTCTTACAAGTGCCGAAGAACGATGGAAAGATCAGTTAAAAGAAGAATTGATTTCAAATTTGACTGCAGATGATATGTGGAAAAAAGGAAACCATATCTTTAAATTATTTCCTGATAAGATTATTTATGATGGTGTAAAAATGAACAGAAAGTTAACCAGAAAATATAAAGCTATTTTCGAAAAATATGACATCAGCCCTGATTCTAATCGGTTTTTGATGCTTGCACCAATTGTTGTGATGAGTGGCAAGTTTGTATCTGATGATGCCAATTTTGATGGAGAAAGTCATATTGATATTTTTAATGAAGAGCAAGATTTAACGACATCAGGTGAAATTACCAATAGGTCTTACTCTTCAAATTCACAATTTGAGAGACGAATTTATGGGTATGGCGAATCAAATGCTCAAGGACATGCAAAAAGATATGCAGAGCATAATGCTCAAATTACCAATCATAACAATTCCCAATCATCAGCAGGTGGCACTCATATAGAAACGATCAATGGTAAAACTTATATCAGAGGAGAAGCAGGAAGCATACATAATATCAATGGTAGAACAATTAAAATTCCTAGTGATAGCCAAAATCAAACTTATTTATTAGAAGAGGATGGTTCATTTTCTGAAGCTACTCCTGGCGGAATCTTTTCAAAAGAAACGAGTAAGAGAGGTCGTGTCTTATTTGATTATGGACCAAAGTGGACGGATAACCCTTCGACTTTTATTGGAAATATGAAAAGTACTAATCATTGGAAATTACCTGACTTCTATAAAAAAGTACAAGAAGAATTGATTAAAGATGAGATAGTAGAGGAGGGTGAAAAAATTAAAATTTCATTTGAAAAAAGATATGTTGATGTAAATGGCTGGCACCTAACCGGAGGGCACGATCAAAAATATTACAACTTAGCGAAACAATTTAATATTCCTGCCATGGAAGGATGGAGTATGGAAATCAACAAGGAGCATGTGGTAATTAATTCTAGGATTAGTGATGTAACACAGTTCCGATTGGATGTATTAAATGCACTTCAAAAGGATCAACTTATTTTGAATAAGAAAGAAGAAGTGCAACTTAAAATAACAGGTACTCGAATTATTTTAAATGGAACTGATGTTCCACAAAGTCGCTTCAATTTTTATAGAGACCTAATCCACCAATATCAAATTACTCCAGGACCTGGAAAAGAAATTGTCATCAACGAAAGAAGAAAAGAGTCTCTTTTTGGGAAGAAAGATTTTACTTCAATTCGAATAGGATATTATTACGATGGATCTTATTTGGGGATGATTATGTTGACTGATTAAATAAAAGTAATGTACGGTGAATAAGTAATATTGATTTACGATCTTTAGAATCAGAATTATTTATTCACCGTTCATCGTTGTCTTTCACAAGTATACTAAATGGAAATGATGATGAGGAAGGTTGAGAGAGATTAGTTTTGTCTTGTTCAGTAGGTGCACCCCAAATAGAAAAAGCCCAGATTGCTCTGAGCTTTTTCATTAAGTTTTATCGATTAGAGAGTATCAATGATACTCATTAGTTACGATTGTTTAGTAACGACCACCGCCGTATCCACCGCCGCCACCGCCACGGTTTCCACCACCATATCCACCACCGCCACTTCGGTTTTCCCGAGGTTCTGCTTTTTTAACAACGATCGTACGACCATCAAAGTCTTGATCATTTAAGGCATCGATAGCAGCTTGCGCTTCGTCATCGTTTGCCATTTCGACAAAGCCGAAACCTTTCGACCTTCCAGTCATTTTGTCCATAATAATTTTTACGGAATCAACAGCTCCATGAGCTTCAAATGCATTTTGTAAATCTGATTCTCTAGAATCAAAGTTCAATTTTGCTACAAAAATATTCATATATAAGAATAATTAGTTACCTCAATTAACTGAGGTAGAGTAAATAAAAAAAGTATTTAGAAAAACTAAGGTGAGATTAAAAAAGCCTAAAAGAAAGGAAGAGAATAATCTAAGAACTTAATAGTTCGATGTAAATATTATTAGTTAATAATTAATTACACCCTTTTGACGGGGAGTTATTCGGGAAGTCACTTTTGTTGAGAGAGTTTGTTATTTTCTTTTTGATGGGGATGACCAAGCTCTACTTTTCATTAAGTGTAAAAGTAAATTTATATTTAGCTTTCAAAACAAAATCGCTTTACATGAAAAATTACTTACTCACTTCCATTCTAATATTTTTTGCCATTAGTTTATTTGGTCAAAAACCAAAACCTACAACCACTTCATCAGAACCCAATACTTATTTTAAACCTTTAAAATATCGAAACATCGGCCCTTTTAGAGGAGGACGTTCGGTAACTGCTTGTGGTGTAAAGGATGATATTTTGACGTACTACATGGGAACCACCGGAGGTGGACTTTGGAAAACGGAAGATGCAGGGCAGATTTGGAAAAACATCTCAGATGGTTATTTTCAAACAGGATCAGTAGGAGCGGTTGCCGTTGCGGAAAGTGACCCGAATATTGTTTACTGTGGAATGGGGGAACATGCACCTCGAGGAGTAATGACACATCATGGAGATGGTGTTTACAAATCAACTGACGCGGGAAAGACTTGGAAAAAAGTTGGATTGAATTTGACGCAACATATTGCAGGCATCATCATTCATCCCAAAAATCCAAATATAGTTTACGTAGCTGCGCAAGGTGCACTTTATGGAAAAACGAAAGAACGAGGATTTTATAAAAGTACAGATGGGGGAGCCACTTGGAAAAATACACTTTTTGTAAATGAGCACACCGGATGTTCGGATATCACGATGGATAAAAATAATCCTTTGATCCTTTATGCAGCGATGTGGGAACATGGTCGAAAGCCTTGGAAAGTAATTAGTGGGGGAGTAGGAAGTGGATTATATAAATCTGTTGATGGAGGAGATACTTGGAAAAAAACTCAAAATGGCTTGCCAAAAGAATTAGGAAAAATGGCGGTATCTATCTGTCAAAGTAATCCTGATAAAGTGTATGCATTAATTGAAAGTGATTCTGATCTAGGATTAGGAGGACTTTTTGTTTCCATGAATGCAGGAGAGAACTGGAATCGAATCAGTACAGATAATCGGTTGACTCAACGAGCTTGGTATTATACAGAAGTGTTTGCCGATCCTCAAAATGAAAACATGGTTTATGTTTTAAGTGCTCCTGCTTTGCGATCAATTGATGGAGGCAAAACTTGGGAAACACTTTCGGGTACACATGGAGATTATCATGACTTATGGATCAATGCCGATAATCCAAAAAACCTTTGCATCGCAAATGATGGAGGTGCAGCGATAAGTTTTAATCGAGGTAAAAGTTGGTCCACTCAAAGTAATATGCCAACTGCTCAGTTTTATCGAGTGAATGTAGATAATGTTTTTCCTTATAGGATATACGGTGGTCAACAAGACAACACTTCCCTTAGAATTTCTCATCGAGAAATTGGAAGTTGGGGAATCAATCCTCAAAGTTGGGCAGCATCTGCAGGAGGAGAAAGTGCCTTCTTAGCTTTTGATCCTGATAATCCAAAATATGTTTTAGGAGGTAGTTACTTAGGTACTATCGAAGTACTTGATTCTGAAGCAAAAGCAGGTACGAATATCATGGCTGCACCTATTCAATACTTAGGAAGAGATGCAAAAGATATGCGGTATCGTTACAATTGGAACGCACCGATCATTTGGTCAAAACATGAACCCAATACTTATTATCATGGTGCTCAATATTTATTACGTACTCGAGATATGGGAACTACGTGGGAAAAAGTTTCTCCTGATTTGACTAACAATGAAATTGACAAACAAGGCAAAGGTGGTGGGCCATATACCAATGAAGCAGTAGGTGCAGAGAATTATGGGACGCTAAGTTATGTCGCAGAATCTCCTCATGAGAAAGGAGTCATTTGGGTAGGAACCGATGATGGTCTAGTTCAATTGACCAAAGACGGTGGAGCCAATTGGCAGAATGTAACTCCAAAAGGTTTAAAAGAATGTTTAGTCAATGCAATCGACGTTTCGCCACATGATCCAGCGACTGCTTACATTGCAACGACTCGCTATAAATTTAATGACCATACACCAGCCTTATATAAAACTACTAACTATGGAAAAAACTGGACCAATATCTCAAAAGGGATTCCACAAGGTGCTTTTACACGAGTAGTTCGAGAAGATGAAAAACAAAAGGATTTACTATTTGCAGGAACTGAAACTGGGATTTATATTTCTTGGAATGGCGGAAAACAATGGGAACCGCTTCAGTTGAATTTACCGATTTGTCCAATTACCGATTTAATTATACGCCATGATGATTTGGTGGTGGCAACTTCGGGAAGATCTTTTTGGGTTTTAGATGATATTGGATTGCTACGGCAATATTCAAAGAATACTAAATCTTTAAATTTATTCCAACCAGAAAATGCCATGTTGCTCAATGGAGGAAGTGAGTTAAATAGTTCTTCGCCTTCGGTAACAGGTACCAATTCATTGCGAGGAGTTAACCCTGCGAATGGAGTGGTGATGTATTATAATTTACCTTCAGAAAAAAGTAAAACACCAATCGTCTTAGAAATAAAAAATGCAAAAGGCCAAATCGTTCGGAGCCTTAGTTCTGCAAAAGATAGCACTTATCGAAGATGGGCAGGAGGCCCTCCGGCTGAGCCAACCTTATCAAAATCTGAAGATTTGAATCGTTTTGTTTGGGACATGAAATACCAAAATAGATTAGGTGTTCCTGATGTTTACATCGAAGGAAATTATCGAGGACATAAAGTGAGTCCTGGAAATTATACGGCAACTTTAAAAATGGGAGAGAACGAATCGACTACTTCCTTTGAAGTATTAGCGAATCCAATGTATCCTACAACTGCTGCCACCTATCAAGAATATCATGCACTCATGTCTGCGATGACCAAAACAATTGATGAGATGCATTACTCTATCAATACGATTTATGATTATAAAGATCAGTTGAAGACTATTTTAAAACGCTTACCTAATACGGAGAAATATGCCAAAGTACATTCAGCGGGAAAAGCCTTAATTCAAAGTATGACGGACTGGGATAATGATATGGTGCAAAGAAAATCGAAAGCGTATGATGATGTAGAAAATTTTCCAAATAAGTTAACCGCAAATTATCTTTTCTTAATCAACCAAACGGAAAGTGCTATTCCAAAAGTAATTCAACCTGTTTTGGATAGACGAAAAGAGTTAGATGCTCAATGGGCGCCTATGCAAAAAAAGGCAAATCAAATTATGAAAATAGAGGTGGTGGCATTTAATAAAATGTTGTGGGATGCTGGCGTTGGAGCGATATTGTTGGATATAGTTTTAGACAAACCTTAAATATTAATACCAAAAATCCCAACATGAAAGTGTTGGGATTTTTTTATTAAATGACCGATATTATACTAATTGCTGTCTGGTTCTCTAGACTGTGTTTACTTTTTAGTAATTTATAGTTAGTATCTTCGCTTAAGATTCTAAAGCGCCAGCGCTAGCGACGTTTTTTTTGTTTTACAACTATATTGTTTTGGATTTATTTAAATAGTTCTTTGTTCTCACACCTAATAAAAAAAAGGAAGTCATTTAATGACTTCCTTTTTTTTGGACAAAATGATTTTATATATCAAAATAAATTATGAACAGTTTAATTTGGAGATAACATAGAAACCCGCAAATTACCTTTTCCTAATCAACCAAACGAAAAGTGCTATTCCGAAAGTAATTCAACCTGTTTTGGATAGACGAAAAGAGTTAGATGTACAATGGGCGTCTATGCAAAAAAAAGGTGAATGAAATTATGGAAAAGGATGTGGTGGCTTTTAATAAGATGTAGAGGAAAGTTGGTGTCAGGGGCGATATTGTTGGATTAGGTTTTGCCAAAGGTGCTTAACGATAATTAAATGCTAATACTTAACATTTATTAAATCATTCTTTCAATAAACAAAGATTAATAAACTTTTAGAATTATCCTGCATTTCATTACTGTCCAATACAAACTGACGATTAAAAGGAAAAATTTACAAATGATGAGGAAAGGTGCTTAACTAGTTTTAGACTAATCATCTTTACCTTTGAATTATCAAAATGAATATTTTAATCAATTAAAATAGAGAATAATGGACTGGTATATACCGATAACAATTTTACCTGCGGTTGGACTTTTGATTGTTTCGACTACTGCTCAGATGATGGGTTTAAGTACGGAGATTGGAGGGATTCTATCAGTAAAATGTTCTACTTTTGAGCATAAGCTATCAGGTTTAAAGATAAAACAGCTTACGCGATTGACAAGGGCGACTGCGTTATTTTATATATCTGCTGCTTGCTTTGTATTGGCAGGTATTTTAGGTGCTATACTTCCAGAGTCAAAGGAGATAAGTAAAAATATACCACAGTTTGTACTTTTAGTAGGAGTTGTATTAACACTAATAGCCTTAGGTTTGATGATTATTTATGGTATTAAAACTATTACGATTAGAAAAATGCAACACGAGTTTAACCCTCATACCAATGAAGAAGAGCACAATTAAAAATATAGGATTAGGAACAGCCGCTATCGGTCGTCCGCAATATATCAATATACGCCAAGAATCATCTTCTGAATTTTCTTTGGAAGCCTTCAGGCAAAAAGGTCTTGTAATACTTGATGAAGCATATTTGCAAGGAGTTCGATATTTTGATACTGCACCAGGGTATGGTATGGCAGAACAATTACTGATGGATTGGGTCACTAAAAAAGATGATGAGACCATAGAAATTGCTACAAAATGGGGGTACACTTATGTCGCCAATTTTGCTCCTAATGCTATACAACACGAAGTAAAAGAGCATTCGTTGAAGAAGCTGAATGAACAATGGGAGGAGTCGAAGGTTTTATTACCCTTGTTAACGACCTATCAAATTCACTCCGCCACTTTCGAATCGGGTGTATTGGTAAATGAACTAATACTTAATCGGTTAGCAGAATTAAAAATTAAACATGGTTTACTAATTGGTATTTCTACGACTGGAGTTAATCAGATGGAAGTTCTGAAAAAGGCTTTGGACATTAAGATTAATGAGGAAAGTTTGTTCGATGTTTTTCAAGTCACCTACAACATTTTTGACCAAAGTCTTGCGACGGTTGTAGGAATAATTGCTAAACAAAATAAAAGGTTAGTCATCAAAGAAGCCTTGGCAAATGGACGAGTTTTTCCAAATGAAAAATATCCACACTATGCTGCAGCCTATAAAAAATTGGAGGAGTTGGCAATAACGTACAATGTAGGATTAGATGCGATTGCTTTACGGTTTTGCATGGACAGCATTCCAGTATTTAAAGTCTTGAGTGGAGCTGCCAATGAACAACATTTATCTGATAACCTAAAAACTGAGGATTTTAAATTGAAAGAAGAGGACATCCTATTTTTGAAAAAATTAGCCGTTAGTCCAGATTTTTATTGGGACGAAAGAAAACGACTTGGTTGGAATTAATTTTTTATGGAAAATAAAAACCAGAAATATAATTTACCTGTGATATCTGCCGAGGTATATAACCTTACTCCAGACAGATATGAATTGCGTCAAGGAACATTGCCTGATGCACCGCCTTGTCCATTTGGTCATCGGTTCAAATGGATCGGTTTTGATAAAAGAGAAATGAAATATGTTCGGGTGACAAAATCTGTTTTTAAAAAAATGATTGCACTTAAAGATGAAACAGAAGTATCGCAGTATGAAAAATATTTTGAAGAAAATAAGGAGAATCAATAAAAGGATATGCCGTTATTATTTAGTTCTTTATCTATCGTTCTTACATTGTTTTTTGTGGAGTATTTTAAAGGATATAAAGAATATATCGGATAATATTTGGAAATATATAAAAATTAAAATTCAAGAAAAATGGAAAATTTAAAAAAAGCATATATCGCTGGAGGTTGTTTCTGGGGGATGGAAGATCTCTTCAGAGTTAGGCCAGGAATTAAAGATACCGAGGTGATATACCTTGGAGGGACAAATGAGAATCCTACTTACTCGAATCATCCTGGGCACGCCGAGGGCATAGAATTAACCTACGATCCAAACGAAACTTCCTTTAAACTCATATTGGATTATTTCTACCGCATTCATAATCCAACAACTGTTGACCGTCAGGGTAATGACATCGGGGCAAGTTATCGGTCAGCTATTTTCTTTCAAAGCGAAGAAGAAAAGAATATTGCGGAAGAAGTCATCGCAATAGTAAATGACTCCGGAAAGTGGGAAGGTAAAGTAGCGACAACACTTGAACCTTTTACTAAAGCTTGGGCTGCGGAAGAAAATCATCAAGACTATTTGGTCAAGAATCCTAATGGTTACACTTGCCATTTTGAACGATTCGGAAGTTTTGTATAATAGACTTGTTACCTATCAAATGATAACAAACCTATTGAAAATAAAGTCATAGCTAGCAGTAGTTTTTTTCTTTTAAATGACTCTATAGGAAAAGCCACTTACATTTTTGAATGTAAGTGGCTTTGTGTTTTGTCTTTATGAACTTTTAGGCTATCAGACTAAGTCCACTTCTTTTTGCCGTACGTTTTAATTGTCAGTTAGCTTTGTATAGCGCGCAATTATGTATAAAAGAAACCCAAACCAAGTAGCGGATTCTTTTGAGAAAAAAATGAATTAATGGGATAAAGAATACTAGCTTCTAAATATTTCATTAATTTCACATTTGAAAAAATAAAATTATATCATTTGATTCAAAATGATATTTTATATTAATTTTATTTCTTAAATTTTAGTTAACAAACTTTTTAAAAAATTGACATGAAGAAATTTATGAACAACCCATCTTGGATTTTTTTACTCGCGATCCCATTTTTTTTAATTACATCTTGTAAAGATGATGATGATCAGCCAGATCCAGAACCAGCAAAAGAAATTATTATTGCAGTAGGTGCTTCTGCTGCAGATAGTGCTCAACTTGCTTTTATTGATGTAGAAGAAGAATACACTATTATTTTTGAAGAAGGAGAATTTTCATTTACCAATACTTTATCTATGGATGGTAAATCTAAAGTGGTGATTAAAGGAGCAGGAAGAGAAAAAACATTTTTAGATTTTAGTGGTCAAACTTCAGGAGGAGAGGGTGTATTAATTACCAACTCTAATAGTATCCGAATTGAGAATCTAACTATACGAGATTCAAAAGGAGATGCCTTAAAAACAAAAGATTGCAATAAGATTAGTTTTGTAAACGTAGGAACAATTTGGTCAGGTGAGCCAAGTACTGACAATGGTGCGTATGGACTTTACCCTGTGCTTTGTACAGAAGTTTTTATCGATAATTGTTTTGCTTATGGAGCATCTGATGCAGGAATTTATGTAGGACAATCTGATCAAGTGATTTTGAAAAATTGTTTAGCACAAGGAAATGTTGCAGGAATCGAAATTGAAAACACTACTAATGCAGATGTTTTTGATAATGAGGCAACTGATAATACTGGAGGAATTTTAGTATTTGATTTACCTGGGTTGACACAAAATGGAGATGCTACTAGAGTTTACAACAATAATATTCATGATAACAATCGAGTAAATTTTGCGCCAGCAGGAAATATCGTTGCTAATGTTCCTAATGGAACGGGCTGTATGATTTTGAGTACAAAGAATGTTGAATTTTTTGATAATACTATTTCTGAAAATCAATTTGCTGGAATTTTGATATCTAATTATTTGTTTATCAATGATATGCCAAGTGATCCAGATTATGATCCATTCCCAGCAGGTATTTTTATTCAAAATAATACTCATGCTATGACTCCAGGAACGGTAGATGTAGCGAATCAACCAGCTGATATTCAACAAATTATCGGTCTTTTAGGTCAGTATGGATTAGACCAGCCGAATATTTTGACAGATGGATTATTGATGGCTGCTGATGCAGTTTGTATTCAAGAAGCTAGTGCAACAACATTTGTTAATATCAATGCAGGCGATCCAACTTTTATGTCTGTGACTACTGATATCACAGCTCATGATTGCACTAAAACTCGATTGCCAGAAATTACTTTTGATCCATTTTAATACTTAAAATAGATTAACATAAATAATGCACCTTGATTCTTTCAAGGTGCATTATTTTCATTTTAGAGGATTCATTTTAAATAGAACATATAAGATGCGAGATATAAAACATTTACTCTTTTTAGTAGGAATAATATTATTGGTCAGTCAATGTAAAGACACAGATGATTCTCCAAATCCTGGCGAAGTAATTCTTGAAGTAAAGATTCCAGCTGGAAATGGTTTTGCTTTACTTTCCGATTATAATTTTTTTATTGGAGATCTTGTTGATTTAGTTCCTAACCTTGATGGGGGAGTGTTGCCGTATGATTTGAACACATCATTGTTTAGTGATTATGCATTGAAAAAACGATATGTCTATGTACCTGAAGGAAGCAGTATTCCTTTTGACACTACTGCTGTTTTGGAATTGCCTGTTGGTTCAGTTTTGATAAAACATTTTTATTTTAAAGAATCAAATGGCACAGAAAATTATATTGAAACGCGTCTTTTGATTCGGCGGTCTGATGGTTGGTATCCTGAAACTTATGAATGGAATAACGAACAAACTGATGCTCAACGAACAGTCATAGGCGGCACAAAAGACCTCACCGTAAATGTAAACGGACAAAACCAACAATTAAATTATTTGATCCCAAATCAAAATCAATGTAAAAATTGCCACTCCTTTGATGGTAAAATTCACCCCATTGGTCCAACTATTCAAAACCTGAATAAAGATTATAATTACATAGATGGAATCGCAAACCAAATTGATACATGGGAGATGAAAGGAATTTTAGATCCTCGACCTGTATCCATTCTGCCTAGATGGTATGGCATCAATGATCCAGCAGGAAGTTTAGATGAAAGAGCAAGAGGATATTTGGCGATCAATTGTTCTTCCTGTCATCGGCTGGAAGGCTCAGCCTCTAATTCTGGGTTTTATTTGGAGTATGATAATACAGACTCTTTAAGTCTAGGTATTTGGAAAACACCCGTCGCAGCAGGTGCTGGTTCAGGAGGTTTTACTTATGTGATTTATCCAGGGAAAGGTGATGAATCCATTTTGCTTTACAGAATGATTGCAGATGAGGTGGATGAACGAATGCCTGAGATTGGAAGAGAATTATTGCATGATGAAGGGATAGCATTGATTAAGGAATGGATTGATAATTTATAAATTGGATTTATCTCCTGATAGAAAAGGAACTTACATAAGTTTTAAAATAACCATAATGAGGTTGTTTTTTTAGATGCCCTTCATAAGCCACTTCGAAATAAAAACATAAATGCTGGAATACCACTCTGTGGTAGTTCCAAGCATCCTATAAGACTTTTTCTTTCAAAATAAAATGTTGTTTAATCGTCCATAGTTGGCAAAGCCAAGTTGAAGAGACACTACTGTGTAAGTGTGTATTATATGAGTGTACGTTGTCATGGTGCGAGTGACGATATATTTTTTGGAGTAGCAGTATAACCCTTAAAGCAAACAAAATGTTTTAAGTTTTAAAAACTATTTGTATCTTTAACTTGATATTATTTTTTCTAATTAAACCTCCAGATGATGAAATACCTTAAATATTTACTTGGAATAATTACCGTAATAGCATTGTTATTTATTGGAAAAGGAATGCTTACTCCTTCTCTTTCTTATAGTAGTGAGATTATGGTTAACAAATCAATTAATGAAGCTTGGGCTGTCATGAATGATGAAAGTAAAATCTCTCAATGGTTAAAAGGAATTAAAGAAGTAGAACATGTAAGTGGCGAAAAAGGTACTGTAGGTGCTGTCACTAAATACACCTTTGATGAGGAAGGTCAAGAGTCTACTATTCTTGAAACTATTCATGCTATTCGCCCCAACGAACATATTGCCATGGACTTTGTTATGGAGGGAGTGATGATTATGGATTACCAAGTAGACTTTACAGAAAAAGATGGAAAGACTCATATCAAATCATCAACTGTTACTAAAGGTGTTGACATATTTATGCGTTCTATGATATCTTTTATGGAAAGTTCTATGCAAGATCAAGAAGATGAGAACATGAATAATTTGAAAAAAATAATTGAAGAAAATACAACTAATTATTTTCCTTCACCTGTTGTGAATGTAGTGGAAGATGTTCAACAATAACACTTCAAATTGTTACTGCATCTTATGTAGTATTTCTTAAAGAATAAAATAGCTTGATTGGGAAGCAATATTTAGTCTGATATCTAGTTAGAAATATATTCCAAAATTTTAACTAAAAATAAAATAATCTGAAGTAGAAATAGCTTAATTTTATTCTCTAAATCGAATACGTTTTGCCAATTAACTTTAATCAACTCCTCTTCTTTCGAAAATTTAAATACTGAATATAATTTTTTTACCTCCTGAAACCTTCTTGGGGTCAGGAAGTATAAATACGAGAATCCAATAAAAAACACAAAACTAGTAATAAAAAAAATATGAAAAAATTCTTTAAAGCCTTTGCTTTATTGTTCGTTGCATTTTCGATTAATGCCCAGAATGGATCCTATCATTATAATCCTATTCCATGTTCCGTCCAAGGAGAAGAATTGCAACCTTTGCGAGACTTAGTAGATTATAATCTCCAAAGACAATTATTGAAGCAATTAAAGTCAAATAAAAAATGGGCAAAACTAATTGCCAATAAGAAAATGTCAGTTGGTTTGGTTGATTTACGAGATTTGAATAATATCAAATTTGCTAGAGTCAATGGCGATAATATGATGTATGCTGCTAGTTTACCAAAGATTGCTGTTCTACTAGCTGCAATGGATGCGCTGGAGAAAGGCGAACTTAAAGAAACTAAAGCAGTCAAAGCGGACATGGAATTGATGATCGCAAAATCAAATAATCAAGCGACGACTCGAATGATAGATCGGCTAGGTTTTGACAAAATCGAAGCAGTTCTGACTGATCCAAAATATGATTTGTATGACAAAAAATATGGAGGTGGATTATGGGTTGGAAAAAGATATGCAGCTGCTGGAAAAAGAAGGCCTGACCCGATGTATGGAATAAGCCACGGGGCAACAGTATCACAAGTTTGTAGATTTTATTATATGTTAGTGCATGGCCAATTGGTATGTAAACAACGTTCAGAGCAAATGTTGGATATCATGGTTGATCCGAAATTACACCACAAATTTGTCAACACCCTGGATAGAATTGCGCCTGAAGCGCAAGTGTATCGGAAGTCTGGTTCTTGGCGGAATTATCATTCTGATTCAGCGTTGGTTTGGGGCCCAGATCGACAATATATTTTAGTGGCCTTGTTGGAAGATGCAGAAGGAGAATCTATTATTCGACAAATGGTTTTGGAGGTTGAGAAAGTTTTAGAAGCGAATAAAAAAATACTTGCTAAAAAATAAGTTGTTTTAGAACTTATATAAAAAAGCGCTAGTTTTTGATTTCAAAAACTAGCGCTTTTTTATGTAAGTACATTGTTATTTTTAATGAGTCTTTTTATTTGCCTCTTGAAACGCTTCTGGATTTCTTAACCACAGATCACGTTGAGGGAACGGGATTTCGATATTGTTCTTTTTGAAAATTCTAAATATAGCATACCTTAAATCACTTTTTATTACTTCAATTCTAAAGAATTCATGGGAGAAAAAGTACAAAGTGAAATCTAAAGAAGAATTACCAAAGTCAGCAAATTGAACTTGTGGTTTCGGCGATGTTAAAATTTTTGCATGACCATTGACCGCTTCAATAATTAGTTTAGTAACCAAGTCAACATCAGAATAATAAGATACTCCTACATTAATTTTAAACCTGGTTGGCGTATGGTTATGGTTCCAATTGATAACGCTATCAGTCACTAATTTAGAGTTGGGTAAAACGACCACGATGTCATCTCTAGTTTCGACAGTAGAAGTTCGCAATCCAATCTTAGTAACTCGTCCTACCATCGTTTCAATTTCTAATATATCACCAACTTCTACCGAGCCTTCCACTAATAAAATAATACCTGAAATCAAGTCATTAAAAGTCTGCTGTAATCCTAATCCAACACCAACTAAAAGAGCTGCTGACCCTGCCCATAATATAGATAACTGAACGCCCAAGCTTTCTAAAATGATTAATACTCCTGCGGTATAAATTATGTATTTTACAAATTGAGTGACCGCATATTGTCGACCTGAATCCAAGTCTTTCTTTTTAAAAAAACGATTGATTACTTTTAAACTAATCCAAAGAAGGAGTCGAATAATAAAATAAATGATGATGACAATAATGACCTTGAGTAAGTTCAAATTATATCCTCCAAGACTTAAAAAATTGTATTCTAAAATTTCTGTTAAACTTGTCATCCTTTAGGTTTTAATACTTTTTTGAATTTTGAAGAAACTACTACATTGGATTTTTTGGAGAAAAAATATTTGAATAGTTGAGTATTTAATTACTCAAAATATGTTGATTGTCAGATGCAATGTAATCAATATATGATTGATTACGTACCTCTTAAAATTTGGTTGTGGAATATTCGGATTTTCTGTCTCTAGGGAAAATTGATTAAATAAAAAACACCTAGTTAATGATCTATTTTTCTCTTGATAATCTTCCAACTTCACAGAAGTTAAATCAATAGATTTGAGATCATTAACTAGGTGTTTTTTATTTAGGATAAATCCCCAAAAAAAATCCAGAGGAAAGTCAAAAGACTAATTCCTCTGGAAACCCCAAAAAACCAAATGAAAACAATTTTAAATCGCCCTTTGAATCAGGCTAATTATTATATTTTAATAGAACGGAAAAACCAATGTTTTAGGATTCTTCCATTTTTCGGTATATCTCTATAATAAATAAATATGCGTAATGTCAGTAATTACTATAAAGACTAATTTATCAGAATAAGGTCACATTCTTTTTCAATTCTTTTAGAAATATACTCGATACATCAAATTTGGAAATAGCCCAAACTGTGCCAAATGACCGATTGACTCAGGTTCATTTTTATCATAAAATTCAGAAATCTTTCCTTTTGTGTTGGTCACATTATCTATGTTGAGAAAAAGTTCATGAGTCGTTCTTGGTCTATTCCATTTGTAACTTGCCGAAACAGTTATTTGATAAATGTCGTCTAAACTATTTTCATAGGCCTTCTCATAATCCCAAAATTTATTGTTGTCGGGATCTACCGCTAAATTTCCTTGAGCATCCCTGAGTAAAGGAATGATCTTCCTCCCGCCACCAAAAAATATCTTAGAGTTTAAACTAAGCGTCTGGTTTTTCTTTTTTCCTAGCTTTTCAAATTCTTTTCCTAACAATATATTTACAAGGAAGTTACTACTGAATTGAGTGTTCCTTTCAATGCCATCTAAGGCTGTATATTTTGATTGAAATACTGATCCGTTGATTAAGAAATAGTAATTATTATTAAAAAATCTTTCTAGAGTAATTTCAAGTCCATAGTTTTTTCCAGTTCCTTTATTTACCAAGTCGACATAACGAAATTCAATTCCTTCATTGATAGTTGCGAAATAACTAGTGTCATTATTTTCGACAGGAAGGTTGTAAAGATCTTGATAATAAGCTTCAATCTTTGCCATCATATTTTTTCCAAAACGTTTTTCATAGCCGATCACAAAATGATTTGCTTTTAATAAATCCAAATCTTTGTTAGGTTCTATGATACTTCCATCAGGCTGTTCTACCTTTGCAAAATAACTATGAATACTTTCCATAGTGCTGTGATTTCCGTAGCCAGCGTGGAAAGAATTTGTATTATTTATTTTCCAATTAATAGCAAATCTTGGTTCGAGTGTACTTTTATTATTGAGCAAAACATTCATATTATGAAGACCACTTACGATAGTAATATTTTCATTAACCCGATATTTCCAACTGATGAAATTTCGAAGCGTACTGATGTTTTCCCTGAAATCTATCAGGTTAAATCTTTCTGAAGCATCGTCACGCAATTGACTTTGTTTATTCTGATAATCAAATAAAGCGTACTTGATACCAACTTGAATTTTGTTTTTAGCATTGATTTTATTGTTGTAAGTTATGGCTCCTCGGTAGGTGGTTTTTTGCCATCTATTTTGATAATTTAAAATTCTGTGAACCACCGAGTCTTTTAAGAATTCACCTGAGTTATCAAAAATAGAAATGGTTTTACTTTCAAAAATATCATCATCAATCCCTTCATTAGAATAAGCAATAGTGGTTTTTAGAAAACTACTTTGACTAAGTGAAAGCGTATGATTGATTCCAGTATTGAGGAGGTGTGCTCCCTTTTTAAAGTCTTCTTGAATGTCTGTTTTCATAGAGTTGTTTCCAGGCGTTTCCCAAATCGAAGGCTTGACATCTTCGAATAAAAATGTACTTAACCCTCCTAAACCGAAGGCAGAAAAAGTTCCCATTTTTTTGGTAGGTAAAACTATTTTGAACGCAGCATCTTGAAATTCCGGAATTCCATTGACATCAATCAAGCCTAGGTTACTAATTAATGTTGCAACAGAATATCGATAGTTGACAAGGAAGGAACCACCATATCCTTTCTTAAATGGTCCCTCCAAAGTTAGGTCAGTTCCAAGTAATCCAAATCCAAAAACGGACTCAAAATTTTCATTATTTCCAGCGCGTAATTTTACATCATAAACTCCCGAAAGAGCATCACCAAACTCAGGTGTAAATGCGCCTGTATGGAAATCTGAAGTAGCCAATAAATTATTATTGAGCGTACTTACAGAACCACTTGCAGCACTTGGATCAGCAAAATGATTAGGGTTTGTAATCTCAATTCCTTCCAATCTCCATTGCACATACTTGGGAGCATTTCCTCTGATGATAATATCATTACTGCCATCTTGAGTATTGGTTACGCCCGCAAAATTTCCCATAATTCTGGAAGGATCATTGAAGCCTCCTGCATAGCGATTGGTCTCCTCGGCCGAAATAGATCGGACGCTTATCATCGCCATATCGTTCAATGCTTCCCCTTTATTTTTGTTGGTGGTGACGACAATCTCTTTCATCTTGATGATGGATTCTTCCATGTTTAAATGTAGGATTACCTCCTTTCCTGAGTTAACGACGATGTTTTGGAGTGTCTTACTTTCGTAACCTAAATAAGACAATTGTAAATTGATTCTTCCGATGGGAATATTTTCTAGTCGAAAATTTCCATCTTCATCTGTAGTGGTTCCGATCAAAGGTTGAGTGCCAGGAAGAATAACTTCGACTCCGATTAACGGTAATTTATTATCGTTGTCAATCACGTTTCCTCTAACTGTTTGAGTGAGGTTTTGGCTGCATGCTAATTTTATAAAAAGGAAAATTATTAGCAGGATTAAAATACATCTTTTGGTCATTGGTAATTAGTTTAAATGTGATGAATAATTTAAACTAAAGGTCAAGGAAAAGGGGGGAGGGAACAATTTTGATATGCAAACTAGGAAGAGGTCTCTGCGAAACAGGAATTTTTATCGGTGAAATGTTTTAGCGGAAAATAGATTTAATGAAATTTGTAAATGTTATGTTACATTATTTATTTTTTGAAAAAAAGAAGCTCGGTAAGTTTCAGAAATTGGAATAAGTTTGTCTCCAATTTTGATTCGGCTGCGTTCGATAGATTCAATTTTTGGAAGAGAAACCATGTAGGATTTATGTACTCGGCAAACTAAATTTGACGGAATGATTTTTTCCAAATCTTTAAAATTTTGTAAGGTCATAATTTTTTTATTGACGGTATGGATTCTTCGATAATCTCGCATGCCCTCAATGTATATGATGTCATTCAAATTAATTTTATCTAGTCGGTTTTCTGTTTTTATAAAAATATAATCTGGCGTTGGTTCAGCAATGTTTTGTTGTAAGTTTTCATGAGTTTTATTAACAGCTTGCAAGAAACGATTGAAGGTAAATGGTTTAAGTAAATAATCTGTAACGTTTAATTCATAACCTTTGAGGGCATATTCTTGGTAGGCAGTTGTGATAATAACTTGGCTAGAAATATTGGAACTTTCTAATAATTCGATGCCTGATAACTCATCCATGTTGATGTCCAAAAAGAGTAAATCAACTTCATTGGATTTTAAAAATGACAAGCCTTCTAATGCATTATCGAAGGTAGCCAATAGATTTAGGAATGGAATTTTAAGGACAAAATCTTTAGTTCTTTCGAGTGCTAAAGGTTCGTCTTCTATGATGATGCAACTATGTTTATTCATTTTCAATAGTTAAAAAAACGCTGTATAAATTGTTTTCATTTTTTACAGTTAAGTGGTGTCTGTTTGGGTATATAAGATTTAATCTTTTTTGAATTAAATGATTACCTAAACCATTCTCTTCTTCTTTTGATTTTCGATTAGCATCGAACTTATTGATACATTTAAAATTAATATTTTCTTCTTCAATTTTAATATTTATGGTGATAGCATCTTCCAGTTTTTTATTGTTATTATGTTTAAAGGCGTTTTCAATAAATGGAATAAAAATCATTGGGGCGATAATTTTATTATTAGAATCTCCTACCAAGTTGAAATTTACATAACTCAAATTTGATGTTCTAATTTTTTGTAATTCGATGTATTTTTTAATGTATTCAATTTCTTTAAATAGAGGAATTTTATCTGCTTTAGTTTCATACAACATGAAACGCATGATGTCAGATAATTGGTTTAAATAACTGGAAGCTTGGTCTGCATTTTTTAAAATTAAGATGTCAATATTATTGATAGTATTGAAAAGAAAATGTGGATCTAATTTTGATTTGACCAAAGCCATTTCCATTTCATTATTTTTTTGTTGGAGTTCAGATTTTAATTTTATTTCATCAAACCAAGTGATAAATCCTCGCATCACCATTGCAATTACTCCTGATATTAAAGCGATAAATGTCATGAAGAAAATAGCACCGAAGATGATTCCTTCCTCCCCATCATCCACACAATCTTCCCCGACAAAAATAGCTAAAAAGGAATAACCAATAATAGATGCAGCTAAGGAAATAACTAACTCAGAAATAGCGACCAAGAAATACTTTTTTTGTTGAAAGTATTTTGGAAAGATATAAGAGTAGCAAGTATAGAATGTAATGACAGAAGGAAGGAGTGCGAAAAGAAATATGATTTGAAAGGCTTCCTCAATCTTAGCTTCGATAGCATCTTCTCCTCGAAAAAACATTGCTAGCATTACCATAATCATGGCAAAGTAACATCCCCAATATCCAATGTGTAATAATACTACAAGTGATTTTTTCATGAAAGTTTAACTTTAGAATTATCCTAATTCAAACCCAAAAGTTATTCTATTTTTCTAATTAGAAAAATAGAATCTGCAAAGTGGAGATATTTATCTGCGAAATGGAAATTTATTCAATATCCAAAATAAAAAAAGGTCTTATTTCAAATTTGAAATAAGACCCTCGAGATTTATTTTTTCACTAAAAAATTATTTCTGCGCAACAACAAAGCACTTAGTAGATACAGCCTCATTTCCAATTTGAATATTCACATAATAAGTACCCGTAGTATATTTACTTACATCAAACTCAATAATGTCTTTTGAAATTTCTTTAACCTCATTGGTCATTAATTGAGTCCCTTTTGAATCAAAAATCATCACTTTCAAATTTTCTCCAAAATGATCTTTGAGTTCTAATTTTAAAACATCACTTGTTGGATTTGGGAAAATCGCAAAGCAATCTTTGGTGTATGGTTTTTTCCAATCAGTTTTTTTAGGTGCCTTTTCAGGAGTCGCTGTCTCAGGTTGAGACATATCTGTAAAAGAGTATTTTTCATCCTTGATAATGTTTCCTGTTACATTTATATAAGTCATTCCAGGGTCGGTATTAGCTGTAATGGTAACTCTTTTACTTTGCTTCCCCATTTTTCCTTTGGAATTAAAAACGACTTTAATTTCTCCTTTCTCGCCTGGTGCGATTGGTGCTTTTGGCCATTGTGGAACGGTACATCCGCAACTACCTTTTGCATTTTTTATGATTAGTGGTTCATTACCGGTATTAGTAAATTTAAAAAGATAAGTTACTCTATCTCCTTGAGTAATGGTTCCCCAATCAAATACCTTCTCATCAAATTCAATAGTGGTTTTTGGTCCTAATTGTTCTTCTGTTTCCTGACCAAAAGAAAAGGACGCTAAAATGAAAGTGAAAATAAGAGTAATCGAAATCTGTTTCATAAGCTAGATGATTTAGTTAAATAATTTTATTGTTTCTTATTACTTTTTCAAAGATAATAAGATAGATGCAGATTTCTGTTAATTGGGTGTTAATGCAAAAAAAAAGCCTTCACCTTTGTGAAGACTTTTTTTTTAATCAAAATTAATAACAGTTATTTAATTCATGTATTGAACTTTACCTACTAAAGGAATCTCTAATTGAATGGTCGTAGGTTTTTCTAAATTGGAATTTGCTAATGGATTTTTAGCATCATATTCTCTGATATATTTTAAGACTTTTGCATCTAAAGAGTCTTCAAAACCTTTTACAATTTGTAAATTAGTTATGGCTCCATTTTTATCTAAGCTAAGTTGGATGGTAACTTTTTTCCCTTGCAAGGCAGTTGTTCTTTTTCCTTTTGCAATGATTTTAGGAGTAACATATTTTTTCATTTTTTTAATAACTCTCCTCTCTGTTCTATTAGCTTTAAAATTTTGGAGAACAGCAACTTCCTCTGAGGATGAGCTTGCTGTTGTTTCTTCAGTTGTTAATTCCTCAATGTTTGAAGGTTGTGCATTTACTGCTGTAGCAAATGATAAAGCAAAAATCGATGCAACTGCAAGAATAAGATTTTTCATAATTGAAATTGTTTTTTAGCAAATAAACAAAACCATGTTTGTTGCTATGTTTTAATGTTGTGATTTAATTATGGCTGCAATGTATAGGATAAGAATAGGTTGGGAAATCAAATAAGGAGGAGTTGTTGATTTTATAGAATGAATTGTAGAAGAGTAAAGATGAAATGAAACTCATTTTTTTTAGAAAAGAAAAAGGACGACCTAACTGATATTAGATAAAAAAGAATATGAATTTTGCGAAGTTTAAATTAAAGACCCTTGCTAATTGATTGATATTTGAATTATCAATATTGCAAATTATCAAAACGTAAAAAAAATATTATGAAAAATTCAAATATTTTAACCAGCGCAATTGTAGTATTCCTTTTACAAATAGTATCCATGGTCAATGCTCAAGGGGGTGGAGTGAATTTTAGCATAGGGCAAGTTTTTCAAGATGAAAGCTATTCTTATTTTGAGGGAGAAGTTGGGATCAAAAAAACAGCAACTACTTTTTATGTTCATTATGGTCAAGGTAAAATGATTTTCGAAAAAAAAAGCACTTACGATGTAATTGTAGCAAGTGAAAGAGTTCGAGACAATAGGGTCGTTGCCTTGGGGGTAAGATTTTTTATGGGAAAAAATAAATACGAATACAAAGGGTTTAATCTTGATTTTCAAGGAAGTGTTATTTCTGACAAAGAAAGAATTACAAATGAGAAAGGCAGAATGGAAACAATACACCGAACCAATTTAAGATCAACGATTGGAGTCGGATATAGATTTAAAAAAGAACGAATCTTTTTCGATATCTCAGGAATAGGAGGATATGTGAATATTGTGAAATCAAATATGGAAGGGTTTTCAGAATTAAAGACCCTTCAACTTGATTTAGGATTAAATGCGAAAGTTGGTTTTAGTTTTTAAAAGCATTTCCTCTGTTGACCAATTCTAAAAATGTGTTCAGGATTTTTTTACAAGTCTAATCTAAAAATAATAATCATGAAAAATTCAAATGTTTTAATCAGCGCAATCGTAGTTATTTTTTTGCAAATTTCTTTTTCTGCAAATGCACAAACTGGAAAAGTAGACTTTAAAGCAGAACAACCAACTACTTCAAAAACTGATTATACTCCCTTTGGAGGTGAGGTTGGAGTTGTGAAAACAAAAACTTTAGTAAAATTTAATTTTCTAAAAGGAGAAAGATTGCCTGACTTTAAAATAAAGAAGAAATATGAATCTGGTACGAATGGAAAATCCAAATCTACAACTAAAGTGAAAACAACTGAATTTAAACCTTTTATCAAAACTAATAAATATCAATTCAGCGGAACCAAGGTCAATTTATAAAAATAGATGATGGTCGGAGAGTAGGAATGTGGCTAAATTATTTTCCCATCCTCCATCACCAATCTTCGATCACTCATACCAGCTAGTTCTTCATTATGAGTCACAATGATAAAAGTTTGCTGAAAATCATTTTTCAAATCAAAAAGTAGTTGATGTAATTCTTTAGAGGAAGCAGAATCTAAATTACCAGAAGGTTCATCCGCAAAAACGATGGCAGGTTTATTCATCAATGCTCGAGCAACTGCGACCCGTTGTTGTTCACCACCTGAAAGTTGAGTTGGTTTGTGAGTTAAGCGGTGGGAGAGACCGAGGTAGTCTAATAATTCTTTCGCTCGTTTTTCGGCCTCAGCTTTATTAGCATTTTGGATGAAAGCAGGAATGCATACATTTTCAACAGCAGTAAATTCAGGAAGTAAATGATGGAATTGAAAAATGAAACCAATATTCGTATTTCTAAAATTGGCTAATTTTTTTGGAGAGAGAGAACCCACATCTTGATTGTTAATTAAAATTTCTCCCTTATCGGCATTATCCAAAGTTCCAAGAATATGAAGTAAAGTACTTTTTCCTGCACCTGATTTTCCAACGATACTAACTAGTTCTCCTTTTTCAATCTCAACATCAACGCCTTTTAGTACGTGAACATTTCCGTAGGACTTGTGAACATTTGTTGCTTTTATCATAAGTAATTATCTACCATTCTATTTTTGAAAAGCCAAAAATACCCTTTATTCTGTAATATTTAAGTGTGTAATATTTAGTTGTTGAAATTATTATCTAGGACTAAATCTAGGGTTATCCAGTCTTATCTATGTTTTAATATTTGAGTTTAAGTTTCTTTGTTTCAAAAAAAGCACTAAAAAAAATAGAAATATCTTTCAAAATAAGATTTAGCCACTTTTTAGCATAAAATTTCAAAAGCGCTAGTTAATCATGTTTTTTATTCTGAAATAATATAATTATTTAGGTAAATAAGAATTTAATTTTGTGTAAAACATTTAAACTTGATTTCTGTTTCTTCAAATAGAGGGTTTAAAGAAAATAATTTCAAAGTTTTGTAGGGGGCAGGTTAAAGAACTGTGTCTTAAATGTAAAGTATCTTACAAAAGGAATAATATCCTTAGCCGATATCCCCTCTTAAAAACCAGATTTCAAAAAATTTATTCTCTATTCAATAAAAAGAGTACGTTATGGCAATTCAATCAAAGACAGCATTCCTAGAGCATTTCCCATTATTTGAAACGCTCAATTCAGATGAAAAACTTAGACTAACCCAAATGGTTGAAGTCAAAGTTAAGCCGAGATATAGTTATATCTATCTTCCAGGAGAAGCTTCTGACAAAATTTTCTTTCTTTCAAAAGGTACGGTGAAAATCGGAACACATTCTAAAGATGGAAAGGAAATTATTAAATCTGTTCTACACCCGACGGCTATGTTTGGAGAAATGGGGATTGTAGGTGAAGAAGAAAGACAAGACTTTGCAAGAGCAATGGGACAAGAAGTTCATTATTGTGTCTTGAAAGTAGAAGACTTTAAAAGATTGATGCGATCTAACCATCAATTATCAATCAAAATATTAATGTTGATAGGTGAGCGACTGCGTCGAGCGGAAAATAGATTAGAATCTTTAATCTTTAAAGATGCCCGAACTCGAATTATTGACTTCTTAAAAGATGCAGCTGACCAACGAGGTCGAAGAGTTGGTTTTGAGATGTTAGTGAAGCACTCTTTGACTCAACAAGATATTGCTAACTTGACGGGAACTTCTCGTCAAACAGTTACATCCGTCCTGAATGAACTCCGTAAGTCAAATTTAATTTATTTTAATCGAAAAAGTATCTTGATTAGAGATATGGAAAGTTTGGTTTAAATAAATATTGAAATTGTCTTCGGCACACTCTATCAAAAATATGCAAAATCGTTTTTAATTTTAGTTTTGGTTTAACTATTAAATAGTAGTTTTTTAAATCAAAAATGTGAGAGTAGTAAAAGCCGTTCCGTAGGGGACGGCTTTTTTTATGGATCAAATATCGAATAAATCCTAAATCCTTTGTTTGATATTCGTTTTTCTTCGGAGTATTAAACTAGTTATATAAATTTTGCCTTTTCAATAAAAAAAAATGTTGATAATTTTTTTTTATTGAAAAGCAAAACGAACTAATAATTGTCCTTGAAATTGTGACATAATTTTTCCGTAAACATCCACCAGTTTTCATTGGGAAATAAAATATGGTTAGAACTTCATTTTTACATTTTACCTTTCTCCATTTTATAATAATTCATTTTAATATACCATCAAAAAACATATTAAGAAGTTAAATTATACGGGATAAATTCTCTTTTTTTGCAATGTTTCAATTCCGTTAAGGAAAAGTTAAGGGTAGATTACTATTTGGACTTTATCTAAATAGGAAAGTGTGGATAACTTATATTGGTAAATATGAGTACAAATTATATTTTTGCGCTGACAAAAAAATGACAAAACGATTTTGCTTAAAATATCTTTATGAAAAATGTTAATATAGGAATGTACAAGTCATTGATTATGAGAAGTTTATCTATTATTTTTCTTTTCTTTTTTGCCTTGAATCTCACTTTCGCTCAAGGAGAGCGAACTCCTGAGCTAGATCAAGGAATGCAACTCTTTAAAAATAATTGTGGAAGCTGCCATGCTAAGAACATGAAAGCTAAAATGACAGGGCCTGCTTTGGCTGGAGTTGAAGAGCGTTGGGAAGACAAAGATAAGCTAAGATCATGGATTAGAAACTCAGCTGCTTTTTTGGCAACGGGTGATGAGTACGCAAATAATTTATTCCAAGAGTATGGTGGAAGTGTAATGACTAATTTCCCTAATTTGACGGATACTGAGATTGATAATATCTTAGGTTATATCAATGCGGTTGCTGTTACTGGCGCTTATCCTCCAAAAACAGGAGATGCTGTTGCAGTAGCTGGGGGCGGAGAGACAAAAGGTGGAAGTAATACTTTGATGTACGGAATCTTGGCTTTGATTTTAGCTATCCTTTCTATGGTATTAGCTCGGATCGTTGCGAACTTAAATCATATGCAAAAAGTGAAAGCAGGATTACCTGCTCCAGCTCGTCAAACTATGTGGCAGATTGTTACAGGTTCAAGTGTAGTTGGGATGTTGATTTTTGCTTTTGTAATATGGGGAGGTTACCAAACAGTAAACAATGCGATTGACTTAGGTCGAACACAAGGATATGCTCCAACTCAACCAATTAAGTTTTCTCACGAGACTCACGCTGGCTTACACGAGATTGATTGTCAATACTGCCATGATGGTGCTAGACGAAGTAAGCACTCTGTGATTCCTGCAGCGAACACTTGTATGAATTGCCATAAAGCAATCGAGAAAGGTTCGGAATACGGAACTGCTGAGTTGACAAAAATCTTTGCTTCTATCGGTTATAATCCTGAAGACAATACATATATTAAGGATTATGATAAAATGAGTGAGGAAGATATTAAGAAAGTATATACAAAATGGATTGGTGATAATTATATGGAAGAAGCGAATGATGGAAAAGCGGAGGAAGATAAAATGACGAAACTAGATAATGATGGAGAAGAATTAGTAGCAGAACAATGGCAAGGAATACTTACTGCTTTGACTCACCAAGATGGAAAAGGAATGGGGGTAGATGATAAAATTCAAGGACCAATTAACTGGACTCGAATTCACAACTTACCTGATCATGTTTATTTCAATCATGCACAACACGTAACTGTTGGAAAACAAGAATGTCAAACTTGTCACGGACCAGTTGAGGAAATGAAATTACTAGCTCAATATGCTCCTTTATCTATGGGATGGTGTGTAAACTGTCACAGAGAAACAAAAGTAGATTTCGGAAACGAATACTATGCATCATTTAAAAATATGCATGAAGAGATGAAAGAAGGAAAACGAAGTGGAGTTACTGTGGAAGACATTGGAGGAATCGAATGTCAAAAATGCCATTATTAATTAATGGTTAATGATTAACTGTGAATGGTTAATGTTTTTAATATTAAACTGATAATTTTTTTTTAGACTCAATATAAGATGAAAGAACAAAATAAATCACAAGTTTGGATTGGAGCAGCGGACATGACAAATGATCCAGAATTTTTTCAATCTGCAAAATCTGAATTTGTAGAATTACCAATCGTAGATGTCCTTGCTGACGAAAATGTTGCTGAAAATGCAACAGCTAATCGACGAGACTTTTTGAAATATATGGGATTTGGATTAGGAGCTGCAACGCTAGCTGCTGGTTGTGAAATTCCAATGAAAAAAGCGATTCCTTACGTAACTAAACCAGATTCAATTGTACCAGGAGTTGCATCTTATTATGCAAGTTCATTTGTACAGGGTGGAGATTACTGCTCTATTTTGGTGAAAACTAGAGAAGGTCGTCCGATCAAAATCGAAGGGAATGCTTTGTCAACTGTTTCAAAAGGTGGAACAAGTGCGAGAGTTCAAGCAAGTGTATTGAGTTTATATGATTCTAACCGATTCAAACGTCCTATGAGTCTTGGTGATAAAAAATCAATTAGCTGGGCAGATTTGGATGGTGTGATCAAAGGCAAATTAAATGGAAGTTCTAATATCCGTTTAGTTTGTAATACTGTTTTATCGCCTACGGCAAAAACTGTGATGCAAGAATTTACTGCTGCGTATCCAAATACAAAAGTAGTGATGTATGATCCAGTTTCTAGTTCTGCTATGTTGGAAGCAAATGAAGCTAACTTTGGAGACAAAGCGATTCCAAATTACAGTTTTGATAAAGCACAAGTAATTGTAAGTTTTGGAGCTGACTTTTTGGGAACATGGGTTTCTCCAACTGAGTTTGCTGCAGATTATGCAACGAATAGAAAAATTGATTTGAAAAATCCTAAGATGTCTCGCCACATTCAAGTGGAATCAGGGATGTCTTTGACCGGTTCAAATGCAGATAATCGAGTTTTGATTAAACCTTCTGAACAAGGTTCTGCAATTGCACATTTATATAATGCAGTAGCTGCAAAATCTGGAGGAACGCAAGTTGCTGCCCCAAGTTTAAATGCAAAAGCAAAAACTGCTTTAGCAAAAGTTGCTGGCGAGTTATTAGCTCACCAAGGAAGTTCATTGGTCGTTTCTGATTCAAATAATGTTGGAGAGCAAACTTTAGTAAATGCAATGAATCATTTACTCGGTAACTACGGTTCAACTTTAAGTTTCGGAAGTGCTTCAATGCAACGTCAAGGAACAGATAAAGCGATTCAAGATTTGATTAAGGAAATGAATGGAGGAGGAGTTGATGCAGTATTTGTGATGGATCAAGCTAATCCAGCTTTTGATTTACCTAACTCAGCTGCCTTCGTAACTGGAATGGAAAAAGTAGGATTGCGAGTTTCCATGTCAGGACACAAAAATGAAACGGCTGCAAAATGCCAATACATCGCACCATCCAACCACTTCTTAGAATCATGGGGAGATGTTGAACCAAAACGAGGTCACTACAGTATCGTTCAGCCTACGATTGCTCCATTGATGGACACTCGTCAAACGGAAGAAAGTTTATTGACTTGGTGTGGAAGTATCAACTTAGATAAAACTGCAGACCAACCATATTACGAATATTTGAAAGCGAATTGGAGAGCTAATATGTTCTCTCAACAAAATTCATACAATACTTTCCGAGCATTTTGGGATGCAACAGTACACGATGGTGTATTTGCTGCGCCACAAGCTGCAGGAACTTATGTTTTCAATGCAGACGTAAATGCTGCAGCAGGAAAAATAAATAAACCATCTGCTGCTGCACACGAGATTTCATTTTTCGAAACAGTAAATATCGGAAATGGTCAGTATGCAGATAATCCTTGGTTACAAGAAATGCCTGATCCAATCTCAAGATGTGCTTGGGGGAATGTTCTTTATGTTCCAATTACTTGGAGCGATGCAGATCACTTCACAGGATATGGAAATATCGGAACTGGAACTAAGAAAGGAAAAGGAGATAAAGTAAATCTAACAGTTGGTGGAGTAACTGAAAAAGTAACTGCTACAACTAATTTCGGTCAACCAATGATTGATGATTCTGCTACTTTCTCAATGGCATTAGGATACGGAAGAACTGTTTCAGGTGAATGTGGAATTAATGTTGGAGAAAATGCTTACCCAATGTTGACCATGGATGCTAATGGAAATACTAGATACTATGCTGACGCAGAAGTGAGTGATAGTTTAGAATATGATGAGCAATTTGCTTGTGTTCAGTATCACCATACGATGGGAGTTTTCGAACAAGAAGCTCCAGAGATCAATGTGGATGATAAAGCAGTTGGTATCAATGGTTACCAAGGAGCGATTACTAATCGATCAGTAATTTTCCATGCGAAATTAAATGAGTTGCCAGCTTTTGAAAAGAAAATGGAAAAATTCCATGAGAAGGCAAAGCACTTAAATGATCAAACACTTTATCCTTACGAAGAATATAAAGACAAATTATACAGCCAAGGTCATCATTGGGGAATGCATGTAGATATGAATGCATGTATCGGATGTAGTGCCTGTACGATTGCTTGTATGTCTGAAAATAATATTCCTGTTGTTGGGAAAACAGAAGTGAGTCGTCATCACGAAATGGCTTGGTTAAGAATTGATAGATACTTCATTGGAGATGTTGAAAATCCAAATGTAGTTTATCAACCAATGATGTGTCAACATTGTGATAATGCACCTTGTGAAAATGTTTGTCCAGTTGCTGCGACGAATCACAGTTCAGAAGGATTGAATCAAATGACTTACAACAGATGTATCGGAACTAGATACTGCGCCAATAACTGTCCTTATAAAGTAAGAAGATTTAACTGGTTAGATTATACAACTGCGGATTTATTCCCAGTAAATCAATACGATGTAAACGGAGAGGAAATTCCTTACGGAGCAGATAACTTGACTCGTATGGTATTGAACCCAGATGTAACTGTTCGATCAAGAGGAGTTATCGAGAAATGTTCTTTCTGTGTTCAACGAATCCAAGAAGGTAAATTGACTGCGAAAAGTGAAGGAAGAAGCTTAAAAGACAACGAAGTAAAAACTGCTTGTCAAACTTCTTGCCCAACTGGAGCAATTACTTTCGGAGATATCAATGATCCAAAAAGTAAGATTAGCAAAACAATGGCTTCTGCTTTGAACTATAAAGTTTTAGAAGAAATCAACACTAGATCATCAGTTGATTACGCTGCTAAAATTATTAATAATGAAGGATCATTAAGCTAGTAAGTAATTGATGAACGATAATTGATTTTCAATTATCAAATTGAAAGGAATAACAATCTAAAAAAGTCAATAGTAAAAATAAGAATATGAGTCATCATCCAATTATTTCTCCATTAAGACACACTCTCATCACGGGAGACAAAACCTACCATCAGATAACGGAGGATATTTGTGCACCGTCAGAGAAGGTTCCAAGTACAGCTTGGGTTATCGCATTTATCTTGTCGGTAACCGTTCTTGGATTCGGTGTATTCTGCATCCTTTGGACTATCTGGATGGGAATTGGAACATGGAATTTGAATAGAACCATTGGTTGGGGTTGGGATATTACCAACTTCGTTTGGTGGATTGGAATTGGTCACGCAGGAACATTGATTTCTGCCATCCTTTTACTTTTTCGTCAAAAATGGAGAACAGGGGTAAACCGTGCAGCAGAGGCAATGACAATTTTTGCCGTAATGTGTGCAGGACTTTTTCCATTGATACATATGGGACGTTTGTGGTTAGGATTTTTCATTTTCCCATACCCAAATACACGTGGACCATTATGGGTAAACTTTAACTCGCCATTGCTTTGGGATGTATTTGCCATCTCAACATATTTCACAGTATCATTATTATTCTGGTATACAGGTTTAGTTCCTGATTTAGCAACATTGAGAGATAGATCTACTGGATTAAGAAGAAAAATCTACAGTTTCGTTGCTTTCGGTTGGACTGGTTCAGCGAAGCATTGGCAACGATTTGAATCATTGTCTTTAATCTTAGCAGGTATCGCAACACCATTAGTACTTTCTGTACACACGATTGTATCTTTTGATTTCGCCACTTCAGTTATTCCAGGATGGCATACGACTATCTTCCCTCCTTACTTTGTAGCTGGAGCGATTTTCTCAGGTTTTGCCATGGTATTGACCTTGATGATTATTACTAGGAAAGTACTTAAGCTGGAAGATTATATTACGTTGCAGCATATAGAATCGATGAATAAAGTAATCGTATTAACTGCTACAATGGTAGGAGTTGCTTACTTAACAGAGCTTTTCATTTCATGGTATTCTCAATATCCATATGAGCAATTTGCATTTTATAATAGAGCTACTGGTATTTATTTCTGGTCATACGTAGGTATGATGGGATGTAATGTTTTAGTTCCGCAAATCTTCTGGGTAGAAAAATATAGAAGAAATATTACGCTGACATTCTTTATGTCAATCTTTATCAATATCGGAATGTGGTTTGAGCGATTTGTAATTATCGTTACTACATTGGCTCGTGATTATTTACCATCAAGTTGGAGTTACTATGTTCCTACTTGGGTTGAGATTGGTATTTATATTGGAACATTTGGATTGTTCTTTACACTTTATTTACTATTTACAAGAGTAGCTCCAGTAGTTGCGATTGCAGAGGTAAAAAGTATCTTGAAAACTTCAGGAAGTCAGTATACTGGTTTAACTAAGAGAAAAGCGATTGACTATAACGAAGCAGCTAAAGAAGCGGATCATGCACATGCGCATGATGACCACGGACATCATTAAGCTGAAATTCGGAATTAATTTTAATTTGAAAAATTAGCTGAGTTCAATTTTTTACAAAAAAAATAACAAAGCTTTTACATATAGATTTACTTTAAAAATTTCATAAAAATGGAAGGACATAAAGATGTTTTATACGGATTGTACGATGATGAAGATGTGTTGATGGATGCAATTACCAAAGCACAAAAAGATCATCTTGACATTCACGATGTATTCACACCATTTCCAGTTCACGGATTGGATGAAGTGATGGGATTGTCAGAAAGTCGATTACACATTGCAGGATTTGTTTATGGTGCATTGGGAACTTTGACAGCATTCTTATTTATGTCTTGGGTATTTACTCGAGATTGGCCAATCATTTTTGGAGGTAAGCCATATTGGTCAGTACCTGCATTTATTCCAATTACATTTGAGTTAACAGTTTTGTTTTCATGTGTAGGAATGGTAGTAACATATTACACCGTTTGTGGAATGGGGCCAGGTGCAGATAATCCAACCTTGGATGATCGAATTACTGATGATAAATTTTGTATAGCATTTAATGTTTCTAATTCTTCTAAAGATGAAATCGAATCATTAAGAGGATTCTTAACAAAATCAGGCGCAGAAGAAACGAACATTAAAACTATCTAGAAATTAAAATCTAAATCAAATTTGTTATTTGATTTTTTAATCGATATAAAATGAATTTAAAACAGAACATTTACATTCTCATTTTCGCATTAGCAATTTTTGCTAGTTCGTGCTCATCAGATCCAGAGGTGGCAGGAAGGGAATATATGCCTGATATGGCTCACTCAATTGCTTATGAAGCAAATGTTTTAACTGACTATTACCAAAACACATGGGAAGAAGCAAGTGTGAATATTGGTAGTGGAAAAACATTATTGGAACTTTCTTCTCCACGTCAACCAATCGCTGGAACTATCCCAAGAGGTTATGCTGGAGGAAATCAACCTGCAGGTGCAGCTGATCGAGGAGTCAATGTTAATCCAAACGGAAGTGTACCATATTATTATGAAGACACAGAAGAAGAGCGAACAAGAGCAATGGCTGAAATCGTAAATAATCCATATCACATTACGGAAGCTGCTTTAGCTAATGGAAAAGAAATGTACAATATTTTTTGTGCGACTTGCCATGGTGATAAGGCTGATGGAAATGGTTACTTGGTTAGAGATGATGGAGGTGTTTACCCTGCTCAACCAGCCAACTTGATTAATGAAGAATTTACAGCTGCTTCTAACGGACGTTTTTATCATGCTTTGATGTATGGAAAAAATGTAATGGGAGGTTACTCTGATAAAGTTTCTTATGAAGAAAGATGGAATGTAATTCATTATATCCGATCTCTTCAAGCAAAAGAAACAAAAACAAAATATAACCATTTAAGGAACACTTTAAATGCTACAGCAACGCCAGGTGGAATACCAAAACCAGCAATGGCTCATGTAGAAGAAGTACACTCAGATGGACATGGTCATGATAATGACGGAGATCACGGACGACATGATGCTGATGAAGGAGAACACGGACATGGAGATGAAGGACCTTCAGAAGAAGGTGGTCATGGAGACCACGACCACTAGTTTTTTTAGTGAAAAAAGGAATAAAATTAAAATCATTAAATAATAATATTCAGAGATGAATCAATTTACGTTTTTAGGCAGAGAAAAGATGGTGTTGATGTTTTTCATGGCATTAGGTGCGATCTGTTTAGCTGCTACATATTTTGTAGAACCAGCTACTATGGTTGTCATGAATCATGGTCATGAGGAAACAGTATCTACTCACCACATGCGATTTTGGAGTAACTTTTTGCAAAATGCAGTTTTCTTTTTGGGAATGTCATTTACTGCAATGTTTGGTTACTGTGCATTTATTACTGCCTATGGTGGATGGTTTACAGGAATGAAAAGATTGTGGGAAGCATATGCATTATGGATGGGAGTTGGTTTAGTTATGATGCTTGTTTTGATAGCAGGAGTTTGGATGCATTGGCATCACCTTTATCATTGGAATGCTCATGGCATTACTGATATTAATGATCCTCATTATGATGAAATCATTGCTGGAAAAGCACCTTTCTTAAATAAATATTGGTACACATTTGCTACTCTTATTTGTGTAGGAGTTTATGTTTTCATTACTATGAGAATTCGATCGCTTTCTATTGCTGAGGATAGTGCTCAGAAAGGAGATTATACTTTTCATAACAAAATGAGAAATTGGATGGCAGCTTTCCTTCCTTGGGGAGCATTCACAAGTGCCATTTTAATTTGGCAATGGATGATGTCTATAGATGCACATTGGTATTCAACAATGTATGCTTGGAATGTAACGGCAAGTTTCTTTGTAGGTTTACTTTCAATGACGGTATTGATGTTGATTTATTTGAAGTCACGAGGATACTTCGTGTATGTTACTGAAAATCATATGCATGATATTGGAAAATACTTATTTGGATTTTCTGTATTCTGGACTTATACTTGGTTCTCTCAGTATATGTTGATTTGGTATTCAAACAATGGAGAGGAAACAATTTACTTCTTGACAAGAAGAGATCAATATCCAATTTTATTTTATGGAAACTTGATTATAAACTTTGCTTTACCATTTTTGATTTTGATTAGAAATTCTTCCAAAAGAAAATTTGGTACAATTGGTTTAGTAGCTGGGATTACTTTCTTCGGACATTGGTTTGACATGTTCTATTTAATTAAGCCAGGGGCTTTAATCAATATTGCAGGAAGTAATGATGCAGCAACTGCACTTGGTTCGGTTGCAGGTTATGCCTTACCAGGATTATTGGAATTAGGAACGTTTTTAGGATTCACGGCGATGTTTATATATTTCACTTTTTCTAAATTAAGTGAAGCAGCATTAGCACCTACAAATGATCCATACATTGGAGAAAGTGTGACGCACCACGTGATATAATTTTTTATTAAATCAGTTTAATTTTGATTAAAAAAAACTAATAATTGTTAGTTTTTAAAAACAAGAATTCAAACTATATTGTTAGAAGAGAAATAAACAGAATTTAAGATATGACATTTTTAATTATTTTTCTATGTATCCTTTTGACCGCTGTCGTTTTAGTACAGTTAGGAAAAGTAACGGAACTTGCTACCTCAATCAGAGGAGAAGCTGATGCTCAGGAGGACTTGAATACTCGACAAGGATTACTTGGAATGATCTTCCTAGTTCTCTTTTTGGTAATTAGTTTAGTAACGGCATTGTATTATAAAAATTGGATGTTGGGATATGGCCCTCATGCGTCCGCCTCTATTCATGGGGATTCTATAGATGGAATGTTCAATATTACTTTAGCGTTTACTTATATCGTTTTTGTTTTAACTCACATTGCTTTGTTTTGGTATGCATGGAAATACCGTGGACGTAGAGGTAGAAAAGCATTGTTTATGCCGCACGATACAAAACTTGAGTTGGTTTGGACTGCAATCCCTGCCATTGTAATGTGTTTCTTAGTGGTAAATGGTTTGATGGCATGGAATGAAGTAATGGGTGATGATGGAGATGAAGATATTGAGATTGAAGCGACTGCTCAGCAATTTTCATGGACGATTCGATACCCTGGTCAAGATGGAAAAATTGGGGAAAAAGATTATAAAAGCATTACAGGTTTAAATAGTCTTGGTCAAGTTTGGACTGATACTAAAAACTTGGATGATATTATCGCTGATAAAATTGTTTTACCTATAGGAAAAAAAGTAAGAGTACGGATTACGGCAAAGGATGTATTACATAACTTTGATTTACCCCATTTTAGAGTAAAAATGGATGCAGTTCCTGGCCTTCCAACTTTCTTCTATTTTACTCCAAAAATTACGACTAAGGAATATAGAAAGAACTTGTCGAAGTACCCAGAGTACCAAGCTCAAGATCCTAATAATCCTGAGATGAAACTTTGGGAAACTTTTAATTTTGCTTTAAACTGTGCAGAGCTTTGTGGTTCAGGTCACTATGCGATGAAGAAGATAGTTGAAATCGTTTCGGAGGAAGAATATAATAAATGGTTGGCAAAGCAGAAACCTACATACTTCACTTCTGGAGTTAGATTTTCTGATGAAGATCCTTACAAAAATGAATTATTTGACATAGAAGATTCAGAACGTGCTGCAGCATTCAAAACAACTTTTGAAAGTACAATGCTTGCTGATGATAAAACAATCCTCTTGGATAAAGTTGAATTTGCATTTGGTAAAAATGAATTGACTCCTTTGTCAAGATACCAAATCAATCACTTAGCTAGTGAGTTAAAAAGAAACCCAAATGTAAGTATAGAACTTGCTGGTCATACAGACAATGTAGGATCTGATGAAACAAATCAGAGATATTCTGAAGCAAGAGCAAATGTAGTTTACAATATGTTACGTCAAAAAGGAATTGATGAGAACAGATTGAGAGCAGTTGGATATGGAGAAGCTCAACCTATTGCTGAGAACGACTCAGATGCTGGAAGACAGAAAAATAGAAGAACAGAGGCAAGAATTATAGCACAATAATTAATCGAAAATTCAATCCTATTTTGGATTTGATCTTATAAAATTTTACCATAATGGCTACTATTACAACAACTAAGATTTCTGAAACAGACCTACTCATTGAGGAGTATGGTTACGATGATCATTTTCATGAGCACCATGATGATGATAAGTTTCAGTCAAGCTTTATTACGACTTACATCTTTAGTCAGGATCATAAAATGATTGCGAAACAATTCCTAATCACAGGAATGTTTTGGGGAGTTATGGGGGCAATGATGTCTTTGGTTTTTCGAATGCAATTAGGTTTTCCTGAAGAGAGTATGCTTTGGTTAAAACCTGTTTTAGGAAAATGGATTACTGTAGCTGATGGGATAGGAACCTTAGCACCAGAATTTTACTATGCATTAGTAACGATTCACGGTACGGTCATCGTATTCTTTGTATTGACTGCTGGGTTGAGTGGAACATTTAGTAATCTGTTGATTCCATTGCAAGTAGGAGCAAGGGATATGGCATCGCCACTTTTAAATATGTTATCATATTGGTTCTTCTTTTTAGCAGGAGCTATTATGTTTGCCTCTTTATTTTTAAGTACTGGACCTTTCTCTGGAGGATGGACAGCTTATCCACCATTGAGTGCTTTAGAACAAGCTTCGGCAGGATCAGGAGCAGGTATGACGATGTGGACAATTAGTTTAGTATTCTTCGTAGTTTCAGTTTTATTAGGAGGTATTAACTATGTAACAACGGTATTGAATCTTCGAACAAAAGGAATGACTATGTGGAGATTGCCTTTAACAATTTGGGCATTTTTCATTACAGCGATATTAGGGATTTTATCTTTCCCTGTTTTAGTTTCGGCTTTCTTCTTATTGATGTGTGATAGAGCTTTGCAAACTAGTTTCTTCCTTAGTGAAATATTTATTGGAGGGCAGGCATTGGAGCACGTAGGAGGAAGTCCTATTTTGTATCAGCATTTATTTTGGTTCTTAGGTCACCCTGAGGTATACATCATTATCTTACCAGCAATGGGAATTGTTTCAGAAGTACTTTCTGTTCATGCACGTAAACCAATTTTTGGTTACCGAGCGATGGTTTATTCTATCTTAGCAATTGCCTTTTTATCATTTATCGTATGGGCTCACCACATGTTTATGTCAGGTGTGAATCCATTTATCTCGAACTTCTTCGTAATCTTTACTTTGATTATTGCAGTACCATCTGCAGTAAAAGTATTCAACTGGATTGCGACTTTATATGGTGGTAACATCAGATTTAATGCAGCTTCTTTATTTAGTATCGGATTCGTTTCGATGTTTATCTCAGGAGGTTTGACTGGTATTTTCTTAGGAAACTCTGCGATTGATATTCAGATGCACGATACTTATTTCGTAGTAGCTCACTTCCACATTGTAATGGGAGTTGCAGCATTCTTCGGAATGTTCGCAGGAGTATATCATTGGTTCCCTAAAATGTACGCTAGATTTATGAACGAGACTTTAGGTCGAATTCACTTCTGGGGAACATTGATTGGAGCATATGCAGTATTCTGGCCAATGCATTATTTAGGAATGGCAGGTGTACCACGTCGATACTATTCATTTGATACATTTGAGAATTTCTCTCACTTTGCTAATATCAATAAATTTATCACAATTGCTGCAGTAGTAGTATTTGCTTTGCAAGTACTATTTATCATCAATTTTTTCTACAGTATTTTCAAAGGGAAGAAAGTAACTTCTAGAAATCCTTGGGGAGCAAATACTTTAGAGTGGACAACTCCAATCGAAGCTGGTCATGGTAACTGGCCTGGAAAAATTCCAGCTGTTCAAAGATGGGCTTATGATTATGGAAAAGATGGAAAGGAATTTATTCCTCAGATCGTACCATTAGCTGATGGAGAAAAAGATAACGGAGATCATTAATATTTAAAAAAATTAATCATTGAAGAATTAGTAGTCTTGAATTTTTCTAAATCACTAATTCTTCAAAAGTTAATCATAGAACATTGAGAACAAGAGTAATAAATAATACCAATTCAGTAAGTGCCTTTCGACAGAAAGTAGCAGACTATAATATGTTATTCAAATTTCGTTTGAATATGTTAGTTGTGTTTTCCGCAGCTATGGCATATTTAGTTGCTCTGCAAGGGGACTTTAATTGGACGGTTTTTATAGCACTTTGCCTTGGCGGATTTTTGGTAACGGGTGCGGCTAATACTTTGAATCAAGTGCTAGAAAGAGATACTGATCCATTGATGAAGCGAACAGCTAACCGACCATTGGCTGCAGGACGAATGAGTGTTTCGGAAGCAATTATGATTGCTGGATTTGCCAGTATGATTGGAATAACATTTTTGGCATATATCAATCCTTGGACTGCGGTACTTGGAACCTTGTCATTGATTTTATATTCTTTTCTTTATACTCCGATGAAACGGATTTCACCAATTGCAGTTTTTATCGGCGCAATTCCTGGAGCTTTACCAACTATGATTGGTTGTGTTGCTGCTCAAGGAGATTTGACCGCTTTAGCAATTGTTCTTTTTGGAATTCAATTTATGTGGCAGTTCCCACACTTTTGGGCGATTGCTTGGGTTGGACACGAAGATTATTCAAATGCTGGCTTTCGATTGTTACCATCAAAGGATGGTGAAAAAGATTACAGCGCAGGTTTACAATCTTTCTATTTTGCCTTGATGTTAATTGCGGTTAGTTTGATGCCTTATTTTATGGGGGTAACTGGAATTATTTCAGCAATAATCGTTGCAAGTTTAGGAGTGATTTACGCAGGATACAGTTGGAAATTATATAAAGAATGTACAAAAGAAGCTGCACTCAAATTAATGTTTAGTTCTTTTGTTTATTTGCCAGTTGCATTAATTGCATTGGTTGTTGATAAGATTTAAATTAAATATTTGCAAGGTGACTCAAAGTCATTTTCATAAATAGAAAAACTCTATTTAGAGTTTTATAAAATAGTATTTCATATGAATGCGACTATTTTCAATAACGGACCAAAAACACAAACGAAAAACAAAATTCATCCACAGAAATTTGCTTTGTGGATAGCTTGTGCAAGTATTGTTATGATGTTTGTTGGATTTACAAGTGCGTTTGTAGTTCGAAGAGCTGCGGGGAATTGGTTGGAATTTGATTTACCCAATTTGTTTTTTTGGAATGCAGGTTTGATTGTGGCGACGAGTTTGGTTTTGCATTTTTCAAAAGTTGCTTTTCGAAATGGCGATTTTACTAAATACAAAAGCCTACTAGTAGCTGGCTCATTAATGGGAGTTGCATTTGTAGTTTTACAATATGAAGCTTGGATGGTAATGACCAATAATGGGATTTACATGACAGGAAATCCAGCAGGATCATTCGTATATGTTATTTCGGGAGTGCACGCTGCACATGTTCTAGGCGGATTAGTCGCATTAACAGCAGCATTAGTTCATGCATTTTCTTTGAAAAATTTTGTTACACCTCAAAGAATTCACCGATTAGATTTGACAGTAACTTACTGGCATTTTGTTGGCGTACTTTGGTTGTACTTAATTTTCTTTTTAGTATTGAATTCATAGACATTATTTAAATAAAAAACTGAAAATTTTAAAATAGTTCATAATGGCAGATACAGCAGTACACGGACACCACGGTGAAGTTGAAGGCGGAAAATGGGATGGCGGACAGCGTCCTATGGATGCAAGTTATGGGAAGTTAATGATGTGGTACTTCTTGGTTTCAGATGCATTTACATTCGCAGGTTTTTTGATCGCTTACGGAACAATTCGTTTTAGTATGCCGGCTTGGCCTGTGCCTGATTTTGTATTCGCAAAAGCGCCATTTCTACATGGTGAATGGCCTTTGATTTTTGTAACTTTCATGACTTTCGTTTTGATCATTAGTTCAGTAACTATGGTTCGAGCGGTACAGGAAGGTGCTAGAGAAAATAAACGAGGCGTTGTTTTTTGGATGGCATTGACCATTGTTGGAGGTGCTACTTTCCTAGGATGTCAAGCTTGGGAATGGAACACTATGATTAATGGGGAAGGAGTTACAGTAACTAAAGATCCATTTTCATCTCAATTAGAAGGTGGTACTTATGTAAGCGGAAAAGAGTTATTGGATGCTGATTTTATTGCTAAAAAAGCAAGCGATGCTCCTGAACTTCAAGGAATGGATCAACATGGTCATGGTCACGACGATCATGCTGAAGTTCCACATAAAGAAATCATGTACTATCTTAAGCCAGGTACAAAAGATATTGAAGAAAATAGATTCTTTGTAAAAAGAACGCACGATAAAACTTTCGAAGAATTGAAAGCTGATAGTGAATTGTCATTTGAAGTTAAAGATCCATATTTAATCACTTATGGACATGACACTCATTTATATGAGCCAGCAGCTTTCCGTGGTGAAGATGGTGAAATAAGAGCAGAAGCATTTGGGCCAATTGCATTTGGTTCATTATTCTTTTTTATCACAGGATTCCATGGATTTCACGTACTTTCAGGAGTTGTTTTCTTGATCGTTATTATGATAAATGTAGCAAGTGGATTGTACGCTAAGAGAAAGAATGGATATGAGATGGTAGAGAAGATTGGATTGTATTGGCACTTTGTCGATTTGGTATGGGTATTCGTTTTCCTTTGTTTTTACCTTTTATAAATTTCAAAGTCGAAAGGCTTTTTTATAAAAATAAATTAATTGACTAAAGAGAATTTGGATTCTTTCAAATTCGTTTCAAAATAAAAATTCGATAATGGGACATTTAAGTTACGAAGAAAGTAAAAAGGTAGTAGTTAAAGGTTTAATCCTTCTTGGTGTATTAACTATTGTAGAAGTAGCGATTGCATTATTTGCAAATGGGCATATCACCTCTTTTGATGTAGGGGATACATGGATGCGTTATGTATATATGGCATTGATGATTGGGTTAAGTTTATATAAAGCTTATTTTATTGTATATGAATTTATGCACATGCGATATGAAGCTAAGGGTTTAGCGGCTAGTGTATTAATGCCAACTATGTTATTGGTTTGGGCTGTTGTAGCTTTCTTTAATGAGGGTGCTTCTTACGGGGAACGAAGAAATGTGATTGATAGAAAAGATAAAGTCGAAGTCGAAGATCCCACCTATAAAATTAAAAAAATTGGAATGCTCGAAAATACTCGAGAGTTGAAAAAAGAAGATTTTAAATAAAAATATTAAAAGGTGAGAATAACATTCTCACCTTTTTTTTGTTTAAATGTTAAATCTCTTTTGATCTAAAAGGATATTTTTATTGCAATAAAAAAAGAATCAATGTCTGATAAACCTAGTGTAAAAAGTAAAATTCAAACGCTTGCCATCTTAACCATATTGGTTGGTTTCCCATTGTTGTCATGGTATTATCTTACAACTGGATATAACTACCAAATGGATGCTAGATCAGAGTTAAAAGATTACGGCAAATTACCCGCTTTTAATTTTGCAAGTCATACCGGAGGAGTTTACACTTCTGATAGTTTGGAAAATACCATGTCTATTATCTCTTTCTTTGGAAAAGATGGAAAGAAGAATCAAGATATGTTCAATGTTATGAGAAAGTTGAATACTCAATTTGGAGATAATCCAAATTTAGAATTATTAATTGTATCAATTGAATCTGAAGAGAATTCAACAGGTGTTTTAGCAGGACTTTTTGCTGTTAATCAATTTGATGAAAAACAACATCATTTTTTGACAAGTTCCAATCTTAATATCCAGAAATGGATGGGAGAAGGAATTAAAGTTCCTACCAAATGGGAAAAAAATGAAGATGGTCCAACAGATATTAAATTAGAGGAAAACAAATCAGGAGTAATTGCTGATTACCCATTTTTTGTTCTTGTAGATAAAAAACAAACTATAAGAAATTTTTATCACGTAGATAATGATGAGGAAGTAAAGAGAATGGTAGAGCATATCGCAATATTATTACCTAGAGAAGTAAAACCAGATATTGAAATGAAGAAAAAGAAGGAATTGTAATTTTGACAAAAGACTGATATTACTTTTTAACCTTCTGACTTATGTTTTTGTTTATTTGTAAAAAAAAGAAATGGATAATAATCTACAACCAAATCGAGCACTTGAAAAGAAGCTCAACATTTTAGCCGTAATTGTTTCAATTGCAGTTTTAGCATTAGTTGGAATAATGAGGCAACCTGAATATAAAATTCAAACCGATATTGATTTTAGTTTTTTACCTCCATTTCATTCTACTTTAAATGCGTTAGCTGCAATAGCCTTAATCGCAGCATTGTATTTTATCAAAAATAAAAATATGAAAGCGCACCGTAATTCGATTTATACAGCGTTAGTGCTTTCAGGATTATTTCTTTTGTCTTATGTAGTCTATCATTTTACAAATGATGCAGTAAAGTTTGGCGATGCAAATTTCGATGGGGTCGTAGATGAGGCAGAGAAAGCAGCAGTCGGTTCGATGAGAACAATTTATTTGTTATTATTGATTACTCATGTGACTTTAGCTGGAGTAATTTTACCATTTATTTTGTTGACATTTAATCGAGCCTTTACCAATCAATTTGCAAGGCATAAAAAAATCGCAAGATATGTTTATCCATTATGGTTATATGTCGCGATTACAGGGCCGATTTGCTATTTGATGCTGAGACCATTTTATCCACATTAGGAAACGAAAAACATTGGTCGTTGAACGTTTTTCCTTTATCTTTGTAATAGATTTTCAATTAGAAAATAAGTATATCATGAAAAATAAATTATTAAAATATTGTTCTCTTCTTGCCTTAGCATTTGTATTGAATATGACCACAGTAAACGATGTTCAGGCACAATGTCCCATGTGTAAATTATCTGCTGAACAAAATCTAAAAGATGGAGGAACAGCAGGAAAAGGATTAAATACGGGCATATTATATATGTTTTCTGCGCCATATCTATTGGTAGGAGGAATTGCTTATTTCTGGTGGATCAATCGAAAGCAAGAAGAAGAGGATGAAATTGAAGGATTTTCCAATAACTAAAATTTAGTTTTTCTAGAAAAAAGTCAGTAGATCAATGTTTGATCTACTGACTTTTTTTATGGAAAGAGGTATCGGATTCCTTCAAGGAATCCGATACCTATCTATCTGATACTTTACGCTCTAGGCCTAGAGTACCCTTTGTTCAATGGAATTAGAAATCCTGTAGTTAGTGCAAAGTTTTTATTTCTGAAATCTAAATCGATCACCGGAATATTATCCAGCTTATTAAACCCATGTGTGTATCGAGCATCTACAAATAATTTTGTAGCTCCAAGATTAACTGTTCCTCCTGCACCAATAGATGCGCCGATATCAAATTTAGAAATATTCAAATTATCAAAATCAAATTTTTGATCAACCACATTGAAGTCAATAATAAAGTTAGCAGCAGTTCTAAATCGACCACCAGAAGCATAACTCATCGTTGGACCAGCCGTAACATATCCACCCACTTTATCATTCCCAAAATTGTATTTGGCCAATACAGGTACTTCAATATAATTCAAATCAGTTGTTACTTTTACGCCTACTGGTAAAGGAATATTGGCTAGCTCCAAAGGAATTCCTTCGTTGATGATAAATCCTTTCTTGGTATAATTCGCTTCAGTCTGAATAGCAAAACCATTAGCAATACCGAATTCAGCCACCGCACCAACTGTGAAAGATTTGTTCGTTTGCGCATCTGGAATATTGACGATACTGATTTCAGGAATCGTAATATTTGCAAAATTTACCCCCGCTTTCAATCCCAAAGAAACTTGAGCGAAAGTAAACGTAACTAATAGAAGTGCGAAAGTTGTCGTGATTATTCTTTTTGCCGTATTCATAATTCTTAAGATTTTAGTTTGTTAAACGAAATGTTTCTTCTATGTTTTCTTTGGATGATATGACGACAAGATGCAGGTTTCGATCTGTTAATTGGAGTTAAGTACCTGATAAGGTTTTATTAAAAAAATAGAAAATGTGTATGGGAAGTCTTAAAAAAAGTTAAAAAAGTTATTTAAATGTTTAATCTTTTAATTAGAAAACAGTCAGTTTATATCAGCTCAGTTATTTTTGATGAATTTATCTTAGAATATAATATATATAGATAGATAGATAGATAGATAGATAGATAGATAGATAGAGTGTTATATGTAATGTTTTTATATATTTATAATCTTATCTTGAGAAAGCTTTATTTTAATACCCATTCAATCCACTTTTTGAATTTTTTCTAATTTATTCACTTGTCAGATACCCTTTGACAGAAAACAACTCATACGAAACAATTAATGCTATCCTTGTTATTCTTGATTTTATCTTTTCCTTCTTTCGGACAATTCACAGATGGAGATATAGAAATATTGCTTGGTCCACTTAATGAAGAAAAGAAAAATAAGATCATGGAATATAAATTAGACGATAAGGAAAAAATATATACAAGATTAGTATCCAACCGAACATTTTCAAAAACAGTCAAAGAAGATTTCTATAAGGTATCCAAGACCTCCGATAAAAATGATGCAATAGTGGGGAAGTATGCTAGTCTCTCCTTGGATTCTGATAAATCCACTTTTACATTGACACCATTTTCTGGAGTTGGATCAAAAAAATCAAATATTGGCTTATTCAGAAATATTTTTTCTTTTGATATTTCAGGGAGCATTGATAATAACAAGAATTTTTCCCTAAAAGACTACAAAAAAATAAGTGCAGGATTTTCTTTGGTACATATTAAAGAAGCTTATAATTTTGACCCATTTAAACGTCCCGCAACTGAAAGATATATAAGGTTATATGATGCTGTGTTAAAAGAATTAAAAAAGGAAGCATCTAAGAAATTATTGACTATCGCCGATTCTCTTAACCATAATCCAATATATACAAAGAGAGATACCAATCAACTTATTGAGCTTTATCATACAAAAGTAAAGGATTCAGAAAATAAACTTATCGGAAAGGCATGGACTAAAAAATATTTGATATGGCATAAGTTTAACATCAAACTTTTATCCTGGGAAAGTCTAACATATATACCCCAAAGTTTATTAAAAACAGCAACGTCTGTCAATAGAAAAACTATAGCTACACCAAGTCTAAAATATATCTTTAACTTCTATAAAGGAACCAATAATAATCATAATTTCTTTTTTAATATGGGTGCGGGATTAGCTATTAAGCATACCTTATCTGAGGTAACTACTCAACTGGATTGGTATAAATATACTGTGCTTTCTGATTCAACTCTATTAGGAAGCTCCACGAAAATATTTACTCCAACAGAGTCTAATATCAGGTCTAGGTGGAGACCCGATATTTCTGGACAGTTAATATATCTTCACACTAAAAATAAATTTAAATTTGGAGCTGAAGCATTTTATTCAACTAATTGGCTACTTACACCTACCGAACTAACAGGGAGAAGTCACCTACAAAAGATTCTTTTCGGATTGATTTTCCCTATAACTACCAAAGATAAAAAGACTACTGTAGTCCTTGAACCATTTATAGAATGGAAGCTTTTTAATAATTATGTGGAAGGGGATTCCAGAAATATTGGTGTAAAATTTAGTTTGCCCTTTAATAGTTTGTTTTAATTTAGATGATTTTTTTGGAAAAATAATGTTGGGAACAATTAAAACCATTTCTTTAAACCAACTTGCAGACTTCCAACTTTTCTTTTTTCAAAAAAATCATTATTCCGATTAAAAGAATTATGGAGCGAACCACTAGCGTAAAAACCTAAAGAGGCTTCCCAGTTCCTTTTCATCATGTAGTAAACTTCAGCTTGGATAAGCAAACTAGTTAATCCAGTTTTTCGATAGTTGCTTTGAGATAGGTCATCATAAGTATTTGCAGAAGCATCATTAAATATAGTCCCGCTTTTATGAGTAAACAGGCTATAATTTAATCCTGTGGAAAATGAGCTTCCCAAATGATTATTGAATGGGATTCTGCGACCAAAAATTATTTGCGCAAAAGCATTTTTATTATAGTGATAATAAGTTGATTTAGTTGTAATCGTTTCTTCTCCTATTACTTCACCAGAAATGATATCTGCTGTTCCATCCATTTTATAAATTATACTGATGAGCTGATCAGGCACAGGCAAAGGATCAGTTGTGACATCAGTATATTGAAATCTATCTGCTGTTTGTGAGTAACCTAATCCGAATTCTGCAAACCAATTTTGATTAATCATACGAGATAAATTTAGCGTAACATTCCAACTATCAAGAGCAGTTTCAAATTTATTTCGTCGGTCGATCAATAATTTTGAAGTTGGATTAAGTGCATCTAGTTGGCGGAATGATTTTCCATAAGCAGCATTAATTCCTACTCCCCAGATTGGTCTTTTTGGCGGAGTTGTTTTTTTACGATCTGTATTTGGAAGACTAAGTGTAAGTATAGGGGAGGAGGTGGCTAAGAAAGTTATTCCTTTATTGGGTAATTGAATTACAGGAGAAAAAGTATTCTTTGAATTCTTAGAATTGGTTTGATTTTGATTAGAAGTAATGGAGTTGGTGACCTTTTTTACGACATCAATATTTGCTTCTTTTTTAATTAGATCAATCGTTCCAATTTTATCATCGCCTAATTCACCTTGGATATTTTGTGCGATAACCTTAGTTTCTTTTGCGAGGTATGAAGAGATGTTGGTTTTTTCGACCGATTGTTCTCGGTCAACTGTTTTAATATTTGTATTAAATTCTTTAGATAAAGGGGATGAGACAGACGTTTGTTGATCAATAGATACAGCTTCATTTTTAGAAATATAGGAAGAAGGAAGAGATACCTGATCTGTATTGTACCAAATAAGAAAAGTAATCATCACCGCCGCTGATCCAAACCAAAACCAAATAAAAGGTCTTCTCTTTTTATTTGGTCGACGTGCTTCCAGGGCCGCCCATTCCGATTCCAGATTCATTGGAGTTGAATGATCTTCCAATTTTTTTCTTAATCTATTTTTATAATTAGCACCGCTCATATTTGAGTCCTGTTTTTTTTAAAATGATCTGTCTAAGTAATACTTTCGCTCGGCTATATTGTGATCGAGAAGTACCAATAGAAATATTTAATTGCTCTGCTATTTCCTGATGGCGTAATCCTTCAAATACATATAAATTTAAGATAGTCCGATAGCCATTTGGTAGTGCTTGTATACAATGAAGTAAGTCATCTATAGGAATTAATTCCTCTATCCCATCATTGGTTTCTTCGAAGACATCGGGTAATATTTCCATATACACAATGCGGATATTCTTTTTATTGTTTTTTAAAATATCCAAAACCTTATTCGTACAAACCTTAAATAACCATCCTTCAAATTCTCCCTTCTCGCTATTGTATTTTTTAATATTATCAAAAATCTGTAAAAAACTTTCTTGCATATAATCCTTGGCTTCTTGCTCAGAAGAAGCATACCTCCTACATATACTCAGGACTTTACCGGCAAAGCGGAAGAAGAGTTCTTTTTCCGCTTGCCGGTTGCCCTGTCTACATAATCGTATGAGTTTTTCGTTATTCAAGTGATAATAATATCTAAGTTGATTATTGAATTATTGTTGCTTTTATATCAATTACAACATCATTAAAAATTGTCGGAGTTCCACAATCTTTAGTTAAGTCAACATTGTTAAATACGAAGTGAACATTATCTCCGATGGCTTCATTAGAAGATAGTTTTACTACATCATTAATAGTTGAAACTGATAAATTTCCGTATTGACATTCTGGCGTTCCATCTATATTAAATATACCCCAAGCGTAAGTGTAGGAAGGGTTAGTGGGATCGTTATTATCGTCGTGGATATTTATAAAGTAATTGACGTTTCCTCCACTTTGAACAGACTGAAATGTAATGTTGTATACGGTAGCTCCATTCGGATTAGTGCTAAGTGTAGCAGTACAAGGCGTACTAAAACTATCCTCTACATTATTAATAATTACTTGAAACCCTGCAATGTCATCTTCACAAGCATCGATGTTTCCAATAGTCAGATTTTCCTCAACCGTAAATATTTGAGGTGTGCTTTGAGTTGCTTCATTGATGTCTGCCACTACAACAGATATTGTTTCGACATCACACTTATAAAAACTGGTAGAAAAACTACCATCACTTTCAATGGAAATTAGAATAGAAAAATTAACTCCAACTCCATTTATAATTACATATCCATCGGTAACTGGTTGTCCATCACAATTGAAAGCAGTACCTGAAAAAGTAACTAGTTCCAAATTACTTAAGTCAACTGTAATCATCAAATTAATATTATCCGAATTGAATGGGCCTATGTCTTCAGAGTAAACTATATTACCACAAACATCAATTAATTCAAATATCAATAATTCATCTTTTGGAATGTATCCACTAAAAGCTCCTGTGTTTGAGGTAGTAACGGTGCAGGATGTTCCATCAGGTCTGACTATACGAACATCAATGGTTGATGGCCCGGTCAAGATATTTACCTGTCCTTGTAAAAAGACAGTTTCTATATTATCGTCACAATTCCACCAGCTGAAATGAGAGACTTCTCCGACATATTCATTGCCCTGTAAAGTTGCTTCTCCTTCTTCCACCCAAAGGCCGCTTTCTATATCAAAGTGCCACAGAGGAATAGTGTTAGGCGCATCACTAGAGAGGAGATTAGGTACAGGGATGGTCAATATTGCCGCTTGAGAGATTTGAAGTTTTTCACCGGCACTTCCTTCTAATTCGACATTGATCATTCCAAAACTTTTCAGGTATTGCAATTGCTCAGAAGAATTTACAGCGGTTAAATTCCCGGGCATAACTTCTCTCAAATCAGGTCTGGTAGGATCAAGGTAAGTAGTATAAATATTTACTTCCCCTGAATAATTATTTCCGGATTCGGTTTTAAACTCATTGGCTGCAAAATCAACTTTTCCACCGCCAGCAACATTAATACTTCCACCATTCATCGCTAAAAAACTACCAGATAATATTCGCTCGATCAATTGAACTTTAGTATCAATGGTATTTTCTCTGAGCGGAGAAAGTGATTGATTGGCTTCAAAGTAATTTTCCTTTTTGACAGTTAAAACAGCTATTCTGTCTGGAACAATACTAGTCAATTTAAAAAAACCATTTTGATCTGTTGTTGTAAGGTTCGAACCCCAGGTCACTTCTGCCTCTTCGATGGGTTCTCCATTTTGATTGATGACGAATCCGGATACTTCCGATTCAATAAAAATAGTTGGGGGAGGAATAGTTGTTTTTGTATCCGAAATGATGCTTTCCTTTTTACAACCAAAAGCTAAAAGTATCAGTAGAGTTAATAGGTATAATCTTGAGGTATTCATATTATTTTTTTTGAAATAAAAAAAAGTTCAGCGCGCCTTTCATATTATACTAAGTAGTTTTTTTTAAAACGTTGCATGTCAGATAAAATAAATCATTTATTATTGAACCATTCCTAAAATATTTAACGAGTATGTAAAAACTTATTGATGGAGGAAGTGCATAAAACTGACACTTAAAGACTTCGCGAGAGTAAAGGTGATAACAAGGTTAACATTAATAAATATCTGCTCTTTAGTAAGCAACTGATGGTTCTAATTCTTAAACTGAAATTTTCAAATGAAAACTATCAAATAAAAATAACTTGAGGAAACTTCTTTCTAATAGAATAGACTAAGATAAGCTAACTACTTTCCTGTACAAAAAACAATAACTTTAAATTAAATGGAAAACTACATTACTAGATGGTGAACTTATAGGCATATTAAAGAAAAGGACATTCTCTGGCTTGGTAATATTTATATTAATCTATAATTTATATTATACTTGTAGACCGTTGGACAAAGTCTACTTCCTTTGTCCATGTACCAGCAAAATTTTAAATTAACATTTAGTAAAAAAAATGTAATGTTGGTTGATGTATTAAGAAGGAGGAATATAGGATTTACAAATGGATTTAAAAATTATTAGATATAATGGATCGATATTCAGCAGTAGCTATTCTTTTATTTTGGATGAATGTAACAGTCGCTCAAACTGAAAAGACAATTCCCTTTTTATGGTCAAATGATTCATTAAATGGAATTTTTTTTGAAAAAACAGCCATTCATATTCCGGTGAAATTTAAGAATGATACAACCGTATATTATTTCCAATTTGATACAGGAGCTAATAAATCATATTTATATACAGGAGAAAAAAGTGATCTTAGCATTATTCGAAAAATAAATACTGAAGTTAACTTAACTAGTTCTATCGGTCAAATAATTCTTTTTCCTAAAACATCTAATAGTACGTATAAAAAAAATGATAGAAATTATATCGGAACAATTGGATCAGATTATTTATCGGATAAAATAGTTGAGATAGATTTTGTAAATCAAAAAATAAATATTCTAAATGATTATTCCGAACTTGATTATCACATTGAGCATTTGAAGTTGACTCGTGGGCGACCTACAATAAACTTTGCAATAGAAGGAAAAAACTATTCATTTCTATTTGATACGGGGTCAAGTTTATTTGATATGTGGACAACTAAAAGATTATGGAAAAAATGGAAAGAGAAAGATTCTGAAATCATGAAGTTTCCAATTAGTTCATGGGGGAAAATAAATACTTCTTTCAGGGCAAAAGTTAAAGATTCAATCTTTGAGAACAGTAAAATAAAAATAGATTTAAATTATATATGGTATAATTCTAATAAAAAATTTCAAAAGATGTTTAGGCAAGCCAATGTTTCTGGAATAATTGGTAATAAACCATTCTTAGAAGATATACTTTTATTGGACTTTAGAAATAGCAAAATAGCTATAAGGAAAACAAACAAACCTTAAGTTTAGAAGTAACATATATGATAAGCGGAAAAGTATAACTGGGTTTTCGAAGAGACCCAATGTGATCTATTACTTAGACAACTCTCTGAAGCAATGGGGATTTGAATATTTAATAAAAAGGTAGAGGCGAACTAGTAAATTAAATCATAGTTTCTGCGATGAGCTTCAATAAAAAAGTTTCCCGTTCTATGGACATTCCTTTTTTAGCACTTGTAGCCATAGTCTTTTGATTATGATTTATGGCTTCATGAATATTAACCCACATCGCTTTCATTCCATTTTTTATTTCATAAGACTCCAGGTTGGAGAGACCAAGCTCTTGGTTCACTTCACAACTATAACAATAAGAAATCATATGCTGGATATCATAGTCTGGCTTATACCATGGCCGGTATTCTTCGTAAGCACCGAAGGGTTTGATGTTCTTAATTTCTTTGGCTCCAGTTTCTTCCCTAAGTTCTCGGATCATTCCTTCGATTTTATCTTCGTTCAAGTCTAAGCCTCCACCAGGAAGACTGTAGTCTTCATATCTTTCCGTATAAAGTAGTAAAATGGAATTATCCTGAATTGCTATAGCTCGTGTGGCTAGTCTGGTGAAAATAGAATTATTTTCTAAAGTCTTTATTTCAGGATGATAATGTGTTTTTAAAATCTGCATTTAGAAAATTATATTTTTTTTGCAAATATAGAATAAACTAAACCAGCAGTAACATTAAGTAGTGAAAATAACCAATGAAACTATAGGAGATGATTTCCTCCTTTGCGCGAGCGATTTATTCTTCAGGTAAACGACGATCTTCAATCCCTAAATATTTTTCTAATTCGAGTTCTATGTATCTAGCTTTGTTTCTAGTATCAATATATTGAATGAGTCTTTTATGCTCTTGACCATCCCGAGTATTGAGTACAGCATATAAACTATAATAATTGGAGGCAACTGTTTTCGTGTACAATTGTTCAATTTCTTGAGTGCGAATTGCTTTATCCTTCATCAGATTTTTAGGTCGATATTGGATGTACAGATATTTTTCATCAATAACTGCATGTATTTTTTCATTTGACTTATTCCAATATTTATAAAAAAAGAATAGAGCCGCTCCGAAGATTCCTATTGACCAGTAAATCGTAATATCATCTTTTACATGTACCATATAAGCCAGCCCAGCAATAAATGCCATGATAATAGCCATAGCAATCCACCCTCCACCGGTAGGTTGTTGCATGGTTAATTCTAATTCATCATGGAAATAACTTTTTTCGATACCCGCAGGTCTGACCACAACTTCTGTTTCAACTTTTTCATTGATTAGTGCTAAATCTTTGATGTCTTGGTCAAAGGAGAAAACTGTTGCGCAACTTCCACACTTAGCAATTTTATCATGGATATTAATGTGATCCATAACAGGAGCAGCATTGCACGAAGGACAACTAACGGGAATGATACTGTCTATTGGTTTAGTAGTAGGAAATGTTTGGTCAATTTGTTTAAGCTTTAACTTTGATAATTCTTCTTTTTCTTTCACTTTGTTGTTTTTTAATTGCCTTAAATATACAATTATATGAATGATATTTGAAAAAAAATTAGACTAACTAAAAATTACCAGACTTACTTCAATCAAAAAAATTCCCCGATGCTTGCACCGGTGTAGTTCAATTTTAAAGAAATAGTTAAGTTCCATCCAATGAATTAATGTGTGGGACTTAGCTTTCATTTAGTACCTTTGATAAAAAATAAATCACTACTAATTGACACTAAAAACACTTAACCTCCGCTACATTTATACCTTTAATTATGATCGCCATCATGATGAATTATGTAAGTTGGAATCAAGGCAACTTTTTGCAGAAGAAGGAAAAGATAAATTGCTATTTTCGAATATCAATGTTGATCCTTCTATCAGTTCTTTTATTAAAAATAGATTTGAGATAATTTTATCCTCGGATAATTATTCTGAATTGATCAAGAAAATCAAGCAGAAAGATATCCATGTAGAAGAATTTAAAGTGGAATACTTAATCTTAGAAGGCGATGATACTGCTTATAGTGAGAGACTTCAGAAGTTAAGAGATATTGGATATAGTATAGAAGGGGAGTCTAATTATCATGCACCAATTATAACTTATGCTATCTGCCATTATCAAGATGTTTGGTATTTCGGTATTTTAATTAAAAAAAATCCTAACTGGCTTAAGCACAAGAAGAAGCCTTATTCATTTAGCAATTCTATCAGTATCGATATCGCTAAAACTTTGATCAGCGTTGCCTCTAAAGGAAATAAAAAGACTAAGTTACTAGACGCTTGTTGTGGTGTTGGTACGATCATGTTAGAAGCGTGTTTTGTTGGATTCAATATAGAAGGATGCGACATTAACTGGAAAGCTAGTAATCACACCAAACTAAATCTTGCACATTTTAATTATACTGCCAACGTATATTATTCAGATGTTAAAGACCTTGGCAAAAAATACGATGCTGCTATTATTGATCTTCCATATAATTTATACGCCTATTCAGATGATTTAATTATTTCAAATATTATTGAGTCAACAGCAAAATTAGCCACTCGGTTAATTATAGTATCTATCTCAGATATTACCGACTTAATCAACAAAACAGGATTCCATATTTCAGATTCTTGCAATGTTGGTAAAAGTGGAAAAGGGAAATTTTTTAGGAAAATATGGCTTTGCGAAAAGAAAATAATGTGAACCAATAGCAGCAATCATTCAAGTAATATAAAATGTCTAGGTATTTAGAAAACCGATTACTTAGACAGAAGATGATAAAGAATAGTTTTTATTTACCATATAAATTTTAATCAAAACATGAAATACGCTTTAATTACATCCTAGACAACCAGAATGGCTAGAAAACAAATTAAAGTCGGAGTTAAAGAAATGGACAAGAACCATTCGGTTATTATTGAAAAAAGGTAGAGATGCTGTTCTAGATGCATTAAAAAATATTTACTCCAACAACAAAATAACGATGAGCAAATTTATTACATTCCTATTCCTACTATTCACTTGCTCCTTGCAAGCGCAACAAAACGAAATAAAAGTAGATGCTTTTGGTCCTGTGATTGATCAATTCAATATCACCTACGAGAGGTTATTTAATGATAAACTAGGAATAGAAGGAGGGATTGGATATATGTACAGTCCTGAAAGATTAGATACCGTCAACTACAGCTTTACCTTACCTCCTGGAACTTATGGGACCTTACCATTTAAAAGAAGAGCTTGGAGTTTTTTGGTTAGTGCTAAGTATTATTTTTCGCCGAAGCCAAAGGGGAATAGATTATTTATAGGAACCTTTATTCAATATAAAACGGAACCCAAAATAGAAGATGCTTATTTTGAAGCATACGAGTCCTATTTTAATGAGCCTGATATATATACGCCTACCGCCAGTTTGTTGATGGGCGGATCTGCTGGGTATAAGTTTTTGTTATTTAAACAAAAGGTGATCCTAGAACCTATTATAGGAATTGGAGTAGATATAGAAAAATCAGAATTAGATGTAGGCGGATTTGGTTTTGCCTTTGATGGTTTTGTTAGATTAAATCTGGGGTATCGGTTTTAATTTTAATTGATGAGAAGAAATGAAATATTTAATGTTCATTTTTAGTTTTTTCAATTCCAGAAATTTCAACACAATGATTTCTAGTTCTTCTGGAAAAATTGACTAATGACTCTCAGCGATCAGGAGAAATAGATTTGCACTAAAAAAGTATAATTGATAAATCCTTTTTTTATATGAAAAATATAATAAGCTTATTCTTATGCCTACTTTTTATCCAAACAAATTTGTTAGCACAGGTTTCCAAAGTTACTTTTTCGGTAGATAAAGAAAGAGTTGAAGTATCTGTCAATGAAAGTTTCGAATTAGTTTATGTTGTAGAGGGAGAGAAACATCTTCCTAAAGAAAATAATTTAGAATTTCCAAAATGGAATCGATTAGAATTAATTTCAGGCCCAATGGAATTAAAGCAAACCCATTTAAGAAATGGAAAAATAACAACTAACATAAATTCCACCTTTTGGTTAAGAGCACTCGATACAGGTACATTTATTATTCCTCCCGCTACTTTTTCTTTTAATGATACGGTGATTCAAAGTAACCCAGTAGAAGTAGTTGTAAAACCATATTCGCTTCCTTCTGATTCTTTATTGGCAGAACAAATTTTTATTAAGACAGAACTACATCCTGCAAAAGCAATGGTGGGAGAGCAAGTCCGTATGGATATCCGAGTTTATGGTGTTAATCTTCCTAAAATTTGGGGTTACGATCAAGCAAAGAAACTAGAAAAAGAAGGACTATATATAGGGGGAATTAATTATAGAGAACATCGTCGTAAAGAGAATATTATAGTAGATGGAAAGTCGTATCCTTCTTATATTCTCATAAGTACGCCTATATATGCTTATCATCCAGGGACGTTTGAAATTCCACCAATAACGATGATATTGAATATTCAAAAAGATTCAGTAGAACAATTTTTTTTTAAGGAATATAAAAAAGAAGTATTAGAAACAGAACCAGTAAAGTTGGAAGTGTACGCATTAAACGAAGAAGAGAATCCTTACCCTCCAGTCAATGGAAGTAAAATCAAATATAAGATAATTGATAGCATGCTTCATCAAGGAAAAATTTATCTTGATTTGACGGTTAGTGGAAGTGGAGATCCCATATACTTTTCACCTCCTTCTATTGGTTTAGAAAAAGTAGCTAAAATTCAGTTGGATAATGTTTCTGAAATGATTTCGAGAAGTCCAAAAGCTGGAGATAATTTTAGAACATTTCAATACACGATTTCTTTTTTGGAAAAGGGGGAGTTCGAAATTCATCCTAAATGGGTTACGTGGAATACGAAAATGAAAAATTGGGATACTCTTATTGCAGAACCCAAAACGATTATTGTTCCATCAAAGGCAGCAGCTTCATTTGTGGAAAAAGAAAAAGAAGTTCTTCCATCTCCAATATCAATTCCACATGATATTATTTTTGCCCTAGATCTTTCTTCTTCGATGTTGACCCAAGATTTTACGCCTTCTAGGATTGCTTTTATTCAGGAACGGATAAAATATTTTATTAATAATGAAACTGATCTGCAACGATATGGAATAGTTGGTTTTGCTGGAGAAACAGGAATACTTTGTCCTCTTACTTCGGATACTCAACTTTTGGAGGAAGCGTTGGACAATATCCAAATCGGGAAATGGAATGATGGTACCGCTATTGGGGATGGGTTGATGCATAGTTTGGAAGTACTATCATATTCCAAGGCGATTCGTCGTACGATTGTTTTACTTACAGATGGAGTTCAAAATTCAGGGAAGTTTGATCCATTTTTTGCTGCAGGTATTGCATCACAGCAAAGAGTAAAGATTGTTTCTTTAGGAATGAGTACGAATGAAAAAGCAATGACTCCTTTTTCCCGAAAAACTAATGGTGATTTTACATATCAGTTGTCTAATAAGAATAAAATTGATGATGAAACATTGCTAGATGTCACTCAAAAAACTAATGGTGTTTATTTGCGAGTTTTAGAACCTGAGAAATTTGATGAATATTTAAAACAAGTATTGGAAACAGAAAACAAGGAAAGACCTATGACCGCTCCATCTATTGACCAACGATTGTTGGATATTTATTTCCAAGGTTTTGAATGGAAGAAACGAAAATAATGTGGAGTTAAGTAAATTGTTCAGGATTGGAACGAGATGAAATAAAAAAAAACAAAAGACCGCTTCATAATTTACTTATGAAGCGGTCTCTTGTTTTTTATTTTTTTGTAAAGTGAAATCAAGGTCTAAAACGCAAACCCCGCCCCAATCGTAATCAACTTTTCCTCATCCGATACAAAATATTCCCCTCGAAATAACAATGCATTCACGGGACTAAACCAAACACCTCCGCCATAGCCTTGGTGCCATTTATCGGAGTCTTCATCATCTACCCAAACTCTTCCATAATCGAATCCTCCGTGTACTCCAATGGTAAAAGGTAAAATTCGATTGGTTGATGAGAAGAGCTTTATCCGCACTTCTGAATTATGATACAAAGAAGTATTTCCCGTAAATCGTTCCGCTCGAAATCCTCGAAGGGTAGAAGGTGTTCCGTTAATCGTACCTCCGATGATCGCTCCGTCGTAGAAATTAAATTTCCCAAAATTGTGTTGTGTCCCAACTTGAGTAGCTAAAGTGATGTATTGATTTTTATCCAAACTATAATAAAAAGCCAAGCTCGCTTTTAATTTTCCGACATTGACATCATCGCCCCATACGTCATTTTCCCAACTCAAGCTAGATTGAAATTTAGTGCCTGAATGTGTAATCAGCGGATTATCTAAATTGGCATAATTGAATTCTACTTTTGCACCGAGTTGTAATTTAGTATCGAAAATATTTAGATTATTAGTAGCAAAATCATTAATGAACCGTGGGTCATCATCTGAATTATCCTCTATCCCAATTCTACGAAGTGTTCCACCGATTAAAAATTCTCCATTACCTCTAGTAACTAGTTTTCTCAAATTAGGATTAAAATAAATCAAACTATTTTGTACTCGATTGTAGGTTAAATCTTTTACAACATTGAATGTCTCATTTCCTAATCCAAAAAAGTTGTAAGCAAATCGATCGCCATAAAAACGAGAATCAATCGTGAAATCCATTTTTCCAACAGTTCGAATAAATTCTGCTTGGTAAATTACATCTAAGGAAACTTTACTAGCCGCCGCAGTTATGGAAAGATGGTGTAATTGAGAATAAGGGAATTTTTTATAATCATATCTTACCCAATTTGCGAATGCACCAAAGAGAAATCCATCATCAGGATTACTTCCAATAATTGGCAATGGCATTAAAAAATCATATTCGTAATGAATATTTTCTCGATCATAAATATTGTCATCTCGATGGTTGGAAGTTTTATCCTTTGCCTCCGTACCTAAGTTTAAGGTGTTACCTGTTGGAGTATCATGTACCCAAGTTTTTTTACCAAGGCCGCCAACTTTAGAACTATCATTAAAAGTATCTTTTCCTAAACAACCAATTGTCCGAATAAAGATACCTGTGCTTCCTTCTCCAGTTATGTTGAAAATATCATCGTCTCCCAATCCGTAAATATTTAATTCCTTGGTTTGAGTTTTTAAAAATAACCGATGGTAAACCAATTTTTGTTTGTCACCTTTTTTATTGGAATCGTAAACTTTAACATCGACATCACCATTTTTCATTCGAGTAATTTCGAATAATTCTTTTTTATCTGTTCCATAAATGTCCACTTCCTTCGCTAAGAAATTGTAATATTTTTTAGCGATTTCCATCATGTTGTCACGACGCTGTTTGACGATTTCTTTGATGTCATCTCCAGCTAATCGTTGTGCTTCGATTGGCATATTCTTAAATGCTTCATCAATCACTTCGTCGGTTACATTATCTTGGATGTATTTAGTTTCGCGTTCCCAGTCTTCCCAATCCATTTCTCCAATAAATGATTTATCGAAAATACGACCATTATAAGTGGTCCATTTTATATTTCCAACATTAGCTTTATAGGGTTTTAGCAAACGAAGAAATGGAACAAAATTGTTGGCGATGATCGTTAAGAATCCATCATATTTTGCAAATGGTTGATCTCGATCTCTTGGAATCGGACGGTACAATTTATTTTTTCCATCATCAGAAATAAGTGACCAACGCCATTGGTCATCATGTCGATCAAAATCTCCAATCATAATATCAAACATTCGACTACGTAGTGCCCATTCTTGATCTACTTTGTGATTATTATTTTTAGTGATTTTAGAAACGAGTTTATCGGTGTTTAAAATTTTGATAGGATTTCCAAAACTAGGGTTGTCTTTCCAAGCGGTCACCGGTCGCTCCTCGAATAAATAAACTGCTCCTCCATACACATCATTATACTCTCCCAAAGTTGGTTGCTTTGGAATATAAAACAATTGTGGATTGGTATGGTAGACTTTGGCAGCATCAGCCATCGTTGGAATGACTAAAGGTGCGAAAGGATAGGTCGCCAAATAAGTATCTTCTACAATCGAACCAGCCAAATCCATTTGATTAAAAGGGTAGGGGATTAATCGAGAAGCATCTTTAGTCATGTCCCTCATGGTATAGTGCCGACCAAGACTATCTTGTAATCTGACTGAGTTAGTTTGACCGCCACCGCCACGTTTGATAGGAGTTAATCCACCTGCATAAGTGGAAAGATCTAAGGTCTTGAAATTAAATTTAGTCACATAAGTTTCTCGATGATGTTTTCCCAAAAAAGCATTTCTAAACTTAGTTCCTTTTTTTACTTTTCGAGTTAATAACAATGTATTTACGGTGTCCTTTTTTTGATCAAATTCAGGGAAGTCAGTTATTTGTTCTCGATTATAGACTTCTAGTTTGTCTCTTATTTTTTTTCTATAAATCAATTCACCATTTTCGTTTCCTTCCACCGATCTCCAAAATTCTAACCACGTGGTTCCATCTTCATAAAATTCTAATTTGGAAAAACCTTGACCGCCGTATACAAACTGCGCTCCCTTTCCTAACTTGGCTGGATTCTTTTTAGAGCCAGCGCCACTTACGATAAATTGATTTCGATCTGTTTCGATGTATTGCAAATTATGTTCATGACCTGCAGCAAAAATAAAACGACCATTCTTACCAGCACCTAACAGCATTGATTTTTTCATAGCCCGATAACCAGGATGAGCTAAGTCTTGACGACTTCCGATCGTTCCTCTACCGATGGCAGCCAATGTTCCTAATCCCGGCAAAGGGATGTATAAATTTTTGTTTAATTCTGTCAATGGAAATAAGTGCATTTTAGCAGCATACTTTCCACCATGTGGTCCATAAGAATTTAATGGATGATGCATTAAAACGACTACATTCTTATTTCGATTTTTTCTTAATGATTCTTCAAAAAGGAAATCAAAAACTCTTCTGTTTTTAGCATCGCAACCATCATTAATGGCAGCGTCTTTATCCCAATCTCTTAAGTACCAATTGGAATCAACAATGACGTAAGCTAAATTTTTATTGACTTCCACAATCTCTGGCCCACCACATCCATTGTCTGGTAAAAAATAATTTTTCCAATCATCCTCTTCTTCGATTCCTGCGTTGAGGTGTTTTTCAATATATTTTTCTTGACGTTGAACTCCCTTTAATCCATGTCGAATCCAGTCATGATTTCCAGGAAGGAAAATAGGATGACCTTTGAAATCTTTTAAAGTATTGAGTTGCGCATCTAATCGGTTTTCAGCTCGAGTTCGATCAGCATCATCACTTTTAGGAGGCATTCCGTAAGGATAAATATTGTCACCTAAAAATACGACATGGCTATTTTTATCTGCTTGAGCTAATTTTTTTTGTAAAAGAGCTAGGGCAGGCGAGGGGGTGATTCCGTCCTCGGTATACCCTGCATCTCCAATTAGGAACAGCGTATGTTCTAATTTTCCTGAGGGACTTTCGACAGCTTTAGTTTTCCAATCTGTGTTGTTATTATCGTATTGTACTTTGAAATTGGCACACGAAGAAAGGAAGGAAATTATCATGATTATGATAAAAGTGTGTATTGATTTTTTCATTTTTTTCTTAAGATTTCAAATTTAGAAATTTATGTAAATGGTTAAGGTCTATATAAATATGAACTAAATATCGAATTCCTTAAAGGTATACGATATTTGTTAAAAAGTTAAAGTGCTTTTCCAAAACTTAGAACAGGGGAAAATGATTCTTCTTCAGAAAATCCAACTTGCAACGAAATACTCACCGCTTCATTCAATGGAACAATAAAAATTCCAACACCATATCCATCGTGCCATTTCGTTTTATTCGCATCATCAAAATCGGAGAAAACTCTCCCCCTATCATAGAATGCTTTAAGTCCAAACTTGATCGGAACAAAGGAAGTATACCGATGAAATAATTGCCAACGAATTTCGGAATTAAAATATAAACTAGATTCTCCAGTAAATCGTTGACCATTGAATCCTCTTAAATTTGCATTCCCTCCAATGTTAGGTAAGTGATAAAATGGAACATCGCCATGGGTAATTGCTCCACCAAATCGAACCCCCAAAGTAATCGGGTTCTGGTTTTTGGAAGAGATATAATATTCGATAGAACTTTCTGCAATACCATAGGTGGAAGTTTCGGGAGTTCCCTCGACGATAGTTCCAAGTCGGTAATCCAATAGCCATAATATGCCATTGTATGGAAACCCACTTTGATCTCGGAAGTCAATAATTGCTCTTGCTTTAACCGGAATCTCACCAATGTCAGTTCTTGCTCCGAAGAGGGTAGAATCAATCTTGAGAACGGAATTTTCTGGATCATCGAAACTACTTCTTTCATACCCGACTAAAAAGTCAAGGCTACTTTTTTTCCAAAACTGTTTTCCAACTCCCGTTTCAATAGAAAATTTATTCCTAGCAAAACGATAGAAATCTGCCTCATCTAGCGCATCAATATTTTCTGTATTATTTCCTACACCATAAAAGTTATTTCGAAATTCAGGTCGAGCTACATCTACTTCAAATGGAATATCCCATTTTTTTAAAACTTGATGGTAACGGCCACTATAATTGAAAGCTAGATTTTTTTCGGTAGAGATAATTCCATAGATAGAATGGGTACTTCCGTAATCTTTTTTCCCAAATTTTTGATGCTTATAAGTGTTCCCTAATTTAAAACTCAGTCCATTAAAGTTATTATAAGAAATCCCTAGAATCGGAGTATTCCAATTATAATCAAATGCCATTCGATCATAGTCGTATATTTTCTTATTCCAATGATTGACGATTTTGCTGCCTTTACCAGTTTGGAATGTTGTTCCTTTTCCTTTATCGTAAAGCAAGGTTTTAGTCTTAGATGATTGCTCTTCATCTTTGAAAAGATCATCGCCAGAGTTGCCTAAAACTCGAATCAAGATTTTTGATTTGGCATTTCCTTTGATGTCAAAAACATCATCGCCAGCTAATCCATAAATTCTTAATTCTTTCGTTTCGTTTGGATAAAAAGTTCTATCGTAATAAAGATTTTTACCTTTGGCGTTTTTCTTTTCATTAAATATTTTAAGCTTGACATTACCGTTGTCCATTCGAGTGATTTCAAAATACTCGTCTTTGTTAGAACCGAGCACATCAACATACTCTGCCAAATAATCGTAATACCAACCAGCATATTTGTCCAAATGCTTGATACGAGATTTGAGTTTTTTGGCAATTGTTTTTCCAGAAGTTGATTGTATTTCGAGTGGCATTTTCAAAACTGCTTGATCAATCTCTTCCTCCGAAATATTCTCTTGAATACTCTTCGCCGCTGCCAACCAATCTTCGCGAGTGCCAGTTGTTGATAAAAATCGATCCATGTGAATCGCTTGATACATTAAACTTCGCAACTCTTTTTTCTTTAAATCATAGCTAAAGGTCTCAATGTTTTTGACCGCCCAACTTCGATTGGCTAACCATGGAATGATGCCATCTTGCAAGGAAAAAGTGTGGTCTCGATCTCGAGGAATCGGTCGAAATAATAAACCATCTGCTTGATCAAATCTCGCCCATTTCCAATTGTCCTCATGCTTACTCCAATCACCAATCAGCATGTCGAAAACTCGAGCTTTGATAAATTCTTTTTCATCAATTCGATTCTTTCGAGTCTCGTATAATTTTTTGTAGAGCTTATTACTTTGATAAATTTTATCGGCTCCGCCAAAAACTTCACCAGCGTCATTTGGCTTGCTTGGATTGTCTTCCAACATTCCGAGCAGGTTTCCATATCTTTTTTGGAACGCACCTAATTTTGGATCATCAGGTAAAATGTATAAGGTTGGAGTGGCGTGCAAAATGTCAATTTCATCTAAAAGTGCGGCTACCGTCATTGCACCATATGGACTTTGAGTGGAAGTTTGATCGCGCATTAAAGGCGTGACAAAAGTTGGTCGTAATTTATAATTAAAAGCTTTCGAAGGATCTTTGTTAACCGAACGAAAAGTGTATTGAGTGCCATCAGCGGCTTTGAATTTTAAAGAAGTCGTTTGACGACCACCGCCTTTTTTATAAATTTTTAGCCCGCCATATTTATTGTCCAAATCTAACGTGGGAACTTTCACGGGTTCCGTCCAAGTTGTTCGATAATGTTTTCCTAACCATGCTTTTTTCCATCCTCCACTTATATATTCTGGACCGGCGATGGCGATGGTATCGTTATAAGTTCGCTGCATTTTTTTCGCTGCTTTTTCTTTCGACAAACAAGGAACGTAGGAGAAATTAATCGGGGTGTTGTCCAAATTATTTTCGATGCAAGATGACTGGAAGAGGAGATGATTTTCTTTTGTCGAAAAACCATCTTTTGTCAATTCCAAAAAGTTAGATTCTATTTTTCCAGAATCAAAATAATTTAAAGCCATGATACCTGCCTTGGAAGAACTCACTAAAAGGTTTTCATGCTGACCTGCATATTTTCCTTTCGAAGGAGCGCCAGAGTTGATTAAATAATTCTCCCCATCTTGAATAATTTGCTGGTTTTTTTCATGGCCTGAAGCGTAAATTAAATTTTTATGAAAAAAGAAAAGATTGCGAAACTCTTCTCGGTACTCGTGCAAATGTTCATTGGAAATATCTTCTGGTGTTCCAATGTTTCGATGATACGCCGTTTTAAAACTCCCAATAATTGGGAAAGGTTTTAAGTGATCGGTAAAAGAAAAATGTCCACCATAATTACCAAAAGATTCGAAAGGATGATGACCAGCGATGATGATATTTTTATCTTGATTTTCTTTGATTTCACTTTCTAGTTCCTCTGCGAAATCTTCCCCTGTGATGACGGTGCAAAGTCCATCTTCCGCTCGAGGTTTGTCAAAGGGATGATTCCACCATTGGGAATTAGCGACAATCAAAAGTAACGATTCATCTAAGTCGTAGGTGTCTGGCCCAGGGCAACCTTTTTTGTTGGTCCATTCTGTGCGTTTAAAATTATTGTCTTTTATAAATGACTTGATTGTTTTTTCTAATTTTCCAAATTGCTTTTGTCCGCCCTTACTGCTTTTGTTCCAATCTCGATCACCAGCCATTAAAATTATTTTTCCCTTTGAATTTGCCTCAACAGTTTTGATCAAAAAATGTATTCGCTCCATTTGCGCGTTCCATTTTTTAGATTCAAATTTTGCATCAGTCAAGTCTCCATTTAAAATTAAGGAAAATGGTCGACGGTTATTTTTAATAACAGTCTCTAACGATTGGTAGAAGTGATCATCATTTACTGCATCACAAATATTTCCAACTAAAAATACTTGGTGCTTGTAATTTTTATTTTGTCCAAAAGATAGAAAACCCGAACACAGGAAAAGAAGTAAGATTAAAGTATGTTTAGTTGAATTCATGATCTTGGTTTTTATGGAAAAAGATGATCGATCTCAAAATATTATTTTTTATGAGTATGCTCTACGTCCTCCTTTGGAGGTGAAATAAAAACACTAATATTAAAAAAAGGAGAACCTGTTGGGTTAGTATTGAATTCGTTAGTGAAACTATTTTTTGCCTCAAATTCACTACTGAAATTAAACTGATATCCTGCCTTGATACTTCCCCAACCCCAAGAAGTAAAACGATGTTCTAGTCTACCTGAAAGGATCACTTCCGAATGATTGTAGGCGTAATCCATAAGTGGTAAATTGGAATCTTCATTAATATCAATGCGATAACTTTCGCTATTATATTCTGCACCAAATAGAAATATATTTTTTTCATTGAAATTATATCTACCAAATATCATCCCCGGCAAAACCGATTCTATTCCCCAATGTTTGTTGAAGTTTTTATTAAATAAGATAAAAGGGAGGATATTATTTCTTCGAAAACTTTTAGAAACAGCTAACCCAACTCCCCATTCCAAACCATCATGTAGCTTGAATGCATACAATCCTAAAAGTTTATAAATAGCATATTTATTGTTGAATGAAAATAAAGAATTATAATCTCCGCTAGAAGTATATTTGAATCGGAAGGCTAAATATTTAGTGTCATCAATTGGTTTGGAAACGATAAGACTTAATGAATTACTTTTTAAACGTTCCTTATTAAGTTCACGAAAAGCTGGATTGAAATCTGCTCCTATATTTTGGAAGTTGAAGATTTCGGAGAAATGCTGGTAGCCAACTAGGAGTTTAAAATTATCTTTTAATACAAGAGGAGCTTTGATTTTAAATTCTAGGTTTTCTAATTTATTATATTTACTTAGTTGACTGGTAAATGGAAAATCTTGTTCATTGAATGTTCCTCCATTCATCCAACCATAGGTAAGTTCAATTCCGCGCGAGCGTGATTTATTATATACCCCAGGCGAACAATAACATTGTGCTTCAATTTCGTTTCCTAATAAATCTTCTGGAAAAATATTTGGTTTGATTTGAGAAAAGGCAGTTTCCCCAAGCAAAAGAAGTAAAATAAAGAAATGATATTTCATTTGAGGTTGAGAGTTTTCGTTAAGTGTTTTGAATAAAGAGATAACCAAATTTTGAACATTTATTTTAAATTGTTCCTAGGCCACCATTTCGAAAAAAATTACGTATTAAATTAATAGAGATTTCAATACCCGTTTTTAAAAAACAGATAAAACTACATTTTCTAAAAAAAAATAAAAGCCCTCATGACGATAAAAACAATCATCAGTTTTCTTTTCCTTTTCCTATTACCGTTTTCTATCCTTCAAGCCCAAATCGAGAGTCCTTATAAATGTACCAAAAAGAAAGATGCTATTATCTACTCGATAGGTTCAGCAAGTCTTGGTCTTGGTTATTATTTAGGAACGAAAACACCGACCCTCGAAATAGAGGAGATTGAATTGTTAGATAAAAATTCAATCAATCGTTTTGATCGCATTGCTACTTCTTATTCTTCTGAACGAGCAAGAAAAGCAAGTGATGTATTTTTCTATGGTGCGATGGCAATGCCCTCTCTTTTTGTGTTTTCCAAAAGCATGAGAAAAGATGCTAAAAAGCTTGCTTTAATCTATGGTGAAACCTTGTTTTTAACTGTAGGGATTACTTCCATCACAAAAAAAACAATCCTTCGAAGTCGCCCTTTGGTATATAATTCAAATTTTGATATTGATACAAAAATGGAAAAAAATGCTCGCTATTCTTTTTTCTCAGGACATGCTTCGGTGGTGTCTGCGAGTTCATTTTTTACCGCTAAAATTTTTGCTGATTATTATCCTGACTCCAAATGGAAACCAGTTGTTTGGGGAGCCGCTGCAACGATTCCTGCGATTACGGGATACTTGAGAGTGCGTGCTGGAAAACATTATCCAACTGATGTAATTACAGGATATGCGGTTGGTGCGGTGATTGGAATTTTAATACCGCAAATTCATAAAAGAAAAAAGCGTAATGAAAATGTTCAATTATCTGTGAATCCGACAGGGGGATATTTTAGTTTAAGATTTTGAAAGTTTGCATATCGAATGCTTCTCAAATCTTTAGTGAAGCATTCGATATGCTCAACTAAGGATGTGCGGTGAAAAATGCAATTATAAAAGTCACCACCGTCAAGATCATTCCGATCATAAAAACAGTATAACAAGTTCGTAGTAATTCATATTTTTTTCCAAGTGCTTGTCCTAGATAATACAAATCGGTCATAATAACTTTGTCTACCAATTCTTCATTAGAAATAATTTCAGTTACTCCTTTTCGATATTCCTCGATATTCATTTTATAAAAATTCCCAAAAAAGAAAAGGTTAGATTTCCCTTGTTTGATTTTATTCAAATCAGTTTTTCCTTGCATTCTTCCTGGACGAGTGACCAATGCGCCATAGACAATACTAGCCATATTGGTACTGAGTAAAAAAAATGCGGGAACATATAAATGATGATTCTCGCTGGCATAAGTTGACAATAAAGGCAGCGCTATCGTAATAATAATAGCATTGATTGTCAAAATGATATTGGCCTTGTTATCTGCAATATTTGTCAAATCGATATGATTACGAAGAGCAGTTTTAAACATGACCTGAGCACCCTTACTATTGTCTACCAATCCGCCAGAGTCTTTCTTCTTTTTTTTCTTTTTCTTTTTTTCTTCTTTAGGTTTTTCAGCATTCAACTCTTCCATGATTTTTTTCTTTGGTTTGTTAGCTATTCAATTAGTTATCAAATCTATGAAAATAAAAATACTTATTTCTTTTTTTAATTCATAACGACTGTGACCCTTAAAGCTCTTAAGCCTTCAACACCTTGCATTTTAGAAAGGGTTAAATCTTCAATATCACCAGTAATATATTTTTTCTCTTTCAGAAAATTAAGATAACCTAAGTATTCTGTTTTATCTTTTTCAGAAGTGTAGGCAATGGCAATTTTTCCTTTGACCGTTAATCTCTCACCGGTGCCTTCGATAGTCGCTTTGTCAATTCGTTTTTTGATAATTTCATATCTAACATTGTACGCGCCATCTACATCAAATCTTTTTTCATCCAATCTAAAAACAATCGAAAGTGGATTTCCATAAACAAAAATTAACTGAGCAGTATCCAAAGGCATATCCAAAGTTTCTTTTAATTTTTCTACTTTTCGAGTAACCTCTACCATCGTCATCAATTGCCACAATCGAAGATTATGTAAATGCATTTCGCTAAATTTCCCTTGCTTTAAAAGTGATTGTCCGGTGTAAATATCATACTCCACTCCATCAGTTTTGTATTCATCAAAATAATGAGGAATCATTTTCTGACCTTCCTTCTCCGCATCATTTAATACCCATGAAATCATGTCATTGATCTTGGCAACACTTTCTTCATATTTTTTTCGATCCTGATAAAGGAATCCAAAATCTGGATCTAACTTCTTATCGTAAGAAATAACGGCTGCCTTCACTTCTGGATTTCGGTCTTTCACTTCTTCGAATAATGGATGAATTTCATTTTTGATAAATTCTAAGATACGAGTTTCATCATCAGAGGTAATTCCTTTACTGATAGATTTTATATTTTTTTCTACTTCTAACAATTTAAAATCTAAAAGTGGAAAAGTGATATGCTTGGTCGCAACGGTGAAAACATTTTTAATCAAATTCAAATTTTCCGTCAGGTCTGTTTGAATCGATACATTCCTGAGATGAGATGATCCGACAATATCAGCTTGTCCATAAAGCGGATAAATATTTTCAAACCCAATCGGATTCATATTAGAAAAGTCAGGATCAACTTCTCGTTTCTCCATAATCTCAAATGCCTCGTCGATAAACTTCCATTCCACACTTGGATGCATTGCCGTAAATTCCTCGCGCATAATTGCTTCTATCCGATTATCAATTTCTTCTCGACTTCGAAGCAATGACATAGAGAAAAGAGGAGCAACCGCTTTTAATTTTAATTTATGAAAACTAGTTAATTGAAAAGCTTTGGGCGCACCAATTTCGAGAATACCAATCACCCTATTATCTTTATTGACCAATGGTGTAATGATAATACTTTTGATTCCTAGTTCAACTAAATCTTTTGGAAATGAAGTCCCATCTTCATATTTACTGATGTCCTCAATAATCATTTCCGTATTCCATTTGCAAACTTTTTCATAAAGTGAACCTTGGTTGTTTTCACTCAATAAGTTGTCATGTTTTTTGGCTAAAAAATCATATCGAATTTTATATCGATGAGAAATTTCAAATTCAGAAGGATAATCTAAAGCTGTAATTCCCAATCTTAAATCAGGAATGTCAAAATATGTTTTTAAATCTTTTTCAAGTTCTTTGATGTTTTCAGGTTTGACGATGGCATCCTTTTCTAATAACTTATATTTCATCTGGGAGAGTGTCTCCTCCTGAGTGATATCAATTAATCGTTCCAATCCGATGCCTTGAAATTCAAAATTTTCTGGTGGCAACATTTCTAACCAAAGTTCGGTGTCGTAAATATTTCGAAGCAGTTGATTGATCTGCTCTTGCGTTAATTTTTTAAGAGGTTTAGTGGGAATAATTTTTACAAACTGCTTGTCTGATAAAGATTTAAAATGACCTATTTTTGAAGTACCTTCAATTTCTAAAGTATAGATAAAAGAAGGATTGAGTTCTATCTTTTGAGAATAATGTTGATTCAAAATATAACAGCATGCTTTGACGACTCCCATCTTTTTGGCTACCGCCATTTCCATGTCAAAATGAATATTAAGCTGTCCTGAATTTAAAAAATCTTCGAGAGCAGAAGTCCTGTAAAACGGATCCATCAAAAAAGGTTTATGAGCTGCACCCATCAAACTTTTTCGTTGAATAGATGGGAAAAACCCACTCAAAAGGAGATGCACAAAACCTTGATGTTTATCTAAAATAGATTCATCTTCAATCGGCTCATGGAAAAAAGGATATTTATCCAATTGATTAAAAACTTCCCGTGCTAATATTTTTTCATCTAACTCTTCGCTATCTAAAAGTCCTTCCCAATATTTAATTATTGGCTCAAAACTTAACTTAGTGGAGAAAGGAAATTTATTCATCTCTTCCATGATAGATTGTCCCATCTCACAATCAGTCTTGAAAACATCATCCTTAAATTTTAATGTCGGTGGATTTTTTACCATAATTATTAACTTGAAATATTAGCTACGGATGTTATGCAAATGTATTTATAGTCCAGTTCAACGATGTATATATTTCGCAGAGGCTTGGTTATATTTCGCAGAAGTTTGATTATTTAAATTAGTTATTTCAAGTTAACACTTTCTGAGGGGAATAAGTTGGGGGATTTGGAAAAATGGTAAAACTTTTAAGTAACTTCTATTGAGTGATTATTTTTTGAAATCTTCGATTTTCGAATTACTTAAATCTACTTTTTGTAATAACCTGAGCAGATTTGCAGATATTATTAATTGAGATGGAGATGCAATTCCAATATCATCTATACCTGGTTTTCCATCTATCTCTAATTGAAAGCATTTAGGTGGTGTTCGATTGGGAAATAAATTTTTAAATGTTTCGGAAGAGGTGACGATAGCAGGCTTAATAGATTTTATTCCGATAATTTCTTTAATATTTATTTTTTCTAAAAATCTCTCTGTTACATAAAAACAAGGTGATTCTTTTAGCAAATCTCCTCCTAGCCAAACATCAAAAACCAAGTGAAGTTTGTGGACTTCCCAAGGGGTGAAATTTTTATCAAATTCTGTTTCCTTACCCATTTGAGCGGGACATTCAGGTTTAATTTTATAAAACATGAAATATTATTTTTTCCAAACGCCATAAAATAAAATCCCCCAACCCGCCATAAAAAACAATCCCCCAATCGGAGTAATCGGTCCAATAATCTTCGACCAACTTTCAATCCCCAAATAAGTCCGAGTCGCCAAAAGATACAACGACCCTGAAAAAAATAAAATTCCAATCACAAATAACCAACCTGCTCGAAGAAACAATTCATCTTTAAAATGAGCCGCTAATCCCACCGCAATAAAAATCGCAAACGTATGATAAAATTGATAATCTACTCCAGTTCCAAAAGTCGTAATTCGAGCAGCTGTAATTTTCCCTTCCAAACCATGTGCACCAAACGCACCAATGGCCACCGCCAACAATCCAAACAATGCTCCAACAGATAAAAGTTTTTTATTCATAAAAATGCTATTTTTGTACTTACATACTTTGTTACAGAATACATATGAGAAAACAGGTGGGATTTAAAACGGTTATTCACTAACCGTTCACAATTCACCAATAAGAAACACTTACTTTGAGAAAAATATTTTTATTCCTTTTCGTTTCAGGGCTAATTGCCATGCTTGTTTGGTTTTTCTTTATTCAAGAAACTTACCGTAACCCATTTGGGAGCGTCCAACCCATCGAAGCTATTCCACAAAATACACCAATCATTTTAGAATTTGATGATTATTATATGCTGCGACATGAAGTTGCAAAGATGCCATATGCAGATGAAATGAGTGGTGCTTTTTTCGTAAAAAAAATGTCAGAAGATTTTCGAATCATTCGTCAACTCTTTGTTAAAAATAAAAATCATTTACAACTTTTATTGAATAGTCCAATTACTGCGGGATTACATTTGAGTGGGAAATCAGATGTGGACTTTTTATATGTTTTAGAGGATGAAAAAGGTGTTTTTAATTTGCCAGAGCTTTTAGAAAAATTTTCTTTTCGAAAATCGAATGCTAATCAAAATACTGTTTACCAATTGGAGTTGGTTAAAGGTGAAAAATATACAGTTGCAGTTTATAAGGATTTAATCATGATTTCGAAATATGCTTATTTGGTGGAAAGCGCAATGAATCAATTAAAAAGTCCTGCTAATAATTTGAAAGGAGATGATCGGTTAAGTTTTTCTCACCAAACCAAAAGGGCAAAACATCAAATAGAGGTGTCCGTTCTTTTCGGAAATTTAAAAGCGTTTGCTAATCCTTTTTTAGATAAAAATGCGACCAAGTATTTAAATTATTTTTCGAAAAATATTTCATCTGGACATTGGATTTTAGATTTCCAAAAAGAAGGGGTGAATATTGATGGTTGCTTAAAATCGAAAAATGGAAATGTAGCGTTAGAGCATTTATTTTCCAACAATACATTTACAAATTCAAAATCCGCTGAGATTTTGCCAAAAAATGTCGGCTACTTTTTTAGACATAGCTTAAAAGGACTTTCTGAAAGTTTAAATTCCAATAAGAATTCTAATAATGTTTTTAAAAAATCCTTCTTGCCTTGGATAGGCGAGGAGTGGCTCGTAGGAAGAACTGAAATCTTTACTCGGAAGATGAGAGCAGAAAAATTCATCGCTTATCAAATCAAAAATGGGCAAAAGAAAATGGCTCAACATTATTTAGAAAAATTGACCGACAGTTTGGGTGTGACTAAAAGTTGGGATTATCAAACTTATAATATTCGACAAATTGCTTCTGAAATTTTACCAGTTCCATTTACTTCAAATGAATTTTTGATTTTAAAAAAACCTTGTTATGCTTTTATTGATGACTTTGTAGTTTTCTCAGGAGCGCCAAGAATTTTGGAAAATTGGATTGACCAATTCGTCACGAATCAAACGTTGGCGAGTCATGTTCCTTATTTAAAAATGAAAGGTCGAGGTGGAAAAAGTGGTGTCGCAGAATTCTATTGGAACCCTCGCATGGCAAATCAATTTTTAAAAAACTCCTTTGATGCGAAAGAAAAAAGTGCAAAAAAACAAATTGATCTATGGGAGAATTTTCCAGCCTTCAGTTTGAATGCAGATTGGGAAAATGACGAATTTGTCACCAACGGATATTTATTTTATGAAAAAGAAAATCTAGAGAAAGCAAAAGTTAAATGGCGTACACCCTTGAAAACACAGGCGATTACGCAACCGTACGCTATTTATAATGATGAAAAAGGAGCGTATGATATTTTGATTCAAGACGAAGATCTGAGATTGTACTTGCTCAATCAAGATGGAGAAATTATTTGGGAAAAAATGTTAAAGAGTCCTATTCAGTCTAAAATTTATGCTGCTAAGTTTTTTGAAAATGGTGCAGATGGAATTTTGTTTAATACGTTGAACGAAATTTATTTATTGGATTTGGAAGGGAATGACAAAAATGAATTTCCATTAAGTTTGTCTTCCTCTGCAAGTAACGGATTGTTGTTAGCAGATTTTGGGGACGACGATTTTGGAATTTATGTTGCTTGTGAAAATGAAATAATTTATGGTTTTGATAAAAAAGGGATTCCATTATCAGGTTGGAATTCGATTGAAGGTGCAGGGAAAGTAGAGATGACCATGAAGCATTTTGAAGTAGAAGATAAAGATTTTATTGTTGCGTTGAATTCAGCAGGAAGTATTTTTTCATATGGAAAGGATGGTTTTGTTGAAATGGAAGCAACCAATATTTCTATAGAAAATGCTGATCCACTTTTTTTTCAAACTGGAAAACTGGAAAAGCAAATGGCCATTGTGAATAAAAATGGAATAGCTCAAGTTTTAAATTTGGAGGGAGAAAACTTAAATCTTTTTGCCAAAGAAAAATCAACTCCTTCTGAAGAAACAAAAAAACAATACATTTACAAATTTGCTTCCGCAGATTTTGGAGGTAATAATTTTTCAGATTTTGCGGTGTTAAAAAATAATGAATTAGAAATTCAATATTTTCATCAAGATGAATTCCAAGTGTACGGCAACTATCAATTCTCCAATGCTCAAGATGCGATCTTTCCAGTCCAATCTAAAAATATGGGAAAAGCAATGCTTGGTTCTTTTTGTAAAAGACAAAACCAAATATTTTTACTAGATAAAAAAGGGCAGTTACATCCAGATTTTCCCTTGGCAGGAACGACGAGATTTGAGTTGTTGAATTTATTTTCAGAAGATAAGAATTCAATTTTAGTAGCTGATGGAGATCAAGTAGTGGTTTACGAGTAGCATGTTTCATTAAGAACATGTGACTGTCTGCTTTAACTGACCAAAAAAAAGAGTGAAACGATTTTTTCCCTACTCATTAAAAGAACGAATTGTATCTATTCTAAAATTTTGAATTCGCTTCGCTCATTTTCTTTTGGTCAGCTAAAGTAGACCACCACGTGTGAACTGTTAGTGCCAGATAAAGTGGACTACTATGTGTCAATTGTTAGTGCCAGCTAAATTGCCACATCTTCTTTTTTCCCTAAATAATTCCCCATTATTCTTACTTTTGGCATTCAAAAAAAACAACCACACAAAATGGATTATTTAAAATATGAATTCCAAACCAATCCCGATAATAATGAAATGCTTATCGCGCTTTTGGGAGAATTACCTTTCGAGTCTTTTGAAGAAAATGACCAAGGATTAAATGCTTATATCCAAGTCAAAAATGAATCACCAGAAGTGGATGAACGAGTCCAAGAATTAAAAAACCTCTTCGAATTTTCCCATCAAAAAATAGTTATTAAATATCAAAATTGGAATGCCGTTTGGGAATCAAATTTTGACACTATCGTCGTGCGAGATTTCTGTGGAATTCGAGCTGATTTTCATGAACCACTTACAGAGGTTAAGCATGAAATTTTGATAAATCCAAAAATGGCCTTTGGAACAGGACATCATGAAACGACTTGGATGATGATGTCAGTTATGGAAAACCTTGATTTTGTTGGGAAAAATGTCTTTGATTATGGTTGTGGAACAGGGATTTTGGCGATTTTAGCTAGTCAAGTGGGGGCAAAAAAAATTGATGCAATTGACATAGAATTGCCTTCATATGAAAACACTTTGGAAAATGCTCGTATAAATAATATTGAAAACATCAAGTCTATTCACGGAACACTAGAAAAAGTGGACGATCAAATGTATGATATCATTCTTGCAAACATTAATCGTCATGTAATTTTGGACAGTTTTTCGACGTTAAATAAGATGTTAACACCAAATGGAATTTTATTGATTTCGGGTATTTTAAAAGAGGATGAAGAACTCATCAAGAATGCTGCGGAAACCAATGATTTTAAAATTGAAAAAACTGAATATCGAAATAACTGGATATGCGTAAAATTAACGGTGAATGATTAATGCTTAACTGTTAATATCGAAAACTCCTGTTCTCCGTTCACCATCAACCGTTAAGCATTAAATTAAACTTTTATGATCAAAAAAATATTACTCCCTTTTGCCGCAATTTTATTGTTCACTTCCGCCGGCTGGTCTCAGAAAGACGTTGTTTTCCCAGAAGAAAGACCTGCATTTATCAAGGAATTCAAAGATTTTTTCACCAAAAGTAAAAGCAAACAAATGGAAGATTTCTTCGATGATTTCGAAGATTATTTCAAAGCTTCGATAACGGAAGAAGAGTTTCCCTTTTTTAGAGATGTGTGTAATGAGATGTTAGGAAAAAGAATGTCAGCTAATCCATATTTTAAAAATTATCTTACGGTAGTTTTATCGATTAAGCAAAGTGAAACAGAAGGGGCAAAATTAAACGAGTGGAATGCCCTCACTCTCACGATGATTAAAGCGATCGAAAATCGAAAATTAAAACCTTACAAAGATTACCTCAGTTTTTCGGATTCCTTTTTTTCTAAAAAAGCGCTACGTTGGTCCAAGCAAGGAATGAAGTGGTATTACGAGGCAGATAATTATGTGATGGATATTGAGGAAGGTGTGCCTTTTGTAGAATTTGAGAAACTGAATTTGGTTGGAACACGTGGAAAAGATTCTATTGTCATTTTCGAAACGAAAGGTCAATATTTTCCAACTCAAGAAAAATGGAAAGGTACCGGCGGAAAAGCAACTTGGGAAAAACTAGATCAAAAAGATGTTTACTGCTTGTTGAATGAATATGAAATTGAAGGAAAGAAAAGTTTATATCAAGCCAAAAATGTAAAATTAATTTATCCATCGCTTTTTCCAGGAGAAGAAATTGAAGGAGACTTTGAAGATAAAGTTGTCGTCCGAAATAAATCTAGAGAAGGATCCTATCCGCGTTTTTCTTCTTATGATAAAATTTTGAAAATTAACGGAATTGGTGAAGGAATAGAATATACTGGAGGATTTAGATTGGAAGGAAATACTGTTTATGGATCAGGAAATAAAGAGAATCCTGCAAAGATTGAAGTGAGGAATGGAGGTAAACTTTCCATCCGAGCAACTACTCAATTATTTAAAATTCGAAAAAGTGAAAGGATCGCGGGGGAACAAGTAAAAGTAACTTTATACTTTGACCAAGATTCTATTTACCATCCTTCTGTTAATTTAAAATATGACATAGCTACCAAAGATTTGAATCTTTCGAGAGGGAAAAGAGGAAGTGATCGAAACCCATTTTTTGATTCTTACCATCAAGTAAATATCAATGCAGATAAAGTAGATTGGAATTTGGTCAATGATAGTTTATTGATTGGGAAAAAACAATTTGGGATTGGAAATGGAAAAGATGAAGTAACTTTTGAAAGTTTGAAATATTATGATGAAAAATATTTGATGCGAATTCAAAATATTTCAGATGTGAATCCTATTGTTTCGCTAAAAGTTTTGTCTGATGAATTAGGAGTGAGAGAAATAGAAGCAAGAGATTACGCCTTAAAGTTGAATCCAAAATTTGATACCAAAAATATTGAAAGTTTATTGTACGAATTTGTTTCAAGTGGTTTTATCGATTATGACATCGATGCCGAAATGATTTATGTGAAGGATAAGATTTTTCACTATTCTGATGCCATGGCAAAGAAAACAGATTTTGATGCGATTAAGATAGTATCAGTTTCTGAAAAAGATGCAAATGCTGTCTTCTCTATGAAAGATAGATCTTTGAAAGCGAACAATGTGGTTGACTTAGAAATTAGTAAACTCCAAAAAGTTGCGATCAAACCAGCTAACAAATCCATCACAATGAAACAGAATCGTGATATGGATTTTAATGGAAAAATCTTTGCAGGTTTTAGTTCTTTGGAAGGAAAGAATTTTCAATTTGATTATGAAAAGTATATTATAAAATTGGACTCCGTTCGGTATTTTGATTTATTTGTTCCTACCGAAGCAAAGGATGAACAGGGGAGACCTATTTCTATTTCTATAGCATCTAGAATTGAGCACACCAATGGAGTGTTACTGGTAGATGCCCCTGATAATAAATCAGGTGCCAATGATATTGATCTTTTTCCATCATTCAATACGAAGGATTATTCTTATGTATATTATGATAAGCGATCAATTCATGATGGAGTTTATAAAAGAGATTCCTTTTATTTCAAATTAGATAAGTTTAGTTTTAATAGCTTAGATAATTTTACGAAGAATGATATTCACTTTAAAGGAAACCTTGTTTCAGCAGAAGTTTTTCCAGATATCAAAGAAACTTTATTACTTCAAGAGGAAGATCAATCTTTAGGTTTTACTACCCAAACGCCTCCTGCAGGTTTACCAACTTATCAAGCAAAAGGAAATTACAAAGGTGAAATTCACCTAAGTAACAAAGGGATGATGGGTAAAGGAACCATTTCTTATTTGACCTCTTCCACAGATTCTGAGGATATTCTTTTTAAACCAAAACAAATGACAGCAACGGCAAGGTTATTTGATTTGAGAGAAGATCGAAAAGGTGCAATTGAAGTACCACAGGCACATGGAGAAGAAGTAAGTATTGATTGGAAGCCATATCAGGATAGTATGTATATTACTACTAAGAAGGATAAGCCATTTGAGTTGTTTAAGGAAAATGATCATACCATTGTTGGTAGTTTGATTTTGACACCTGATGGTTTGAGAGGGAATGGGACGATGACTTGGACTAAAGGAAGTCTTTCTTCTAAGTTAATTAAATATGGATCTTACTCAGCAGATTCTGATACGTCGAGTTTAACGATTACTGCTGTTGGTTCAAGTGAAATTGCTTTGTCTACCAATAATGTTAATAGTAAACTTAATTTTGACAAACAGGTAGGACATATAGAAGCCAACGAAAAAGGAAACTTTACTAACCTTCCCTACAATCAATATAAAACTTCCTTGACCACATTTGATTGGGACATGAGTAAGGATGCGGTTACTTTTAAAACGACCCCAGGAGAATTAGGTTCTTTTGTGGCAACGGGTAAGAATCGAGATTCCTTGCATTTTGATGGAGAAACTGCCTTCTATGATTTAAAATCTAATGAACTGAAAATAGGGGGAGTACCTTTAATCAAATCTTGTGATGCAATAGTTTATACTAATGATGGGAAATTGGAAATTTTTAAAGGTGGTAAAATGTCTACTCTCGAAAATTGTAAAATCGTTTGCGATACAATTACTAAACTTCACGTCATTAATCGAGCAACAGTTGATATAGAAGGAAAGAAATCATATAAGGCAAAAGGATTTTATGAGTATAACATAAAAGGTAGAAAACAAGAAATTCAATTTGATAATATCATCGGAAAACGATTTGGAAAAGGAAAGAGAAGTGAGAAGAAAACGAGAACTACTGCCAAAGGGGAAGTACTCGAATCAGATAATTTTTATATCGATTTAAAAACTGAATTTCGTGGAGAAATCACTTTGGAAGGTGATAAGAAGCCATTAGATTTTAAAGGTTTTGCCAGGTTGGATTCTGATAAGATGAGAGATCGAGAATGGTTCTCTATTAATAGTGAAGGGGATAAAAATGATTTGATTATCGGTTATGATGAACCTAAAAATTACGAAGGATATAAATTGTACACCGGTTTATATTTAAGTAAAGAATCCGCCTACCTTTATCCTCGAGTGATGATGCCTAAATATTTGAGAAAAGACCGTCCGATTATAGATGCAAAAGGTTTTTTCAAATTAGATGAAGTGAAAGACGAATTTATTTTTGGAGATTCCTTGAAAATTCTAAAAAATGCAAAAAAAGGGAATAAAATTACTTTTAGCAACAAAGATGGAAGCTTCAAAGCAGAAGGAAAATTAAACATCGGAGATCAGTTAAAATACATTTCGATTGACGCAGCAGGAGAGGCACGATCTATGTTTCCATCTGCTCAAGATTCGACCATTCGTGGACCATTCGGATATCAAGTTGAAGCTGATATGATGGCAGGAATCAAAAGTTTTATTCCAAAAAACATGTTAGAGTTTATTATCGCAGATATTAAAAGTAGTAGTTTTGATGCAAGAGGTGTAGATTATACTGATGCAGCATTTTATGAAAAAGCTTTGTCAGAATATATTTCAGATACTACTTTGTTGGATAAAACGATTGCTCGAATGCGAACAGAATTTAAACTAGGCATTCCTAAAAAGCAAAATCCATATTCCTTTTTATTTGGAAAAATGCCAATGAAATGGGATCCTGATTATCAATCATTTGTTTCCCAAAAAGATCAAGTAGGATTGATTAGTATCAATGGTGAAGAAGTAAATGTAACACTTAAAGCATTCATCGAATTCAAGATGCCATCGAATGGAGATGATCGAATTTATATTTATCTCAAGTCACCAAGTGACACTTATTATTTCTTTGGATACAAAGGTGGAATCCTCAATATCGTTTCCAATAATACTAAGTTTAACGATTTAGTAATCAATGCTAAAAAGAAATATCGAATCATAAAAATGCCTGATGGGGAAGTCGTAGAATTACAATACGTAGAACCTTCAACGGCAGAACGATTCGTTCGAAGAGCGCAAGCTTCTAAATAGATTTTACTATTGAACTGTTTTGATGATTGAATTGCTTATGTTTAATCATCAAAACAGTTTAATAATAAAACGGTTAAAACAGTAAAAAGCAAACTAGAGAAAATGCCAATCATCCAAAACTCCTCCTACAAGAAACCACCATTCTACCAATTCAACGGACATCTTCAAACTATCATTCCCGGTATTTTTCGAAAAGTGAAAAACGTCAATTACCAGCGGGAACGACTCGAACTGGCAGATCAAGATTTTCTAGATTTAGATTGGATTTTTAATAATAGTAATGATTTGGTACTTCTTTCACATGGATTAGAAGGAAGTTCAGATCGTCAATATATTCAAGGTGCCGCCAAGCTTTTTTCCAAAAATAAATGGGATGTACTCGCCTGGAATTGCCGCTCTTGTAGCGGTGAAATGAATCGAACTTCTCGACTATATCATCATGGTGACATCGAAGATATTGGAACGGTAATTAATCATGCATTAGCAAAAAAAGCATATAAAAATGTTGTCATGATTGGCTTTAGTATGGGTGGTGCGATGAGTTTAAATTATTTAGGGAAAAATGGAAAAGATATTCCTGCTCAGGTAAAAGGTGCTGTGGCATTTTCTACTCCTTGCGATTTAAAAGAAGGAGCTGAGATTTTAAATCTTAAATCAAATGCAGTTTATCGAAAGCGATTTTTAAATAATTTAAAGAAAAAAATTCTCATCAAAGAACAAGAATTCCCAGGACTAGTTGATTTGAAAAAATTGGAAGAGATTAAAGAATGGAGAGATTTTGATGAACATTTTTCCGCTCCGCTCAATAATTATAAAGATGCGGATGACTTTTATTTTAATTCATCGGCCAAGAATTTTATGGAAAATATTCAAGTCCCAACTTTGTTGGTCAATGCCGAGAATGATCCAATCTTGACGCCAGCTTGCTCACCCATTTCGATGGCAAAAAACCATCCTAATCTTTTTATTGAAAATCCTAGACAAGGTGGACATTGCGGATTCATGTTACCTAATCAAGAATTTGCTTGGTCGGAAACGAGAGCATTGGAATTCGCGAATGAGGTTATATAATTTTACCACAGATTACGCAAGTTTTCACAGATTCCTTTTCCCATAAATTAATCTGTGAAAACTTGCGTAATCTATTGTGAAAAAAAACTTCCACATAATTCCAACTATCCAAAACCCCACCGTGTCATTAAGGAGAATTTATTTATTAGTTCAATTAAAAAGTCAAAAAATGAAAATCTTTAAGTATCTCCTAACAACCTTATCTATCATATTGTTAACCACTTCACTTCAAGCTCAAAAGTGGGATAAAGATGGAAAAACTTCTAAAGAAGATCGAACAGTTAAATCATTTACTAAAGTATCGCTTAGCGGAGGAATTGATCTTACCATAGAACAAGGCAACTCAAAAACTATATCTGTAGAAGCATCTGAGAATGCGATTGAATATTTGGTGACAGAAGTCAAGAATGGAGAATTGAAAATATATTTTGATAAAAATATTCGGCGAGTAAAAAAAGCACACGTATTTATTAGTGTCAACAATTTAGAAAAAATTAGTGCTAGCGGAGGTTCTGATATAGAGTCAAAAGGTAAGTTGAAATTTGACGAATTAGCGATTCATTCGAGTGGAGGTTCTGATATCGAATTAGACTTAGAAGTTAGACATTTAGATTGCCATACTAGTGGAGGCTCTGATGTAGATTTAGATGGTTCAGCTGAAACGTTGGAATTACATGCCTCAGGCGGAAGTGATTTTAATGGATTTAATTTCAAGACAAGAGAAGCAAAAGTTTCAGCTTCAGGTGGTTCAGATTCAAATGTTTACGCTTCCGAAAGCATCGAAGTTTCTGCAAGTGGAGCAAGTGATGTAAACTTCAAAGGCGATCCAACAAAAACTAAATTGAAATCATCAGGTTCTTCTGATATTCATTCTTACAAATAAGGATTTTGAATGATGAATTTTGAATGTGTATAAAATGCGCATTTAAAATTCATCATTCAAAATTCAAAATTATATATTTGTCGGATATGAAAATACTTCACTTTTCCGACACCCATTTAGGTTATCACGAGTTAGATAAACTCAGCCCTTCTGGCATCAATCTACGAGAACAAGATGTCTATGATGCTTTCCAAAAAGTAGTAGATGCTGCTTTAGAAATTCAACCTGATTTGATTCTCCATTCTGGCGATTTTTTCCATCGACCTTCCCCCGCGAACCGTCCGATGATTTTTGGTTTGGAGCAATTAGCTCGACTTTCCGAAGCTAATATTCCGATCGTCGTTATTGCTGGAAATCATGAAACACCTAAGACAATTTTTACCAGTCCAATCCTCAAAGCATTTCAAACTATTCCAAATGTGTTTCCCATTTTTAGTCAAAAGTATGAGACTTTTGAGTTCGGAAATTTAGTTGTTCATGGCGTTCCGCACATCAATGATGATGTGCTTGAATTAGAGGAAATGGATAAAATTCAGCCTGTGGAAGGAAAGTTTAACATCATACTTTTGCATACTTCTATCGGCAAAACATTTATGATGGATGAATATGGAGAAAAGCTGTACCCACCAGAACGCTTGGATTTATTGAATAAATTTGATTATGTAGCTTTAGGACATTGGCATAATTTCCAAAAAGTAGGAAAGTTGGATACTGCATGGTATTCTGGTTCGACGGAAAGAATGAGTGAAGCAGAGGCCAAAAGTGAAAAAGGGTTTTGTCTGATTGAATTGGAAAAAGGGAAAAAAGTGGTACCTGAATTTATTCCCATTCCAACTCGAAATTGGATCGTCGAAGAAATAAAAAATTGTAACAATAAATCAATTGCTGAGATAGAAGAGCAGTTACAAAAACTAGCCGATCGAGAAGATTTAAAAGATGCCTTGTTGAGTATTCACCTCGAAGACATCGCACCAATCCAGTCGGTAGAATTATCGACACGTAAAATTTATGCGATGATTGCTGCACCAATTCATATTACGATTATCCGTAAGTTTATTGTTGCAGAAACGCAAAAAGTAGATTTCAAGAGTAGATCAGAAAATCTGGTTAGTCTAATGAGAAGTTTTATTTCAAATGAGATTGATGATGAAAAAAAGGCAGATGTACTATCGGAAAAAGCAGATTATTATTTTAATTTATTTAATTCAGGGGAGTATAAAAATCGTATAAAAAATAAATAAGATCATCAACCAAAAACAACCTAGCCCCAAAGGGGCATAACATCCCAGCACAGGGTGTAAGCCCTGTGGAAAAAATAACACCAAATAAGCAAGCCCCAAATAAGCAAGCCCCAAAGGGGCGTAACTCAAAAATGAAAACATACTATGCCACAATCCTTAGCCAAAAATTACATCCATTTAATATGGTCAACCAAACATAGAAAACCATTAATCGATAAAACCATCAAAGATAACTTGCACGCATACATGGCAGGAATTTGCAACAAATTAGAATGTCCTGCCTTAGAAATAGGTGGCATTGCAGACCATGTTCACATAGTCTGCAAACTATCTAGAAAAATAGCTTTAATGAAATTAATAGAAGAAGTGAAATCTCATTCTTCTAAATGGATGAAAACCAAAGGAGATCAGTATCAAAATTTTTATTGGCAAAATGGGTATGGTGCATTTTCAGTCAATCCGAAAGAGATAGACATCGTTATTAATTATATAAAAAATCAAGAAGAGCATCATAAAGAACGATCTTTTCAAGAAGAGTATCGAGCGTTTTTAGATCAATATAAAATGGAATATGATGAGCGGTATATGTGGGATTAGGTGGTGGGCTGGAGTAGTGATGTTGCGCACCTTTGGCGCTTGACGTTATGTATTTTGGGGTTCCTACGATTTCCTACAGCTTCGCCATAGGCTGGGGTGTGTCGCTCCTTTGGAGCTTTTCGGGAATATTGATACTGATGATTTGGATGATGATGAGTTTTTATTTTTTGGAAAAAATTAGAATTAGAAGAAATGATATTAAAAAAACTACAACTTAAAAATTTCAAGCAATACGGAAAACTCGAGTTAGATTTTCGAGAAGGACTCGTAGGTGTTGTTGGGAAAAATGGTTCAGGGAAATCGAGCGTTTTCGAAGCGATTTTACTATGCTTTTTTGGAACTATTTCTTTGGATAAAAATCACTATAAATCAAGTTGGGTAGAGTTAAAGGAATCTGTTTCTTTGGAACTCACCTTTGAAGTACAAGGAAAAGATTGGAGAGTGGTACGAGAATTTAGAGGAAAAGCGTTAGCACCTAAAGCAGGTCTATACAATCAAAAAGAGGAGATGGTTGCGACCGATTCTAAACCCGTGACGCAAGAAGTAATTCGATTGTTAGGCATGGACAAAGATGCGTTTACTCGTTCCGTTTTTTCAGGTCAAAAAGAATTGGGAATCATTTCTAATACCAAAGGAGAGGAGCGGAAACGAATGGTGCGAAAGATGGTCGGCTTGGATAAATTAGATGATATTCAAAAGTTAATTCGAGAGGATCGGAATACATTAAGTAAGGAAGTGCAAGGTCAACAAAAATTATTATTGACCGATGAAGAGTTACAAGTCGTTGAAAGTCAAATAGTTGCACTTGGTGAAGAATCAAAAAAAATAGAAAAAGAAGAAGAGAAACTTAAAACGGGTTTTGAGAAAAAGAATAAAAAATACCAAGAAGCAAAAAAGATATTTGACGAGCAAAGTGGTTTAAGTCGCCAATTTAATCAACTCAATTTGGAATTAGAAAAATGGGGAGAAGGAGTTTTAAGGTTAAAAGAAAATTTAGAGAAAAGTAACCAAGAGGCAGAACGATTAAATGTTTTGGAAAAAGAATTAAAATTAATTCAACCCAAAATCAAAGCATTTTTAGCACAAAAAGAACAAGAAGGTATTTTTGAAAAAACAAGGATAAGGTTTGATGGTCAAAAATCATTTTTGGAACAACAGAAAATGTTGCTGGCTCAACAGAAATCTTTGCAGGTAAAAATGCAAGATTTAAAAAAGGATTTTTCCAAAGATTTTGATGTCAAAAAAGTAGGTGTTGAGAAAAAAGAATTATTACAAAAGTGTATTTCTCAACAAGACATTTACGAAACGGATTTAGCGAAAACTAGAACTCAAAAAGGAACGATTCAAGGTCGGATTGAAGACCGTAAAAATATTGTTACAAATATTCAAGATATAGGGAAAGAGGCAAGTTGTCCAACTTGTTTGCAACCGTTGATAAATAGTTACGATGAAACGATTGGTAAACTACAGAAGGAAATTGAAGCTTACGAAAAAGAAGAATTGACTAAAATTAATTTGCAATTAGAAAAACTAGAAGAGCAAACTTTATCCAAGAAAAGAGAAGCTCGTCAATTAGAAAAAGAATTGAATAATTTGCGAAATGTATTTTCCCAAATTTCTAGTTGTGAAAAAGAAATCGCTGAAAACCAGAATGACTTGCAACTAGTCAAAACTGAAATAGAAAATTTTGGAAAAATAGATTATGATTCTAAGCAACATTTAGAATTGAAGAAAGCAATTAATGATTTTCAAAATACCTTTATTCAATTCAAATCAGACGAAAATGAAGTAGCCAAAAAGTCCATCATTTTAACTGAGATTAAAAACTTAAAAGAACGAATATCCAAAGGAGAGCAATCCATTAAGGAGCAAAATAAAGCTATCAAAGCGTTGAAGTTTTCTCCTGGAAAATTTAATGAAGTGCAACAAAAAATGGATGCCCTTGAAATTGAAAAGGAAGATGCTCAAAATATTTGGCAGCAACATTTACAAGATTGGCAAGAGGTAAAAGCCAAATTGCAAGCCACTCAAAAAGAGCTAGATGCTCATCAAAAAATAGAAAATCAAATTGCCGAAAGTCAGGCATCATTTTTTCAGTTAGATGAGTTGAATGGTATTTTCCAAACTTTTAAAACTCAAATTTTGGAAAGAGTCCGCCCTTCGATTTCCCATACTTCAAGTCAGTTGTTTCAAAAAATAACTCGTGGTCGATACGAAGGAATTACGGTGGATGAAAATTTTGAATTCCAAATTTTAGAGGATGGTGAATATTACCCAATTTCGAGATTTTCGGGTGGTGAAATCGATCTGGCCAATTTGTGTTTAAGAATTGGAATTAGTCGAGCAATTGCTGAATTATCAGGTTCGGAAGAAGGGTTAAGTTTCTTAGGTTTTGATGAAATTTTTGGCAGTCAGGATGAAGATCGGCGTTTCGAAATCCTTAAAGCTTTGGATCATTTGAAAGAACAATATCGACAGATTTATATTGTTTCTCACATTAATTCTATCAAAGAGCATTTCCCCGAAATACTGGAAGTGAGAAAAACGGAAAATGGGAGTGCGGTGAATTGGATTTAGTGATCAATTTTAGGCACTTGAAAATCTATGAAACCTGACTTTTTTTTTGTATTTTTTTGCTCCCGATTAAAGTTGATAGCTACGTTGGCAGACTATTTTCGGACACTTGTCGAACAATACTGCAAGTGGCTTTAAAATTCTAGTTTTTTATAATCGCATTTGAATTATTCCCAGACAAATTGAATGCAATAAATTTTAAGTATGAAAAAGATTTTCAATTTCGTTTTATTATTTTTTCCAATCATGTTACTTGCTCAAAGTGAGACGACGATGGATGAATATAAATACTTGACCAAAGGTTATGCTTATCAGAAAGAAATGGGACTCGATGGAACAAAAGAAGGATATGCAGTCAAAAAAATATTTACAGCTTCGAATGGAGTTGAATTTAGATCATTGATAAGAGGGAATTCTGAAATGAAAGGAGTTTTGGTCATATTAAATATGAATGCTAAATCTCCTGTTTATTTAGGATTGCCTACCAATAATTCACCCGCTGAATTAAAAAGAATGGCAGAAAATGATGCGAGGAGAAGTCTAAATTTAAATGATAAAGAAAAATATGACCATGCGATTTTAGAATTTGCCATGTTTCAATTAGATGGTGGAATTGCTTCCAGTTATATTGGTGAAACGGAGAAAAATGTGAAAGGAAATTCAACTCCTCCAAAAGAAGAAATAGTTGAAGAATATTCGAAGATCATTCCTTTAAGAGTTGGCAAAAAAGAAGAAATGACTGAGCGATCAGGAGTTGCTGCAACTGAAGAAAAACCAGTTAATAACAATGTAATTACGGAAAGTAATTTTAAGGGAAGAAGCTTGATTCAACCACCTGTGGTCAAAGGTCAAAACCCGAAGTCAGGAACTGTGGTGGTAAAAATGTGTATTGATTTAGAGGGGAATGTAAAAACTGCTAAATTTACGCAGAGAGGTTCAACGACCTTTGATAAGAGACTGAGAAATATGGCAATAGAAGCAGCTAAGCAAGCCAAATTTTCAAAAGGTTTAGATCAAGAAGAATGTGGAACAATTACTTTTAAATTTAAATAAAACTTAAAAAATACAATGGCAAAGGATCTTAAATCATTATTTGGAGAAAATCATTTGTTGGATGAAAAAAGTATCTCAATCTTAACGGATGCTTTGGAAAAAAATAATTTACCTGGGTTTGATTATATCGAATTTAAGCAGTCTATGGCAGCTTTGGCACAAATGAATTTGGATGAGGTAACGGCAATGAAATCTGCTTATGCCACGGCAGCAACTGTTGGATTGACAAAAGATAAATTGTTAGAAACTGCCGCTCATTACAAAAAGATTTTGGATGGAGAGAAACAGAAATTTGGGAATGCCATGCAGAACCAAATTACTAAAAATGTGGCGGGGAAAAAAGAAGAAGTTGAAAAACTGAAAGTGCAAATTGAGAAATATAAAACTCAAATTAAAGAGTTAGAAGGTCTCATCGGGAAACATCAAAAAACTATTGATACGGCTGATGAAAAAATTAGTGCAGCGACGGAGAAAATTACTCAAGCAAAAGAAAAATTTGAATTCGCTCATCAAAGTGTGATGAATCAAATAGAAAAAGATATTGAAGGTATTCATGAGAATTTATAAATTCGAACTGATTATTTTTAAACCGAATAAATCATAAAAATAAATAAAAAGAATATGGCAGATTTAGCTCCTTTCGATAATGGTGAATTTACTAAGAAATCATTTTGGTCAAAACCTGAAGGGGTGACTGGAGCGGTTTTTTTATTAGCTTTTTTAGGATTGGCAGGCTACGGAATTGCAACTAATATTGGTGCAATTATGGGATTTGTTACAGGGACAATTGGGTTGGTAGCAACCTTAGCAGTCTTAGGAGCAGTCCTTTATATGATCCTCGATCCTAAAATGCGAAACCTTATTTGGTATATGTATAAAAGTGTGATGCGTAAGGTGACTGGTGTTTTTGTGAACATTGATCCTATTGGAGTTTTGGAAAGTTATGTGGATGATTTGAAAAGTAACCTTCGCAAGATGAGTGAACAAATTGGTGGACTCAAAGGTCAAATGCGAAAATTGAAAACGATCATGGAAACCAATGCAAAGGAGATTGATACGAATATGAAGTTGGCCAGCAAGGCGAGAGAAAAAGGAATGGAGAAGCAAATGATTTTGTCAAGTCGAAAAGCTGCAAGACTAAAAGAGGTAAATGCGAAATATGATAAATTGCATAATCGAATGCAAATTTTGTATCGAATCCTTTCTAAAATGTATCAAAATTCTGAGATACTGATAGAAGATACCGTGGATAATGTAGAATTGAAAAAGCAAGAACGTAAAGCGATTCGAGGTTCTCACTCAGCGATGAAATCTGCGATGAGTGTCATTTCTGGAGATCCTGATCAAAGAGCGATGTTTGATATGGCGATGGAAAGAGTAGCGGATGATGTGGCGAATAAAGTAGGAGAGATGGAGCGATTCATGGAAATGTCTTCTGGTTTTATGGATTCGATTGACTTGCAGAATGGGGTGTTCGAGGAAGAAGGAATTAAGATGTTGGAAGAGTATGAAAAGAGAAGTAATATTTTGTTGATGGGCGATGGTTCATCTACGGAGACTTTGGATTTGAATAGTGAGGTTGCTCGACCGGAGGCTCGCCAAGATGGTGAATCTAATAATTACAAAAATTTATTTGAATAGAATTTCAAATGTAAATTGATTGTTATGAAACCTATAACAATCAACTTACAAATTTTAAATAACGAGAAACTTTGCGATGGATATAATTACTTCCTTACAATTTTTCAAAAGAGATTTTATCCTTACGATAAAAAAATATCGTGAGGTGATACCCTTTATCAAAAAAAATCAGTTATGGAATGGTTTTTTGGATTATAGCTGGGTGACAAAATTTTTAATGATCATTGGAATTTTGGTGAGTTTGAAGTTTACAGGAGTTTTTAATGATTTCTTTAATCAAACTTCACAGCAAGGAATTTCATTTAATACTTTAGGAAATCTGGTTGGTAATACGATAGATGAAGGTTACGATCTTTTTAAGATGAGTGGATTTAAGTATGCGATTTTGATTTTGTCGGAAGTAGTGATCTTTCATTTTGCTCGAAAGACTTTGGAAGTATTGACAGGAGAAAAAGCTGATGCCACGTTTAATACATTTATCCAGGCACAGGTTCGAATGTTTAAAGTTGTTCTATTTGCTTATGTGATGGAGACGCTTACTACGATTTTGGTTGGTGTTGGATTGTCGATTTTAGGAATTGGAGTAGTCAAACCTGTTTTCAGTTTTGTTATTCAATGTTTCTTTTTGGGTTTTGTAATTATTGATAACTACAATGAAATTTTTCACATGAGTATTAAGCAGAGTTTTAAATATACTCGGCAATATACTGGCGTGTCGATAGGAATTGGAATTGTGGTTTATGTATTGATGTTGCTTCCGGTGTTGGGAGCATTTTTAGCACCATTGTTGGCTGCGGTGACTGCAACCATTACGATGTATGAATTAGATAAAAGAGATGATTCTTTGGAAGAAGTGTTTGTAGAGAATGCGTTTTAATTTTTTCTAAAAGAATTTGTTAAAAAAATATAAAAGTGCCGTTAATCTTTAATAGATTAACGGCATTCTTTTTTACAAAACAAAAACAGCATGAATCACAATTTTGTACACGTCGTTTATTTTTGGTTTAAAAATCCAAATAGCGAATCCGATCGAAATATTTTTGAAACATCTTTGAAGAAATTTTTGGATGCTTCTCAATTTGTACAAACTAAATTTATAGGAAAACCTGCTGAAACGCCAAGGGAGGTGGTTGACAATTCTTATACTTATTCTTTGATTTGTTCTTTTACATCCAAAGAAGATCAAGATCAATATCAAACGGAACCACCTCATCTAGTTTTTGTGGAGGAGTGTAAACATCTTTGGGAAAAGGTAGTGGTTTATGATTCGTTGGGGATTTAATTTTAAAAAAATGATTATATCAACTTGAAAAATAAGGCTATTATGAAATCTAATTTTTTGGAAAAGAAAGACTTAATTCCATGGTTCTTAATATTTTTATTTGCAATAAATCTTAATTCTCAAATAGACTCAAGTAGTGTTTATAATGATTTGGAAGTTGTAAAATTCTATTCAGTTAGTACTAGTTCGTCAACTCAAGGCGGTAAGGCTAGATATAAAGTTAATGATAAAGGGGTTAATAAATCTACTTATGATAAATATCATAACGCATTTAAGGATATGATGGATTGTTGTCCATGTATTTTAAAGACCTATGATGAAAAGGAGGTTTTACTATCAGAATCGATTTCTTGTGGTGATTGTAAAGTGGGGTACTACAAAGAATTTTATCCAAATGGGAAGTTGAAAATTCATGGAGAATATAAAGAGAATCCAACGGGTAACTGGAACGATATACTTAAAAGAGGTTATTGCTATATGCTCGATGGAAAATGGCTCTATTATAATATATATGGTCATATAAATTATATTGAAATTTGGGAAGATGGAAATTTTATTGAGCAAAGACCAAAAGGGAAAGAAGTTGAAATTTGGAAGGTTGATTTATCATTAAATGGAGTAGAGGTTGATACCCAAAAGGTAGCATTAAAAGATTTTCATAAATTGAAATTTACACCTCAATATAAAAATTTAAATGAAAGTGATGATTTAGTGCTAAAATTAAATGTATCAGCAGTTGGTTTTAAAATAATAAGAAAAGAGGTAGAAAAGGATGAATTTGAAAAGGTTGAGATCCAAGAACTGATAAAAAAAGTTGGAACATCAGAGGTAGAAAAGATTAGTGTTCAGATTGGAATTTATTATAAGGGTAAAATAATCCAGACTTTTTTCATCAAATTATCTGAATAAAAAAAGCTGCTGACCCGAAGGTCAACAGCTTTAATCACATATTAGTTATCATTAATAAATTAAAGTTTCACAAATCGTTTAGTGATATTTTCATCATTTGCTTTGAAATTTATGAAATAAACTCCAGCGTTAAACGAACTAATATTTAATTCCAATCCATTGGCAGAAATTTCCTCTACATCAAATTCACGATTCAAAATAACTTGACCTTGCAAGTTTAATATTTGCAATTGCGCAGTTGAGCTTTGTGTAAAATTTCTATCAATATTTACATTGATAAAATCGGTTGCTGGATTAGGGGCAATTAATAAATCAATGTTATTAGTATTTGTTTTATTAGCGGAGAAAGTATTTCCTCCAGGGTTAGAGAAGCTAGCAGAACGTGTTACTTCAATAAAATTACTAGACAGACTAAAACAGTCATCAGTCAAGGTAGACGAAGCTGCATTATCACCAGCACCTACTAAAATATTTCCAGTATAAGACAATCCCCAAACTCTACAAACACCAACACCTGCACCTTCGAAATTTTGAGAATTCCCAGGAGGTACTCCGAGGATATTATTTTGGTCATCAGTAATCACATAAGTGAATTTTGAATTGGAAGTTCCTAAACTTTCAAACTCAATAATATCATCAATTCCATCTCCTGCGATAATGGCAATTTCAGTTTCGCCTGAAGTAGTTTGAACAGTTCCTCCATCAGGAGTATCTCTGTAAACTGTAATCGGATTAGATAAATTATAACAACCTGTCAAATCCGTAAATGCATTGTTACCCATAACTGCGCCACCAAAATCACTACCATGACTAACATGCCAGATTACACAAGTTCCTTCACCTGCACCTTCCAAATCAAATGGAGGCCCTGGAGGAACTCCAAGAATATTTCCATCAGTATCTGTAATTACCCAAGCAGATGATCCAGTATTATTATATAGGTCAACATCAAATGCATCACTTACACCATCTCCGGGGCAAGTATAAACTGAAGTCTCTGCAAAGTGATATGCCACCAATCCGAAAGGATTCAATCCTAAAGTTAATTCACTCACTAAAGTAGGAGTAGGAGAAAGGTCATAAATACTTAGTTTGTCAGAAGAGCCACCGCTATGAGTGAGGTATAATTTTGAATCATTACTACCTACAGAATAATTATGTGGAGCAGCGTAAGGTGCATCTACTGGCGAACCAACTAAAGTATTGGTCGCTATATCTAGTGTGTAAGTTGCACCCACACCGCCATCCGAAATGTTACTAATATAAAGATAAGTACCTTCTGAATTCATGCCTAAACCATGAGCATTTGGTACTGCAACTTCTGCTACTGAACTAAGGTCAGAACGATTTAATATTTGCAAAGAACCTGCATCTTGACTTGCTACATATAAAAGATCATTACTAGAAGTTAGTGCGACATGAGGATCTCCTCCAACTTGTGCACGTTGAATTTCACTAAAAGAAGAAGCATCATATTTTACCACATAATTAATTGGCTCACTACCATTTATCATCGTTACAAATGCTGAACTATTATCAGGGGAAACAATTACATCATGAGGTTTAAAACCAGCGTCAGTTAAATCCGAAGGAATATCGAAGGTGATAATCGTTTCCATAGTATTTGGATTAATAACAGAAACAGATTTATCTAATTCGTTATTTACCCATAACTGATTTCCATTAGGACTTAGCCACATATGAAAAACTCCAGCTCCTGCAGTTGCAACACCTTTGACAGAAAAATCTTTCCCATCAAATGCAACCACTTGTCCATTATAATCTCCAACTAGTACAGTATTGTTTTTAGAATTATGGACTACATACATTGGTTGCCCTTCATTTGGCATTTCATAATTTTCCAATAAGGTTCCTGCATCTCCGTCGATCACACTAATTGTTCCAGACGCCCGATTTGCAACAACAACTCTGTTATAAATCATTGCATCCACAGGTGCAATATTTCCACTATTGACAGTACAATCCATCATACTGCAATCTTCTCGAATGACTGAAATGTAATTGTCAGATAAATCATAACAATCGGTTGACAAAGATTTATTTAAAATATTATCTCCTGCAAAAAGAGTTACGTCACCGGTATACGACAATCCCCAGACTCGGCAAATTCCTGCAGGTGCACCATCAAAATCTTGACTGTCTCCAGGAGGTAATCCTAAAATATTATTATTGTCATCCGTAATTATGTATCGGTAACTTGAAGAAGAATTACTAGCATGTGTAAACATAATAACATCAGCATTTCCATCTTGAGTACAAGTATTTATTGAAGTTGCACCAGAAGGCATAGCAACTGTTCCTCCATCTACATCAGTTCGAGTTACCTCAATAAAATTAGAAGACAATTCAGCACAACCTTCTGAAAGGGTAGAGGTTGCTGCATTATTTCCAACCATAGCAGTCAATGTTCCAGAGTATGACAATCCCCAAATTCTACAAACTCCTGCAGGTACACCTTCAAAATCGAAATCTGGTAAAGGATGAATTCCTAAAATATTATTATCAGCATCAGTAATTAAATAAGTGTAAGCACTATTAGATGAAGTAGTATGTGTATAAGAAATTACATCAGCATTCCCATCAGTTGTACAAACGATCACTTCATTATTCCCAGAATTATTATTGACAGTTCCTCCATTTGGAACATCTCGAATTACTTTTACTGGGTCAGAAAAATCCCAACAGTCACTTGAAAATTGTGTTCCAAAAATATTATCACCAGCACTAGCCACAATATTTCCAGTATAAGAAACTCCCCATGCAAAGCAAGTTGCCACACCAGCACCTTCAAAGTTTTGAGAATTTCCAGCAGGTAATCCTAGGATGTTATAATTTTCATCGGTAATCACTAATTGATAACTTTGGTTAAAACCATCAGCTGTAAATTCAATCACATCATCATTTCCATCTCCAGGACAAGTGTAAACAGTCATTGCTCCATTTGCATCTAAAGTTCCTGCATCTGGTTGCTCCCGAACAACGGTAATATAATTAGCAGACAACTCAAAACAACCATCAGTCAAAGTGGTCGTTGCTGCATTGTCACCACCGCCTGCAATAATATCTCCTGTATAAGACAATCCCCAAACTCTACAAGTCGCAACACCAGCGCCTTCAAAATTTTGAGAATTCCCAGGAGGTATCCCTAAAATATTGTTGTTTTCATCTGTAATCACATAAGCATAATTTGAGTTAGAACCTGAAACATGAGCAAACTCAATCACATCATCAATTCCATTTCCAGGACAAGTATAAACTGTCGTTGCACCACCAGTAGTACTTACTGTTCCTCCATCAGGCATGTCTCGAACAACTGTTACAAAATTTGAAGACAGCGCATAGCAACCATCAGAAAGTGCCGAAGTCAATGCATTATCTCCAGCCATTACTGCAATTTCTCCAGTATAAGACAGTCCCCAAACTAAACATGTTCCAGATCCAGCACCTTCAAAGTTTTGAGAATTCCCTGGAGGTAATCCTAAAATATTTCCATCGGTATCAGTAATTAAATAAGCGAAATTTCCAGTCGTAGAAGAATGCATAAAAGATAAAACATCATCAATTCCATCTCCAGGGCAAGTGTAAACCATTGTTTCAGAATCAGTTGTAGAAACTGTTCCACCTTCCACACCAGTTCGAATAACTTCAATAAAATTTTCTGACAAATCAAAACAATCATCAGAAAGTGTTTTATTTAAAATATTATCTCCTCCAAAAACAGTCAAACTTCCAGTATATGAAATTCCCCAAACTCGACATACTCCTTGAGGTGCTCCATTAAAATCTTGAGAATTTCCTGGAGGAATTCCCAATACATTATTATTGTCATCAGTAATAATATATCCATAAGTTGCCCCTGAATTTGTGGTGTGTGTAAAATTAACCACATCAGCCAAATCATCTCCAGCGCAAATGGTCAAGCTAGTTGCTCCATTCGTATCTGCCACAGTTCCACCATCTACATCAATTCGAGTTACTTCAATAAAGTTATCTGAAAGATCAAAACAACCATCAGATAAATCAGAAGTGGCAGCATTGTTTCCCATCGTCAAGGATAAATTCCCAGAAAAAGATAATCCCCAAATTCGGCAAGTACCAGCAGGAACACCATTGAAATCAAAACTGTTTTCATTGGTCATTCCTAAAATATTATTATCCGCATCTGTAATCACATAAGTGTAAGCACTATTCGATGAGGTGTTTTTATTGAAATTTACCACATCTGAATATTCATCTGTTGTACAAACTGAAATAGAATTACTACCAGCATTATTATTGACAGTTCCTCCATCAGGCGTATCTCTAACCACATTTACTCGATTATCAGAAATTTGAAAACAACCATTTGAGATAGGCGTGTTCCATAAATAATCTCCAACTTGAGCAGTCAAGTCTCCTGTATAACTAAATCCCCAAATGTAGCAAGTACCAGTTCCTGCACCTTCAAAATTAAATGTAGCAGTAGGATTTACGCCAAGGATATTATTGCTTTGATCGGTTGCCACATATACATAATCAGTCGTTTCGTTTCCAGAATTTTCAAAGTCGATTAAGTCGTCATTCCCATCGCCTGGGCAAGTGTAAGCCATCGTTGCTCCTGCAGAAGTTTGGATGGTAGTCGATTCACATTGTGCGTGTAGATTATTTCCAATGCCGAAAAAGCAGAGCAAGGAAAATAGAGATAAGAGTTTTACTTTTGTCATAATGATTGATTTTGATGAGATAAATTATTTTCGATTTCGATCCAAGGTTAAGACAAGGTGATGGATTCAAATGTCTTTGGATAGACATAGATAATTTAGATATGATTCTTATGGTATTTCATATTTTTAAATTAATCCATCGTAATTAATTGATTGTCAAGTGGTTATAGTGTTTTTTATTTTATTTCTTAAAATCCTTGCGATTAAAGTTTTAAGATTTTGTGATAACTTTGTGAATATTTAAAAGCTTAAAAAAATTAATTATGGAAAAATCATGGAATGAAATTTCAAGAAGGGAAGCAACGAAGTGGATTTCTCTTGCAGCATCCTCAGTAATACTTCCTCCATTTTTTAATGCTCAAAAAAATAAAACGCTTTCGCTAATGAACACACGTAAAGTTATTTCAAGTGGAAAAATGCTTCCTGTGATTGGTGTGGGTACTTGGCAAAGTTTTGATGTAAGTGGAAATCCAGCGGAAAGAAATCCATTGAAAGAAGTTTTAAAAATATTAGTAGAGCATGGTGGATCAGTTATAGATTCTTCTCCGATGTATGGCAAATCTGAAAAAGTAGTAGGCGAATTAACAGCAGAGTTAGAAATAAAAAATAAAATTTTTGAAGCAACCAAAGTTTGGACAACTGGAAAAGAAGAAGGTATCGATCAAATGTACACTTCCATGAATTTGATGGGCGCGAACCCGATGGATTTAATGCAAATTCATAATTTAGTTGATTGGAAAACTCATTTAAATACTCTGCAAAAATGGAAGGAGGAAGGAAAAATTCGTAACATCGGCATCACTCATTATCACAAAGGTGGTTATGACGAAATGGAAAAAATTATGAAAACCGAGAAAATTGATTTTATCCAAATCAATTACAACCTCGCCGTTCGGGATGCAGCGGAAAGAATTTTACCATTGGCAAAAGATAAAGGAATTGCCGTTTTGATTAATCGCCCGTACGAAGGAGGTTCGTTATTTGAAAAAATGAAAGGAAAAGAAATTCCAACTTGGGCGAAAGAATTCGAGGCGGAAAGTTGGGGGCAAATTTTTCTAAAATTCATTCTAGCTCACCCCGCGGTCAATTGTGTCATTCCAGGAACTTCAAAAGCTAAACATATGAACGATAATGTTCAAGCTGGTTTTGGAAAATATCCCAATCAAGAATTACAAAAGCGATTAATTGATTTAATGGAAAAATAAGAGTTGCAAAATAAAAAAGATCAGAAGGATTTTTCTTCTGATCTTTTTTTAATTTTTCAGGGAAAATTATTTCGAAGTAAATAGATCTACCGTTTTTCCTTCGTCTTCAGGCTTAATCGTTACCAATAATTTTCGAGAACCTAATTTATTAACTTTAAATATTTGAGTTCCAACAGGATAATTTTCTTCTCTAGTTTGTTTTGGATTAAAAGGCATCCCATAGCTAAAGTTTTTGTTTTTCGGGCCTTTGACAAAAGTGTGAATCCTTGAAAATTTATTATTTCTCAAATTCACTTTTATATATTTCACCGACGTTTCATTCTTTTTTTGAACATTGTTTTCTTCCATTGAAATCATTTCAGCTTCTTCCCCTAAATCCAAATTTTGCGTTTTTGGTTTTCCTAAGTAAACGATTTTTCCATTTTCTGAAATTTTTCCTTCCAACAATTCTGTCGCATTGACCACCGCTTCTCCATGACTCCAAATTTCTGCGTTCACTTTATTCGCTTTTAATTTTGATGCATCCAAATTTCCAGTTTCGATGACAAAATTTAATTCATTTACATTTCCCATCAACGTAACTTCTCCAACGGAATTGATCACCTTTAATTTTTCTTCGTTTAAATTAAAAATTTTAGCATTTCCATAGCCTCCAATTTCAAGGGAAGTTAAGTCTTTTGTTCCAATCTTTACTCGAACCATTTTGGTTGGTTGAATCCATTCATCTTGAAGGATGGAGAGTTTGTTATTGTTATTTTTTAAAACAATTTTAGGTAAAATATTATCATCCGAAGTTATGGTCAAGGCATAATCTGCATTGGCGTCCACTTCTAAAGTGACGGGAAAATTGATATGGATTTTTTCAAAAGGGACGACTTTAATCTCTTGAGAAATAATATTTCCATTGCCTTTAATTTGAGCGGAAGAAAATTGGAATTGGAAAATGAAAGAGATAAAAATTAATGATTTGATGATTATATTTTTCATGATAATTATTTTTATAAGATATGGTTTAATTAAAAAATAGATGGAGAGGTTTTATTTTTTGGAAAAAGTAAAATTATTCCGATTGAAAAAATCTTTAGTTCCTTCATAGCGAACATCTTTTCTCCAAGAAAGAGATTTTCCTTTTTCAAGTAGCCAAGTAATTTTCATTTCAGCTGAGCGGTCATTATCTTTTCCTTTTTTTGAAGCGATAATTTGGATTGTTTTTGCAGTATTTTCAGTCGAAATAATTTCCCATTTTTCTTTATCCATCATAAAATATTTCCCATTTTTTGACAGATAAAATTTTGCCTTATTTTTCATCTTTTTTCCATTCTTATCCAACTCATCAAACTCAATAATTGAAGTGATTTTTCCTTTAGTAAAATCTGTTTTTAAGGAGCATGGAATCGTAACCATACTTTTATCATCTCCATAATTAAGGTATTGCAATTGACCAATCCATTGTTGGTTGATTGTTGAAAAATCAGAGTTTTGAACGGCGGTATTTTGAGCATAAATGGATACAACTAATAAGTTGCTCAATAGAAATAGAAAACTAAGAACGGCGAATTTTGATGTCTTTTTCATCTTTTTAAATTTTGATTTGTGAATTAATGATGACTCAAAGATGCCCTGAAAGCCTAATGAAATCGCCCTAAAATAATTTGAGACGACTCAAAATGATGATTTGAGACTTCAAAATTGCCGATAATTGATTTTTATGGAAAATTCTTTTTGTAGGAAAGGAAATATCAAGAAATCTATTAAAAAAAATGAAAAGAGAAAATAGCGGAGAATAGACATTATTCTGAATGAGGTTGTAAGCCCCATTTAATTTTAGATTGATATTTTCTAAAAGGACTACAGACTCTAAAATTATGTAGACCGACACAAATATTTAAAACTTGGTCTCTAAAATGTTGGCGAAAGTGTCTGCATTTATCTTTGACAATTCGAGCTCTTTTAATTCCATTAATAGCATGTTCAACTGTAATTCTGATCTTAGCCACATAACGGTTAAACCATTTTTGAATTTCAATTAATTCACCATTTCTTGGTTTTTTAAAAGGCTGGACAAGGTGAACATTGTTTGGACAAAATCCTTGAAAACCAGTATCCTGAAACAAATGAATGTGGTCAGGAAATTTGACGATATCTTCATCCGCAATTTTTTTATCGTGCATTGTACCTTGATGAGTTGGACTTACATAGACAACAAACTGAGATTCAATCGTAATAAAATTGTTTTTTATGGTGTGCGTTTTTTTTTACCACTATAAAATTCTTGTTGTGTATCTTGGTCTGCTGGTCTTTCAATGAATCGCTCGCTTACATCTTGAAAACATCTTGTTACGCCAAGTTTTTCAAGGGTAGCAGCTACTTTTTTTCCATCTCGTTGTGGAAGCATTTTTAAATCATCCAGAGCTTGTTCAAGTAACGGACGTAACACTTTTTGCCATTTACTGGCTTGACTTTGAGAAAAATCAAAACTAGCAGCTGTCATTTCTTGAAGTCCATGATTTTTCAAATAAGCTAGAATGAAAAAAAGCTTTTCTTCGACACTTGGTAAAGTCTTCGTCTTCGTATCAGAATTAATCAATGGAGTTTTTCGCTTTTTACCTTCGATTGTATGAATGCGATAAAAATTTCTCCATCGAGCGTAAAATGAAGAATAGAGAAAATCAAATTCTTCAACTTGTAATCCTGTTACACTTAGAAATTGTCGAGGTCGTTTTCTTATTTTGAAATAATTCATTCAACATTATGATGATTTATTTTTTCTTTTCAAAATTTATTTTACCACGTGCGTGCGCACGTAAATTAAAATCCTATTTAGAATAAACTTTAATAATTAATTAATACTTTTTAAATATTCAGAAGGAGAAACATGGGTAATTTTCTTAAAAACTCTGTTAAAAGTAGCCTTACTATTGAAGCCACATTCTAAGGCAATTCCTAAGAGAGAAAGGTGTTGAAGAGATTCATCTTTGACTTTGGATTTAAATATTTCTACTCGATATTCATTGATGAATTCGTTGAAGTTTTTTCCAAATTCAGTATTAATAATTTGCGATAATTGATTGGAACTCAATTGCAAATCTTTAGCTAGATCAGCTAATGTAATTTCAGGATTCAAATAAGGTTTTTTAGTATCCATAAATGAAGCAACTCGTGTTTTTAATTCCTTGGAAATTCCTTCATCTTTAGTTTCAGAATCCAAGTTTTCATCTGTCGAAGAATCTTTAGGAGCTTGCAAATTATACAATTTTGACAAATCCGAAAAATAACTCATCATCCCAACATAGACCATCGTCAACGAACCAGCCAAAAATGCCCACCATCTTTGTTTCCAATAATTTTCGAAAAAAGAGTAATCGGTAATTTGAATAAATAATCCGAAAATGTAAAGTGCGGTGTAAATGATTAAAAAATTTCTTAACCAATTTAGTTCTACATTATAGGTATTGGAAAAATATTGAACGATGCTTTTTCGATATTTGACATACAGGCTTCCTGCTAAAAATAAATAAATTATTCTGCTCAAATCTATCATGATATCTAAAACTGGTGAAATATACGACTCATGAATTTTACTGATAAACCATCCATTCTGAATATTGTCAAAACCGGGAAGTGAAGCATCATAAATAAAAATAGAAACGCGATAAATAAAATAGAGTAGGGCGGGTAAAAAGTGTAAAGAATCTATTTTCCTAAATTTAAAATATGGTCGCGTCAAACTTTTGATATAAAAATAAATGAGCGGGCCGATGGCAAAAAGGAAATGAATGAGCCAATAATTAATTTTTGTATTTCGATAAGTATCATACCAATCCATAAATCCAATAATGTAAGTGGTTGAATGATAACCGGAGATAATTAACAAGAGAGAAAGAAATAGGTCTGATAAATGATTTTTACTAAAATACCTTTTGAGCAAAAGTAGGGCAAAGATCAATCCTTGCAAAACAAAAATTAATAAGGTTAAACTGTAAAGATTAAAATTGGGAAAAACTAAATACATGCTCTAAAGTGGATTAACTATTTCAAAGGAAACCACTAAACTAGAAAAATGTTTGGAAGTAAGATTATTTTTGGAAAAATAACCTATAAATGCAATGAAATAAATCATCGCATTTATAGGTAGCATATAATTTATTTAAAAATTTTATACGTCAATTTCTCATTTTTGAAAAAAACAGAAATAAGATACATTCCTGATTTCCAATTTTGGGTATTTATTTCCCCCAAAATATTAGGAGTCTTATCGAGGAAAACTATCTGTCCTAAAACATTATGAACCTCAATTTTATCTACTCGTTGATCCATTTCAATATTCAAAAAGTCAGCCATTGGATTTGGATAAAATTTTATTTCTATTTCGGAAGACAAATCTGAAGTAGAAGTAATCATTTCCAAATCCTCAAAGTATCTTGGCAAGATTTGGTAACCTTCCAAAAATGGATTATCCGAATCATATTGTCCACCCAAACCAGTCAAGTTAAAAGAGAAATCAGGAACAACCATTTCAAATAAATCAACATCTTGATCGATTCGCATTTCAAAAACATCTGTTCCATTTGTTACTTCTACATTAAAACCATTTGGGTCTGAATTATCCCAATCGCTTGGATTGACAATAGTAAGATTTTTAATTTCAACTAATTGAGACTCTGTTGATTCATCAAGTAAAGTCACCTCTGTCGGGTTTGTAAGTGTATTGTTATTTGATAAAATAAAAAGAGTGTCAGGAATGATTTCAGCCAATCCATTAAATTGAGTAATCGTCCCTTGGATCATTATTTCATCTCCTTCAACAACTGAATATCCAAATGTATTTGAATTGTTATAAACCGTTATTCCATCACCAAAACCATCAATCAAAACGAATTGCAATCCACTATTGGTTTCATTAAAATTCACTCCGTAAACGATACCTTGTAACTCACATTTCCGATTTAAAGAATCAATCTCGCCATCACTATTAGTTGTTGTCATCACTCCAATTTCTCGAATCGGAAATTGAGATAAAGGGACGAAGCAATTATTTTCCATATTTGGGTCAGCCATCAAATCAAAATCTTCAATCATAATTCCAGTTTCAGAAATAGAGGAATTCCAATTTGTAGGATCATTGTTATTTGTATTGACATCGCAAAGGACTAGCGATGCGCCCATACCATTGGCGAGTTCAGACCATGCAGCTGTATTGGAATATTCGACCACATCTGCGACACTTCCTCCTGGATTTCTTAACTCCAAAATCTCTCCCGAATTAGTCAAACTTCCACTCGACCATTGCAGCGGTGAAAAACCATAATAATTAGCAAAAGCCAAGGAATCACGGGCAATAACAATATATTCACCAGATGCTAAAACGATCTCAGGAAAGGTATAATTGATGCCTTCTGAAAAATAATAATTTACTAAATTAACATCCAAAACATCGTTATTGTAGATCTCAATAAACTCCGTCGAATCGCTACCCGTTTCAGGTGGATTGTACATGATTTCAGAAATCATCAAATCGGGTAGGGTAGCATCATCATCTTCGATAATTAATTCGAAAGTTTGATGCATCGGATTTACGATTCCATCATTGTTTGGATTTATCAATGAAAAATTAGCCACTTCATTCGATTCAATATTGAAATCTTCAATAATTTGTACCGTTATGATTTGGGTATCTTTTTCCATACCTGCGGGGAATGTAATGGTAATCGGAGGAGCCAAGACTAAAGAAAAATCTTCATTCAAAATTGCATCTGAATTTGACTCTAGCTGAAAAGTAACTTCAGTTGAGTTCGCATTTCCATTTTCCAAAACTATAGAAACACCAATCAATAAATCATCTTCCAAAAGACTGACAGAAGATTCCAAAAAACCAATAATTGGACCGATGGGACATAATGAATTATCGAATGGATTAGCAATGATTTCTTTTTCATTAATGATAATTCCAGTTGTAGTCATCGCTTCCATCCAATTTGTAAATAGATTGTTATCACTCTGTAAATCACAAAGGACAAGTGACGCGCCAAGACCATTTGTTGGGATAGTATTTTGATATTCTACGAGATCAATAGAAGTTCCATTTCCATCAATTAATTCTAAAGTTTCTCCATTATTGCTGAGTGTTCCAGATTCCCATTGGAAGGCAAAAGTGCCGAAGGTATTTTGAAAGGCAACTGAATCTTTTGCTACTACAAAATAAGTTTGAGAAGCAATCTCAATATTCGGGAATGAATATGTGATACCTTGACCAAATTCAATTCCGGAAAGATTGACGGTTGTATTTTCATTGTTATAAATTTCGATATACTCTAATGAATCTGTTCCATCCTCGGGAGGATTATACATGATTTCAGAAATAATTAATTGTGGAGTTTGTGCGATAGTTTTTTTTCCAAAAAGGAAAAAACATAAAAATAGGAAAGTGGAGATTCGAATTGTTTTCATGTGAGAGGTAATTAATTTTCAATACAATATTGTACCTCTCTAAAATAATTATTTGGTTTTGGAAAATTTAATATTGTTGTCTCGTATAAAATTTGACAATATGTGTTTTTCAGTACAGGCGAATTCATTCGCCTATATTATTAGGCGAATGAATTCGCCTGTACTGAAAAACGGTCATCATTAATTAAAATGATGACCGTTCTATTTTTTTATAAAAAGGAAATTCAATTAAATATTCCCTTTCAATATTTCTCTAGAGATAACTAACTTTTGAATTTCAGAAGTACCTTCTCCAATTGTCAACAACTTTGAATCACGATAAAATTTCTCAACCGGAAAGTCTTTGGTAAAACCATAACCTCCAAAAATTTGTACCCCTTCATTCGCACATTCCACCGCGATTTCTGAAGCATACAATTTTGCCATTGCACCTTCCTTCGTCATTTTCTTACCAGCATTTTTAAAATCTGCAGCTCGACGAGTCAATAATTCAGCAGCTTGAATTTTAGTAGCCATATCAGCTAATTTAAAACTGATCGCTTGAAAAGAAGAAATTGGTTTTCCAAATTGCTCCCGCTCTTGGGAATATTTTACAGATGCTTCGTAAGCACCTTTGGCAATACCTAAAGATAAAGCAGCAATCGAAATTCGACCACCATCTAGAATCTTCATAGATTGAATAAATCCATCACCAACATTTCCAAGTACTTGACCTTCATGGATTTTGCAATCGCTAAAAATCATCTCCGCCGTTTCACTAGCACGCATGCCTAATTTATTTTCTTTTTTCCCAGCTTCAAAACCAGGTGTTCCTCTTTCCACAACAAATGCAGTCATCCCATGACTATCCAACAAATCTCCAGTTCGAGCAATCACGACTGCCACGTCTCCAGACTTTCCATGAGTGATGAAATTTTTTGCTCCATTCAATATCCAATGATCCCCGTCTTTTACCGCTACACATTGCATTCGACCAGCATCACTACCTGTATTTGGTTCTGTCAATCCCCAAGCACCAATCCATTCACCAGTTGCTAATTTTGGAAGGTATCTTTTCTTTTGTTTCTCATTTCCAAAAGCCAAAATATGGCCAGTACAAAGTGAGTTATGAGCAGCTACGGACAAACCGATTGAGCCACAAACTTTTCCAATTTCAGTTAAAATAGAAATGTATTCTTGATAACCTAAACCTGAGCCACTATATTCTTCAGGAACGAGAATTCCAAGGAATCCAAGGTTTCCTAATTTACGCATGGTCTCGATAGGAAAGTGTTGTGCTTCATCCCATTCCATGACGTAAGGTCGGATGTGATTTTCTGCAAAATCCTTTGCACTCTGTTCAATCATTTGAAGATTTTCCAAAAATGCGTCTGTATTTTCAGTCATTTGATATTTTTTTCTGTAATTATAAAATGGTTAAATAAAGTGTTGACGTGCAGGAAAATCTGCATCTTTTATTTGCGAATTTTCGCTTGTGATTTGGTAAAATGTACGTTCAAAATTGTTCAATATTGCTTTTTATTAAAAGCGAACAAAATTAAGACTTTTACTTCATTTTAAACTAAAAAAAAGAGGAATAGTTTTCCACTAAGCAAAATTTTGAGACTCTAAAATAACGGTTTGAAATAGGAAGGAGGAATTTAGATAGATTTCCAAAAGAGAGTTACTTCATTGGTTTAGCCAATTGAATTATTTGAATCGTGTTTTAAAATTTTCAAAAACTTTTAACGAATTTAATCTTTTGGAAGAATGATCCTCCACTTCATCTGTAGAAAATGAATCGGAAATGGTAGTAAATAAAGTAATTTTGTTTCGTTTTTCACCTGTTCCAAAAATGCCTTCTTGATCTAATTGTCCTAGTGCCGTTTCCATACAATCGATGAGGTCCATTTTATATTTATAAAAAGAATCTTCGCTTAATTCATCTTGAATTTTTTCGGATAAAAAATAAACAGGATCAAACTCTTCTCTTGAAAGAGTTGAATACTCCCATTCAACAGGAGCCCATTTGTAATAAGCCTCCTCTTTAGAATTTGTTGCTATATTATTGGTGAGCATTGTTTTCAAATGACTTTCAGTTGAGTTGGCGTAGGCATAGCAACTCAATACATCATCTACAGTTAATAGCACAAAGGAAAAGAAATCCTCGTTTGGTTTTTCTTCAAGAATTTTTTTGAAAGCAATTCTTGAGGCAGCAGTAATTTTTTCTATCAGTTCTTTTTTATTATAAGACATGCTTTTTTCTTAATTGTATTTTTAATAACCATATTTTCCATCCCACATCGACTTCAATCGTTGCCTAATTTTTTCCTCCGCCAAATTTTCACTCGGCTCATAAAATTTTGATTTAGAAATTTCTTCTGGTAAAAATTCTAAATCCACAAAGTTGTTTTTAATGTCATGCGCATATTTATACTCTTTTCCATAATCCAAACTCTTCATCAATTTAGTCGGCGCATTTCTTAAAGGTAAAGGAACAGGAAGTCCTCCCGTTTCTCGAACCAATCTTTGCGCATTGCCAATGGCTAAATAGGCAGAATTACTTTTAGGAGAAGTCGCTAGATAAATAGCAGTTTGAGATAAAATAATTCTCGCTTCAGGTAATCCAACTGCTTGAACTGCTTGAAAACACGTCGTTGCCATTAACAACGCATTTGGGTTCGCCAAACCAATATCTTCCGATGCAGAAATCATCATTCGCCGACAAATAAATTTTACATCTTCACCACCTTCCACCATACGAGCTAACCAATAAACTGCGCCATTCGGATCGCTTCCTCTGATACTTTTAATGAAAGCAGAAATGACATCATAGTGTTGTTCGCCACCTTTATCATACATAGCGATGTTCTGTTGTAACAATGACTTTACAAGTTCATTGGTGATGATTAGTTTTTCCTCTTTATCAGCAAAATTGCAAACCAACTCCAAAATATTATACAACTTCCGTGCATCACCGCCACAAAAAGTCAACATCGCCTCGTACTCTTTTACTTCGACATTTTTTAATTTTAAATATTCATCTTTTACCAATGCTTCGTCAATCAATTGCATCAAATCTTCTTTGGTCAAATGTTCTAAAACATAAACTTGCGATCTAGAAAGTAAAGCTGAGATAACTTCAAAAGAAGGGTTCTCAGTTGTCGCACCCACGAGTGTAACAATTCCTTTTTCGACAGCTCCCAATAATGAATCTTGTTGTGATTTGGAAAATCGATGAATCTCATCAATAAATAGAATTGGATTTGCTGCAGTAAAAAAACGATTCTTTTGCGCCTTTAAAATAGTTTCGCGAATATCTTTAACCCCCGAGTTGATGGCACTTAAAGCATGAAATGGTCGATCCAAAGTATTAGCAATAATTCCTGCCAGCGTAGTTTTTCCAACACCTGGAGGTCCCCACAAAATGATCGAAGGAATATTCCCCGATTCGATGGCTCTTCTCAAAACTGCTCCTTCGCCCACCAAATGTTTTTGACCAATATAGTCATCCAAGGTTTTGGGGCGCAATCGTTCCGCTAGTGGTTGCATTTTATGAATAATTTTTTAATTGAAATGGATACTCAAATTTAGGAAATTTTTTGAGATTGATTTCACTCTAAACTGTTCATTTATTCATCCAGCTTTTGGAAAAGCGTTACTTCATTTTTATTTTCAGATGTAGTTAAGAATGGTGAGGAGGGGAGAAGCTCAGATAGAGTGATGGAAAGTAAGGCTTTCACGATCAAAATAAATTATGATGGAAAAATTATTCACATTTCTAGTCGGTGATTTTTGATGAAAAAAATAAAAGAGGATTGGGAACAAAACCCAACCCTCTTTTTTATCTAAATAACCTATCTCAAAGTCTTTAAATATTCTATAGCTTTTTCAGTATTCAAATGAAAGTCATTGAAAATCACTCGGTTGTTTTTATCAATTAAAATAAACCAAGGTGTTCCACCTGTTCGATAATTTTTCATGATATGACTGATGTTTTGAGAAGTCGCATCACCTTCATCCTGACCAAATGGAATTTTCAAATCATACTCTTTTTGAATTTCAACCATGCGCTCAAAAGTATTCGCATGAGCACCTTCGAAAACAGTTTGAACAGCTAAAAATGAAACTTGATCATTTCCTTCCAACGCTGTAACCATTTTTTGTAACGAAGGCAATCCTACGCTGTGACAACCTGGACACCAAGCTTGGAAGCAATAAATCACTTTAAATTTTCCTTCAAAATCCGACAACTTAATTTGAGCTATTTCTTTCCCATTTTTATCTACCCATTGACTCACATTTAGTTCTGGAGCAAGTTGCCCTTCGATGCCATATTTTAGATCGGTATTTTTCATTTTAAAACTCCTTTTGTTTTATTGAGTAATTTCTTTTTTTATTTTATTAGCATACTGCGCTCGTAACTTTTGAATCTTTGGATCAATCACTACTCGGCAATATCCAGCAAATGAATTTCGATTATAATAATCTTGATGCTTAGTTTCGGCCTCAAAAAAATATATCTAAAGCAGTTACCTCCGTTACGATTGACGAAGGAAATTTTGATTTTAAATTATCCAAAACATTTTCGACAATTGCTTTTTGTTCCACATCATGATATAAAATAATCGAACGATATTGAGTGCCTTTATCTGCACCTTGTCGATTCAAAGTAGTGGGATCATGACTCGTCATAAAAATGGTTACTAGTTCTTTGTAACTCATTTTCTCCTTATCAAAAGTAACTTGAATTACTTCCGCATGACCAGTTACCCCTGAGCAAACTGATCGATAATTTGGATTTTGGACATGACTGCCTGTATATACTGAAACTACTTTTTCGACTCCCTCTAACTTTTGAATCACCGCTTCGATACACCAAAAGCATCCTCCGCCGAATGTTGCTAAATGTTTATTTTTCATCTTCTAATTGTTTTAGTGAAACAGAATTAATACAATATCTTAAACCACTTGGAGCTGGTCCATCTGGGAAAATATGTCCCAAATGACTATCACAAACGTTGCACATGACTTCGATTCTAACCATTCCAAATCCACCATCTTTTTCATATTTGATAGCATTAGGTAGAATTGGTTGAGTGAAACTTGGCCAGCCAGTTTTGGAGTCAAATTTTTCACCTGAGTCAAATAATTTTGTGTCGCAACAAACGCAAGAGTAAATCCCCGGATCATATCTTGAACAATGATCTCCTGTGAATCGACCTTCCGTTCCTTTGGTTCGCGTCACTCGAAATTCTTCCTCGGAGAGTTGTGTTCGCCACTCATCGTCAGTTTTTTCAACTCGTCGATCAGGGGCAATATTTCCATGGTTCGCGTATTTGATTACATCATTCCAGTTTAGCATGATTACTCCTTTTTATTTTGTTTATTAATAGTGCAAAGATATGAGTAAAGCTTTGTTTTCTCCTGAATCAAAGTTCCCATTGATTTGTAAATATTTCCCTTGTTTTTTTTTATTTTTTTGGAAAATAAATAAAATTGAATTATTACTTTGACTTAAAAAAGAAACAAAATTAGGCCTAATTGCTAGATGTGATGCAAATCAAAATTCCTTTTGATTTGTAAATTATTCCTATTTGTGATGAAGTAGTTTGAATGCAGTAGGAGTGAGAGTGGTGTTTTTTTTGAAAAAATTACTAAAGGCTTGGATGTCGCTAAAGGCAAGTTCGTCTGCAATTTCTTGAATGCTTTGATCTGTATATTTTAGCAAACGTTTGGCTTCTAATAATCGTCTTTCAGAAATAATTTGTAAAGGCGTTTTGTTGATATGTTTTTTAAAAAGGTTAGAAAGTGTTTTGGGAGATTTGAAAAGCATCTTAGCATAATCTGCAACGGTCGTTTTGTTCTTGTAATATTTTTCAACTAAAAAATTATACTCCCTGATCAGTCCTATACTTGTACTATCTTTGATGCCGACATAGTTTTGGTTTTTAAAAATTCGGACACAAAGAATCAAAAATCTTTTGAGTAAAATTCGAAGCATTTCTATTTTTAATTCATCGTTTTCTTCCTCAATTTCCATAATTAAAATTTCCCAAAGTAATTCGAATGCTCGACTTCGTTCTTTGGTGATTTTGATTTTAGGGACAGAGGATGCTCCGAAGAAAAGTAAACCTTTGCAACCAACTTGACTGTCATGATTTTCGACACAGTAAAATGGTTTGTTAAATTGAATCACTCGAAGTCCCTCAAACTTATAATCATCTATGGTGTGAAAACCAGTTATAAAAATGATGCAATTTTTTCCAATCGTAATTGGTGTTTTATCAATCGTGAAGGTTGCTTTTTTTCCAACATTCCAAATCACACTTAACCCAGTTTGTAAATCTTGGTCAAACATATACATTCGCTCAGGGACGATTTCTGCAGCGAATAAAAATTCTTCTAATGAGCCGTTGTATATCAAAATGGTATTTTTTTTATATGAAAAGTCAATTCGTTCTAGATTCCACCTAGGGCATATTGCCAAACATTAAATCTAAACCCTTCTCGATATTTCATGTACTCTTCTAATTGAGTAATGTAAATTTCTTTCACCTCTTCCTCTGATAAAAAATGACTTTGATGCATATTTACTTTTTCCTCTGTGATATCATCATTTTCCAAATTCGTTCTTGCAATCATTTCATTTTCTTTGATGATAATATTTTTTAATTCTGGTTCTGAAATTTCTCGAGAGGACAATTCTATATTTAATTCACTTTTATTAAACTTAGATTTTTCTTCTGGACATTCAATTAAATGAACGAGAGTAGCTATTTTTAAATCCTTTAAATTATTCATCGTTAAATTGTTTTTTTATTGAAAAAGTTCTTTAATTTTTAAATCTAATCGCAAAAGTGCATTATTTGGATCTGATCCAAAAATGGAATAAACTAAGTTTCCATTTTTATCCAACAGCAACCAATGTGGTGTCCCACCTGCTCCATAATCCAAAAAAGTAGTGTTGAAATTTTTATCCTTAAAAAAATCAAATCGAATAAAGAAATCCTCTTTAGCTTTTTCAAATTTCTCTTGAGTAAAATCCACTCCTTCAAAATTGGAGTGAATGCCAAGGACATTTATATTTTTTCCATTTTCAAAAACCATTCGATTTGCAAATGGAATGGCCCTTCCTACACAACCTGGACAACCCAAACTGAAAATTAAAATCAAAGTTGGTTTTCCTAAGAAATCTGAATTATTGGGAACCTCATTTCCAAAAATGGATTCAATGGACCAGTTCGGTAAAGGTTGATTTAAGTTGATCAAATTAATATATTGATTTCAAAAGTTTAAAAATGAAATGTAATAAAATTTTTAATACAAACCATACGTGGTGGTCTGCTTTAGCTGACCTTAAAGTTATTTTACCACAAGTAGTTTATCTTTTTTCTAAGGTCAGCTAAAGCAGACCACCACGTATGATTTGTTTCCATTGTGAAATTCTAGGAGTTCAAGTTTTCAATTGTTACATTTGCAAAAAGAATTAAAACACTACAATAAAATCATTTCAAAGATAAAATAAGATGAAGTTAAATTTAGATATAGCAGTTCCGAGTAAGCAAGAATGGGTAGATGCGGTGATGGCTGATTTCCCTGCTTTTTTGCAAGATCATATTGATTGTGAACGAAAAGCTTCTGCCATGGCAATGAGTTTTGTCGCAAAATATCCAGATCGAAAAGAGATTATTCCTGAGTTGATCGAGATTGGAATTGAGGAGTTGGAGCACTTTCAACAGGTGTATGAATTGATGGCGAAAAATGGAATTCCATTGCAACATTCGATTGGTGCAGACCCTTATTTAAAAGAATTATTGAAGTTGTGTCACTCAGGTCGGGAAGAAAGGTTTATGGATCGTTTGTTAATTGCTTCGGTTGTTGAGACTCGAGGAGCAGAGCGTTTTAGATTAATTTCAGAAGCTCAAACTGATGATGAGATGCATCGGTTTTACAAAATTCTTTGGGCGTCAGAAGCTAAGCATGGTCATGTTTTTGTAAAAATGGCGCTTAATTATTTTGATGAAAAAACGGTTTATGATCGATTGGCTTGGTGGATTGAGAGAGAAGGAGAGATTATTGATAATTTGGAAATTCGGGCGGCGTTGCATTAATTTTTTTGCCACAGATTTTTATGATTTCTCCCACAAAGCAGTTGGGATAAGATTATAAAAATCTGTGGCAAAAAATCAAAATCCCAAAAAGACTGTAATTTTACTTTTCCCAAATGAAAATAAGCACTAAAAGTTGTAAATTAGCTTGACCTTATTTTTCACCAAAACCCTACGCTATGGAAAAAGTAATTACCCTTCCTTTTCTTACATTAAAAAATGTACTTCTTTTAATTTTATTGATTTCTGCAAATATCATTTTTGCACAAAGTATTCAGCCTGAAGAAAAGCAAACGCTTTTCCAGCATTTGAATGAAGTTAATCAAGAATGGTCGAAGCAAAATGTTTCTTTGGAGATCTTGGAAAATGAAATTTCGTTTCCTTCTGATCAATTTAGAATTCAGATGCATTTATTTTTGGTAGAAAAAATATTACGGGAACGTATTGTTACAAAATTAACTTCAACTCAAACTTTGAATCGAAATCACTTCCTAGATATTTTAAAAGAATATGCCGCAAGTGGTGTTTTTCCAAAAAATATTTATCATCAAAATCGTCAACCTTATTTTGTCGATCATTTGGAAACTGCTTGTGCAGTTGGACATTTGATTCAAAAAAGTGGAGCAACAGATTTGGTGGAAAAGATAAAAAGGGAAAACAATTTTGCTTACCTCGCTGAGTTAGAAATCGAATTTCCAGAAATAAATTTATGGGCAACTGAAAATGGTTTTTCCACCGAAGAATTAGCTTGGATTCAGCCAGGTTATCCAGCTGCTTCTCAATCATATTCAGAAGTTGGAAATGGAGGAGGAGTGGAAGGAAAAGTTAATGTGATGAAAACGAGTGCAGATGGAAGCCTTCTCATTATGGCAGGTAATTTTTCAGAAGTTGATGGTGTTGCTGCGAATAATATTATTGGATGGGATGGCGAAAATTGGCAGACGTTTGGAAATGGAGTAGAAGGGGAGATTTTTACAATTGCAACTCAATCACAAGGGAAATTTTACATTGGAGGAAATTTTACTTTGTATGGAAATATTACTCCTTGCAATATTGCATTTTGGAATGGAACGACTTGGGAAAGTATGCAAAATGGGGAAATGAATGGAACGGTGTATTCCTTATTAAACTATGGTGGTTTAGTAGCAGGTGGAGATTTCCAAAATATTGATAACCAGCCTATTAAATATTTAGCAAAACTATCAAGTGGGACAAATCCTGAGTGGAATAATTATGCGAGGAGAATTATTCCAGGAACGATCACTTATGAATACATAGATGATGCCTTTGCGGTAAATGGCCCAGTTCGTAGTTTACAAAATATTGATGGTCGTGTTTTGATTGGTGGAAATTTTACAGAAACTGCGCCTGATATTTCGAATTCAAGTATCAATGGTTTTTCCACAAAAAATTTATGCTATTGGTATAATAATGATTGGGAAACTGGTTTTGATGATGCGCTGGAATCTGTTGAAACCACTTTTCATGGGAGTGATGGAAAAATTTATACGGGAGGAAATTTGGAACATGAGTATGATTTAGGAATTTTCAATGCAGGATTTTGGGAGTATAATATGTTTGAACAAATAGGTTATGATGAAGGCGAGAATCGAATTCATGGATTTATGGAACATAACGGAACCATTTATGGCTATGGGGATATTCAACCATTTTTTAGTACTGTTATGGCAAAGGGATTTGTTGCAGTTGGAGGAGATTTTGGATTTGGATTAGGTGGATTAGGAGCGTTCTTTGACAAGTCCGTACGAGCAGCTGAGGTGTTTCAAGAAGAGATTTATTTTGCTGGTGATTTTACTTCAGTTTCTTTCTCATTAACAAATTCAGAATTTAATGGTTTGGCAAAATCTCCATTTACGGGTGAATCAAGTTCAGTTGAAAAAGGTGTTTTTGAAAAGAATAAAATCCAAGTTTTCAATGTCGAAAACCAACTCAATATTCGATATGAAAATTTAGGAAAAAATGCCACGATGAATTTATTTAACCTACAAGGGCAACTTTTGAAATCCATCAATTTGCCTCAAGGAAGTCAGGAGTTGGAAGTTGGTTTGTCAAGTTGGTCAGGAGGAATGTATGTTTACCAAGTAGTGAATGAGGAGGGGAAGCAGTCAGGTAAATTTCATGTAAATTAAAAATTGAAGTAAGTGTTCTATTCACAAGTTGACTTTAAGTCAACTTGTGAATATTGAGATAAATTTATTTCCAAATGAAAAAGAATAACCGATTCTTTCTACTCATTTTCTCCCTTCTTTTTCCAATTCTTTCATTTTCCCAAAATGGAAACGGGGAAGATTTTTTTCATAAAAAAAGATTTAATGCTGGATTAATTGCAGGACTGAATTCTTCAGATTTAGGAGGAGAAGGTTTGGATAGTTTTATTGGTTGGAATGCTGGAGCTATTGGAATTGCTAGTGTAACAAAACATTTACATGTTTCATTAGAATTACTTTGGAGTCAAAATGGCGATTATTTGAAAGTAGATTTTTTTCCAGATTTGAATTATTCGAAGGTGAAATTAAATTTTATTGAAATACCGATTCAGCTTAATTATCAATTGCTGCAAAGTGATGAATGGAGTGATCGCAAAGGATGGTTACGAGCAGGTTTTACGTTTGCTCAACTTTTGGATTATAAAGTTGAAGCAGAAAATATTGATGTGTCGAATCAAATTGTTTGGAAAAAGGAGCATTCATTTTTAGTTAATTTTGGAGGGACTTTTTTTCTAAATAATAACTGGGGAATCAATATTAGAATGAGTTTTCCTACACATTCAAAAGATTTAATCCCTACCTTTGCCTGCCGAGGAATTTACCTTTTGTAAGAAAAAAATTGATAGAAAAAGAATACGTCACCCGCCTTAGTTTTTGCTAAAAAAAATCCAACTTAATGTGGTTTTATTTGTTACACATGTAACGATTTCAAAACTAATAAATATGTTCATATGAAAAAGCAAAGAGTCATCGTTTGGTTTCGACAAGATTTAAGATTGCATGATAATGAATCTCTATTGCATGCAATGAAAAGTGGAGTAGAAGTGATTCCTATTTTTATTTTTGATGAAAGAGTTTTCAAGGGAGAAACGAAATTTGGTTTTAAAAAAACAGAGATTCATAGAGCTCAATTTATTATCGAAAGTGTAGAAGACTTGCGGAACTCTTTGAAAAAATTGGGTAGTAATTTAATCGTTAGAGTTGGAAAACCTGAGGAGGAAATATTCAGTTTAGCACAAGAAATTAAATCATCTTGGGTGTTTTGTAATCGAGAAAGAACAGAAGAAGAAGTAAGAGTTCAGGATGCTTTAGAAAAGAAACTATGGTCGATAGGTCAGGAGATTATTTTTTCACGTGGAAAAATGTTGTACTACACAGGAGATCTTCCTTTTCCAGTTCCGCATTGTCCAGACAGCTTTAGTAGTTTTAGAAAAGAGGTTGAAAGGTTTGTAAAAATTAGAGAGCCTTTGGCTGCACCTACAGAACAATTTGAACCACTAACTTGTGAAATTGAGGTTGGTGAAATTCCGAGTGTAGTAGATTTTGGTCATGAGAAAAAAGAGGTTGACGAGCGTTCTGTGTATGCATTTAAGGGTGGCGAAACAGCAGCTCTTAAAAGGATGGAAGATTATTTTTGGAATACAGATGCCATTGCTACTTATAAAGAAACTAGGAATGAATTATTAGGCTCCAATTATTCTTCAAAATTTTCTGCATGGTTGGCGCAAGGTTGTCTTTCTCCTAAATTAATCTTTTGGGAACTACAAAGATATGAGGCAGAGCGTACTAAGAATGATTCAACTTATTGGATGTTTTTTGAATTGATGTGGCGAGATTTTTTCCGATTTATGGGGAAGAAACATGAGAATAAAATATTTCAAAGAGGAGGAACAAAAGAAGAAGTTGATGGTGATTTGAAAAATAATAGAGACTTGTTACAGCTTTGGATTGAAGGTCGAACGGGTGTTCCTTTTATTGATGCTAATATGCGGGAGTTGTCGACAACTGGTTTTATGTCTAATCGAGGAAGGCAAAATGTGGCGAGTTTTTTAGTAAAAGATTTAAAAGTAAATTGGCAAATGGGGGCGGAGTATTTTGAGTCAATGTTGATTGATTATGACCCTTGTTCAAATTGGGGAAACTGGAATTATATTGCTGGCGTGGGAAGTGATCCAAGAGAGAATCGTTACTTTAATATCTTATCGCAAGCAAGAAGGTATGATCCAGATGGAGAATATGTAAAGAATTGGTTGCCAGAACTTTCTGAACTTCCTGTGGAGAAAATCCATCGCCCAGATATTCTTTCAGATGATGAGCAAAATGACTTTCATTTGAAATTAGGTTTGGATTATCCCAAGGCCATGATCGCCACAGAGAAGTGGGCTTAAGTATAAAATATTGAAAAAGAAAGCTTCCAAATTTAATAATTTGGAAGCTTTCTTTTTAATAACTAGTTAAAATCAAAGTGTCAAAATCCATTAAGGTTGAAACTAAATTTTTGATTTTCTCTTCTTTGTCTTTGATGTCTTTGGGCAACGGTTTATTTTTCCATTGTACAGCTATTGCCGGAGGATCTTTTTTATCAATGGGAAGGTAGCATTTGATATCTTCCAATGATTCAAATGTATTTAATGCGATAGATTTAAGTTTGGTAATAGTTTCATTTTCTGTCTTGGTTCGAACTTCTTGATGATAAATGTTTAATGAATCAAGTCGATTACTAATCTTGGCAATATCAGTTCTGACACTTACAATTTCCTTATCACTTTCTGCCTCTATTCTATTTAGTTCTTCATTGCTCGGAGTGGTGAAAGTAACTATGGCATCATCCACCTTATATTTAGATTTTAGCATTTGGTTGTAATCAATCTGTTGTTCTTTATCCAAATTTCCCATGCAACTAATTTTTACTTCAAACTTCTGACTGGCAAAATTTTTAGTAATACTTTTGGTTATAACTCTACTATCGTTTAATTCTTGTTGAATAAAAGTTTCTATTTTTTCTATTTTATTATTGTCTTCAATGATTCTATAGGTGGTAAAAATACTCACACTTAAAAGAACAAGACTTGTAAAATACAAAATAAATTTAGAGCGCTTTTCTTCTTTTGTTGATTCAAAAGATCGAGAGGGGAAATCCATAAAACGAACAATAAAGTAAGTTCCTAAAGCAACTAAAGTGGCATTTAATACGAAAAGGAAAAATGAGTTAAACATTATATTCGCAAAGTCCAGATTGATATTTTCTGCTCCAATTAGGTAACCAAAAAATTGAGCAATTCCATAACCCGTTACACAAAGCGGAGGCATCAAAGCTGTAGCAATTGCGACACCCGGAATAGCGTTGGATTTATCTTTTCGGGAACTAGAAATAATTCCTGCTAATCCTCCAATCAATGCGACCATTGCATCTAAAATTGTTGGACTAGTCCTGCCTTTAATTTCATCTGTAAATCCTTTTCCAATTTCTAACCAACTAGTGATAGAAAAATATAAAGTACTTGTAAATAACGCAATCCCAATCGCAATCAATAAATGGTATCCTGAGACATTTAGGGTATTTCTATCATTGATTCCAATGCCTAATCCAATTCCCAAAATTGGAGACATCAAAGGTGAAATTAACATGGCACCAATAATTACAGCAGGTGAGTTCAAGTCTAACCCAAGGGAAGCAATTAATATAGAACACATCAGAAGCCAAGCATTGGCTCCTTTCATTTCCTTATTACTTTTAATATTAATGATGGTTCCCTCTTTGTCCAAACCATCCTTTAAATCTAAAAGGTTATAGAAAAAATCCCAAATGCTACTTAAAAATTCAGTAGAAGATTTAGATGTATCAGTATTAGTTTGTTCCGGCATCGTAAAATTATTAAGTTTAATTTTCGTTGGTTTTAGGAGGCGTAAGATAATAAATTCACTTTCAAAATTGCGGATAATCTTTTATTTTTGCCGCTCGATTTATTGAGTTTTTTTCAAAATAAAATTACTATGAAATCATTTTTTAAAATTATTTTTGGTGCATTATTATTAGTCGGTGGATTTCTGCTTGGTAGTTCTTGGAAAGCAAAGGACACTACTTTAACTCAACCAATCTTAGGACTAGAAAGAGAAAGTATTGATGAGATTGCTAGTCGTAAAGGTTTGAATGATAGCGAGTTAGCAACAATAAAGCTGTTTGAAGAATCTACGCCAAGTGTTGTGTTTATTACTACATCAAATGTACGGAGAGACTATTGGTCTCAGAATGTAACTGAAATCCCAAGGGGAACTGGTTCAGGATTTGTATGGGATGAAGATGGTCATGTGATCACTAATTTTCATGTGATTCAAGGGGCAGATCGAGCACAAGTTACATTGGCAGACCAGACAACTTGGGCAGCAACTTTAGTTGGTTCTGCTCCTGAAAAGGATTTAGCTGTGTTGAAAATAGATGCTCCAGATAATTTATTAAAACCTATCCCCGTTGGTTCGTCTGATGATTTATTAGTTGGCCAATCTGTCTATGCAATTGGAAACCCTTTTGGATTCGATCAGACTTTGACAACGGGAGTGATTAGTGCTTTGGGGCGAGAAATAAATGGAGTAGATGGTTCTATCATTAAAGATGCGGTGCAAACAGATGCTGCAATTAATCCAGGAAACTCAGGTGGCCCATTACTAGATTCGAGAGGTGAATTGATCGGAGTTAATACTTCCATTTACAGTCCTTCAGGTGCCTATGCAGGGATTGGATTTTCTATTCCAGTTGATGCTGTCAAGTGGGTAATTCCAGAATTAATTAAGCATGGAAAAATTTTAAGACCGACCTTAGGAATTGAATTAGCTCCTGAACGAGCCTTATCTCGAATGGGAATCAAAGGTGTTTTAGTGATGAATGTAAATGAGAAAAGTGGAGCAGAAAAAGCTGGAATTAAACCAACCTATCGAGACCAATTTGGGAAAATTATTTTAGGAGATGTGATTGTTGGAATTGATAAAAATCCTATTAATTCTAGAAATGATTTAAGGTTAATTTTGGAAAATTATAAACCCAATGATGAGGTGAAAATTACAGTTTTGAGAGAAAACGAAAAAGTAATCTTAGACTTAATCCTAGATGAAGCGAAATAACTTTTAGTACTCGTAATCTAAAAAATATAAAGGCATATAAGTTAGTACTTATATGCCCTTATATTTCTTATATGGTTGAAGAAAAATTAAGCTTTAGGTGAACTAATTTTTTTCTTTCCTTTTGTTTTGGCTGCCATTTGAAGTGCTTCATAAGCATTGATCAAACCTCCAGATTGTCCCAAACTTTTAAAAGGAACCTTTTCATCATCAGTTCCCGGTTTGATTACTTGACCTGAAACAGGTACCGAACTTTTCATAATGATATCTTTTACTTGTTCCGCAGTTAATGCTGGATAGTAAGATCTCAAAACAGCAGCAACACCTGCAACTACTGGCGAAGCCATAGAAGTTCCTTGTTGATTTTGATATGTACCATCAGGAGTAGTAGAATAAATTTGCATTCCTGGAGCAAAAACGTCAACCTTATCTGCGCCATAATTAGAGAATGGAGCTGCAACTTTTTCTCCTTTTTCCCAAGAAGCTGCACCGACTTCAATCCAGTTTTTTACATATTTAACTTTATTCTTTCTCAGAAATCTCTTTTTAACATAAGAGTCATTTGGATAATTTTCAGTTGAGTCATTATCTTTCCCATCATTTCCAGCAGCATGAATTAAAAGAACATCATTCTTTTCAGCATATTTTACTGCTTTGTCGACAGCTTTTTTATCCCAATCATGTCCTTTTCCAAAACTCATATTGATAACACTCGCTCCATTATCAACAGCATAAATAATAGCATTAGCTACATCCTTATCTCTTTCATCACCATCCGCTAAAATTCTGATTGCCATAATTTGAACATTATTGGCAACACCTTTTATACCCAGATCATTAGTTCTATCTGCTCCAATGATTCCAGCTACATGCGTTCCATGCATTGGGTCAGAAGCAATTACATCATTATTACCGTATCCTTTTTCATAAGAATTAGCATAGTTGTCACCAACTATTTTTCGAGAATCATAATCCGAATTATACATATATTCTGCTCTTCCTCGGTAATGATCTCCTTCTTGATTAAGCACGTCAACAATATCATCCACGCTTTCGACAGTCATACCTTGACCTTTTACATTTTGAAGAATCGCAAAACCTTGTTGTGCTTCTGGACTTAATTCTTCTGTTTTCACATTGGCCAAGTTCTCATCAGTCAAAGGTTTTCCATTCATAGCTTTTCCAAAAGCTTTCAAAGAGCTAATGACGAAAGGAGCATATCCATTAAACTCGTCTAACTGTTTTTGAGCACTTTTCTGCTTTTTTTCAACTTCTTCTTTGTATGTTAAATATTTATCATACAGTTTTTTCTCTTTTTTTGAAAGTTTATCTCGATTAGCATTGTCAAATTTAGATTTGTATTTAGCATATAATCGAGTTACTTCTAATGTCTCATGTTCAACGTTTTTCCCATTTTTATTTCCTAAAAAGTTCCAACCGTTAATATCATCTACATATCCATTTTTGTCATCATCAATACCATTTCCAGCAATTTCACCTTTATTGACCCACATAACATTTTTCAAATCTTCATGCTTTGCATCAACTCCGCTATCAATTACTGCAACTATAACTTTCTGAGAGGTTTTTCCTTTCAAAATTGTCTCATAAGCTTTTTCAATACTCACCCCATTGTAATTATCCATTGTAGCATCCATTCGCCACCATCCTTGCGGGGGAGAATCTTGAGCATTGATTGAAACAATACTTAGCATTGAAATGTAAAAAATGAGACTAATTTGCGTCAAATTCATATTTATTATTTTTTAAAAATGTAATTAGTTAATTTTGTGATGTAAACAAACTTTAATAAAATCCGTTAAAAAACGCACAATATATGATTAATGTTATTGGATTTTAATCTTTATCCTCAAATTGTCTTTTTCCAAATATCTTTTTTAGCAAATATTGATCAAAAATCAACAGAATTTGAACAGTTTGATGCTTTAGTTAAAATAAAGACAGTTTCAAATAAATAAGATTGCTTTAAGTTTTATAAAGATTACCTTTTTCTAATTTCTTATTATAAAAAGGATTGATCTTCCTTTTCAAAAAATAAATTTGCAAAAACCTTAACCACATCATGACAAAAAAGAACATAATTTTAATTCTAAGTCTTTTTCTTCTTCCACTTTTATCATTTAGTCAACATTCTGAGTTGGGAATAACGCTTGGAATTTCAGCTTACCAAGGAGATTTGTCTCCAAGTACTAGCCGATTAAATCCAGGCCAAATTAATCCAATGGTCGGAATTTTTGGAAAATATAATTTCAATAGATTCATTGTAGCAAGAGCTGGATTTAATTACGCAATTCTTTCTGCAGAAGATTCAAAATCAACTATCGAAGCTTCAAAAGTTCGAAATCTAAGTTTTCGATCTAATATTTTTGAAGGAAACTTAATGCTTGAAATAAACATATTAGGCTATGAGCCTTATAATTTAGAAAAACCATGGTCTCCATATGTTTTTGCTGGAATTGCGCTTTTTCATTACAACCCAAAAGCAGAATATGATGGTGATTGGGTGGAACTTCAACCGCTAGGTACTGAAGGTCAAGGTCTTTCGGCTTACCCTGATCGAAAACCTTACAATTTGAATAGTTTTGCGATTCCTATGGGGGGAGGTATAAAGTTTGCCCTTAGCGATACCTGGAATTTAGGAGTTGAAGGAGGAATCAGAATGACCTTTACTGACTATATTGATGATGTGAGTATGACTTACGTTGAAGAATCTCTTCTGTTAGAAAATGATCCACTTTCCGCTGCTTTGGCAAATCGCTCAGGAGAGCCTATTGAAGCAGGTAGAGGTAGAGGGAATGACAAAGTATCAGATTGGTATGCATTTTTAGGAGTCACTTTATCCAGAAATTTCTTAGATAACGGCCTGGTTGGGAGTAGAAGACGAGGTAGAAAAAGTAAGACCGGCTGTCCAACATTTTAAAGAATTTCTCAAAAAAGTTTTCAACATTTTTATTTTTTTTTGAAAAAATGATTTTTGAGAACGGTTTTTGAATATTTAATGCCAGAATCCATTTATTAATGGGTTCTGGCATTTTAGTTCCCCCTCTATTATATCCTCCACAAGCATTTAAGAACACTTCATTTTTAGAAATCAGATTACCCAATTGTAATGGACTAATCATCAAATAAAACTGGTATTTCTGATTTCAAGTATCATTTTTCTTTACTATCAAAATAGGTGACGGAGTTCGTCACAATGTGTTTTTGCAATAAAACCATAAAATAATCACGACCATGAAAAGTTTAATTAACATTATCGCAATTTGTTTCTTATTACCTACCATTTCCAACTCTCAATACCTAGAAGTAGGTGCCATCGGAGGGTTTTCAACCTACTCTGGTGATCTTAATCCAACTACACAAAGAATTAGTCATGGAGAATTTAGATACTCTGTTGGCGGTTTTTTAAGATATAATTTTAACGATAATTTTACGGCAAAATTAGGTGTTTCTGTAGGACGACTTTCTGCAAGCGATTATGACTCTCAAGGGGCAGGACGTAAAGCAAGAAATCTTCATTTCAAATCTGTCTTCGTTGAATCAGCTCTTACTTTAGAATATAATATTTTAGGATATGATCCAATATTTATGACTAAAAGAATTAGCCCTTATGTTTTTGCAGGTATTGGAATGGTCAATTTTAATCCAAAGGCTATGCATAATGGAGAATGGGTAGAATTGCAACCGTTGCGTACTGAAGGGCAAGGACTTGCTGAATTTCCTGAAAGAAAGCCTTATAAAAAAGTTGCTATAGCATTTCCATTTGGTTTTGGATTAAAGGTGGCTTTGACTGATAGATTTAATATTGGATTCGAAGCTGGTCTAAGAAAAACGACTACTGATTATTTAGATGATGTAAGTACTACATATGTGGCGGATGATATCATGAATGAAAGGTATGGACAGGTTGCTGCTCAATTAGCCAATCCTTCGGGAATTCCAAAAGAAACAGGTGCACAAAGAGGAGATGCTGAGAATAAAGATTGGTATGCTATCGGAGGATTAACAATCTCTTATAATTTATCGTCTAACAATCAATTCGGAAAACGAAGAAGACGCCCAATGGGATGTCCTACGTTCTAAAATAAATACATAAACAATAACTAAGATACTTTTGATGATTAACATTACCATAGATAATGTTTTGAGGCACCTATTATTAATAGGTGCTTTTTTTTGATTAAGATGTTAATTACTCCTTATCAGGTGACTTCAAGTTACTAACTGAGTTTTATAAATATTGAATTTCCCTTTTTCCTAAAATAGCTGTTTCTTTGTTTTTTATTAAACATGCTTTATTGAAGTTTAACCTAATCTAATCTTTTGTCAAAATCAGCCAGCGAAATATTAAAAGAATATTGGGGATTCGATGCCTTTCGACCCATGCAAGATGAAATTATCCAATCTGTTTTGGATGGAGAAGATACGCTTGCTTTGTTGCCAACTGGTGGAGGTAAGTCTATTTGTTTTCAGGTTCCAGCTTTGATGCAAGAAGGAATTTGTATTGTAATTTCTCCTTTGATTGCATTGATGAAAGATCAAGTTTATAATTTAAAAAAACGAGGAATTAATGCGGTCGCTATTTATTCAGGGATGCATTATAAGGACATTGATCGTGCTTTTGATAATTGTATTTATGGAAAAATAAAATTCCTCTACCTTTCTCCTGAGCGTTTGGCTTCTGATTTGGCAAGAGCTAGAATTGAACAAATGAAAGTAAATTTGTTGGCTATTGATGAGGCGCATTGTATTTCACAATGGGGATATGACTTTCGTCCACCTTATTTGGAAATTGTCAACATCAGAGAATTAATGCCAAAAACACCAGTTATAGCATTGACCGCAACGGCGACGTCTGAAGTCGTAAAAGACATTCAAGAGCGATTAGAATTTAAAAAAGAGAATGTTTTTCAAAAAAGTTTTAGCCGTGGAAATTTAGCTTATGTTATTTTGCATGAGGAAGGGAAGTTAACAAAGCTTAACGAGATTGTGAAAAATGTGACTGGTTCTGGAATCATATATGTCAGAAGCAGAAGGAAGACAAAAGAGATTTCCCAACAATTGAAAAATAGGGGAGTGACTGCTGATTTTTATCACGCAGGGTTGAGTACAGAAGTGCGAAGTCAGAAACAAGAAGATTGGATTAATAACAAGATTCGAATCATGGTTTGCACGAATGCATTTGGAATGGGAATTGACAAACCAGATGTTCGATTAGTCGTTCATTTGGAAATTCCAGATTCCTTGGAAGCTTATTTTCAAGAAGCAGGAAGAGCCGGTCGAGATGGGCAAAAAGCCTATGCAGTTTTGCTCTATCATCAGTCGGATAAATCCAATTTGATTTATCAATATGAGCAAGCTTATCCTTCGATGGAAGAGATCAGAAGAACCTATCGAGCACTCGGAAATTATTATCAATTAGCCATTGGTGGTAGTGCGGCTGATAGCTTTGATTTTGACCTAGCTGAGTTAGTGAAAAAATTTAAATTACAAACGGTGACTACTTACAATTGTATCCGAATTTTGGAACAAGAGGGTTGGATCTCATTGACAGATGCGGTTTTTAATCCCGCGAGTGTTCGCATTCGAGTACGCAAAGATGAGTTGTATGATTATCAATTAAGAAATAAAAAAGCGGACCGAATTTTAAAATTGGTATTGCGAAGTTATCACGGAGCATTTACCGATTTTGTTGGAGTTCATATGTCATGGATGGCGAAAAGTCTGAAGATGGATTATATAGATTTGGAGCAAAGTTTATTGAAAATGTCAGCTAATGGAATTATAGATTTTCGTCCTGAAAAAGATAAACCACAACTTATTTTTTTAGAAGAAAAAGTTGATCCGATCAATTTAACGATTGATTATGAACGCTTTAATTTTCGGAAAAAGAGACATTTGGTTCGTTTGCAAAAAACGATTGCTTACGCTGAAAATACCATCTGTCGATCGCAACAATTATTAGCTTATTTTGGAGAAAAAGATGCAGAGAAATGTGGCGTTTGTGATGTTTGTTTGGAACGCACGAAAGTGAATTTATCTAAAGATGATTTTGAAAGTTATAGAATAAAAATAATTAAACAACTAGAGCGAGAACCCTTGACTATCAATCAATTATGTGAAGCATTTTCTCCAAAGAAACAAGCTCAAGTATTAAAAACTATTGAACTTTTGATCGATGAAGGCGACTTAGATAAAGTAGAAGATAAAATCGTTTGGAAAAAATGAAAAAGCCAAAAATTATCTTCACCGTCATTAATGATTTGACCTATGATCAAAGGATGATTCGAATATGCAAAAGCCTGGTTAACAATAATTATGAAGTATTACTGGTCGGTCGAAAGTTAGCAAAATCTAAATCACTCCAATCACAACCTTTTCAACAAAAACGACTCAATTGTTTTTTTCAAAAAGGGAAATTTTTCTACCTCGAATATAATCTTCGACTTCTATTTTTTTTATGGAAAAAAAAGTTTGATGCAGTCTGTGCAATTGACTTAGACACGATTCTTCCAGCTTATTATGTAAGCAGATGGAAAGGAAAAAAATTGGTTTATGATGCACATGAATATTTCACGGAAGTACCTGAAGTTATCGAAAGACCTTTGGTGAAAAACATTTGGGAATGGGTTGGAAGAAAAACTATACCTACGTGTGCATATTGTTATACGGTTGGTCATTCTCTAGCTGAAGTGTTGAAGGAAAAATATGGAACGCACTTCGAAGTGATTAGAAATATGCCTGAAATGAATGAATTAAAAAAGGAAATTTCGCTTCCTCAAAAACACATTATTCTATATCAAGGCGCACTAAATGTTGGACGTGGCTTGGAAGAAATATTGGATGCTATGACAGAGATTCATGAAGCAGAATTATGGCTGGCAGGTGAAGGTGATTTGTCTAATTTTTTAAGAGAAAAAACAATACAATTACAAATTGAAAATAAAGTAAAATTCCTTGGTTATTTATTGCCTGAAGAGTTGCGAAAAATTACTCCGCAAGCTACCATTGGAATTAATTTACTCAAAAACAATAGCCTGAATTATTACTATTCTTTGGCAAATAAAACGTTTGATTTTGTACAAGCCGAAGTTCCTGGGATTCACATGAATTTCCCAGAATATCAAAAATTGATAAAAGAAAAAGAAGTGGGGATTTTGATTGATGATTTGAAAAAAGAAACAATAGTAAAAACCGTAAATGTATTGTTACAAGATACTGTTTTTTACAAAAAACTAAAAGATAATTGTAGGGAAGCTCGGAAAACATGGACTTGGGAAAAGGAAGAAATGAAGTTGTTGAAGTTCTATGAGAGGATTTTTAGATAGATTGCCGTGTTCCATCAACCGAAACGAGATTCAAAATCAATCATCAAGAAAATTATAAATATCTTTCTGATAATGATTATTCTTCTTCACATAAAAAGCTCTTTCAAATTCGATGTACTCTTCAAAAACATCAACTCCCTTTTCTCGAATCATCAAATCATCAATATAAAGTGGTAAATCCAAAGTCAATTTTTTCCCAATCGTAATGACTCGAATTTCATTCTCAGGAAAGTCTACTTGAAAATCCATTTCTACCAAACTCCAATTTCCATCAATCACTTCCGCAAATTCAGGAAAACAAGTCGTGTATTTGAATTCTCCAGTTTTCGGATTTCGCTCTTCCACGATAAATCTAAACCAATCATTTAGAGCATCATTTTGACCATTAAAAAACCATGCGGAAAGCACATAGGTTTTATTTTCTTTAAAAGAATTAGAGTCAAATTTTGCTAACTCATTTTCTCCACGTTTGGTTTTTTCAAATGCTCCCTTGCTGAATCTAGCATATTTACTCGTTGCATTTTTAAAATTATTTTGATAGAAAAATGCTGTCGAATCAGAGGTGAGTATATTATTATAAATTGGAGGCGGAGTATAAAATATTTCTTCCTCCATTCCTAAAGAATTCTTAAAATCAGACAATTCACGTAGTAGTTTTGTAGAATCCACCTCTAGTAATTCTGCTCTTGAAATTTCCCGAACTCGAAATCTTTCAGTTCCGAAAACTACAGAACTTCGATTTTTTAAATCTGTTTCATAATCTGTTAATTCATCACTTTCGATAATTAGAAATGGTTTTTTAGAAGGTAAATCATTGATGATCAGTTTCTTATAAATATTAGGAGAAACGATTTGAACTATCTTTTTACTTTCTTCAATGCTCGTTCTTCCTACGTCAAAAGCTAAAAGTGGAAGTTGTGTATGATATGAAAAAACCTTAGACACTTCTGAAGAATGATCGTGAATAGGGCGACTAAAATTTTCAGAACCACAATAATAGAATGGCAATGGAATGATCGCTTGATACTTAGAAGGATCAATTTTTTCGAGTGCATCTAGATAATCTTTTTCCAAATTCTCTTTTTCAAAAACATTGACCTTAGTTGTGATTTTTTTCGACATCTCCAAGTGGTGAGCAAATCCTTCGACGAAGTAAAGTAATGGTAAAATTGAAATTAATAACAATACAATTACGGGTTTCCCTTTTTTCTTAAGTTGCTCCAAATATTCTTGTAAAACATAAGTCACCGAAACTGTCGCTACGAAATAAAAAATCCATCCAAACCTTCCCGTCGTTCTAAAATTTTTGATGAGCGGAATCCATTCCAATAAAATGGGGAATGCTTTAAAGGGATAACCAAACGCAAAAATTAAACAGAGCAAACTTGCCGGAAAGGCAATTTTCAAATGATCATTTTGCATCCAATCTAATTTTGGATAAATCCTTTTTTGCTCCAAGGCTTTTTTTCCAAAATGAAAAATCAAAATCAATAAAACACTAGTCGTCAAAATTCCAACATAAGACCACGCTTCCCATTTTAAATGAATGTCAAAAAAGGAATCTAAGAATGGTTTTATGGGAGCATGATGCGGAATGAAAATATCATCAGGTTCTGCATTGTACAATAAAAAACCCAATGGGTTTTCTGTTCGACCGACGTGAGTATCAGTTATTTTTACAAATCCCATAAAACCGATAAGCGGTAAAAAGACTTGAATCGAAAAATGTAAATAGTTTGTTATAATTTTCCAATTTCTATTTTTTAGAAAATAAACTAGCCAAAATGATCCTGAGAATATAGCTGCAATTAACCCCAAATAGCTATGAATAAAAAACCATCCTAAGTTGTTTAAAAAGAGTAGGGTAGTCCACTTTTTTTGATTGGTTGATTTAAAGAATCTTATCATAAAATACCAAGTCATCGGAAAGCAATTCAAGTAGGCTAGTGTGAGATGATTGTCGAATCTTCCAACCTGTGGCGCAAGGAAAGTTATTCCTATTGTTGCGCAGACTGCTAACCATTTTTTTATCCCTAATTCCTTGAAAATCAAGTAGATAAATATAGCACAGAACAATATGGACAAAAGAATGGAAAGGTTGGTGATACCTACGTTTTGCTTATTGATGGAAGGGAAAAATTTTCCTATCGCTTTTATCGAATTGGAAATTAATAAGCGATATTCAGAGTAAACAGTATGTTCTCCAAAGGGATAATTTGAACCTGTAAATTCCGTGTAGGTACTATCAAATTCTATGTGCCAAGAGGTATTATAATAGGCCGTTAATCCGTCTCCAGTAGGAGCAAATAAATATTGATTGGGTGACAAAATTATTTTTCCATAAAAGAAAAAAATTAAACAACTCGTCAACACAATTGTCCATAAAAAATATTTTTTCGAAGCACTCATTATGATGAAAGATTCCGAATACTACGTTCAATGTTTTTATAATTGATGAAAACAAAGATACCTGCGAAAAGCAATCCTGCGATAATAACAGTAGGGTGGACGAATCCAAATTCCATTCCTTGTTTGGTGAAAAAATTGATGATGAAAAACCGAATGATCCCATAAAAAAGAAGAGTCAATAACATCACCATTCCAAATAAAGACAACAAATGTTTTTTCAAAACTTTTCCAATTTGATTTTGCTTGTAGCCTAGTTGCAACATTAGTCTAATATCAGCACTTGATTTTGAAACCATCAATTGGAAATTTAGTACAAAAACTAAAACGGAAAGCAATACAATTAAAAAGCCGATCACCGCAACTACTGAAATTAAAGTACGAATTAAGGCAGCTGTTTCTCCACCAATTAATCTTCCAGAACTCAACTCATAGCCATTGTCTTTCATAAAACTTCGAAAGGTATCAGAAAAAGGATTGTCTGCTAAAACGATTAACCTTGAAGATCCTTTAGGTTCGTAATCTTGAAAGTTATTATTAGAGTATTCCATAAAACTTTGAGGTACAATGATCGAATTAATCCGATCACTAAAGCCCACAATTCTACCTTTGAAATTTTTACTTTTCCCTTGTCCTCTGATCACCACATCTAGCGAAACTTCCTGAATACTTTCAAAAGGAATTTTAGGAAGACCTTGACTAGCCGCGAATCCAAAATTGTATAGCGCTAAATAATCTCGTGCTACCACCACAGGAATGACCGCATCACCTTCTGACCATTTGAAATCATCACTTTTGACATCAACGAATTCATCAGGTACACTTTCAAAAAATAAATCTGTTCGGAAATTCAACATTGCACTCCCGGCACTTACTCGATAATTACTTGCAGAAAACTGCCCCACCTTATTGATAAAGGATTGATCTTCAATGTTTTGTATTTCTTCCGGAGTAAATTTTGCCTTTGCTCCAAATGAACTTACTTCTTTATTGATGATCACAAATTGATCTTCACCTTCGGTCAAATCCTTTAAATCCATGTAAAATTGAATGGATAATAAAAGCAACAATAAACCCATAAATGAACCAATCACGGCACCGACGATCTGCCAGATATTATTGTTTTGCCAGAGGAGTTTGTTGAGAATTTTCATGGAACAAATATATAAATTTTGGTATAATATTTAGCGTGTTTACTTGGTTATTGAGTTATTAGGTTATTGAATGAATAACTTACTAACTCAATAACCTAATAACCAGTTATTTTCGTACATTTCATTTTTTTATTATAAATAAAAACCTAAATATGAGATTCTTAATTTTTGCTTTAATGTTGACCTTTTTAAGTTGTGGTTCGGAAACGAAACCTGATGAGACAAAAGCTACTGAAACTACTTCAACAGAAACAGCCACTCCTGCAGAAGATTCAAAAACTGTAATTACAGCTGCACCAACTCCGAAAGGTCACACAGATGTAAATGCTAAATATAAAAAGACTGCAAAGAATTCTGAATTTGCCGTTTTCAAAACTACCTCTGCAACAGATACAGAAATGGAATTTTATTTTAAAACTTTAGATGGAATTAGTCTTAAATCAACTTACCTGCATGAAGGTGGTCGTAAGGTAGTTGGGTTCAATCAATTACTAGAATTTGCGAAATATATGAAAGGTCATCCTGGGGCGAATGGTGAAATGGCTGGGAAAATATTTGAATTAATTTATGATGAAAATAATGATATTGGAGAAGTGAAGTTGGCTGAGTTAGATGAATAAACATAAATAGGTGATGTTTATTGAAGTAAGAAAACATCACCTATTTTATTAACTGATGTTTGGCAATATGAATTGAAGTTCCTTTGTTCTATTTTTTTGTTTCGCTTTATATTGTGAAGGTGGTGGAAGTATTGAGCATTGTTCTTTTTTTCATTGAAAAAAAAGAACCAAAAAATTCTAGACGAAAAAATAGCTTAACTCAAAACAATCACCCGCTCCCTCATTTTTCGCCGGTTCTCACCCGCTCCTTATCACTCATGGTTTTCCTTCCAATTTTAAGTTTGTTATAAAACAATACTTACTTCTTTCAAGAGAAAGTAAATTATTATTCGCAACATTATTTAGTTAATTCTCCAAGGTGGATTTAATCTATTTTCTCCAGCGAAATATAATATCAACTGATTGTTATCTAAATCTTTTAGCCTCGCTTCTCGCCATAACCAACTTTTATCATTTGGCATTTCTTCCAATTTGATTCCTTTTTCTAACAATACATTTACATAATCGTCAAGATCCTTACATTCGAAGTAAATATATACTCCTTCTCCTTTGGACAAAGCTTCTACTTGATGAATAGAAAAGGTAGTACCTCCATCTGGACAAACAAATCGGGCATAATGTGGGAGTGATTTTACAATCAACTGCAACCCTAACTTCTCATAAAAGGGAATGGATTTAGTCAAATCTAAGGAGGGGATGGTAATTTGATTTAAATTCATTTTGTTAGAATATTTTTATTCTTCTATAATTTCATAATCAATTTGAAGTTTTCTCATAGCTCTAAAAGCGGAACTGGTATTCATTGAAACTTCAATTTCAACAGTTGATCCATCTAATAAATACTCTGTGTATTCTCTCGCCAAAGAGTTATCAACATCGTCTGCAATCTCTTCGAACATGGCAGTAATATTTCTTCGGTCTGGGCGAGCTGCGTCGCAGGAATTTAATTGTATTTTCATAATGTGTTTAATTTTTGATGCAAGATAGTGATAAAATTAAGTAACGATAAAATAATGAGTTCGACTTTTAGACGAGGGTTTTCTTTTATCGTTACTTAAATCAACTAGTTATTTTTCACTTTTCAAGTTTTCCAATTTTTCTTTTGCTTTCTCAATCGCATTGCAATGAATCTCATTTTCATTTTTGCAGGATTCTTCTAACGTCAAAAGAAACTTCTCTTGTAGGTCAATATTTCTTGGTTCATAACTAATCGCCTGTCGATATAGAAAGACTGCTTTGTTAAATTCTTTTTCCTTAAATGCTTCTTCTGCATCTAAAATTAACTGGTTAGATTCTGCTATTTTTTTTTCGTTAATTTTTTCTTGCTGAGTGGCTTGATATTCTTCGATCTTTTCATGTTTAATTTCTGGGTTAAATTTTGACCTAAATAGAAATCCCAGAATGAAAATTAAGGGAATGAAAAAGAGCAGCACCAATTTTTTCAGTCTAGCACTTTCATCATATTCCTCTTCCGCCTTGATTAAATTATCATAATCTTCTTCATTCGGAATGATAGAGTCTGATTTTAGGAATTCACCTTTTCTTTTTTTTCTCATTTACTATATTTTTTTAGGTAAAATAATTTTAGTACCAAGTCATTGAAGTTTTGTACTAATACCAAATATTTATTAGCGAAACTATTCCCGATTCAAATAATCAGTATTATATATTCTCTAATTTAATTATTTTTTTTTTGCAAAATAATAAAAAAATAATTTGGTCGAATATCTTGGTTACGTATATAAAAATAAATATATATTTGCCTGTTCTATAATTTTTTTAAAAAAACTAAAAATGAAAAAAGTAACAATTGTAGTCATTGCATTATTGATGGCTAATTTAGGATTTAGTCAAACAAGTATTGGACTAAAAGCAGGTTTTACGAGTTCTGGACTTTCAAATTTAGAAGATAGCGAGTTTGCAGAATACAAAAGAGGAACTGGAATTTTAGTTGGTTTGATTGGTGAGTTTGGTGTAAATGAAAACCTATCTGTAGTGGCAGAATTAAATTTACAGCAAAAAGGTTATAAAACAAATACAGAATTTGAATTTCTTGGAATCAAAACCGAATCAGAAGCTAAGTTAATTTTTAACGGTATAGAAGTTCCTGTTTTATTGAGATTTACAACGGGAGAAAATTTTAAGTTTTATGGAAATGTTGGACCATACTTAGGATATGCAATGGGTGGAAAAATTAAGTCAGAAGTATCTTTTGCTGGTGAAACTGAATCTGGTGAGGGGAAAATTAAGTTTGGAGATGAACCTGGAAATTATATGGGTGATGATCTTTATTTTGATGATTCATTTAACCGTTTGGATTTAGGAGTTTATGTTGGAGCAGGTATCCAAAAAGATTTAGGATCAGGTGCTTTAATTGTAGATGCAAGATTTGGGTTAAGCTTAACAGATTCAAATAATACTGATGAGATTTATCCAAATGGAAAACCTGATGGATATGATCCTAATAAATTTAATAATTTTACTATCTCAGTAGGATATATGATTTCTCTAGGTGGTGAGTAATTAAATTTGTTTTTCGAAAAAATACCCTCCAACTCAATTGAGTTGAAGGGTATTTTTTTAAAATTTAATAAGTAGGTTATTTACTTGAGATAATCCAATTATTAATTTTGTTTTCCAAAACGGCCAACGGTACACATCCTGTTTCTAAAACTTGATTATGAAATTGTTGAATATCAAATTTTTCTCCTAAATCTTTTTCCGCTTTATTTCTTAATGCTCTAATTTTCAATTGACCAATTTTGTACGAAAGTGCTTGTCCTGGATTCGCCATGTACCGTTCGATTTCAGAAATAATTCCTTCCTCTGGTTCCGCTTCATTATCCAAAGAATATTGAATGGCACGTTCTCTTGACCATCCTTTAGCATGAATTCCAGTATCCACCACAAGTCGAATTGCTCGGTGCATTTCCATTCCCAACATTCCAAAATATTGATAAGGGTCGGTATACAATCCTAATTCTTTTCCTAGCGACTCGCAGTACAATGCCCAACCTTCTCCATAACCGCTATACCAAAGTGTTTTTCGAAAACTTGGTAAATCAAGATTTTCTTGTACTAAAGAAACTTGATAATGATGTCCAGGAATGGCTTCGTGCAAAAACAAAGATTCGTCCGAGTAAGTATTATATTTTGTAGCATCTGGAATAGGCGTATAAAAAACCCCAGGTCGTGTTCCATCAACTGACCCTGGATTATATTCAGCACTCGCGGAGTTTTCTCTAAACGCCTCTGTTCTTCGCACTTCAAAAGGCGTCTTTGGTTTGACATCAAATAGCCTGGCAATTTGCGGTTTCATGCGCTCATGAATTGCATTGAAATTATCAATCACTTCCTGCGGATTTTTGAAAGGCATCAGTTCTTTGCTATTTCTGACATGATCGAAAAATGATTTGATGTCTCCTTCAAAGCCTACTTCCTTTTTTACTTTTTCCATCTCTGACAAAATCCGAGCAACTTCACTTAAACCTAATTGATGAATTTCATCCGCTGTCATATTGGTAGTGGTGTAAGTTTTGATTTGATGGTTGTAAAATTTATCTCCATTTGGAATGGCATCGATTCCGCTGGAAGTTCTTCCTGCAGCCAAATATTCATTACTCATAAAGTTGTGCAGATTCCGATAGGCAGGAATTACTTTTTTTGTAATTACATTGTTATAAGATTCAGTCAAAGCTGTTTTTTCTTCCGCTGAAAAACTTTCTGGGAAATTTTTAACTGGTTGGTAAAACAAATGATCATCTATGTTTTCATTAGTAAGTGCTTCGAGTTGAGGTAGAATTTTTACGATTAATGATTTAGGTAAAACTTGTTTTGTTTCGATTCCTTCTTTCATTTTGGATGCTGCTGAAGACATCCAATCTAAGTAACCATCTAATCTTTGCAACCATTTATTATAGTCTTCGACTGTCTTAAAAGGTTGAGCACCAGCGCCACTTGCCAATTGTCCAATCATCAAATTGACGGTCCACATTTGGTCGATTGGAAATAAATCTTTTGGGAAATTCATATTATCCAAATTGATTTCGGTATCCCATCTTAAAACGGCTTTACTTATTTGAGCACTTTCTGATAATTCTTCATCAGGATATTTTTCTAATTTTTCCAAATAGGAAGTATAGTATGTTTTTAATTTTTGTTGATATTCATCAGACAAAAAATTTGGAAAAAGATGATCGTATCGATTGTCTCCAGCCGTTGTTGCATTGATTGGATTTAATTTTAAACCCTCCTCGTAATATTCGTCGAGCATTTTATTGAAGGCTGGGGTGGAGTCTTTTTGATTCTCTACTGTTGTAGCTGGGTCGTTGCTACACGAAAAGGTAAAAAGAGTAAGTAGGATTAGGATGATTTTATGGTTCATTTATTTTATTATTAAAATATTTTTTAATTAATAGTCTACTAAAATATGTCCAGCAGGAATTTCGAATTTTTTAAAATCTATCAATTCTTTTTTTATTTCTACAGCATCAAAAACGAGATAGATAAATTTTAAATCCATTTCTCTTCTTATAAAATGAGATTGGCTTAGATCATAAATCCTATCCATGTATCCATCTTTATATTTACTATATACATTTGGGGCTAATGTCTCATCTCCAGTAAAATAAAGTTTTTTGATAACATTTTCTTTTTCTTTTGGTTCGTACTCTTTCGCTGTTATTGAGATGCAATTTTTGCCTTGAATTAAGGTGTCTTTGTTCCTCTTCAATTCTTTTAATTCTGTAAAAGTTTCCGAACATTCATAAAAGAAAATAGAATCCATACTATGCCACTTTACATATTCTATATTTTTTTTACTATCATAAATACTCCAATCAATGCCGGTTTTTCCGGAATTAAAGTATTCCCTTTTCATTGATCCGTTTTTATGAATGTACATTTTTATTGTATCACCATATTTTGTAGAATAGTATTCATTATAAGGATGGTCTTTATATTTTAAAGTTGTTTCCACTTTATAGGTTATAACTCCTTCGAATGGTTCTTGGGCTAGAGATGAGCTAGTAAAAATGGAAAAAAGAATTATGAGAGATAGAAATTTATTCATTGTACGTTATTTAATTTTTCGATTTAATTGCCTTTATTTTTTCTCCAACGTTTTTTTCGTTTTTCCTTCTTTTTTGCTTTTTCTTCCTCCTTACTTATTTTATCAAGAACTATTCTAGGGATGACTCCCAATGTATTTTTTTTGCAATCCCATATACTTAAATATTTTTTTGAAACAACATTATGTGTTTCCCAAGAAGTATATTTCCCATACAACATCAAGGTGCAAATATCTGTAGCCGTGATAAAATCTCCAGTCTCTTCTGTGTGTGAATGCATACTACCAACTACTTCTTTGCCTTCCTCTTCTTGATCATAGTGGATTGGAATAATATTTCTATGCAGTTGTTTTTTTTCAACGATTTCATTTTTTTCATTAAAAGAAATTAAATAATCATTTCCAAAAATAACCACTCCATTTTGCTCTGGACCAGTTAAAACATAAACCTTCTTTTTTCCATCATAAATAATTGGAATAAAATTTAAGTTGGTATTCTTATACGTTTTAAAAATAGTATCTGATCTAGCTGCTTCATAGGCTAGTTTTCTTATTTCAAAATATTCATTTTCTAATTCATCAAACTTTCTTTCTTCTAAATCTAATTGGGCAGTTTTAATATTGTAAGTGCTGTCAAATGAGATATCTCCAATCACGATTGGCACTTCGGTACGGGAGAAAAAAATACATTTTGAGGTATCATTTTTTGTATAGGAAAAATAACCACCTATGTTTTGTCTTTCTTTATAATTTTCTAAAAACAAATCAGTTCCATACCAAGAAGCCATTTCTGATTTGTATAGCATTTTTCCTTCCGCAACAATTGGGTCGGTAATCTTTTTTATCTTTTTTTGACTTTGTCCAAATAAGGAGGAACCGATAAAAAGAAGTAAAAGGGGTAATAAATTTTTCATGTTTAAATTTTAAGTTGTTGTAGCGTTTTTATAATTCAATTTTCTGAATGCCTAATACCTCAATTCCATGTTGCTTCAATGTATTAATTTTTTTATCATTATTGGTCAACATTCGAATAGATTTTACACCAATGTTTTTTAGAATTTTAGCAGCGCTAGAAAAATCTCTAGCGTCTTTTTTAAAACCAACAGCTTCGTAAGCATCAGCTTGTCGTACGCCTTGTCGTTTGTGTTTGACACTATTGAGTAAAGCAAAATGTCCATTACCTTTTCCTTCCTGGTCGAGCAAAATGATGATGCCTTTTCCTTGACGTTGAATGAGTTCTTGAGAAATATCCATTTGCTCCTGACAATCACATTCTATACTATTAAAGTAGTGTCCAAAAATACAAGAGGAATGAACTCTACATAAAATGTCTTCTGCACCTTGAAGGTCGCCCATCATCAAAGCGATAGATTCTTTTTGACCATCGTAGTAAAGAATTTCTTGGAAGAGTCCGAATTTGGTTTTTAAATTTCCTTCAGCGAGTTTTACGATCATGTGATTTTGATTATAATTTATCAAGTAATATTTTTAATTCGTTTTTTTGAACCTCAGAAAAATCTTCAAATTGGAGTGCCCATTTTGCATAACTTTTCACTAATACATGTTGCTGACAATTACTTGAAAACGACCAAGTTAAAGAATCATAAATAGCATTGTTAATTGCTAGTTGTCGATCTTCCTCAGATTGTTTTGAAGTTTTAAATTGGTCTAGTTTTCCTTGGAACTTAGTATACTCTAATGTTTTGATTAATTTCAAAATAGGTTGATAACCGCCGCCAGCAGTAAAAGTAGACCACAACATATCTAGTTGAGAAGGGTCAGTAATTTCTCCATAAAAATCTGGAAGTTTGGAATCTTTTATTTCGGAATAAATTAATTTTTCTGCTCCTTTTAGTTGACTAAAAAATTCTGTAGTTCCCATTTGAGAATAGTGAATAAGATAAATAAGGTAGGTTCTCGTTTTTTCATCCTCCTTTTTGAAGGCTTCTAAAACTTGAGGATATAGATATTTGTTGTTTTTGAAAATTTCTAGAAAAATGCTAAAAATGGGAAAGAACTTCGAATCATCTTCAGCAAGCGGACTTTTAGAATAAAATATATAATTATGGACAGCAGTTATTGGAAGTGGGTGTTCGAAATAACGATCAATCCATGAATTGAACTTCTCTTGATCTATTTTAATTTTTTTGTAATTGGGTAACTCCACTAAAATAATTTCTGAATTTATCTTTTTTACCTCCTGAGAAATATTATCAGAGATCTGAATTTCAATTTTGTAATTTCCAAAAGAATCATCACCTGCAAAATTTGCTTGCAGGATATTTCTACTCATCTGCCAATTGTTTTTATTTCCCACGGTACCTTTTATCACCTCTAATTTATTTTGAGAAAAATAAACTGAACCATCAGGATTGAAAACCTTAATTGAATAATCGACATCTGCCATATCATTTTTATCAAAGACAAATCCTCCAGCGATCGCAGTTAAGAAAATGGTTTGGTTTTTATAAACGGTATCACATTGAAGTAGTTTTGGAGCAGAAGAACTTATCGTTTTAAACCATTTATCTTGAAAAGAATAGTCAGTTGTTTTTACTAAAATTCCTTCAATGGCAAAAATTGAGAAAGAAGTTATCATAGTAAAAATGAGGAATAGAATTTTTTTCATTTTGCTAAATTATTTTTTGTGAGAAAAGAGTATTGTCAAGAATAAACCTAAGAATAATATTTGATTTAGAATAAAAGATTTTGATTTAGAGAATTTTCAATTTTTGTTCTTCTAGTTTTTATCCATTCCAAATCTGCTGTTATACTCTGAATTTTATTTTTGGAAAATTCTTTTTTCTCCAAATTTATTTCATTTTTAACCACGTTTTTTCGAAATTTTAAAATTCTATTTTGTTGTTTAATGATGGCGTCAACTATATTTTCAGGATCTGCTAAATTGTATTCTTTACAGATAAAGACCAATTTTTCAATTTGAGTTTCCTCCTCAATTAAGTCATTTCCTAATTCCAAAAATGTCCAAATAAAATAAGCTAGATCATCTACTCGAGAGCCAGGTGCTGCATCATCAAAATCAATTATGCCAACAGGAATGTTATTTTCAAAAATAATATTCCATGGAGAAAAATCATTATGACAAATGGTTTCTTCGTTTTTGCACAAATCACTTTGAGCTGCGATATCATGAAATTGGCGGAGGATTTTTACGGCCTTAGTTATTTGTTGTTGATTAAATTCTTCACCGTTTGGAATTTCTCCTTTTATGAAAGAAAGAATCTCTCGTCCTTTTTCATCCATCCCAATAAATCTTGGAGAAAAAGGGAAGTTATTTTTTTCGAGATGTTTTAGTAATTCATGGATAAAAGGAGCATTTGAACTTATTGTTCGGTGAACATGATTTCCGATCTTTACGACACTTTCTGTACTTCGACCACCAGTTAATTTAATTTCTTTTTCACTCACGGATTCTCTTTTTTTAATGTAACTATCGATTTCTTCAAAATTAAATTAATATGTTGATTTTAGAGAAATGAGCAATAGGTTTTTTTTTGCCATTTAAAAATAATAAACCTGATATAATTAGGTCAGTAATTTAGCTAATTCTATTTTCGCGGATGGTTGAAAAAAACGATCAACTTTTCACTACTACTTTTCTTTTACTTTGTCTAAGTCATGTACTCTTTGCTGGGAGTTTTAATATGTTGGTACCTGAGTTGCCTTCCTATTTGACTAGTTTGGGAGGAGAAGATTACAAAGGTTTAATCATAGCATTATTCACTCTTTCAGCAGGATTGTCTCGACCTTTTAGTGGAAAACTAAGTGATACGATTGGACGAGTTCCGGTGATGATTATTGGAACTTTGGTATGTGTAGTTTGTAGTTTACTATATCCAATTTTGACTACAGTTGGAGGATTTTTATTTCTTAGATTTCTACATGGATTTTCTACAGGCTTTAAACCGACAGCTTCGACAGCTTATGCTGCAGACATTATTCCTGTTTTGCGAAGAGGCGAGGGGATGGGTGTTTTGGGAATTAGCATGAATGTGGGAGCGTCGATGTTTCCACCCATCGGAAGTTATATAACTATGAAATATTCGATGGATATAGCTTTTTATTTTTCGTCATTTATCGCTTTGATTTCGATTGGGATTTTGATGGGGTTAAAAGAGACGTTAGAAAAGCCGCAGAAGTTTAAACCGTCTTTATTAAAAATTTCAAGACACGAAATTATTGAACCAACTGCTCTTCCTCCTGCGATAGTTGCACTCTTTATTTATATGTGTTTTGGGGTGATGTTGACGATTACACCAGATCAATCAGAACATTTAGGATTGGCAAATAAAGGATTATTATTTACTGGATTTACAATTTTTTCAGTTTTGTCGAGAGCAGTTGCAGGGAAAGTTTCGGATAAATATGGCAGAATTATCGTGATAAAAGTGGCTGTCGTTTTAGTATCGATATCATTGGTGTTACTAGGATTGGCGAATAGTTCAACGACATTATTAATGGCAGCAGGGTGTTTAGGATTTTCTACTGGAATTGCTTCTCCAGCAGTTTTTGCTTGGGTGATTGATATTAGTCCTGACGAAAGAAGAGGACGTGCGATGGCAACAGTTTATATAGCATTGGAAGTTGGAATTGGAGGTGGGGCGTTGCTTTCTGCCTGGATGTATGGAAATGATGCAGCCAACTTTCCGATGGCATTTTTTGTTTCGGCTGCGATTACTTTGCTTGCAGGGGTTTATTTGCAATTTATCTATAAGGAACCGAAAGAGTCAAAATAACCATCAAAATCAAAAACCATTTTATAGAAACTCAATGTTGAATTATGGTTTTTGATTTTGATTTCATTTTTTAACTTTTCTCCTTGCAAGTAATTTCCAAATCCGCCAAAGCATTCATATAATATATATAGCCTGAATATGGCGATTCATACGGACTCAAATAATCTCTATTCTCTCCATCTTTTTCAGTCTTAGTATTCAAATAATAAAAGTGATCTGAGGTTTGTAATTTACTCCAAACATGAATTAAATCTTCATCTTTTGAATTGATGACAGTCTCTTCCAAACTATACAATTTTTGCAAAGCTTCTTTTTGCATATTATTTCCACTCCAAGCAGAAAGGTCTTTTTCAGAGTCTCTCCAAGAGACTGGAAGATGAACATCAAAGACATCTTTTACTTCTAATTGTTTCACTTGATCAGAGGCCGTTAAGAAGTTGACATCCTGTTTTTTTAATTCATTTGGTAAATGTTTGATAAAATCAAATGCACCAGTATCCGCCGATAGATGTTGCCCAAACGTTTCGTAAGGCATAAAAATATTCACACAGTCTCCTTCATCGTTGGCAATCCAGGTAGCATATTTTTCAGCAGTCAATGGATATTCATTCCAACTTTGATCGGCGAATCGATGAGTGAAGTCAGCAGATAGTTTATCGTTTTTTAAGATGGTTTTAATGTTCTTGGTATGAGGAGCGGTGTATAAATAATTGGGTGATCTACCTTGCAGATACTGCGGTGATCCTTCTGCCATCACTCCATGGAATCCTAAGTTTTCCAATCGACCTGCTAAGTCATTGCAATAGATCATTCCAGTATTTCTAAACACTTTTGGCGTTTGTCCGAAGTGTTCTTCAATTTTGGAAACATGCTTTTTGACTTGTCTTTCGAACTCAGGTAATGAGTTTAAATAGGCGAGAGAATGATAATAAGTTTGTCCGATAAATTCTACCTGACCCGTTTTCGATAATTCAATAAATGATTGTAAAACATCAGGGCGGTGGTTTTCCATTTGCTCAATCAAGGTGCCTGAAAGAGATAAACAAAATTTAAAATCCTTTCCTAGACGATTAATATTTTCCATCATAATTGCATTCATTGGTAAGTAGCAATCATTAGAAATTTTATCTAAAAAATCCTTATTCATTTTATCATCTTCATAAAAATGATCATGTCCAATTTGGAAAAAATCATAAGGCTTTAACCGATTAGGTTGATGTAGGTTGAAATATAAACAGACGTTTCTCATTTTGAAAATTTGTGCTTTGTTAACTAGTTTATCAGTACAGTTTAACTGTTTAACGAATTAATTGTTGAACTGTTCAGCCAATCACCTTTTTCCTCCATCCAATTCATCTTGCAATTTCTCCAGCGTTTTCCATTTTCCTTCAGCAGCTAATTCTGCTTGCTCCGCCCAAGTGCTTGGATCATGAGATTGGTATCGACTTCCAGCGTCAGCTAAAATAGATTTTAATTTGCTAAATTTTGCATGTGCTAAATCCGAATAAGAAAAAACTCCTCCTTCATTTAATAAAGATTCGATTTTAGGGCCAATTCCTTCTATTTTTTTCAAATCATCTTTTTGAATATCAGCAGAAGATATTGCGATTGGTTTAACTTTAGGAGTAGTGAGATTTACTGGTTGTTGAATTTCTATTTCGGCAGGTGAATCACCTTTTACGTCATATCCTAAAACATAAGAGTAAGCTTTCATGATTCCTTCCACCGCATGTTCCCACGTAACGGTTTTGATATCTTCAAAAGTTCCTGCTATTACCTTTTTTCTAAGCTCTTCATCTTCCAACAAATCTGTGATATGTTTTGCCATCAATTCCACATCCCAAAAATCTGCAGTCAATGCATGTTGCATCACTTCTGCTGCACCAGATTGTTTGGAAATAACACACGGTATTCCAAATTGCGCTGCTTCTGCAGCAGACAAACCAAATGGTTCTGAAACTGAAGGCATACAATAAACATCAGCCATCGCTAATAATTTATTAACCTTTTCTCGATTGAGAAAACCGGTGAAGTGAAATTTGTTGCCAACTTTACGGTAAGCTCCCGTTTCAATAATTCGTTTAAGTTGATCACCACTTCCTGCCATTACAAATCTAACATTGTCATTTTCAGCAATAACTTTGGAAGCAACTTCTAAGAAAAATTCAGGTCCCTTTTGTCCAGTAATTCTTCCTAAAAACAAAACTAACTTTTCTGGGAACGTAGCTTTTTCACTAAATGTTTTTACAGGTTCCACTCCATTATGAACTGGAAAAATTTTCTGAGGATTAATCCCATAATGTTTTTCAACGATGGTTCCTGTATATCGACTAACAGGAATGACAGCATCGGCTATTTCCATTCCGTATTTTTCCAAATCATAATTCCAACCTCGAGCATCTGGGCCAGCTCGATCATAACTCAACGCGTGTGCATGAATCACAAGTGGTTTTCCACTTTGATGTTTCACTTTTATTCCAGCTAACATTGTCATCCAATCATGTGCATGAATTACATCAAATTCTAAGTTGGCTGCCAAGGTGGCAACATACTCTGCATACTCCACCACTTTTTGTTGCACATCATCACCATACATTTCATCCAATTCGAAGCGACTAAAAAAAGTAGAATTAGTGGTAGTTTCTGAAGATTTATTAGTGTGAGTAGAAGTTTGAATATGCGTGGACTCAGAACTAGTACCTTCCGTAGTGGTTTTTTCCAAAGAAGGGTAGGGTGAAATATTTTCCATACCTGGCGCAAAAAGAGTTCGAGCGAAGGCATTATATTTTTTATAAATTTCTTCCTGTGAGTGATTAATTGTATTGCTGATTTCAACATCAATATTATTTAAGCCAATAATATTAGCATTGTTGAGGATTGAATCTTGACTTGCCTTTGGTAAAATAATAGTCAGATCAGTTTGTTTTGCTAGCGCTTTAGCAATACCGAAACATGCAATCGCTAAACCACCACTAATTAGAGGTGGAAATTCCCATCCTAGTTTTAGTACTTTTAGTTTTTTCATCACAGAATAGATTGTTTTACGAATTAAAGGATTGTTTTTTTTGGAAAAAGAAAATTAAAGCTATTCTTTTCGATTACAAAAATATAAATTTTTATTTACTTAGTGTATTCTTTACAGAAAGTATACTGGATTTTATACTTTTGACTAAATGTACAAAAACATTAGATTTTTCATAGGGTAAAAAAAAAATCTTATAGGATTTTATACTTTAATCTTAGTTTTTAACTTTGGACTTACTAATTATTCAACTATTAAACATTACAATAAGTTTTAATTTTTGGAACGAAATTTTGTATTAAATTTGTAATAATTATAATATATTAATCTATCATAATTTAAAATCACAATGAACGAATTTATAAAAGAAGATATAATGATAAGGACTGAAAATGAGAAATTTCCTTTGCGAATCGTTTCGTCTCGTCAGGAAGGAAATCAATTTTATTTTGTTTGTGAAAATGAGGTAGAGTTACGAATACATGTTATGACAGATCGGATGATTCGATTTAGATATGCTCCTAATGGTATTTTTGAAAATGATTTTTCATATGCTATTGATACTAAGTTTCAACCAGCAACTCCAAAAATTGAATTTAAAGAAAAGGAAGATCACTTTCGCATAACTACCAAACGAGTCATTTGTAGAATTGATAAAACAGATTTACGAGTTATCATGATGGATAAATCTGGGACAATCATCTGTGAAGATGAGAAAGGATTTCATTGGGAAGATGATGACAAAAATGGAGGGGCGATTGTACAAATGAGTAAGAAATTGCAAAGCCAAGAAAATTTTTATGGCTTAGGTGATAAGACAGGAAAAGCGAATATGCGAAAAAATCGATATTCGATATGGGGAACTGATTCTTATGGTTATGGGGTAGATACCGATCCTTTGTATAAAAATGTACCTTTCTATTACGGTATACATAAAGATGTTAGTTATGGAATCTTCTTCGATAACTCTTTTCGAAGTTTTTTCGATTTTGGTCATGAACGAGCGAATGTAACTAGTTTTTGGGCAAGTGGTGGAGAGATGAATTATTACTTTTTTTATGGACCTGAGTTGATGGAAGTAGCGGAGCAATTTGTTGATTTGACTGGAAAACCTGAGTTGCCTCCAATGTGGGCTTTGGGGTATCATCAATGTAAATGGAGTTACTATCCTGAATCACAAGTAAAGGAAATTACGGCTGAATTTAGAAGGCGAAAAATTCCTTGTGATGCCATTTATTTGGACATTGATTATATGGATGGATTTCGATGTTTTACTTGGGATAAGGAAAAATTTCCTTCACCTAAGAAGATGATTAAGGAATTAGAAAAAGATGGTTTTAAGACTGTGGTGATGATTGATCCAGGAATTAAAGTTGATAAAGATTATTGGGTTTGCCAAGAAGGCTTGGAAAAAGATATGTTTTGTAAAAGAGGAGATGGACCATTATTGGTAGCACCAGTTTGGCCAGGCGATTGCTTTTTTCCAGATTTTACCAAACCAGAAGTGAGAGAATGGTGGGCAGGTTTATACAAAGAAATGATTGCAGATTTGGGGGTGCATGGTGTGTGGAATGATATGAATGAACCTGCTATATTTCTAGCAGATAATTTTACGCAATCGGATAAAACTTTTTATCCAGATGTACGCCATGATTATGATGGAAATCCATGTAGTCATCGAAAAGCACACAATGTGTACGGCATGCAAATGTCTCGTGGAACATTTCACGGACTCAAACAAAATGCTCCAGACAAACGTCCATTCGTGATCACTCGATCGACGTATGCTGGAGGACAAAGATATTCTTCTGGTTGGACCGGTGATAATTTGGCAACATGGGAACATCTAAAAATTGCGAACAAACAATGCCAACGTGTAGCTATTTCAGGGATGTCATTTATCGGTTCAGATATTGGTGGATTTATCGATCAACCTGATGGTGAATTATATTTGCGTTGGTTACAAATGGCGGTTTTTCATCCATTTTTCAGAACGCATTCCTCTGGTGATCATGGTGAACAAGAGCCTTGGACATTTGGTGAAGATATCGCAGAATTGTCTCGTCGAGCGATTGAATTTAGGTATCGATTGTTGCCTTATATGTACACTACTTTTTGGCAATACACTACGAAGGGAACTCCGATGCTAAGGCCATTAGCATTTTTGGAGCAACAAGAAAAAGATACTTTGCATCGGATGGAAGAGTTTGCTTTGGGAGACCATATTTTGGTTTGTCCAATATCTCAACCAAAGGTGGAAGGTCGTTGGATGTTTTTACCAAAAGGTGATTGGTTTAACTTTTGGACGGATGAGAAAGCAGAATCAAATCTTGAATTTTGGGCGTCAACTGGGTTAGATGAAATTCCAGTTTTTGTTCGAGGAGGAGCGGTGATTCCTAGTTTTGAATCACAGCAATATGTGGGAGAAATAGAAAAACCACAGATTTATTTGCATGTCTATTACATCAATGGAGAAAATAAAAGCGAATTCTATTTAGATGAAGGGGAAGGATATGGCTACGAAAAAGGAGAATTTACTTTACGTAATTATATTGTTACAGGTGATGAAAACAAACTGACGATTTTGCAAAAAAGAGAAGGTAAGTTTGAAAAAATGTGTAAAGATTTTAAAATCATTATTCATGGATTACCTCAAGATTTAGCAAGCGCAAAAGTAGGAGAGGATGTCTTGAAATTTTCAAAAGAAAAAGATAGGAAGAAAGAGGTTTTTGAAATTAAAATAGATCGAGATTTTGAGGAGATTGTTTTAGAGTGGTAAGTTTAGGTCTTGATTTTAACTGCGGATTATGCAGATTTCTACAGATTTTTGGATGACTAAACATTATATAAATCTGTGAAAATCTGCATAGTTTGTGGTGTGAAAATCATAGAAAAGACTGCTATAATACCTTTTTTTGTTAATGATTTATTAAACCTTCGTTTTTCACTTTGTAAATAACAATAAAGGTGTAAAATTTGTGCTTTCAATAGATGGGAATAATTTTTCCAAATAATAATAAAAAAAATCACAAAATAATATGAGAAGAATACTGCTTACCCTTTCTGCATTATTTTTTATTTCATTTTCAATTTTCGCAAATGGTGGTCACGAAATCAAAATCAAACTCAATGATTTTGCTGAGAAACAATTGTATTTAGGATATCATTATGGCGATAAGCAATATATCAAAGATACCGTTGATATTGATAAAAATGGATACTTCACTTTTACTGGAGAAGAACCGTTGGACGGAGGAGTTTACTTAGTAATCATGCCACCTGATAATCAATATTTTCAGCTTTTGATCGATGAAGCTCATCAACAGTTTTCTATTGAAACGAGTGCAAAAGACCCTGTCGCTGGAGTTAAGATCAATGGTTCATCCGACAACAAAATGTTCTATGACTACTTAAATTATTTAAGTGGAAAAATTGTGGAACAAAAGAAAATATCAGAAGATAGAGAAAATCCTGATGCTGCAAAAAAAGAAGCTGCGATTAAAAAACTAGAAATTCTTGATGCGGAGGTAAAAAAATATCATCAAGACATCATCAACGATTATCCTAAGTCAATGTCATCGATGATGATCAAACCTCGAATGGAAATTCCTATTCCAACTTTTGAAGGAAGTGAAAAAGAGATTTCTCTTCAGCGGTATATTTTTTACAAAAAGCATTACTTTGATAATCTTGATTTGGGAGATTCTCGAATATTAAGAACGCCATTTTTATTTGAGCGAGTGACTTACTATATGGAAAAGCTGACTCCTCAGCATCCTGATTCGATGATTATTTCAATTGATTATTTGTTGAAGAGAATGCAACCAAGCGAGGAGACTTTTAAATATTATTTAATTCATTTTTTAAATAAATATGCTAGCTCAAAAGTAGTTGGGCAAGACAAGATTTATGTTCATCTCGCAGAAAATTATTATTGCAAAGGTTTAGCTCCATGGACGGAGGAAGAACAATTAGCAAAGATTTGTGATAATGCTCGAAGGATAAAACCAGTTTTGATTGGAACAAAAGCCCGTGATGTCAAGACAAAATCTAAAGATGGAAAAAGCCATAATTTGTACGACTTTGATACGGAATACACCATCTTATATTTTTGGGCTTCTGACTGTGGACATTGTAAAAAAATGACACCATTCTTGATTGATTTTAATGAGAAATATAAAACGAAAAGCGTATCCATCATGACTATTTGTAAACCTAAAACTGGTGAGTACAAAGAGTGTTGGGATTATATCGATGAGAATAAAAATATGGAAAATATGTTGAACACATACGATCCATCTAATCGAGCACAAATTTATTACAATGTGAGATCAACACCTTCTATGTTTATTTTAAATAAAGATAAAGAGATCATTATGAAAGGAATTGGAGCAGATCAATTAGACGAA
>CALJOK010000023.1 GCA_937981555.1 uncultured Saprospiraceae bacterium
TGATCAACTATACTAATATCCGATTGAATTTCAATATTGGAGATTCTGAAAAAGCTTCTGAACCACTTTGGTGGGTAAGTCCTATGGATTTATTAGCTGATGATATCGCAGAAGTAAAAGCTCGTCCAAAAATTGATATGACTGACACTGATGGAGATGGTGTTATTGATATGCTAGACCAAGAGAAAAACTCTACTGCTGGATTTCCAGTAGATACTAGAGGAATTGCTTTAGATAGCGATGGAGATGGTGTACTTGATGGTAATGATAAAGAGCCATACACACCTGCTGGATATGTCAATACAGTTGATGCTGATGGTATTTCATCTATTCCTACTCCAAATTATACTAACGAAGATGATGTAAATCGGATCGTAGATGCTAAAATTGCTGCAAACTCTGCTGCTACTCCAGTACCTTCGGCTTCTGATTGGTTCTTACCAATGATTCACTTCGATTTTAACAAGTATAGCTTGAAAAATTCTTCTTATGGTTCTTTGCATCACGTAGCTACTGTTATGAAGCAAAATCCAAATGTAAGAGTTGTCGTTTCAGGTCACACAGATAGAACTTCTAGCAATTGCTATAATGAAGTACTTTCTTATAACCGTGCTGAAACTGCGATTAATTACTTGGTAAGCAAGTATGGAATTTCTAGAGATCGTTTAGTATTACGATACGGTGGTGAAGAAACAAACTTAGTTGCTACTAATGCTAAGAATATGATGAATCGTCGAGTTGAATTTAGTTTAGCTAATGGCGAAACTGAAATGGGACGACCTGATTGCCGAGCAAATGCTGGCTCTGGAGCAGGTGGAACTAATTTCTCAGGAAATAAAGAAGCAGGTTTTTAAGACAGACCTACTTTTGAAGATAAAAAAACGGGCTATCATTAATTTGATAGTCCGTTTTTTTTTAGAGGAGGCTAAATTTAGAAATATTAATATTGTCCAACTGAAAGTAAAACTAAAGTGCACGCAATTTCTGATTTAATTCCATTCTCTTTTGCTAGTTTTACTAATTCTGGATTCTCCGTTCCAGGATTAAAAATAATTCGGTTAGGTTTTAATCCAATGATGTAATCATAAAACTCAATCTGCCGTTTTGGATTTAAATAAAGTGTAATGGTATCAATCCCTTCGACCTTTGGTTTTCCTAAAAGAATCTCTATCCCATCAATTTTACCTGCACGATTTCCGACAGGTACAACTTCATGATTGTATAATTTTAATCTTCGAGTAGCGATATTTCCATACCTGTCAGGTTTGGTAGATGCGCCTAATACTAATGTTTTTTTCATAATAATTTAAACAAAAAAGTCGAAACAAGGTTTTTAACTCATTTCGACTTTAATTTTTTTTGGTAAAAAAAATTAAACCAACATTCGAATTGGATCTTCCATTACAGATTTAAATGTCTGCAAAAATTCAGCACCAGTAGCTCCATCCACAACTCTATGATCGCAAGACAAAGTCACTTTCATACGTTTACCTGGTACAACTGCTCCATCTTTAACAACTGGTTTATCTACGATTGCTCCAACTGCCAATGAACAAGCATTTGGTCGATTGACGATTGCTGTAAATTCTTCAATTCCATAATTTCCTAAATTCGAAACCATAAATGTACTTCCTTGCATTTCTTCAGGAGGTAATTTTTTATCTCTTGCCAAACCAGCCATTGATCTAACTTCAGCATTGATTTGAGACAATGATTTCATGTCCGTATGTTTTATAACTGGAAGTAATAATCCATCAGGTGTTGCTACAGCAACTCCGATATTAATGCTTTGATTATATCGAATGGTACTATCATCAAGCCAAGAAGCATTGATAACTGTATGTTTGCGAAGAGCAACAGCTGCAGCTTTTAACACTAAATCATTATAAGAAATTTTAGTAGGAGAAATTTCATTCATCTTAGTACGAGACTCAATCGCTTTTTCCATATCCATTTCAATGGTCAAGTAAAAATGAGGAGCCGAAAATTTATTAGCCACTACATTTTTAGAAATTGCTTTTCGCATCATGCTCATTGGCACATCTTCAAAACCTTCTCCGCCAGAATGAACAAAAGGTTGAATCGCAGGAGGTCCCTGTTTTTCAGCTTTAGGCTGAGTTGGTGCACTTGCTGGAGCAGATCCTGCTCCTCCTAAAAATGCTTCCACATCTTTTTTCACAATTCTACCATTATCACCTGAGCCTGTAATTTGAGAAATATCAATTCCAGCTTCTGATGCCATACTTTTAGCTAAGGGGGAAGCTTTAATTCTTGCTTCTGACTTAGCTGCACTAGGAGATTCAACTATATCAACATTAGCTGTTTCTACTTTTGTAGGTTCTGCTGCAGGACTTGGAGCAGAGGCAGCTGGAGCGCTTCCACCACCTTCATCGGCAGCAATGGCAGCTTTCCAATCTTCTCCTTCTTCACCAACTACGGCAATCACACCATTGATTGGCACTGTCCCTTCTTTGACAGCGATATGCAAAAGCACACCCTCAGTATAACTATCTAATTCCATTGTTGCTTTATCCGTTTCCACTTCTGCCAGAGTATCACCTGGTTCTACTGCTTCACCTTCTTCTTTTAACCATCCTACGATGTTACCTTCGGTCATTGTATCACTCATACGAGGCATTCGAATTACTTCAGCCATAATATTTTACTTTTATTTATTTTTTGAATTGATAAAAAATAGGAATTGCAAAAATGCAATATTTAAATAGGAATTCCAGAGAATTTATTAAGAAAAATATGGAAAATTTAACATTTTAGAATCAATAAGGTTTTTGATTTTCATTAAAAAACTGCTTCTAAAAACTAAATATATTTGAGTCCAAGTACTTACCTTTGTTTTATGAATTTTACGTCCAAATTAATAGAAGAATCTGTCGAAGCATTTTCGAGTTTACCGGGTATTGGTAAGAAATCTGCTTTGCGTCTTGTTTTATACTTAATGAATCAGTCGAAAGAGACGACGCATGACTTTACCGCAGCACTTATTAATATGCGCGAAAATATAAAAACATGTTCTAATTGTCATAATATTTCAGATACTGAAATTTGTGGAGTGTGTTCTGATATGCGAAGAGATCGGTCAGTTATATGTATAGTGGAAAATATTCGTGATGTGATGGCGATCGAAGATACGGGACAATTTCGAGGTATGTATCATGTGCTTGGTGGAGTTATTTCTCCAATCGAAGGAATTGGTCCAGCTGATTTGAACATCACTTCTTTGGAAGCTCGTTTGCAAAAAGAAGAAACTAAAGAAGTTATCATGGCGGTCAGTCCAACGATAGAAGGTGACACCACGATTTTTTATATTTCAAAAAAACTGAAAGATATGAACGTAAAAGTAAGTACGATTGCTAGAGGTGTTTCTTTTGGTGGAGAATTGGAATATGCAGATGAACTAACCTTGGGACGTTCGATCGTAGCAAGAATTCCTTATCGAATAAAAGGAGAATAGGATAGCCAATGAAGCTTTCCATCATCATCGTCAACTATAATGTCAAATATTTCCTCGAACAAGCATTGCTCTCTGTTCGAAACGCAATCAAGCACGTCAATGCGGAAGTTTTTGTGGTCGATAATAATTCGGTAGATGATTCTTGCCAAATGGTTTTGCAAAAATTCCCTGAGGTAAAACTGATTCAGAATAAATCCAATCCTGGTTTTTCCATAGCTAATAACCAAGCCATTCAGCAATCAAAAGGAGAGTATGTTTTGCTTCTCAATCCTGACACAGTTGTCGAAGAAGATACTTTTGAAAAGTGTATCGCTTTTATGGATAGTCATTCAGATGCAGGAGGCTTGGGAGTGAAAATGATTGATGGCTCTGGCCAATTTTTACCTGAGTCAAAAAGAGGGTTTCCTTCTCCATTTGTTGCCTTTTGTAAAACGTTTGGGTTGTCTCGAATTTTTCCAAAATCAAAAACTTTTAATCGTTATCATTTAGGTTTCTTAGATGAAAATAAAACGCACGAAGTTGATGTTTTAGCGGGTGCATTTATGATGTTGAGAAAATCGGTTTTGGATAAAATTGGTTTGCTCGATGAGTCATTTTTTATGTATGGCGAAGACATAGATTTATCCTATCGGATAGTGAAAGCGGGGTATAAAAATTACTACTTCGCAGACACTACAATTATTCACTATAAAGGGGAAAGTACGAAAAAAGGCAGCCTGAATTATGTCAAAGTTTTTTACAATGCCATGATTATTTTTGCCCGTAAACACTTTGTTGGAGAAAAAGCGAAACTGTTTATTTTGATGCTTCATGCTGCTATTTATTTTAGGGCATTTATCACTTTAGCAGGAAGCTTTTTTAGACGCATTTATTTGCCCTTGATTGATGCAGCATTGATGCTGGGAGGACTTTTTATTTTAAAAGAATTTTGGGCAACGATTTATTATGACGAACCAGATTATTACCAATCTGCATACTTGTGGTTTAACTTTCCTTTATACATAACTATTTGGTTATCAGCGATTTATTTTAGCGGTGGCTATGATGAAAAGTATAATATTCGTCGGTTAGTTCGAGGCGTTTTGATGGGGTCTTTGTTGCTTGCTGCTGTTTATGGTTTCTTAGATTTGCAATATCGGCCTTCCCGTGCGTTGATTGTTATGGGAGCAGTTTGGACGTTGTTTTCAACGACAAGTGTACGTATGCTTTTGCATTTTTTTCAATATAGAAATTTTAATATTGGGAAAACAGAGCAGTCCAATTTAGTCATCGTTGGAAGCAAAAATGAAAGTGATCGAGTGATAAATTTATTGATGCAAGCTCGTGTCGATACTAATTTGATTGGTACCGTTTCTCCCGAAGGAGTTGAAGATTCAAAAACGTATTTAAGTAGTTTAGAGCAGCTTGATGAAGTTGTTCATATTTATAAAATTCATGAAATTATTTTTTGTTCCAAAGACATTCCTGCGCAAAATATTATGCAATGGATGACTTGTCTTGGAACGGATTTGGATTATAAAATTGTCCCTGAAGAAAGCCTCAGTATTATCGGAAGTAGTTCCAAAAATACTGCTGGTGAATTGTATACGATTGACATTCGTTTCCAAATTGCTGACTACATGAATCGACGAAATAAAAGGATGCTAGACATCATTCTTAGCATCACTTTTATGGTTCTATTTTTATTGTTTTTTATTATTGTAAAAAATAAGATTGGATTCGCTGGGAATATTTATCAAGTGCTTTTTGGTAATAAAAGTTGGGTAGGATATATTTTAAATAACAATAATATTAACACGCCAAAAATTATCGAGAATTTACCTCAAATTCGATCAGGAGTTTTGTCTCCTTTAGATGCCTTAAAGTTAGATCAACTCAATGATCCAACCATTGATCGATTGAATTTTTTATATGCTAAAGATTACGAAGTGTCCAATGATCTTGATATTATTTGGAAGGGAATTCGGAATCTTGGAAACTCAAAATAGCATTTTCCAAAATCAGAAAGTTAAATTAATTCCTCTCTTCCAATTCTTTTTGTATTTTTATCCTTCCCCTAATACACACTTATATTTCAATTTGTTTTTATAATCTAAATTAACTAAAGATTAGCCCAAACATCTACTCCTACTCATTTCGCAAGAAGTGGTGCTACCACTTAGCGCAATTCTGTTTTATTATTGCTGCATGCGTTTTACCTTTTCCCTCTTTTGGGCAAGGGGAAGAGATTGCTGTCTCTATTCTTAAATCTCCATTATGGAATCTCGGATTATTTTTTGGAACTGCTTTGTTTAGCCTCTTGGTAGCCTGGATTCGATACATTGTTTCGAAGGATCGAGCCTATTTGTTTTATTCCATATTTGTGATATTCAATCTACTTTATTTTTTGCATTATTATGAATATTATGGAGGAGTGAAGGTGTTGTTTAATTTTATTTTTGAAACATTAGCTCCTGATATTCGAATTGTATTCTTATTGTTAGGGTATGTTTTCTATAATTATTTTGCGATTGAATTTCTCAAATTGAATGAAGTGAATCCAGCATTAGCAAAGACTTTAAAAAGATGTGCATGGTTAATAATTGGGGTCATTGTTATTCATCTAATATTTTTTCATGCAGGATGGAATCCAATAGATGGAGAATTCTCGAAGTATAAAAAGCTACATGATTTTACGATTATAAGTGCAGCAGTCATTGAGATCTATGCTATTTTTAAAGTTTACCAAGCCAAATCTACCTTATCCAAAATATTAGTTTTGGGAGCTACGCTGTTTTTCTTTGGTTCTTTTTTCGGATTTATATTGACCGTTTCTACAGACTTTGTAAGTCCATTGTTACAAGAATATCCATTGCTTCCCACACAGATTGGATTTCTATGTGAGGTCTTATTTTTTTCCATCGGTTTGGCGTATCGGACTTTTTTATTTGAAAAAGAAAAAGACTTTGCGAATGAAAAATACATTCAGAAGTTGCAAGAAAATCTACAATTAGAATTAGAAAGAAAAGATGCTTTAAAGTATAAAGAAATCAATGATTTGAAGTCAAGACTTTATACTAATATCACGCATGAGTTCCGAACTCCGCTGACGGTCATCATGGGAATGACTGAACAATTGGAAGAAAATCCTAAAATAAATTTAAAAAATCGCCTACAAACTATTCAACGAAATAGTGGGCAATTATTAGACCTGGTCAATCAATTATTAGAGTTAAATCGATTGGAAGAAGGTTCTATTCAACCTAAATTGCAGCAAGGTCGGATCATTCAATATTTAAAATATTTGACGGAATCCTATCAATCTTTTGCTTGGTCTAAGCAGAGAAGTTTGTCTTTTCATTCCGAGGTAGAAGGTGATTTTTTGATGGATTATGATCCCAAAAGATTACAACGAATTTTAATTAATTTACTTTCAAATGCTATAAAATTCACTCCTGAGTTAGGGCAGATAAAAGTTTCTATAAAAAAGGATTTAGATCGTAATTCGCTGATTATCAGGGTTGCAGATACAGGGCAAGGTATTCCAGCAGAAGCATTGCCCCATGTTTTTGAGCGATTTTATCAAGTAGATAATTCATCGACTAAAAGCATTCAAGGAACAGGAGTTGGTTTAGCTCTGGTCAAGGAAATGACTGAGTTATTAAATGGAAATATTTTATGTAAAAGTATTGTTGGAAAAGGTACCACTTTTGAGTTGTCATTTCCAATCACTAATAGTGCAATATTAGATTTGTCTAAAATTGAAATCCTAAATCCAAGTTTGACAGCCGTAAAAGATAAGAACCATGAGGAAGAGATGATCAATTTTGAAGATGGGAAACCAATTCTTTTGATTGTCGAAGATAATGATGACGTGGCAGAATATTTGAAATCTTGTTTGTCTCCACATTATCAATTTCTTTTTGCGAAAAATGGAAGAATTGGTTTGGAAGAAGCTTTTGAAAGAATTCCTGACATTATTATTAGTGATGTGATGATGCCAGAAATGGACGGATTTGAATTATGTGAGAAACTAAAAAATGATTCTCGAACTAATCATATTCCAATCATTTTATTAACGGCTAAATCGACGACTAAGGACAAATTGGAAGGACTTTCGAAAGGGGCAGATGCCTATTTGGAAAAACCATTTGACAAAGAGGAATTACTTATCCGATTACAACAATTAATTCTACTGCGGAAAAATATTTTGGAAAAAAACAACCTTGAAATAGAGGAGAAACCAGAAGATCAATTTCTCCAAAAAATACATCAAATCGTTTTAGGTAATATTGAAGATTCTGATTTTGATGTGTCTCGTTTAGTAGCTGAAATGGAAATGAGTAGAACACAGATTCATCGAAAAATAAAAGCATTGACCGATTTATCGACCACTCAGTTTGTTCGAATTATCCGCATGCAGGAAGCTAAAAAGATATTGGCTTCGACCTCTTTTAATGTTTCTGAAGTGGCCTACAAAGTGGGTTATAAGAATCCTACAAATTTTTCTACACACTTCAAAGCTCATTTTGGGATCTCACCAAGCCAAAGAGATAAGTAGTTGATTATCAGTATTTTAGGGTGTTTGTTTCATTGTTAATGAAACAATAGCATATGTATTTTTTTTAAAAGGGAACATATTCATAACTTTTTAAAACCACATTTCAAGAATAGAGATTAAGAACACATTAAATTTGTATCCTATTTTAAAAAATAAGGCAACACCCTTAAATCTCATAACCCTCCTCTCATGCTGTGATTTAAAATGCACTTTTTAATTATTAAACCTAAAGAGAGATTGTAGCCTTTTAACCAAATGGATAATCAACCCTTTCTTCGTCCTGAAGAAAGGGTTTTTTTGATGATGGAAGATTGGTTATTTTATTTAAAATAAAGAATCAGAATTTTTATCATCATCACAAATTTTCAAAGTAACTGTTCCGCTTGCTCTTCCTCTAAAACAATCATCAAAAAATTCACCATCTTTTATAAATCTTTTGCAAATATGAACAGCTCGATTTTCACCATGTTTCACTTCAAAACTTAAAAGAATACTTTCATATTTTTGGAATAATTTCCCAGTAAGTTCTTTTCCATTTATAATAATTTTGCCTTTTGGTAATTCAATTTTGGCAAAATCATTTTTTGATTCGATCAAGTTGTCTTTGACTAAATTTTTTAGAAGACGTCTTTTTAATTGATCAAGATTATTCGAAGATGAAATAGTGAAGTCTGAGGTAAGATTTTTTTCAAAATATGCATTTGATAAAACGCTCAAACAAAAAATACTTGTGAGGAGAAGGATGGACTTTTTCATAATTTATTTTTTTAGTTATAAAATTAAATTTAGTTGAAAAAGTAAGTCCAAGGGGAGTGCCAGAATTTAATTAACTGATTTTCAGTTTCTTATAAAAATAAAAAAAGTTAAAGTAGTTTGATATCGAACAGATTTGTTCGAAAAAGGAATTTTACCGCAGAGTTGTAAAACCCTGCGGTAAGAAAATTACTTCGAATAGTCCAATTGAATTTTCACGCCTCCATAAATCCAAGTCCCCGGCATCTCCACCAAATTCGTTTCAAAATATTCTACATCCAATAAATTATTGGCAGCTAAATAGATTGAATAACTTTTTGCTTTCCAATAAAGTTTAGTGTCCACCAAACTATAATCATCCATCGTCGCTCGATCAACATATCGGTAAGAAATATTATGATAAAGATTCCCTCCGATTCGATAATCGATTCCAGCAGTAAATTGATGATTCAAATTTTCCAAAACATATCGTGAAATGCCGACGATATTTTGAGGAACCTCGGCATTAATGTATGTGTACCCCAAGCGTATATTTTTAATGAAAAAGTCTTTTCCAAACCGTGCAGTTGGATTAAAATCTAAACTCGCATCAATTCCCATCATTGTCAAACCTGCAATGTTATTTGGTTGCCATTGAAGTGTATCTGCTGCTTTTGTCCAATCAATCAAGTCAGTTCCATCTCGCAAGAACCAACTCAAATTTGCACGCACTCCAGCTGCATCATACTTTACTCCAAACTCATAAGAAAGAGAAGATTCTGGCTCTAAATTTTCATTGCCCAAGTTCCCTGCATCTTCATAGAATAAGTCAGTAAAAGTTGGAATTCTCCACGTGTACCCCACGTTACCAAATAGTTTTACTCCTTTCGAAACTTTATAACCTACATCAACTCCAGGGAAAATGTGGGTTCCAAAATCAGAATATTGACTGATGGCGATTCCAGGAGTTACATCTATTTTGTTATTTAAAAAACTAGCTCTGTGCTCCAAAAATAAGGTGGCAATTCGACGATCTCTTTTCCCTAAATTATTACTTCTCAAATAGACCGAACTCAATTCAACTCCAACTCCAGTCGCCCCTGCTTTACTATAAAAGTCCGCATGACTTTCTACCGTCAAGACATTGCTAATATGCAAGTTGCGATAGAAATTAGGTTCATCTCTTTTTAATAAATATTCATCTTGATTTCGTCTCCAATTAAATCTTGTTTTGATGGCAAATTTATCACTCACTTTTTGATGACCGATATTAAAAAGACTCGTCTGAACTTCCTCATATTGGTTTTGCCAAAAATCAGAAGTACCTCCATAAAATCGATTTGCGCCAAATTCTCGGTCGGTAAATGTTCCCATTACTTCTAATTTTTGCGTAGCGTCAATTTTATATTCCGCTTGATAGAGGTAATTAGAAATGTCGTAATCTGAATTAAATCGGTAACCATCAGAAAAATGACGACCGAAAGAAAAGTACTGATTAAAATCTCCTTTCGGCAGAGCAGCAGAAATGGAAACACTTCCCAAACTGTTTTGACCACCTTCCAAATTAATATTGACAAAAGCTTTGTCAGGAGTTCGGGTCACAATATTGATCGCTCCAGCAAAAGCATTTGCGCCATAAATTCGTGCAGCCGGCCCTTTTAAAATTTCGATGCGTTCGATATTATCCATATTGAGTGGAAGGTTCAATGCATGGTGACCAGTTTGTGGGTCAGCCATCTTTACGCCATTAATTAAAATCAAAACTTGGTCAAAAGTTCCGCCTCGCAAACTTACATCTGCTTGGACCCCATGTACTCCTCGTTGACGAATGTCGAGACCTGCCACATGTTGAAGTGCATCTGCCACGCTGTGAACTGGGGTGTTTTCTAATTGTTGCCGAGTAATAATATTGACAGTATTGGAGCTTTCAGAAACGGGTAGTTGAAGTCGATTAGCTTGAATGATAATTTCTTCAATTTCGACTTTGGTCGAATCTCCATTCATTTGTGCTGATGCTGAAATGGTAAAAAGCAACATCAAAATAGGTAGCAATTTTTCTCTCATAAAATTGTTGGTTGGTTTAAAAAAACGCAAAGGTAATGGAAGATTAATATTGACCAATTTTATTGAAAGGTTTTTTATGGAAGTGTCATGTTGGAAATATTTTTATCATTTTTAATAATTATTGTTTTTCGGATTTCTCATCGGATTTTATTTCTAAATTTACCTTATGAAAAATCCAAACCATAACCAGATTCATTTTTACAAAAAGATTATTTACCTAATTTTTTGTCTTTCCATTTTTTCTTTCTCTTCTATTTTTTCTCAAACTCAAGGAAAAAAATTGACCATTATTCACACGAATGATTTGCAATCTCGACTGCTGGGTTTTGCCCCCAATTCAGATTTTACTCCACTTACGACTAATGATGATAAAACCGTTGGAGGTATCGCAAGAGTTGCTAATGTGATTCGGAACCAGCGAGCAAAAGCTCCTGATCGAACTTTAGTTTTGGATGGAGGTGATTGGATGATGGGAACTTTATTTCAAACGATCAGTACATTTGAAGGAGCTGAATTGCGACTGATGCAAGCGATTGGTTATGATGCTGCGGTGATCGGAAATCATGAATTTGATTTTCATTGTGATGGTTTGGCAGACATCATTGAGTCGGCATTGAAGCATGGAGATATTCCTCAACTCGTTTTGTCGAATGGAAATTTTAGTGCAGAAAGTAAAGAAGATGATCGACTTGAATCACTTTTTAAAAAGGGAAAAATCCTTCCGCATTTTATCATGGAGAAAAATGGGATTCGAGTTGGGATGTTTGGATTGTTGGGAAAAGAGGCAGCAAGCGTCGCTCCTTATTCCAAGCCAATGACCTTTGATGATCCAATTGAGTCTGCGAAAAAAATGGCTGCGTTTTTGAAAAATGAAGAAAAAGTAGATGTGATTATTTGCATGACACACTCAGGAATCTGGCATGTGGAAGATGGATCTTGGGGAGGGGAAGATGTAGATTTGGCGAGAGCAGTTCCAGCGATTGATGTAGTGATAAGTGGGCATTCTCATACGCCACTTCCTGAACCAATTATGGTCGATGGGACGCCTGTAGTTCAAGCTGGATCGGAAGGTGAATATGTAGGTGTTTTGGAAATGCAATATCAAGATGGTCAAATAGAAATGACTGATTATCAGTTAGTTAAGGTGGATGACTCTTTTGCGACAGAAGCAGATATTAATTCGATGGTAGATAGTTTTCAGTTAACAATTGATGATAAGGTTTTGGAAAAATATGATGTGAAATTTACCGATGTGTTAGCCGAAACCGAATTTGATTTAACGATTTCGAGGAAGAGTTTAGTGGCTAGTAATTTAGGTGCTTTTGCTGCAGATGCTGTTCGGTTTGGGGTAGAAAAATTTTCGGGGAATCCTGAAATCCCAGTTGTTGGATTTACTACTGCAGGTTTGATTAGAGACAATCTTTTGGCAGGGGAAAGAGGAATGCAACAAGTTTCTGATCTCTACCGAATCATGCCATTAGGAAGAGGAGTGTTGGACGACGATCCAGGTTATCCATTAGCAAAAGGATTTATCACACCCGCAGAATTAAAAAGTGTTTTGGAAATTTTACTCATCGCACCTTCGATCAAAGGGAATAGTCATTTCCCATTTTTCTCAGGAATGCGATTTAAATATAATCCTAATCGAATGCTCTTAGATCAAGTTTACGAAGTAGAAATTGGAAATGAAAAAGATGGTTACACCGCCCTCGATATTTCTTCCAATGAAGGATTAGTTGCGATCGGAGCGAACGCTTACATTTATGAATCTATCAATTTGATTGGAGAAATTAGCAAAGGAATTTTGAGTGTAATTCCAAAGCATGCTGATGGAACTCCTATTGAAAATGTCAACGACGCGTTATTAGATTTTTCTAAAACAGAGCCTGGAATTCAAGAGGTGAAAGAATGGAGTTCGTTGTTTGAGTTGACGAAAAGTTTTCCAGATGTAAATGGAAATGGGTTTCCTGATTTTCCTGAATTTTATAGAAAAGGAGAAATTCGTCAAATCGAAATGGCTAGTTGGAATCCAGTCATGATGTATAGTAATGCAACGAAAGTGATGTGGGGAACGACTGGGGTTTTTCTTTTGATTGGTTCATTTTTTATTTGGTTGATTCGACGATTTCGAAAAAAACGGAAAGTGAGTTAAATTATTTTTATATGTCTATGTCGTAAAAAAAATCAAAGCGCAATTGAATTAAGTTTTAGTTGCGCTTTTTGTATTTATAAAAAGATCGGGAGATTTGACTTTGATTAGGTAAAGTAATTTTAATAAAAAATTGCAAAAGGAAATTCAATGAATATTGAGTTTCCTTTTTCTATTTTTGTAAAAAAACAAAATGCTTAAAAATAAAATAAAATCCCTTTCCGAAAAATACCACCAAGATACCATCGCCCTTCGTCGGCACATTCATGAAAATCCAGAACTCAGTTACCAAGAAGTAGAAACTGGAAAATTCATTTCTGAACAACTGAAAGAAATGGATATTCCTCATGTTCATGGCGTAGCGGAGAATGGAGTGGTCGCTCACATCAGAGGAACAAAAGGAAAGGCAAAAGGTCGCAAAAGAGTAGTTGCGCTTCGAGCTGATATTGATGCATTACCAATTTTGGAAGCGAATAAGGTTTCTTATAAATCCAAAAATAAAGGGGTCATGCATGCCTGTGGACATGATGTGCATAGTTCTTCTTTGTTGGGAACTGCTAGAATCTTAAATGAAGTGCGCAACCAATTTGATGGAACAATAAAATTAATCTTCCAACCTGCAGAAGAGAAAATGCCAGGCGGTGCAAGTATTATGATTGCAGAAGGTGTTTTGGAAAAACCTAAACCAGCGAGTATTTTTGGACAACATGTTCATCCACCTTTAGAGGTTGGAAAAATCGGAATGCGACCGGGCATGTATATGGCTTCGGCTGACGAATTATATTTGACGGTAAAGGGCAGGGGAGGGCATGGAGCTTTGCCTCATGATTGCATTGATCCAATTTTGATTGCTTCACACTTGGTAGTGGCATTGCAACAAATTGTGAGTAGAAATGGAAATCCCACAGTTCCTTCTGTTTTGACTTTTGGAAAAATTAACTCAACTGGCGGAGCAACGAACATCATTCCTAACGAAGTAAAACTCATGGGAACTTTCCGAACGATGGATGAGAAATGGCGAATGGAAGCGCATGACCTAATGAAAAAAATGGTCAAAAATATGGCGAAAGCAATGGGAGGAACAGCTAAATTAAACATCACAGTCGGTTATCCATTTTTAGTGAATGATGAAGTTTTGACGATGCGAACGCGAAAATTTTCTGAAGAATATTTAGGTGCAGAAAATGTAGTGGATTTACCCATTAGAATGACGGCAGAAGACTTTTCCTATTACTCTCAAAAAATGCCTGCTTGTTTTTATCGACTTGGAACGGGTAATTTGAAAAAAGGAATTACAAGTCCTGTGCATACAAATACTTTTGATGTGGATGAAGATTGTTTGAAATTGAGTACGGGATTGATGGCTTGGTTGGCGGTGAATGAGTTGAGCATTTGATATTCGATATTCCCAATAAATCGCAGTTCAACCTTGAAAATCAAATGTTTATCGAAACTTTGCTTTTTCAAAATAATGAATCACTAAATTCGATGATTCTTAAAAGTCTATTTTCTCAAAAATAATTTTTCAAAATAATGATTACGATAATAAAAATTATCAAGGAGAGTATCATTCAGGCATTTCAACAATTGGCTGGAAGTAAGTTAAGGAGTTTCCTTTCCTTGTTGGGAATTACGATTGGGATATTTTGTATCATCATTGTTTTGTCGGCGGTGGATTCCTTGGAAAATAATGTGCGTAGTAGTTTTGATAAATTAGGAGACGATGTAATTTATGTAGATAAACAACCTTGGGATGAAGATCCAGGATCGAGTTGGTGGAAATATTTCCGTCGACCTAATCCTAATTTTAAAGAGTTTGAATTAATTAAATCAAAAGCAAAAGGAGTTGATCTGGCATGTTACACGGCAAATATTGGAAGCCGTACGGTGAAGTATCGTTCAAATAGTGTTTCAGGAGCAGGTGTGGCTGGTGGTACTTATGACTTCGCTCAGATGTATAATGTGGTGATGGAGAAAGGGAGATATTATACGCCCTCGGAATATTCGACTGGTGCGAATAAGGTAGTCTTGGGAAATACAGTTGCGAATGAGCTTTTTGGCAATCTGGAACCTATCGGTAAAAAGATATCGGTTAATGGAATAAAATTGGAAGTCATTGGAGTGATTGAGAAAGGTGGAGAAGATTTATTGCAAGTGATGCAGCTAGATGAGGTGGTGCTGATTTCGTATAATTTGGCTCGGAAATTTGCTAAGGTGGATAAAAATAATCGAAATACGATGTTGGCGGTCAAAGCAAAAGAAGGGGTTGCGTTAGAAGATTTAGAAGATGAAATTACTGGATTATTGCGATCTAGTCGAAGATTAAAACCAAGAGAGGATAGCAATTTTGCCTTGAATAAATTAACCATGCTGAGTAGTTTGTTGGATGGTTTTTTTGGAATTATGTATTTGGTTGGAGGGATCATTGGAGGATTTGCTTTGTTCGTTGGGATGTTTAGCGTGGCGAATATTATGTTTGTTTCGGTCAAAGAAAGAACAAGTATTATTGGAATCAAAAAAGCGCTTGGAGCGAAAAAATATGTTATCCTTTTAGAATTTTTAATCGAAGCAATAATTCTTTGTCTGGTCGGAGGAGCAGTAGGATTATTGATGGTGATGGGTGCATTGAAGTTAGCTTCGATGATTCCTGATATGGCTTTTGAAATGTATTTATCTGCGGACAATGCTATTTTTGGAATTACAGTTTCGATAATTATTGGAATTTTAGCTGGAGTAATTCCTGCATTTTTGGCAGCGAGAATGGATCCGGTAAGTGCGATTCGAGCGTAATTTTTTTGGAGATATTTTTTCGATCATAATTAAATAAAAAATGATATTGTTTCTTATAGGTGGATGCCTTATTAAAGATACTCCTAGCGGACCAACTAATTCCGAGGTTATTCTATCGTTTATTCTGACCATTTTAATTGTTTACATGATTGCTAATTCTCTCCTTTTTTTTACCAAAAAAGAAGAAGAGGTTGAATAAATAATATGAGCAAACTAACTCCTTTCGTTTATTTGTTCTAACGACCGTTAAATAATTTCACAAAAAAAAACTCAATAAGATGAAACATTCTTATTGAGTTTTTTTTTGTGAAAAATTAAGATAGTGGGAAAATCCTTCTTTTTGGTATGGTATTTATTGTTAATGTAATAGTCGTGTTCAAAATAGAATAATGTCACAAAAAGACATTTTAATAAAAACATAAAAGATGTAAAGGCAAGAATTTGCCGCCATCTTATTTCAATCTTACCAATACTTTCAATTTACCAAAATCTTACACTTCTAGATTAATTACCCAAGCAGAGTTTACATTTTTCCAATTTTCACAAGATGGAGAAAAGGTGTAGATATCTGTATATGTATATTTTATAGATCAAATTTTTAAAAGTAACTATTGAAAAGTTTTAACAAAAAAAATAGAATAATGAATAAATTCTTGCCTCCGCAAATTTTTGTAGTTCAAGGAAAACTACTATCCAAGAACTTACGAAATGGGATATTAGTATTACTTACACTTTTATTTTTGCCAATCTTTTTACAAGCTGAAGGTTCAGTCGATTTTAGAAATAATGCTGGAAAGCGTCTTTTTTATTGGGCAAATGAACAACAGCAAATAAAAGTTTATGCTCAAGCAGGAGAGTATATTAATTTAGGATCAAGCCACATTGGAGTCAATAGTGGCTTTTTGTTATTGTATAAACCTGATGGAACACTTGCTGGAATTTATCAAGATTTGGGACTTGGAGCAGGGCTAGGTATCATTAATAATGATGTCGAAGAATTGAATGGTCCAACTGGTGGAGGTACAATGAATGGAAGTGGTTATGTGCCAATTACACAAGAAGTGATGGCAGGCGAAGAAGGAATTTGGACAGTTGTTTTAGGGTTTCCATCTACACTTCCAATTACTTCTCTTTACTCATTTACCAATTTGGAAAATAATGAATCATGGAATCGAGTAACTGCTCAGCCTGATGAATGGGCGGTAGTCGCTTGGGATGCAACAGTATCAACTGGTGCTACGGCAAATAATGGAGGAACGATGGTGACTGGACGAGTTTTTACGAATCAGTATAAATCAATTATTACTGGAGGTTTAAATACGACTTCTCCTACCTTTTATATGATGTCAAAAGAAGGGGTTCAATATCAATTAGATTTTGACGGAGTAGATCCATATGGTTTTGATCTTTCAGCAAATTCTACGGGTATTGTTGATCATAAGGGTCAACCAACTTATACTTCAAAAGCAACTACAGATTATACTGTTTCAGATGATCCTTCTTCTTGGAATAGTGGTGCTTATTATATTTATGATGCTCAGAGTAATGATAATGGTTCATTGATTAATTATAAAATATTTTTTAATACACCTGATCCAACTATGCCTTCACAGGCAATGACAACAAATGTATACACTAACTCAACTTATACGACTTGGTTGAATAATGTAGTGAGTTCTGATCCTTTGAGTGTTCAAGGGTTTGATTTTACGGGAGTTGACAATATGGGAAATCCAACTTGTTTCGGAGATAATATGCAAACAGGTGTAGGAGGAATTCTTTCTTATAATTCTAATATGACCGGTACTGCAAAATTATCTTTAGATCTAAATGGTGATGGAGATTTTATTGATGCAGAGGATAGAATTATTTATCAAGCAGCTGAAACAGGAGCTAATGAAATGATTTGGGATGGATTAGATGGAACTGGTGCAATGATGAATTTGGCAACGGGTGTAGAAATAGATTATTTACTAGAAATGCGTGCAGGAGAAATGCACATCATGATTCGAGATGTTGAAAATAATTTAGGTGGTATTACTTTTACCAGATTAAATGGTCAAAATGCTCCTGCTAATGATTTCTTCTATGATCATACAGAAGTTAGTGGAACGACTAGTGGAGGTGCTGCACCTTCTATTTCTTCAACTACTATACCTCATACCTATTCTTCCAATTTTGGTAATAATAAAATGTTAGACTATTGGGCTTACCAAGATGTTGCAGGAAATGCTTCAGGTAAGGTGATCGTAAATGTAGTTACAGATTGTTCTAAACCAGTTATAGTAGATAGTGATAATGATGGAATAGATGATGATATGGATTTGGATGATGATAATGATGGAATTCCTGATTCGAGAGAATATTGTCACCCAACAGGCGGATTTGCTTGTTTTTCAAATGGTGTAGATCCAAGTGCAGATGAGGATGGAGATTTGGTAGCTAACTATTTGGATGCTGATGATGTTGCAGTAAATAATCCATGTACAGATGCAGATATGAATGGAGTTTGTGATGGCGTGGATGCGATTTTTGATAATGATGCTGATGGTGTTCCAGATCACCTAGATTTGGATTCTGATAATGATGGAATTCCAGATATGGTAGAAGCAGGTCATGCTCAATTGGATTCAGACATGGATGCTCGGATTGATGGAGTTGCTGCTGACTTTGGAGCGAATGGATTATTTAATACCATTTCTTCTGATCCAGATGCGATGACTGCGACGGTTACTTATACAGTTTTAAATACCAATAATAATAATAGACCAGATCATGATGATTTGGATTCTGACGATGATGGAATTTTTGATGTAATAGAATCTCAACAAGTAGATGGAGACTTTGATGGAATTGTAGGAACTGGAATTCCAAAGGTGGATGCAAATGGATTACCTATCGAAGATGGAAATGGAAACCCTGTGATAATTAAATTTTCTCCAAAAGATTTAGATCTTGATTTGATTCCAGATTATCGAGATTGGGATCGAGATGGAGATGGTATTGCAGATTACTATGAATGTCCTGATCAAACTAATTGTACGGATTCAGATACCGATGGAAATTTTGATGTGGATGAATTAGATAGTGACGGAGATGGATTGACTGATAATGAAGAATGTCCAACTGGACTTCCTTGTGCAGATACAGATAATAATGGAACTGATGATTTTCAGCAATTTAATATAGGATGTCCAACCTTTGATATTCCTGTAGTAACTGTTGCGGATAATGTTATTTGCGAAGGTGAAATAATTTCGCTTGCGACAACTGCTGTGGCTGGAACGAATATAGCTTACGAATGGACTTTTACAGATAACAATACAAGTTATTCTTTAGGTCTGACTACTTCACCAAATTACTTTATCAATTTTACTAATCCTACACACACCGGAATTTATGCTGTGCAAGTGAAGTCAGGAAGTTGCGCTTCGCAAATTTCAAATGCGGAGAATGTAACTGTATATTCTACTTCATCACCAATTGCAACAAATGCAACCTCTCAATCAATACCAGCTTGTGAAGGTGAAAGTATGCAACTGGAAATACCTTATATGATCGATGCAACTTATGAATGGCATGGACCAAATGGATTTACTTCTACACAATATGATCCTGTCATTACGAATCTAACTACCAATAATGCAGGTAGTTATTATGTTGTGGTGGAAATGAGTGATGGATGTGCAACGGTAATTTCAACCAATACAACTTTGTTTGTTCAAGCAACTCCACCACCAGCTGCAGTAGAAAGTATGGTAGCAGTTTGTGAAGGAAGTGATTTAGTTTTGACAGCAAATCCATTGGGTATTCCACCTAATGCTACTTTAAATTTTGAATGGTTTTACCAAACAGGAACTTCGATTGGTACAACAACTGATTTAGATTTTGTTGTTCCTAATATTGATGCCTCTTCTGCGGGAGAGTATTATGTAGTGATGACTGTTGGGAATTGTATAGCAGATGCATCTGCGATGGTCATGGTAGAAATTACAGATACTGATGTTCCAAATGCAGGAAATGATATGACAGTTTGTGGTTTAGGAAATACAAATTTGACAGCGATGATGCCTTCTGTTGGAACAGGTCAATGGACTTCGACAACTGGTGCAACGATTAATGATGAGACTAATCCAAGTGCTTCAGTCTCAGATTTGATTGCAGGAAATAATATTTTCGTTTGGACACTTTCCAATGACAACTGTGCTAACTATGCTACAGATACTGTCATGATTAATTATACCGATGCGACTGATGATATATCGAATGCTGGAGTGGACTTGGAAGTATGTAATGATGGTTCAGTTGTTTTAGGAGCAGCTTCACCAGCAACTGCTTTTGGAGTTTGGTCGCAGCCTAGTACTCAAACGGCTATCGTCATTTCAAATAATACTTCTCCAACTCCAACTGTTTCAGGAATGATTCCTGGTAACACTTATACTTTTACTTGGACACTTTCAGAAGGAACTTGTTTTGATTATGATTCAGATGAAATGACAGTTTCTATTTCTGAATTGCCTGCGATAAATGCACAAGTTGATGTAGAGCAAACTTATGCTTGCGAAGGCACAGAAGTTAATCTAATTGCGAATCAACCAGCTGTAGGAACTGGAATGTGGATGACGCCGTCTTCCGCAACGATCACCAATCCAACTAATGCTTCCACTACAACTAACAATGTTCCATCGGGTGCAAATATGTTTATTTGGTCATTGTCAAATGATGCTTGCGAAAATTATGCAGCTGATACGATGGTGGTTTTCCGAGAAGATAATATTGAAGTAACAGATGATAATTTCATTATTAGTTTAAATGAAAGATTAGTTGACGAAGATGTTTTGGTAAATGATGTTATTGGTTTTGTCAACGAATATGAAGTGAATATTACTCAAAATCCTACTCAAGGAACAGTTCAAATGATTGATGGAATTTTCACTTATGAACCCAATCATAATGCCTTTGGAATAGATGAATTTGAATATGAAGTTTGTAATGTAAACTGTGCCAACGATTGTCAAAAAGCAACGGTCACGATTACGTTAAATGGTTTGACTGAGAAAGGAGACTGTTGGATTCCAAATGTTTTGACTCCAAATGGAAATGGTAAAAATGATGCTCTAACGATTCCATGTACACAGAATTTTCCAAATAATGAATTGACGGTTTTCAATCGATGGGGAGATAAAGTATTCTCAATTGTAGGTTATCAAAATGATTGGGAAGGAACTTATAATGGAAATGATTTACCAGCAGGAACCTATTATTATATTTTCAAATTGGATACAGATGATGCAGATCCTGCACAAGGATTTTTTACAATTATTCGATAAGGGATTTTTGTTTAAAGAAATGTAAAAGTATTGTTACAGGAAGTAACTTTTTAGAAAAAAATAATTTTTAAAAAATAATAAAGATGCAAAAATATTTAATTCTTCTAATTATAGTGATGGGAACTGCCTGGTCCGTCAATGGTCAAAATGATCCACACTATACTCAATTCATGCATAACAAAATGGCTATCAATCCAGCTTATGCAGGAAGTAAAGAAGTACTTACGTTCACTTCTCTTTATCGAAATCAATGGTCAGGAGTAACTGGTGCGCCAACAACTTATACGGTAAATGCACATGCTCCTTTTTTCAATAATCGATGTGGAGCGGGGCTTTCATTTGTAGGTGACCAACATGGTTTTTACAAAACATATAATATCGGATTGAATTATGCGTACCGAATTCCTATGAAAAATGGAGCAACATTTAGCATAGGATTGAGTGGTCAAATTGAATATGGTCAAATCGATTTTACTATGATTGACCCTGTGGATATGAATGATGAAGACATTCCTTCGAATGAGACTTCTCGGATTAATCCAAATTTTGGAGTAGGATTTTACTACAGTCATCCACAATATTATGTGGGACTTTCTGTGCCTAATTTCATGCGATCAACAGTTTATTCTAATAACCCAAGTCAATCGGTTGATATTAATTCAATGCGAACGTATCAATTGATGGGTGGTTTCATGACTCGGATTAATCACGCAGTTCAATTCAAACCTGCGATGTTAGTGAGTTACAATCCAGGAGCTCCAATCGAAGTAGATGTCAACGCAAGTTTTTTATTTATGGAAAAAATATGGGTAGGTGCATCTTATCGATTAGGTGATTCATTTGATGCGATGTTGCAGTACCAATTTAATCCACAAATTCGAGCAGGAGTAGCGGTTGATTTGACTACATCTAAGTTGTCTCAATATAGTCCTGGAAGTTTTGAAGTGATGTTAGAATACGGGTTGAATTTTGAAGGAAAAGGAATGAATCACTTAAGATATTTTTAATCTCTCAGCCTCCTAAAAGTGAGTTTTGGAGTGGCAAATGAAAATTGATTTTTTCAAAATAAATAACTGATAACCAGTTGTTTATAAAATAAAAATAAAATGAATCGATATTTATCTATATTTTTTACAATAGTATTTTGTTTTGCAAGTGTAATGTTATTTGCACAGACAGAAGAGACTAAAAAGGATCCAACTGGTTGGAAAAAAGCGGACAAGTTGTACCAACAGCAAGGCTATATGGCGTCAGCTACTAAGTATCAAATGAAGCAAAATGCTGATAATATGCAACCTGAAGTAATGATTCGAATTGCTAATTCATATCGACTAAATGGAGATGCAGAACTAGCAGAATATTGGTATTCTAAATCTATTAATCAATCTACAAATGTAGAAGATAAACTCCATTATGCCGAAGTATTGCAAAGTACAGGAAAGTGCGAAGATGCCATTCGATGGTTTGATGAATACCAAAGTGTAGCAAATTCTGACCGTAAGTTTATTTCAGATTGTAGCGAGTTATCAACATTTAAAAAGCATGAAAATGTTACTGTTGAAAACCTAAAAGCATTAAATACTGAACACTTAGATTATAGTGCTGTAAGTCATGACGGAGGAGTTGTTTTTACTTCAACTAGGGGAGTGCAAAAAATTCGGAAGGTAACGGATGCTTGGACAAAAGGTAATTTTTCAGATGTATTTTTTGCAAAGATGGATGATGAAGGTAAAGTAGAAAACATCACTCCAGTCGTAGGAGGTATCAATAAAAAATATCATGATGGTGTAACTTCAATTAGTGAAAGTGGCACGTTGATGTTCTTTTCAAGAAATAATAAAAAGAAGAAAAAGAAAAATCAATCCATCAATTTAAAAATTTACAGTTCCATTTTTGTAGATGGAATGTGGACAGATGCAACTGATATTGGTATCAATGGAGATAATTTTGCGACTTGTCATCCAAGTCTTTCTGCTGATGGTAAATTGCTTTATTTTGCTTCTGATCGCCCGGGTGGTTTTGGAGGAATGGATATTTATGTTTGTGAAAACCAAAATGGAAAATGGAGGAAGCCTCAAAATTTAGGACCAACAATTAATAGTGCTGGAAATGATATTTTTCCATTTGTTAATAACGAAGGTATTTTATTTTTCTCTTCCAATGGACATGTAGGAATAGGAGGCTTGGATGTTTTTTATGCAGAAAAATCAAGTACCTATGATGAAGGAACTTGGGATGTAAGAAGAAATCTAGGAACACCTTTTAACACTAAAAAAGATGATTTTGGTTTTTATGCGAATGAATATATGACCAAAGGATTTTTGACTTCCAACCGATTTGGAGGAAAAGGTGGCGACGATATTTACACTTGGGGAAATGATAATGAACCTTTAGAATTGACTGAGACGAAGACGTCTTATGTTATGGTGATGGATCCAGAAACTAATTCAGGGATCAGAAATGCAGTTGTGAAAATTGAAGACGTGAATGGAAATGGAAATCCAATGGAAGGCAAAACTGATGTAAAAGGATTATTAAAAACAACGGTGGAGGAAGGTAAAGTATATAAAGTTACAGTTGAAAAGGAAGGGTTTTTACCAATTGAAAAAGAACTTTCCGCAGCAGAAATGATGGGTGGGATTTCTTACTCTTTCAATTTGGAAAAAACAAAATGTGTAGAATTATTTGGAACTGTCGTCAATGAAAAATACAATAAAGTAATGCCTAATACAGATATTACTTTGGTGAATAAATGTACTGGAGAAAAAACTGTAGTGACTTCTCAAGCAGATGGAAGTTTTGATTTTTGTTTAGAAAATGGATGTGATTTTGATATTGTTGCTAGCAAGGATAATTTTATGGCAACTGAGACTCAAGTTTCTACGATGGAGCCAAGTGAAGGAAATATGAAAGAAATCAAAATTGAAATGTTGCCTTCTGACCTACCAGTAAAATCAAATCCAATAGTGAAAACAGAGTCTTCTGCTGAGGTGAAAAAACATTTCTTAGGAGATGAAAAAGCAACTTTTAGTGTAGGACAAGTTCTTACATTGAAAAACATTTACTATGATTTTAATAAATCAAATATTCGTCCTGATGCACAGGTTGAATTAGATTATATTGTTACAATGATGAATGAATTTTCTAATATGGAAATTACACTTATCTCTCATACTGACTCACGTGGAAATAATAACTACAATAAAAAACTTTCGGAAAAGAGAGCAATTTCTGCTCGTCAATACATCATTTCAAAAGGAATCACACCGAACAGAATTATTGCTTCTGGCTATGGTGAAACTGAATTGAAAAATGACTGTAAAGATGGTGTAGATTGTTCAGATGGTAAACATCAAATTAACCGAAGGACAGAAATTTTGATTAACAAGATGGACTAGATTTATTGATTAGAAAAGTATTGATAGGCCCTGTTTTTCTTTGTAAAAACGGGGCTTGTTTTTTCTACAAAATTGAGTGTTCCAAATTTTAGTCTTTTTGGTTCTTTTTGGTATAAATTTTGGAACTTAAATTATAGATTTTTTTAATGTTATTTTTTGCAGTAAAATTGACGTTTTCTCATTGTAATCAACAAATAAGAATTAATTAAAAAATGACTTCGTGTTATTTAATATGTATAAAGTGTTGACTGTGAGTATTTTTTAAATAATATTATTGGTTTTTTATCATTTTTTATAAAAATAATAAAACGCTTAATAATTAATATCCTTTAATTTATGAGGTATAATTCTACTTTCTCAAACAAAAAAAATCCCATGAACGTAAGCTTCTCAAATCTAACTTTATTCAAAAAAATAAGCCAGTTGAGGGCTGTGGTTTTGGCTATAGTTTTAGGTGTTTTTTGTTTGGCATTTACTAGTTCGGACAAGGGTAATAACAATACATTTACATTTGCTGGTTTTAGTGAAAGTGAAGCTAGTCTAAATGCAGTTATTGGTCCGAATGATACCGTTGATTTAGCCTTGGTTTTGACAACTCCAAATACATTTGCTTGTCCTGGAAGTCAAGTGAATTTTACTATAGAAATTCTTAATCAAGGATTGACTACGGTGGAGAGTTTTGAACTGACGAATTATGTTCCAGCGGGTTTGACTTTAAGTGCAATGGGGAATACTGGTTGGGTTCAGACTGGGGACAAAGTTAAAAAAACAGTAACTGGATCACTTAATCCAAATGGCTTTACTACCGAAAGTATTGCATTTGATTTAGACTCAGATTTTTCTGGCGCATCACTTGAGAATAGAGTAGAAATTAGTGCAGCCGATTGTGATGCAGACCCAAATAATGCCGCTCCATTTGAATTGGATTCAACCTTTGATGATATTGATAATGATAGTATTGGAGGAGATAATATTATTGATGGAAGTTTAGGAGATGAAGATGATCATGATTTTGCAACGGTGATGAATGATGCACCACAGTTGACGAATGTGAGTGTGACTCCTTCTTCTTGTAATTTTGATAATGGAACTGCAACTTTAGATCCTACAGGATTTACATCGTATGATTGGAGTGATGGGGGAACAGGGGCAGCTCGAACTGGACTTTTTCCAGGACTTTATACAGTTACATTTACCAAAGTTAATGGGTGTACCAATACAGAAGAAATTGAGGTAACAAATGATTGTACTGGCTGTGAAGCAATTGCTGGAACAGTAACGATGGATGCAGATACTTTTTGTATTCCAGGAGATTCTGTATTAGTAACTTTTACGGATGATATGAATTCAGTTATGCCTCAACCACAATTTATTAGAACTTATTTTTTGACACAAGGAGATTCCAAGGTGATCATGGCATTCGATACTATACCTCAATTTTATGTTTATGAAAAAGGAATGTATCGAGTTCATGTTAAGGTCTTTGATGTGCTTCATGTACCTCAAGAAGAAATTGATAGTGTTGAAATTGGAGTGACTTCATTGATTTTTCTGAATCAATTTTTGCAAGATGGTGGAGGATATTTATGTGGAGCTTTGGATACAACAGGAATTCAATTTGAAGTTGGAACTGCTTCTGCAACGGTAACTTCAACAAGTGATGAAGATTGTGGATCAGGTAATGGTTATGCTTTATTAGATCCTATTGATTATACTTATGAATGGAGTGATGGCGGAACAGGACATGAAAGAACAGATTTGTCAGCAGGAGTTTATTCAGTAACGGTTACTGGATGTGCTGACTGTATTTGGTTTGTCAATGATATTACGATTGAGACAAGTTGTGTATTAAATGATACAATTCCATTTATTATAGAAACAGATTCCACCGAGACTTTTTGTGGAAATCCGATACCTGATTATTTTTCCAATAATACGACGACGACACTTTGTGCAGGAGGAACTTCAGGTGGGGATGGTACTTATGGAAGTTATACAGTTTCAGAAACAGGATGTATAATTTATACTTCTAATAGTTTGCCAGGAAGTGGTATTGATACGATTTGTGTGGTGGTAAATGATGATATGGGAAATGCAGATACGACTATTTTTATCCCTACAGTTATCTGTCATACTGTTCCACAAATTATTAATGTGGCTTGTAATGTAACCACTTCAACAGGCGATTTATGTTTGGATATTCCATTTGATGATATTGGGAATTTCAATGTTACGGTTGATGGTGTTCCAGTTTCGACAGGATTCACAGGATGTCAGGGAGATAGTTCGATAGTTTATGATTACTCTGGACTTTTTGCTCAGGGGAATTTTGGTCCATATGAATTAGATTCATGGGTAGTGGAAGGGCAAGATTTAGTACTTACTTTCCAAAATATCCAAGAATTGGTAGATGAAATGAATGATTGGGATGCAGCAGCAAATTGGGTACTCAATACAACTGATTTAACTATTTCAGGAGGTGATTTTGATCAAGAGTATGAAGATCTAATCATTACTCATCCATTGACAAATGCTACGATATCGATTCCACCAACTGTGCTTTATGATTTTGCTGGAACATCTGTAGAAATATCAGAAGGACTTCACACAATCATTTATACGGAAGTTGGAAATAATTGTCCAACTGCTTCTATTCAAGCAACTGTTTCATGTGCGCCTTGTGTTCCTTTTTTACCAGCAGATACAGTAAATGTAGTTGCTGCAAATTGTGTGGGAACTGGTGACTTCTGTGTAAATATTGCAGTAGCCAATATTTTTGAATATCAAATCTCAGTTGATGGATCAGCTTATGGAGGTTCCTTGATGGCATGTGATTTTGCTGCTGTAGATGATGGAACTAACCTTCAATTAAATGTTGGATTGCATGAAATTATTTTTACTCAAGTCACAACAGCTTGTTCTGATACGATATTAGTAGAAGTGACATGTCCGCCTTGTAGCGATTGGTTGACAGATGTAGTATCCCTTGAAACTACGACTTGCGGAAGTACAGTTGAAACGTGTATAAATGTACCTGCAGGAACCCTTTCAGATTATGAAATTAGAGATAATGGAAGTTTATATGCAGGTTCTATTGGAACATGTATAAATGGAATAGATGCGACGATTGCAGTAGATACTGGTTTTCACCAAATCACTATGTTGAATTTGTTGAGTGGATGTATTGATACGATGAGCTTAACTATCAATTGTGTTCCAGACACTCTGATTTTGGATACATTGATTGAAATCACCGCGATGGATACACTTTGCTTAGACGAAATATTGGTAGGAGATTTAGCCATGGTAGAAATTCTTTGCGGAGATACGGTTAATGTTATCGTTAATTATACAATTGATACATTGACTAATTGTATCATTTTCGAAGGGATCAATTTTGGTGCTGATATACTTTGTTTAAGATTGACTAATAGCCTAGGAGATCGAACAGATATCATTCTTAATATAACTGTAACACCACCATGTGGAGATGGTTTTATTAATATGGATTCGGCAATATTAGGTATTTCAGATTGTGCTGGAACAACACCATTATGTTTAGAAATTCCTTTTGGTCAGATTGCTGCGTATAATATTACAGATAATGGATTCGCATATGCAAATGGATTTGCAGGATGTGATTTTGACACTACTTATAGTTACAATTATTTTGCTTTGCCAGCTCAAGGTGCTGCGGGGCCATATAATGTAGATTTATGGATGGTTAATGATTCAACTTACTCAGGTATGTTTATGACTATTACTGATTTAGTTGATTCGATGAATGTGTGGGATACGACGGGAACATGGACTTTGGATCCTATTTCATTTAATATTGGAGGAGGGAATATTTCAAGTAATTATGGAAATATTACGATCACACAGAATGGAACAGGTGCATTTGCTCTATTAGAACTGACAGAAAGTTTGACGCCAAACGGAACTCAAATTTTGATTGGTGATGGACCTCATGAATTGGTTTTTTCAGATACAGCTACACTTTGTCAAGATACTATTCAAGCAACTGTTTTCTGTTTGATTACTGATATAGTGTTAGATACCATTATGGATGGAACGATGGATACTTTATGTATTGATACCACAGAATTATTAGGAAATATAATTAGTATATCAAATGCGTGCCCAACAGAATCTGGAGATATGATAGCATTCGAAATTGTAGATAGTACTTATTGCGTAAATTATGAGGGATTAAATCCTGGTGAAAATACAGCTTGTATTGTGGTTTGTGACGATTTAGGCTTATGCGATACCACTACAATTATTGTAACTGTTTTGGTTGATACTTTAGCTTTGCCAGATGTGATAACTGATGCTGATACCACGCTGATGGATCAAATGGTAGTAACTAACTTATTAGCAAATGATACGATCAATGGTATTTTTGATACGATGTATATTTTGACAGATCCAACAAATGGAACGGTTGTCATGAATGGAGACGGAACAGCTACTTATACGCCAGACGAAGGGTATTGTGATCCCACTATTCCAGATTCCTATAATTATGTGTTGTGTAATACTTCTGGTTGCGACAGTACTTTGGTCACCATTTTAGTGTTGTGTGAAGAAGGAGGTGAGTTATCATTTTATAGCGGATTTTCTCCAAATGGAGATGGAATTAATGATATCTTTTATATCCAAGGGGTAGAAGGCTACGCTGACAATGTGCTTTGTGTATTTAATCGTTGGGGAAATCGAGTGTATTATAAAGAAGGTTATGACAATACATTTGATGGAACTTGGGAAAACACAAGGTTAGCCGATGGAACTTATTTTTATGTGTTTGATGATGGAAATGGCAATCGATATTCGGGCTATGTCCAAATAGCGAGATAATTTATATAAAAGAAAAACTGAGATCCCGAATCATCAATATGATGATTCGGGATCTTTTTTTTTGACATATAAGCCTTATGAAATTTATTAAAATAATATAAATTGACTGACTCTATAGAATTTATTTATTCAATTAATTGAAAGCCTAATCATTAAAATTTTGATTAGGCTTTTTATGTAGAATTTCGGTGGTTGATAAACTAAAGAATTGACATAATGAAAGCTTGAATTAGACCTAATTGCTATTTTTATCAATGGAGTATTATTTTTATTCTTATATGAAAAATATAATACTATAAAAACTACAAGAATATAGGTATTGCCTTCAAGGGGAGATTGATCGTATATTTGATGAACAATACAGAGGTAGATATTCCCCTATATATCTATGGTTATTGAATAAAAAATAAAATCCCAACCGTAAAATGAATTTCTTTTCATTTACAAACACTTAAATTTTATACTAATAGTTAACCCCATTAATATTTTTTATTCAATAAAATAAACTGTAAAACTTACTCTTCATCTATCAGTATTTTATTTTTTTAAATAGATGTAAGAGTAAAGAAAGATCCTATTAAGGATGTAATTCAAAACAATACTCTACTGATTTTATAATACCCCAAGTTGCTACCCCCTGCATATTTGTATCAAAGTGAAATATTCCTTTAATGATTAGCACATAGCGGTCATTGTAAGGCTTGTCTATGTTTTGCTATTTCAAAAAAATTAAGTAGAGATTAAAGAATAAATCAGACCTAAAAATTTGATGCCTTGAATTATTTTTTCACTAAACAAACATATTAACCCATGGAGAGAATGATCTTTACATTCGATCAAGTGTTAAATCGGAATTGGAATTCACTAACCAGAAGCTGTTGGAGCTTACTGTTAGTGGGTTTTTGTTTTGTATTTAACACCAGCCAGATGACTGCACAAGATTGCACGTTATCTGCAAGTTTTGCCGAAGTCAACAATATTAGTTGCAATGGCGCAATGGACGGGAGTATCTTACTGGAAGCCGAAGTGGCTCAAAGTGGTACTCTCTTTTCTCGTTATATCCAATATCAATGGAGTAACGGAGCAGTAACTAAAGGTATTTCAGGATTAGCTCCTGGATTATATGAAGTTACTGTTACTGAATTTGCTTTAACTCCGCCAATACCATTATTAGGGAATCCTCCTGATATTTTGGTATGTACGAAGGAGTTAGAGATTACTTTAACTGAACCTTTTGAATTGACTGCAATTGTTGCATCAGTTAATAATGTAAGTTGTAACGGCGGAAGCGACGGAGACATTTACATGGATGTACAAGGAGGAACAGCTCCTTATAACTATTTTTGGCTTGGTGCTACTGCTGCGGATAATACGCAGGACGCAGTAGATGTTCCTGCTGGTGCTTATACTTTTTCAGTAATTGATGCAAATGGTTGCCGAGTCGATATCCTTGATATCGTGGTTGGTGAGCCAACTGCTGTTACAGTAACTATTGATGGAGTGACTGATGCAGATTGTGCAGGTAACGAAACTGGTTCTGCTACTGCTACAGGAGCAGGCGGAACTGGTGCGATTACTTATACATGGAGCGATGGATCTACAGGAGCTACTGCAGAAGATCTTCACGCAGGTGGATATTCAGTAACAGCTACAGATGAAAATGGATGTACTGCTCAAGCAAGTACTTTTATTGCTGATCCTAATGCTATTGATGTAAAGATCAATGACCTTACAAATGTATCTTGTAATGGCGGAAGCGATGGAAGTGTATCAATAGATGTAACTGATAATCCTACAGGAGGAACACCTCCTTATATTTTAAGTTTTGTCTATTATAATGGAACACTTATTAGTACACCAAATACTCCACTTGATGGATCTGGTGCATCTTTAAATTCATTGTTATATACAGACATGATTGCAGGACAATATACATTTTTTGTTACTGATGTAAATGGTTGCAGAGTGTCTACAATTACAACAATTGACGAACCAACATTATTAATCTCTGACATTATTACATCTACTGATGCTTCTTGTAATGGAGATGCAGATGGTACTGCAACGGTATATGCTACAGGAGGAACTACTGCTTATACTTATGCTTGGAATGATCCTGCTGCACAAACTACTGCAACTGCAACTGGTTTGGCTTCTGGAACTTATACAGTTACTATTACAGATGCTAATGATTGTGAAGTAGAAAATACTGTTACAATTGGAGAGCCTGCGGTACTATCATTAGTTCCAAATTCGCCTCAAAATGTATCTTGTAATGGAGGTAGTGATGGTTTTCTTTATATTGCTACAAATGGAGGTACAGGACCATATAATTATAATTGGAGTGGAAGTTCTTTAAGTGCTTATTTTCCAAATGATAATGTTGAGGAATTAGTAGATGTTCCAGCTGGTGTTTATAGTGTAGTTGTAACAGATGCTAATGGCTGTACTGCTCAACTTACTAATTTGGTTATCACAGAGCCAACACCAGTTACCGTTTCTATAGGAGATGTAATTAATGCTGATTGTGCTGGTGGAGAAACTGGTTCTGCTACTGCTTATGGAGCAGGAGGAACTGGTGCGATTACTTATGCTTGGTCAAATGGTCAAACGGATGCTGAAAATTGGGGAATACATGCTGGAGGTTATTCAGTAACTGCTACTGATGCTAACGGATGTACTGCACAGGCTTCTACTTCTATTTCAGATCCTAATGGACTTTCAATGGAAGTAATTGAAAGTAGCCAACCATGGTGTAATGGAGATGACAATGGAAGTGTTACATTAGGTATTTTACAAACAGGTAATTTAGGAGGAACTCCTCCATATACATTAGTTGATGTATATTTTAATGGTACTGAGGTAAGTGTAAATATTCCATTTACTGGAAATACATTGTATGTGGATGATTTAGATGCTGGTCAATATTCATTTGTTGCACGAGATGATAACAACTGTGAAGTTGCTGCATATTTTACAATGGATGAGCCTAATCTTTTAATCTCTGACATTATTACATCTACTGATGTTTCATGTATTGGAGATGAAGATGGGACAGCTACTGTATATGCTACAGGAGGAACTACTCCTTATACTTATGAATGGAATGATCCTGCTGGACAAACTACTGCAACTGCAACTGGTTTGGCTGCTGGAGCTTACATGGTTATTGTAACAGATGCTAATGATTGTCAAACGGTTCAGACTATTACAATTTTCGAACCTTCTGCAGTAAATATATTTTTTATTGCAAAAAGTGATGTGTCATGTAATGGAGGAAGCGATGGAAATATCTTTATGGGAGCAAATGGTGGTACTCCACCATACAATTACGATTGGTCAGGAAATTTCCCTGCTGATAATACACAAGATGCTGTGAATGTTCCTGCTGGAACTTATTCAGTTACTATTACAGATGCTAATGGTTGTACTGATGTGGCTGCTGGTATTATAATTACAGAGCCAACTGCTGTTACCGTTTCAATCGGAAATGTAATCAATGCAGATTGTGCTGGAAACGAAACTGGTGAAGCTACTGCTACAGGTATGGGCGGAACTGGTACTATCACATATGCATGGAGCAATGGACAGACTGGAGCAAATGCAACTGATCTTCACGCAGGTGGATATTCAGTAACAGCTACAGATGAGAATGGATGTACGGCTCAGGCTTCTACATTTATTTCTGATCCTAATGCATTAGACATTGTTGTATCAGATTTGACTAATGTATCCTGTAATGGAGGAAATGATGGAAGTGCGACTATAGGGGTTACATTTAGTCCACCAAGTGGAACAGCACCATATGTATTAGCAGGTTATTATAGAAATGGAGTATGGAGTGGATTTTTAAATCTTCCTTTAGGTCCAGTTACTGGATATACTTATGGGATAGTAGTAAATAATCTTACTGCTGGTCAATATTCATTTTATATTGATGATGTAAATGGTTGTAGAATATCTATCAGTACAACTATAGATGAGCCTACATTACTAATCGCTGAAACTATCTCAACTACTGATGCACTTTGCAACGGAAGCTTTGATGGAACAGCTACAGTAAATGCTACAGGAGGAACTACTCCTTATACTTATGCATGGTCAAGTGGAGCTATCTCAGCTACAGCTACTGGTCTTGCTGCTGATACTTATACTGTTACTGTTACTGATGCAAATGGATGTACTGCGACTTCAACTGCTACTATTGGACAGCCTAACACACTTGGATTGTCAGTAAATGGAGTAGTTAATGTATCATGTAATGATGGTTCTGATGGAGCTATTTATTTATCTACAATTGGAGGTACTGGACCATATAATTATAACTGGTCAGGCCCAGGCCCTGGATTTGATCAAGTGGCTGACAATGTTCAAGATGCATTAGATCTTCCTGCTGGAACATATTACGTTACAGTTACAGATCATAACGGTTGTACTGCAACTTCTACCAATACAATTACTGAGCCTTCAGCAGTTACTGTTACTATTGGAAATGTAGTAGATGCTGATTGTGCTGGAAATGAAACTGGTTCTGCAGTAGCAACTGCTTCTGGTGGAACAGGTTCAATTTATAACTACGCATGGAGTAACGGTCAAAACGGAACTAACCAAGCAACTGCAACTGGATTGCATGCTGGTGGTTATAGTGTGACTGTAACTGATGAGAATGGTTGTACTGCTCAAGCTTCTACGTTTATTTCTGATCCTAATGGATTAGTAATGACAGCTTTTAACCTTACTGATGTTACTTGTAATGGTGGAGATGACGGAACTACTTCTGTAGTAATTAACGGAGGAACTGCACCTTATACATTTAACTTACCGCTTATCGCTACTGGACCTAATAATGCAACTGCAACAGGTTTGGCTGCTGGTTCATATGTTTTCTCAGCTACTGATGCTAACGGATGTGCAGTAAGTATTGCTGTTCAGGTTGATGAACCTACTCTTTTAATTGCTGAAATTATCGCAACTACTGATGCACTTTGCAACGGAAGCGCAGATGGAACGGCTACTGTAAATGCTACAGGTGGAACTACAGGTTACACTTACGCATGGTCTAATGGACAAACTACTGCAACTGCAACTGGTTTGGCTGCTGGAACTTACGGAGTTACTGTAACTGACGCTAACAATTGTACTGCAGAAACTTCTGCTACAATTGGTGAGCCTGATGCATTATCATTGAATAATAGTTTGATTATAGATGTAACTTGTAATGGAGGAAATGATGGAACTATCTTCATCCAAACTTCTGGAGGAACTGGACCATATAACTACCAATGGGGAGGTCCTACAGGTGCATTTGATGCTAATCCTGATAATACAGAAGATGCTATTGGCGTACCTGCTGGAACTTATAATGTTACAGTAATAGATGCAAATGGATGTACTTTTACTTTATCAGACCTTGTTGTTAATGAGCCAACATTATTAACTGTTTCTATTTCAGATGTAATGAATGCAAATTGTATAGGTAATGAAGATGGTTCTGCTACAGCAACTGCTGCAGGAGGAACTGCTCCATATACTTATTCATGGTCAAATGGAGATGCTACTGCAACAGCTTCTGCTCTTCATGCTGGTGGTTATACTGTAATTGCAACTGATGCAAACGGTTGTACTGCAATGGCTTCTATTTCTATTACCGATCCTAATGGATTAATTTTCGGAGTTACAGAATCTACAGATGTATCATGTAATGGTGCTTCTGATGGAACTGCTACATTCGGAATTGTTGGAGGAACTGCTCCTTACGCATTGATTGGATATATTGGACCAAATGGACAACAAGTTGATTTGGCATCTAATCCTCTTCCTGTTGTTACAGGAACTATTTTCCCTAACATGAGTGCTGGATTATATGCATTCTTTGTAACAGATGCTAACGGGTGTCTTACTGCAAACAATGTAATCATTCATGAGCCTACTATCTTATTTGGTGAAATTATCCACCAAGAAGATGTGACTTGTATAGGTGACAATGATGGAGAAGCTACTGTAAATGCTACAGGAGGAACTACTCCTTACACTTACGAATGGTCAGCTTCTGCTGGAAGCCAAACTACTAATACTGCTACTGATTTAGTAGAAGGATTACATTCAGTTACTGTTACAGATGCTAACGGATGTACTGATGTAGTTAATGTAGTTATTGGTCAAACTGATGATATTCCACCATTATTTACTACTACTATTCCTGGTGACATTACAGTTGAATGTGATGATATTCCTGAACCATTTGTATTGCTTGCTGCTGCTTGGCACGTAATGGACAACTGTTCTGATGCTACTGATATCTTAATTGAATATACAGAAACTCAGATTGATATTGTTTGTCCTAATACTTATACTTTGAAAAGACAATGGACAATTACTGATGAAGCTGGAAACACAGCTGTTCATATCAGAAATGTATATGTTCAAGATACAACTGCTCCTACATTTACAGTACCTGCTGCTGTAACTATCGAATGTGATGAAGATACTTCTCCTGCTAACACAGGTGACGTAACTGATCAAATGGATAACTGTTCTGCTCCTGCAGATATAGTTGTAGCATTTACTGATGTAGATGATTTAACAGGATGTGGTGGATATACTGGAACGATTACTCGTACATGGACTGCAACTGATGAGTGTGGTAATGTAGAGACTAAAGTTCAAGTAATTACTATTGAAGATACTACTGCACCAACTGCAGTATGTAACAGTTTCACTATTGAGTTAAATGCTCAAGGAGAAGCTAGTATTACAATTGCTCAAGTTAATGGAGGAAGTACAGATAACTGTGCAGCTGTATCACAATTAACTTATGCATTGGATAAAATGGATTTCACATGTGCTGATTTAGGTGCTAACATTGTTACACTTTCAGTTACTGATCCTTGTGGAAACACAGGAACTTGTGAAGCTACTATTACAGTAGAAGATAACATTGATCCAATTATTACTTGCCCAGGCGATATGGTTATACACCTAGATCCAGGTGCATGTGATCAAGTAATTTCTTACGATGTATTGGCTACTGATAACTGTGATGTAACTGTTGCTCAAATTTCTGGATTGTATAGCTCAGGCGATGCTTTCCCAATTGGAGGACCTTACGTTTTAGTTTATGAAGCAACTGATGAAGCTGGAAATACTGCTCAATGTTCATTCTCTGTAACAGTATTTGAGTATGTTCCTACTTCAACTGATTTAGGATGCAATAGCTTAGTTCATGTTTCATTAGATGAAAACTGTGAAGCATTAGTTACTGCTGATATGGTATTAGAAGGTAACAACTTCGGTTGTTATGATGATTATGTAGTTACAATTATTGATGCTAATGGAAATACTGTAATTGGTAATTTATTAACATTAACTCATGTAGGAACTACTGTAACGGTATCTATATTAGATCCTGATACAGGTAATATCTGTTGGGGAGAAATCTTAGTAGAGGATAAATTAATCCCTACATTTGATTGTCCTGCTGACATAGATGTAACTTGTAATGGAGCAACTGCTCCAGCAATTACAGGAGAACCTACTTTGACTAGTTGTGAAACTAGTGTAACGATTGAATTCGAAGATGACTATACTGATTTTGGTTGTGCAGGTGATCCAAGTGATTCTTCTGTAAGAGCTAGAATCATTCGTACTTGGACTGTAACTGATGAATCAGGAAATTCTGACCAATGCGTTCAGAACATTAATATCTTGAAACCAGCTTTAGCTGATGTTGTTTTCCCTAATGACTTAGATGAAATCAATGGAGCTGCTTTAGATTGTGCAGCAGTTGCAGCTAACCCTGCATTGACTGGACCTAACTTTACTGGTTACCCAGAGTATGCAAATCAAGATGTTACTCCTGGTGGATTATGTGCATTCTCAATCGGATATGTAGATTCTGAATTGGAAATTTGTGCTGGAGGATCTAGCTACGAGGTGATTAGAACTTGGACTGTTAGAAATATGTGTGAGCCTTTAGTACCTGGTATTAACCCAGTTCAACACATCCAATCTATCAAAGTATTGGATACGACTGCACCAGATTTAACTTGCCCAGCTCCTACTACATTATCTACTTCATCTAACTCTTGTGATGTTGCAGTTACTTTGCCAGCGGCAAATGTAAGTGATGACTGTTCAGGATATGAAGTTTATGTAGAAACTTCTAATGGTACAATCTACTCTAACGGTGGATTTATCGGAACTTACGGTTTAGGAGATCACACAGTAACTTATTATGCTACTGATGCATGTGGAAATATTTCTTCATGTGATTACACATTTACTGTTGCTGATGTAACTTCACCTATTGCAATTTGCGATGAGCATACAACTGTTGCAATTGGATCTGATGGTACTGCATCTATTAATGCAATCACATTTGATGATGGAAGTTTTGATGCTTGTAGTGATGTTACTTTAGACGTTCGAAGAATGGATAACCCGGCTTGTCCTGGTTCTGATTTCACATCATTCGGATCAAGTGTACCATTCTTCTGTTGTGATGTAAACACTATCGTAATGGTAGAGTTAAGAGTAACTGATGCAGCAGGTAATACAAACTCATGTATGGTAGAAGTAGAAGTTGAGGACAAAATTAACCCAACTATTATCTGTGCTTCAGATAAAGATGTTGAGTGTTCTGAAACTTACTTAGACTATATCGTAGTTGGACAACCATTACCACAAGATGCAATTGATGCAAATGGAGAAGCTGTAGCTTCAGATAACTGCCCAGGTGTAACTCTTACAAATAATGTAATCGCTAACACAGTTGACTGTGGTAACGGAACAATTACAATTGTATGGACTGCTACTGATGCAGGAGGAAGAACTACTTCTTGTATCCAGAGATACTTTGTTGCTAACAATGATCCTTTCTTCATTGTAGATACAGAGCACAGATTAACTCCAATTAATCACAACTTACCTGCAGTAGGACCTCACTCATCTCAGGATGATGTTGAATGGCCAGCAGATATTGAATTGACTACATGTGGATTAGGTTTAGAGCCAGCTGACTTAGTTGGAAACTATCCATTAGATGCTTACCCACAAATTTTCGAAGGAGCTTGTAACAACATCGCAGTTGGACACGAAGATCAAGTACTTGATTTTGGAGTTGCAGATGCATGTTTGAAAGTATTGAGAAAATGGTATGTAATTGACTGGTGTCAAGCAGGAGCTAACCAAGATCCAACTCAACTTGGACCTGGTGTATGGCACTATACACAAATCATTAAAGTAATTAACTCTAATGATCCAAACGTAACAGTAGTAGATTTCCCATCAGTAATTGATAACTATGATGCAAATTGTGGAAACGCATTCGCAGCATTTGAAATCACAGCTGATGAT
>CALJOK010000024.1 GCA_937981555.1 uncultured Saprospiraceae bacterium
AACGAAAAACGAAAGGTAAAAGTGAAAAACTAAAACTTAAAAATAAGTTCTCCTTTTCCTTTTTCAAAAAAAAAGAACACCAAATCACTTTAAGCGTCCTGCTTGTCTAAATCGAAACTCCATAGTAAAATAATTAACCCGTTTCGTTCAACAAAAGCTGATCGTCGGGCGTTGCCACGACTATCAGCCTTTAATATTGTGCGTCGTTTTTTTCTTCCATTTTTACATAATCATGAAAACGCCATTTCACGATTGAATTTTTTTCTATATTCCAATGGAGACAACCCTGTAATTTTTTTAAACGTTTTTCTAAATGCTTTTTCATCATTATAACCAACGTTATACATTACTTCATTAATATTCAAGGTTGAAGATTCAAAACTCTTTTTGGCAACTTCTACTTTTACTCGCTGGATATATTCAAAAGGTGTATTTTGCGTTGCCTTCTTAAATCTTCTGATAAAATTTCGGCTACTTATAGCAAACTTTTTTGCTAAACCTTCTATATTTATTTTCTCTTCAAAATTTTCTTCAATGTAAATTTGAGCCTGTTTTATTGCTTCATCAGAATGTTCTTTTTGCCCACTAAAGATAATAAATTGATTTTGATTTGTCCGGTCAAAATCTATCTCTCCCATTTTAGAACACCAAATAGCTATTTCCCTCCCATAGTATTTTTCTATTAGATAAATTATCATGTTCAAAAATGAATAGGCACCGCCACTTGAATAAATGCCATTATCTTCACTAATTATCTTCTCTGGCACCAACTGGATTTTAGCATATCTTTTTTCAAATTGTTGATGAACTGCCCAATGAGTTGCACATGACTTCCCATTTAGCAAACCTGTTTCTGCAAGGATAAAAGCACTTCTGCATAGACTCACTATTTCAGCATCGTCTTGAATCCTTCTTGATTTTATCCAATCGATGATAGGTTCGTTTTTCTTTAATGCTTTTTCAATATTTCCCGTAATAGAGGATAATATTATCAAATCGGTATGTTCGACTTCATCTATGGTTTTAGTTGGCTTTACTTCAAAAAACTTGTGGCAGGTAATAGGCTTCCTGTTTATGCTAACTAAATCGGTGGCAAATACATTTTCTTTGGTTTTTCCAATTCGTTTTGAATAGCTATTTGCCATTTTGAAGAGGTTAAGTGTTCCGACTATGGTATCCAAAATCAAATCACCCTCTGGTATAATAATGCTCAAATGTTTCATATTTTTTTCATAAAGGTAAAAAAAGAATTTGGCAGAATCAACCCGTTATGTTGTCATTGTTGACACCCCCAAGCTGTATGATAACGACATACCTTTGTATCATTAGTTAATCATAATAATTTGAATAAAATGACAAATCAAAATGTAATGGTAGTTTATAAATGGACTGCTAAAGAAGGAAAATCAGAAGAATTAAAATCCATTTACCATGAGGTTCTGGAGCAAATGAAATCCAATGAACCGGGAGCTCTTGAAGTACAATGTTATTTTGATGAATCCTCATCCACTCTGGTCATCATGGATATGTTCGCAGATGCCGGATCGGTAGGATTTCACTTAGGCACAACCGCTGCCGGTCACTTTGAAAGTTTATTGAAAATTGCCCAACCTGGTGAATTTCTATTTTGTGGAGATGTTCCTGAAGAAATGAAACAAGCTGCTTTGGGTATGGGACTTCAAGCAACTTTTGCACCTCACATTTCTGGATTTAGTAGAAAGTGATATTGAATCAAGAAGGCAATCTATTTAAAACAAAGGATTAAGCATTCTATCTTATTCCTTTGTTTTTTTATTCCTCTCTTGGTCTTTTTTCTTAATGACGCACAACGGTCTCGGCTAAACGCAGTATGGGCGCATAGCCCATATTGCCGTTTTAGCCATTGTTGGCGGTAGTTTTCTTTTATTATAAAAACTCTGTTTCTAATACATCAATTCTGATTGAACCACTCTGTGAAACATCTTCAATTTTTCCTTTTATTCTGATTCGTTGACCAGCACCACCTTTTATTCTCATTAATTGCGGATAGTCTTTAAGTTTTAATTTTATATGAATTCCTGGCTTTGTATTTCTTCCTGGCTCATCTTGATTGCAGACAACACTTACAATGTCATCATTTAGTTTACTTATCCGATTTATGCTGCAAATCCAATCAATCTCTTGTAGTATGAAACTATTTGCAATCTTCTGTTTTAATAAATCTGCTGTTTTATTTACTGTATCATAAATATCTCCGGGAGAATCTCCCTTAAATGTTAATTTGGTTAATTTAATATTAGTTTTAGATTCGGTTTTAGGTATCTTGTTATTAGGTTTAGGTGTTTCTTGTTTTAGTTGTTTCTCTTTAGGTGATTCCTGACCATAGTAAATGTTTTGAGTTCCAATTGTATTTGCTATTGGACTATTTACATTTTTTTCTATAGAAATGGTATTTCCACTACTTTCGTTTTTTTGTGTCAAATTAAAAATCAGTACGAGTATTGTTGATAATGCACCAACTGTTGCTACTTTTGGTTCCCAACCTCCTTCTTTGTGCCACCAAAAAACGCAACCAATTAAGGCAAGTACTCCTAAGAAGAGTAAAATTATTTTTAGTGTTATGCTCATTTGTTTTGTTTTTTATTAATTACCGCCAACTTATCAATATCAACGAATATGTTGATACTGTAGAAGTCCAACATTTCAAATAATAATTTCTTTAACAAATTTTAAGGCCGATGGAAAGATGGAAGTTAAAGCCATTTCATCACCTGTCTTTAAGGCGGGAATTAGTCTTGATGACTGTAATTGAATCTGACCTGATAGTACAAATTTATCAAATTGTTCTTTTTTTAAACCAATAAAGTTGGTTACATTTTTTTTAATCATAGAGCATAATATTAATTTCCAACAGATAAATTCTGAATTGGATGAATAATCATTTAAGGAAAAATAAAATTTAAAATTGAGCTAATTCTGTTTTTCTCATAGGTAGGATTATCAAATATAATAAAACATTCTCAAGAACTCCCCTATCCATATGGTTTTTTTTGGTGGATGTAGTGGTATTCAGGTATCGGATACCTTGGAGGTTTACATAAAAAATAATTCTAAATTCAAACCATTGGTTTTAACGCCAAACCAATGGTTTCAACTCTAAACCAATGGTTTTAATTCCAAACCATTGGTTTCAAACTCAAACCAATGGTTTCAACTTCAAACCAATGGTTTCAATTCCAAACCAATGGTTTCAAACTCAAACCAATGGTTTCAATTCCAAACTAATGGTTTCAAACTCAAACCAATGGTTTTAACTTCAAACCAATGGTTTCAAGACCAAACCAATGGTTTTAAACTCAAACCATTGACTTCAAATCTAATCTAATGGAAAGAGACGTAATTCATGATGTTTATAAAAGAAATCCTTTGGCACAAATCTAATTTGGTAGATTCAATTAAAATATGGCATAAATATTGTATATGTAATAATCGTAATATAAACCTCATTCTTCCAATTAAAAACAACAAAGTTATGGTATTAGTATTATTAAAAGTTCAAAGAAATGATTTCAATAAATTAAATCAAGCAAAGCTTTCTGTATTCGGTCAATTGGTCGTTTCTAAAGTAGATGGGAATTCAAAATATCAGGTGATTAAAACACAAGTAGCAGATCTTAAGGCGAAATCTAAAGCCTACGATCAAGCATTAGTCGCTGCAGCTGACCGAGGAACAGAATTCATCAAATTAAAAAATATTGCTAAGAAGGCGTTACTAGTTTCTTTTAATTTATTTGCCAATGCATTGGAACTCCATGCCAATGGTAATGAGGATTTTATCATCGAAACAGGGCTGTCTGTCCGCGCGAAACCAGTCAAAAATACGACACCTTTACAAGTGCCGAAGAAACCTATTAATATTTTTGTACAATCTACGGGTAATGTAGGGGAACTAATGGTGAAGTTTGAATTACCCAACAAGGAACATGTGATTGCGGTGGCAGCGGAATACCGAATAGCTAATGTGGATGCTCCTTATACGAATGGAAAATATTTTAGTGGAGAAAAAGGGTTGATGAAAAATTTGCCTGCTCAATCTACTGTGGAAGTTCGATTTAATGCAATTGGTCGGGATGATTTGAAGAGTGGTTGGACGACAGCGATTGTAGTGCCGGTGCTGTAAGTAATGGAACATGGATGCCGCGGATTTTTTTTAGGCTTCCGGTTATATGACAATAAGAAAAAGCTAACTTCTTGAGAGGTTAGCTTTTTTTGGTTGGGGGCTGATTTGATTTTTTGAATATCCAATATCGATCAAGGAATGTCCAATATCCAACCAGTTTGTTTTTACGGCTGTTGGATATTGGTTATTTCTTGTTGGCTATTGGTTATTCGTTTTCTTCAACTCTTCCCATATCCGCACCATCGCCCAAGTATCCAATTTACAATACTTCAACAAATCCTGAAAGGCATCTTTTGCCTCCTCTTCCGTCATTCGTCCATCCGTCATATGATGCCATTGAATCACCGCTGCACCTCCACTTTGAATTTCCAAATCTTGATAACTTAACTCTGGACATAATACGGGGAGTACATCTTTGAGGGAAGCACTTCCTTTAAAATCTGGATGGAGATATAATCCCTGACTAAATACTTTTAGCAAGTCATATACTCGATCATTTACAGAATGTAAAAAGTCAGCGTACTGCGGCAATTGGTCCGCCATCAGTTTATTTTGTGTTTTTTCAAAACTCTCATTCCATACGATAACCGTTCCTTCACTCGGATGAATCTGCTGACTCATTTGCTCAAATAATTCTTCCAAAGGCGTTTCCTTCGAGGGCATCAAATATTCAAAATGTTGTACCTCGCTTCCTTCCGATTCGATCACGTGTAGACTGTACTGGAAAACCATTTGTTGATACGGAAAGATGCCTTGATGTGATGGATAGACATACGAAAACGTTTCATAATCCAAAAAATAAAGCGGGTACGCTAACGATTTCAATACGGTTGCGATCTCTTCCTTTTTGATTACGATCTGATTGTGTTGAGCGACCTCCACTTGTTCTCTTTGCCTATTGGACAATTTAAAATCCGTCGGCACATCTTGAATATCGACCACGCCCATTTCCAATAGTTGTTCTTTCTTTTCACGATTTATGCGGCTAATATCAAAGATGGTATATTTTGGAAATGGCGTATGATAATGTTTTAGATAAGTACAATTCAATTGGTTGCCACAAAGATTGGTCAGCGTAGTCAACGAAGGAAGACTGTCTTGGTGCATCCATTCCCAGGCCGCTTCAGCTTGCCTACTAGTATCTTCCATAATGCCCTCTACCTTTGCGGTGACGTCTTTTATAGGTAACAATTTCTTAAGGTCTGGTGGATGTTGAAATGGATATTTACTATTGACATAAATCAAAAAAGTACGCCTGACTCGGTAGCCTTGCGATTCAAATACCATTCGCTGAAAAGCTAAATCAATCTTATGTTCTGACTTTAGTTTAGTCGATGCTTTGACTTCATAAATATCACATTCCTTTTCGCGATGGAAGACGACGATGTCTGCCTTTACGATAAATCTTTCTGACTGTACTTGATATTGAAAAGCTATTTTATTATGAGGGATAAATTCGCCATTGATCACTCCGCCATTCTTAAATCGTTCTTTCGCTAATCGGTCAATGATTTTGCCCTGCTCCACTTTATGTTGAGCCTCCATGGAAAAAGGGGGCATCAGATCTGATTGATGAACGGACATCCAAAATTCTTCTGGACAGGCGAGATAGCTGAGGTAGTTTGTTTTAGAGAGTTTTGTTGTGGACATTATGTTTGAAGTCTGTTTTGGTAAATGTAGAGTTAATTTTCCACAAGTCTCGAAAAATAAATATTAAATAAATTATTTATGTTTTTATATATAAATATGATTCTCTCAAAACAATAATAATACGTGAATAATCTAGCTTAGAATATTTTATCCCAAGATTAGCTTTGTTGAAAAGAGGCATTACTACATTTGGATTTGTTCCTTACCATGTAAACCTCCCAGTCCCTATATGATAAAAAAAATCGTTCATTAACATTTACTGTCGATAAACGATTTTTCCAACTCCTACCCTAGTAATTAATCTTTAGCTTTTCTAAAGCAGGAATACTTTTATAATATATGTTATAACTTCACAAATGATTCTACCACCATTTCTGTTCCATCAGAAACCAACAATAGATAGATTCCATTGGGCAAGTTTTTTACATCTAAGTCATAAGTATTTTTTGTTTCAAATTTCACATAAGAGATAGTTTGAATTGGTTGTCCAAGTGAGTTGACTATTTGAACGGTCAATTCCCCTCGCCATTTATTTTCTATCACTATTTGTAATTTTTCTGCTACAGGATTTGGAAAAAGATCCAAGTCATCATTGTCTAATAACAATGCTTTTACATCTGTCAAACAACTGACTCCTGCATCATGAGTACTTTCATAAGCAACGATGTCGAGACAACCACCTTCCACCCTATCATTTGATAATGTTCATATCGCAAGAAACATTGTCTAAAGAAAACGGTTTTAGCTAATTTAGTTGTTGGATTCACTTTGAAATATGGAAGCCTTCTGATTATTCAATCAGAAGGCTTTTATTGTTTTATCCATTTCAAAATCACAACCGCTCTACAAACTCCGGTGATTTTTATTACTATTCATAATAGCCTCGATCGATAACCGCTTTAGCAATATTTCGTCTCAAATCTTTAGGGTTTATATAATAAGATTTTAGCATCCATTTGACGATTCTAGTATGCCGTCGCTTTTCACCTCCTGTAGAAAAACTAGCTACCGCTTCTAAAGCAGCCTTTCTAGATTTCTCTAAAGCCTCATATAAATATAATTGAACCATTTGCTCTTGGAGGTACAGTTTATCTTTATCTGCATTTGGCATTCCCTTCAACTTTTTTATTTTTAACAAAGCGGTATCGCCAACATAAGCCTCTTGTAAAATCGTAGAGAGGTTTAAAATAATTTCTTGTTCGTCGATGAGTTTCTTTTTTAGTTTTTTACCCGCCATTCCAGAGATATACAAGAAGCTATATTTTAGACCTTTCACAATTCGGTCTAATTCTTTATGACCTGATTTAGAACGAAAAGGATTTAGTTGAGAAAATAGAAAGCCAGGAATTTTCTTCCCTGCTCCTACCAAGTCAAGCTCTTTAGTTAACATCCCTCGTTTGGATAATTCACCTACCGCCAACATGGCATTGATATCATTCGTTCCTTCATAAATTTTAGTAATTCTTGCATCTCGATATCCCATTCCCAAACCTGTCTCCATAGCATAGCCCATTCCACCATGTATTTGTATCGCCTCATCGAGTGCATAACAAACTAATTCCGAGCCTTTGATTTTGACAATAGAAGCTTCAATAGCGAACTCACTAATCGCTTTTATTTTTGCGGGACCATCTGCTAGGCCAGCTGATTTTAAAGCCACCATTTTTTTATCAATCAAATCTGCCGTTCTAAAACAAGCTGCATGATTGGCAAAAATTCGCATGGCAATATCTCCAATTTTATATTGGATGGCACCAAAAGAAGCAATAGGTACTTTAAATTGTTTGCGCTCCTTGGCATATTTTATAGATCGATCAAGCGCATTAATCGCTCCGCCAACTGCACCAGATCCTGCTTTAATACGTCCGCCATTTAGAATAGTCAAGGCCATTTTAAAACCACCTTGTCGTTCGCCCAATAAATTTTCTACCGGTACTTTACAATTATCAAAAAATATCTGAACAGTAGAAGAGCCCTTAATCCCAAACTTCTTTTCTTCCACACCAACTGAAAAGCCTTCAAAGTTTCGTTCTACAATAAAGGCAGATAGTTTTTCATCGTCTTCTATTTTTGCAAAAACAGTATAGACATCGGCAAACCCACCATTGGTAATCCATATCTTCTGACCGTTTAGAGAATAATGTTTTCCGTCTTCGCTAAGTGTTGCTTTTGTCTTACCAGAGTTAGCATCAGAGCCCGCATTGGGTTCTGTTAAGGCATAGGCCGCTACATATTCTGCAGTAGAAATCTTAGGTAGGTACTTTTGTTTTTGCGCTTCATTTCCATAATACACCAATGGCAAACACCCGATAGAGGTTTGTGCACCAAGGGTTGTTGCAAAAGAAAAACCATTAGCCAACTGGGTGGAGATATAGGTGTTGGTTTTAAAATCTAAACCCATTCCTCCATATGCTTCTGGTATACTCACGCCACATAAACCCAAATCTCCTGCTCTTTTTAGGATGGCTAAAACTTCCGCTTTATCAGCTTCTGCGGTCACCACTAATTCTCTTCCGTTTTTGAAAAAGGGGTCTTGGATTTCTTTGACACAAAAATCCCGAACGGTATCGCCCATCATTTTTGCTTCTTCTTCAAATTCTTCTGCAATAAATAATTCTTCGGGCGGTGTTTCTCCTATTACAAAATAACCTCCTTTTACATTTGGGCTTATTTCTATTGGAGTTTGATTTGGAGCTATGCTCGTTTCGACATTTTTGTCTACCATTGATCAGTTGTTTTTTTAACTTTTGAGCATTAACTGTGAAATGATTCTCTAGGTATCCTTTTTTTAGAGAAAAAGAAAATTAGTAATTGGAGCGTAACGTTGAGATGAATTTATTGTAAAAAAGGAAGGATTAAATTCTAGCATCTATCTATTAACAAAATAATTTTCCAACAGGAGTTTTACTTCAGCTGGAAAATTACTAAAAAAAAGGAAAGGCACAAGGATTACACTTAAAAACGGGTGCCTTTTCTTTTGTCGTTTTTTAGTAACTAGTTAGTATGGGTGCATCTCTCTGAGCCGCCAATCAGCATGTTTATTTATTTTCTACCAACGGTAGTGGCGCTCTGCGCCGATTCTCCATTGTTTTATGGCGCAGAGCGACATTCCCATTGGTAGAAAATAATTTCCAAAAATATCATGGCGGCTCAGAGAGACGCTCCCATCTAGATTTTTTCTTTTCTCGCCCTTAGACTCCCGAGAACACACTTGTAGCGACAAAATGAAATGCACCCCTTAAAAACTTTATTGGTAGCCCAAAGGATAAAGTCTATTTATCATCTATTCATTTTTATAAATCGTTTTCTTCCTAATAAATATCCATCCGTTAATAATAAATAATAAGTTCCTGAAGAAAGATATTCAACATCAATATTCATCATAAATGAATTATGCTCTTTTCTTAAATCATTATCTAAAACCAACTTACCTGAAACATCAAAAATCTTTATATTTAAATTTTCTTGCGTAGGTTGCTGAAAGGAAAGAATCATTTTCCCTTGATTTGGATTAGGATACAAATCAAACTTTAAACTAAAATCTAATTCATTGGTGCTCGTAAAATCAATTAGAATAGTGGTACTGTCGAGACAACCATTTTCATCCATCACCCAAACCGTATATTCTTCATTTGGTAAATCTTCAAAAAGATTAGCCGTCTGAAAATCTACCCCATTAATACTGTAAGTAAAATCTCCTATCCCTCCACTTCCATTAATCGTTATATTATTCTCATTGACCATCGTGCTTATGATCAACTCCATTGGCTCAACTATCGAGATTAAAATAGTTTGAAAAACATCACCTGTCGCATCCATTATCCAAACCTGATAATCATTCGGTGCCAAACCATCAAAGAAATTTTCTACTTGAAAAATTACTCCATCCAAACTATATTGATAAGTTGGAGTACCTCCCTCTACTTGAGTTATGGAAATACTTCCATCTGAAAATCCAAAACAACTGACATCATTAATACTTGTAGTTGCATTGATGATCAGATTGATTTCCAAAACGGTTGTTTCCAAACATCCATTTTCATCTTTGACGGTAAAGTTGTAACTCCCATTTGATAGACTTGGAAAGATATTACTACTTTGGAAATTTATTCCATCTAAACTATATTCTAAATCACCTGTGCCCCCACTTGCGATAATGGTAACATTGTTTTCATCAACTGTGGTCGAAACAATAATTGCATCCGGATTAGAAAAAACAATGGAATTAGTCAGTTGAATAAATCCATCTGCATCCTTTACGGTTACCGTATAGCTTCCAGCAGAGAGATTTAAAAACGTATTGCTATCTTGAAAATTCACCCCATCCAGACTATATTCTATTGGGGCTGTTCCACCAGATGCAGTAACTATAATTTGTCCATCATTCCCATCAAAACAACTAACTTCATTGTCTAAAAATGCTTGAACTACTAATGAATTCACCGCAACTTGCGCGGTGGTTATTGCCATACATCCATTGGCATCGCGTACGGTAATTTCATAAGTGCCATTGGCTAATCCTAAAAACTCAGGACTTGATTGAAAATTCACCCCATCCAAACTGTATTCTAAAATTCCTGTACCACCGCTTCCTGATATTGTCAAATCAGCATCTGATATGGTCGTACTCAAACTTAAAGCTGTAGGATTGGTAACATCAACAGAATTTGTCTGCTGAGTTAATCCTTCTGAATCTACTACGGTGATCAAATAACTCCCCGCTGATAAATCTGTAAATGTATTGTTATTTTGAAAGACGATTCCATCCAAACTGTATTGCAATGGTGGTTCGCCACCTGAGGCTGCCACGATAATTGTTCCATCATTAAGATCATGACAAGTGATATCATTTCCCAAAGAAGCTAGAACCACTAATGAATTCACCGCAACTTGCGCGGTGGTCGTGGTGGTACATCCAATTGCATCGCGTACGGTAACTTCATAATTGCCATTCGCTAAATTTAGGAATTCAGGACTTGTTTGAAAATTCATCCCGTCCAAACTGTATTCTAATATTCCTGTACCGCCACTTCCTGAGGCCGTCAAATCATATTCTAATACGGTAGCAGTCAAACTTAAAGCTACGGGATTGGTAACATCAACAGAATTTGTCTGTTGCGTAAATCCTTCCGAATCCAATACGATGATCATATAACTCCCTGCTGATAAATCTGTAAATGTATTGTTATTTTGAAAGACCGTTCCATCCAAACTATATTGGAACGGTGGTGTCCCTCCTGTGACTGCCACGATAATTGTTCCGTCATTAAAATTATGACAGGTGATATCATTTTCTAACGACGCTTGAACAACTAATGAATTTACCGCAATTTGCGCGGTAGCGGTGGTAGTACATCCATTTGCATCGCGTACCGTAACTTCATAAGTGCCATTCGACAATCCTAAAAATTCAGGACTCGATTGAAAATTCATCCCATCTAAACTGTATTCTAAACTTCCTGTACCACCACTTCCGGATGCCGTCAAATCAGAATCTGATACAGTCGCACTCAAACTTAAAACTGCGGGATTGGTAACATCAACGGAATTTGTCTGTTGCGTAAATCCTTCTGAATCCAATACTGTGATCAAATAACTCCCCGCTGATAAATTTGTAAATGTATTGTTATTTTGAAAGACGATTCCATCCAAACTGTATTGCAACGGTGGTGTCCCACCTGAGACTGCCACGGTAATTGTTCCATCATTAAAATCATGACAGGTGATATCATTTCCTAACGACGCTTGAACGACTAATGAATCTACTGCAATTTGCGCGGTAGTCATTGCCGTACATCCGTTGGCATCGCGTACCGTAATTTCATAATTTCCATTCGTTAAATTTAAAAATTCAGGACTCGATTGAAAATTCATCCCATCTAAACTGTATTCTAAACTTCCTGTACCACCACTTCCGGATGCCGTCAAATCATATTCCGATACGGTAACACTCAAACTTAAAGCTGGGGGATTAGTAACATCAACAGAATTTGTCTCTTGCGTAAATCCTTCTGAATCTAATACGGTGATCACATAACTCCCTGCTGATAAATTTGTAAATGTATTGTTATTTTGAAAAACCATTCCATCCAAACTATATTGGAACGGTGGTGTCCCTCCTGTGACTGCTACGATAATTGTTCCGTCATTAAAATTATGACAGGTGATATCATTTTCTAACGACGCTTGAACAACTAATGAATTTACCGCAATTTGCGCGGTGGCGGTGGTAGTACATCCGTTGGCATCGCGTACCGTAACTTCATAATTACCATTCGACAATCCTAAAAATTCAGGATTTGATTGAAAATTCATCCCATCCAAACTGTATTCTAAACTTCCTGTACCGCCACTTCCGGATGCCGTCAAATCATATTCCAATACGGTAACACTCAAACTTAAAACTGGGGGATTGGTAATATTAACGAAATTTGACTGTTGCGTAAATCCATCTGAATCCAATACTGTGACCACATAACTCCCAGCTGATAAATTTGTAAATGTATTGTTATTTTGAAAGACCATTCCATCCAAACTATATTGAAACGGTGGTATTCCACCTGTGACTGTCACGATAATTGTTCCGTCATTAAAATTATGACAGGTGATATCATTTACTAACAAAGCTTGAACTATTAATGAATTCACCAAAATTTGCGCGGTAGCCGTTGCCGTACATCCATTGGCATCGCGTACCGTAACTTCATAAATACCATTCGACAATCCTAAAAACTCAGGACTTGATTGAAAATTCACTCCATCCAAACTGTATTCTAAACTTCCTGTTCCGCCACTTCCCGAAGCCGTCAAATCAGAATTTGATACGGTAGCAGTCACCAATAATATCGGTGGATTGGTAATTATTATTGAATTTGTTTGTGCGGTAAAACCAAAATTATCCATAACTGTAATAACATATGTCCCTTCACTTAGATTATCAAAAACAGGACTGTTTTGAAAAGTCATACCATCCAAACTATATTGAAATGGAGAAAAGCTACCATCTGCGGTTACAACAATTTTTCCATTATTTTGATTATGACAATCAATGTCATTCTCTAAAACAGCACTAGCACTTAAATCATTTAAGGTAATTTCAATATTAAATGGATGACTAGTTGACCAACCTCCATCTGCTGTTTCTATACTGAATTCAAATTCATCAACCTCTTGATTGAGGTTAAAATGCGAATAAGCTACGGCTCCATTTTCAATATCTTGCTGAGTAAATGTAGCTCCCATTCCAAGGGTCATTCCATTTAATTGTAAATTTCCATATTGGGTGTTTTCCAAAACCATAAAAATAATCTGGTCAGAATTATTGGAATTACTATTGGCAGAAAGATGAGTATTATTAATCGTTTTAGTTGCCCCATTTAAAAGCAGTAGCGTTTGATTATTTTGTAATGCGACCTGCCCAGCAGGAATATCTTCACAAAGTTCAAGACTCCAGGAATTTAAAACTCCCCCATCAAGGTTAAACCAATCAGTAATAGATAATTCCCATACTTGATTTGAATTTTCTCCTACAAATGTTGACAAAGGTTCTATAGGTTGAAAAACACCTTCTATAGCATACATTCCACTTGAGGAACAAGTATTTTCCAGTTGCTGTGAAGTTCTTAAACCATTATCATCAAACTGAATTTTTAAATTATCTTCCGGACAGCCATAAAAAGTATTAGGTACTCCTGGCCGGTCTAATAGTGGAATCCCCGGCCCGCCAATATCAACAGACCTAAAATAGATGTCCAAGTCACCTATATAGGTATGTGACACATCTACATTTAATTTAATTTCAGCAATTTCAAATCCCTCACTTATTGGTAATTCTGAAACGATCGTATTAACACTTAATGGATCAATGTTCAATGGAACATTTGGACTATCATAAGTGCTACAAAAAAGTGAATTGGTTTGAAAAGAAAAGATATCGGAGTATTCACCTTCTCCACACGGATTTTCTGCCTTAACTCGCCAATAATATACCGTTAAGGGATTTAGGTTTTCTAAAAAAATTGAATTAACAAACATCTCATTCGTTTCGATAATCGCTCCACCAAATCCAGGATTTGTTGCTAACTCATAAATATAACTTGCAGCGTCTGACGAATATGCCCAGGTTAAATACGTAGACTGTTCAACATTAATTTTTTCATCTTCTGGAAACCATAATTGGATAACATCAGGAATAGAATCATCCACTATTAAATAAACGCCTAGGGTATCTGAATTAGTCAATGCAGTACCTACGATCGTTAAAGGGTATCCTCCACCGGGGGAATTTTCTAACCCTGAAATATTTAATTGGGTTGTCCCTGGAGGAGTGATATTATTTGGGGTAAAATCAGCAGAAGCATTCGGCGGAAGACCAGTAACACTAAGTGAAACCATTTCATCAAACCCTATAAACGATTCAAGATTAAGATCATAATTAACACTTCCTGAAGCTCCGCACACATCTTGATAGATCAAGTCGCTACTGATAGAAAAATAAGGTTTTACAATTGAAAAATCTACATTTGAAATATCATAAAAAATATTATTCGCCGCTTCTACTTTCACTCGATTTAGATGACCAACTAGGTCTGGAACTACAATGTCGGCAGAACCAGAATTGCCAACTCCAGTTGCTAAAACAGTAGGATAAGTCCATCCCCCATCAGTTGATAACAATATATTTACACTTCCACAATTGACGGGTGTGAAGTTGGTATTTGCCACATCCCAAGTAATTGTTTTAGTCTCATTGACCATCCAAAAAGTATAATCACTTGGATATGTAACTACGAACGGACCAATATTTTCCACAAAGTTAAGATTAAGATCATCCTCTGCGGTACAACCATATCCTATATTATTGTCTCTTACAGTCACTCGAAATTTCATTGATCGTTCTACGCTAGGTAGCTCCTCCCAGAAATACCCATAATCTCCTATCAAATCAAATAAACGAGGAAAATAACGGGTAGGGTTATCTGTCGGTGGAAAAGAACGAAAAGCTGGGCCTACCGTTGAAGTTGAAATAGGTGGAGCCACCGCAGGTGTATTATCCATTTGTTCCCAACAATAGGTCAAGGGATCACCATCAGGATCACTTGCTGTACTGGTCAATTGAAAAGGAGTCGAAATGGGTAACCATCTATCACTTCCAGCATCTACTATAGGTGGATTATTATTGGTGCTGACTATTGTCCCACATGAATTAGTTATTGTTGATCCCATCTGTTGTAAACTAATTGCATGATAATATTCATCTCTTGCGGATACTACATTTGGAGAACAAACTCCCCCATAACTAATAATCGTAGAACCACTCCCCGTTTCCATAGCCGTTGAACTATTACGATTACAATCATTATTTTGGGTATGATGTCCACCAAATTGATGTCCTAACTCATGCATAATAGTTGTGAAAAAATAATTACCCAAAGGCTGAGTCGTTCCCGAAATACCTCTTGCTTTACTTGATCCACAAATTGAACTTAAAGAAGCAACGCCTCCAACATTTGCCAGACTAAAAGCATGTCCAATATCATAATTACTTTGCCCTATTACCCCATTACAAGTAGTGGTATTTTCTCCTAACATGGCATATTTATCAAAATTAGAGTAAGGATCTGTTGCTCCATCTAAGAACACTAATTGATCATTATTGGAAACAAATATTAGCGTAACCGAAACCTCTCTTTCCAATATTCCATTTGCTCTAGTCAAAATTGTAGTTAATGCTGACATCGTACTATCTACCGTTCCACCATGATACTGACTAAACTCTCCCGTACAGGCCAATGCCATTCGAAAGGACCGAAAGGAACAATCTCCTTGAAAATTTTCGGGAGCTGTATTCATATCTATCTTCGACAAATCTTCCATTTCCTCTACCCCACAATCGAAAACAAAACTATCATCTGGAGCAATATCTTTTTTAGCATAAACTAAATAATTATCCTGATCACCCTTTGCATATGGATCGATATAAACTGACCCATATTTTGTCGAAAAGATCAATGCATGAAAACCAAACAGCGTTACATCAAAACGCACCGTAGCAGTTGGATCATTAATCCCAACTCCACTATATGAATGTATGCCAGGATAACGTGCTGCTAAATCATCAGGCATCACATGGGCATCAAAAATTTTAAATTGTTCAAATGAACCATCAGGCATTGGCAATGCTATTAAAATATTCTTTGTCTTAGCATTGATCGAAAATCGTTCTGGTGCAGTTGCTAATACAGCTTGCAACTTATCTAGTTCCAAAGAATAAGTAAGATATTTCAAAGGAATAATTTCCCGATCAGGACTTGATTTTAGCAAAACAGATTCATCCATTTCATTCCAAAAGTTATTCCTTTGAGCAGTCAGCAATGAAGTGGAAAAAATTATTGTTGAAAAAATAAATAGAATAATCCATTTGGAGTTAAAGCGTTTAGAAGTCATATTCTTTGTTTAAAAAAAATAAGTATTTATTAATTATTATTAGCTCGGGATTGAATTGTTAAAGTATGAAATTTAATTTACAAAATCTAAGTGCTGACTCATAATTATTAGTAATTTTTTAACGTGGAGAAGATTCGAAAAAACGAGAAGAAAGAAGGGGAAAAGCAGGGTGTAAAATGAACCGACTGAAGAAGTGCAAAGATTGAATTACCAAAAACATCCATTCCCTTATCTAGTTCCTTCTTCACAATGCTTAGCATCAACTTGAGTTTCCTTAATTTGAGCATGCTCTTCAATAATAAAGATATGCAAAAACAATTAGCTCCCATCGTCTGGAATAGCGGTGGTTGAAAAGTTATTATTTTTGTTCTCAGGGGATGGTGATTATTTTTTTTAAATTTGGTTACTAGGTTTGAATATTAAGATCATCCAAACAAAATGAAACTCCTTAGAAAACTCGTCTTTATCTTTTTTGTAATTGTATTGTTAGCTAGTGCTATCCTCCTTTTTTATGTCCAATCATTAAAGCCTGAATTGGCTTCTCCTAGCGAAACCACTCTCCTATTTCAAGCAGAACGAATGAGCGATCAACCGATCATTCATGTTGATCTTCATCCACGATTAAAACAAGAAGCGGAGAAAGAAGGCTACATTAATATCAATGGCCCAAATTTAATTCGAGTGCCCGATTGGGTAGAAAATTCTTTAGAGAAATACTATTTATACTTTGCCCATCACAAAGGTTCTTATATCAAAATGGCATATACAGATAGTCTTGGAGGAGATTGGAAAATGTACGATGAAGAAATTTTACCTTTAGAAAGATCTGGTTTAGTAACTGTCGCTGGAAAAAATTCTAACTTAAATACTTTACGAAAATATAATTCTTGTTCGGAATCAATTGCCCTAATTGAGATAGGAAAAGCGACTCAAAAATCTTTTGAAAAAGGAAAAAAAGAAAGTGGCAAAAGTTCTGCCCCTACTACTCCTCATCTCGCAAGTCCTGAAGTTGTCATCAACAAAACAGATTCATTTATACTATCATGGCGTGGTTGATAGCAGTTTACAAAAATCCAAAGTTGCCCTATCAAAAGATGAGATAAATTTTGACGCTCAACCAGAAATTATTAGCTTACCTTATCTAAGGGTTTTTCCTTTTAGAAATGAATTTTATGGAATGGCAATGCCTGGTTTTTTATCTCGATCAAAAGACGGAATCTCAAATTTTGAAGTTAGAAAAAAATGGTTATTCAATACTAACATCAGACATGTAAGATGACACTTAAAAGAAAATGATTTGTATATTTTTTATACTCAAGTTGGTGATCTACCTGAGCAAATTTTATACACTAAAATTGACCTGATATTTACCGTTTGGAATGACTAAAAAGTAGAATCTGCAAGAGTATTCTTACGACCTGAGTTGGAATGAGAAGGAGAGGAAAGGGAATTACCAACAGAGATTTCCATGCGCGGATAAGCTGGAACACCAGTTAATCAATTTCGAGACCCAGATGTTTTTGAAGATAAAAATGGAGATTTATATCTTTTATATACAGGTGCGTGGGAACAGGGAATTGGGATAACGAGATTACTGCTGGAGTAATTTTTTTTGCCGCAGATCCTTATGATTTGTTATGATTTCCTCTTAAGGTGAATTTCAATTCTACCCAATAATTTAAGAAGATCTTATAAAACCATAAGAATCAAAGTACTCTGCGGATAAACAATACAACTATTTGATAATCAACTATTTAGAAACAACAATAAACAACTTACATCATGGAGAAATTCGATTTCAGATTTTATAAATGGGAAAAAGAATTAGCAAACAAACCATTTTTACGCCAGCCGATTGGAGATACTTGGCAAGAATATACTTGGGGAGAAGTTGGTCAGATGGCTAGAAAATTAGCAACAGGATTACAATCATTAGGACTTCAACCAAAAGCTCATATCGGACTCGTTTCCAAAAATTGTAGTGAGTGGATTATTGCAGATATTGCCATCATGATGGCAGGATTTGTATCTGTTCCTTTCTTCCCTACCTTGACTTCAAAACAAATAAATCAGGTGCTCAGATTAGGAGATGTGGATGCTTTATTTGTAGGAAAATTAGAAGTGTGGGACGAAATGAAAAAAGGCGTTCCAGATGACATGCCGATCATTTCTTTTCCTCAATATGAAAATCATTCCAAGGTCGAAAGAGGTGAAAAATGGGATGACTTTATCAACCGATTTGAACCGATGCAAGGAACGCCAAGTGGAGCAATGAATGATACTTGGACTATCGTTTTTACCTCTGGAACAACAGGGACGCCAAAAGGGGTAGTTCATGATTATGCCATTTTGGATTCTACTAAAGTTGTCACGGAAGAAAGTAACCCTTTGGATGTTTCTTTAACTGGTGATAATCGTTTTTTTTCTTATCTACCTCTAAATCATATTGCAGAAAGAATTGTAGTCGAAGCAACTTGCATGCGATATGGAGGAACCATTTCTTTTGCAGAATCTTTAGCAACTTTTGGAAAAAATCTATCCGATGTTCAACCAACCATTTTCTTTGCGGTTCCTAGAATTTGGACAAAATTTCAATTAGGTATTTTATCAAAAATGCCTCAGAAGAAATTAGATACCATGTTGAAAATTCCATTTGTATCTGGAATGGTCAAAAAGAAAATCCGAAAAGGTTTAGGTTTAAATGAAGTTCGTGCTTGTGTCTCTGGAGCAGCAATGCTTTCAGAAGGACTCAAACAATGGTTTAAAAAACTAGATATCCAAATCACTAATGGATATGGAATGACTGAAAATAGTGCGCTTTGTACGACCTTATTTCCATGGGAAGACAAACCTGGTTCAGTTGGAAAAGCACAACCTGGTGCTTCCCTCAAAATTGATCCTGACACCAATGAAATTATGATGAAAGCACCTTACGTAATGAGAGGTTATTATAAAGATCCTCAAAAGACGGCAGAGGTTTTGGAAGATGGTTGGCTACGAACTGGTGATCAAGGACGATTAGATGACGAAGGATTTTTATACATCACAGGTCGAGTAAAAGACACTTTTAAAACTGCCAAAGGAGAATTTATTGTACCAACTCCAATGGAAGGTGTACTCGAACAAAATTCAGATATTGAACAAATTTGTATCGTTGGCCTAGGTTGTCCACAACCAATCGCAATGGTCGTTCTTTCTGAAATGGGATTGGCAAAATCAAAAGATGATTTGACAAAAAGTCTTGACAAAACTTTATCTGATCTAAATAAAACATTAGAATCTTACCAAAAAATTTCCACCATCGTTGTGGTGAAAGATGCATGGAGTGTCGAAAATGGCTGCCTCACTCCTACTCTTAAGGTAAAACGAAATATGGTAAATCAACAATACCAAGATCATTTAGAAGCATGGCATGCAGCAGCCGATACTATCGTCTGGGAGTAAACACGTGGCAGTCTGCTTTAGCAGACATTAAAAAGATTAAACAATTTCTTCAATCATGGTCTGCTAAAGCAGACCACTACGTTACAGCTAATTCACATGATTACATATTTAATACCAATAGGCGCACTCCTCTTTTTAATTTTAATCATCCGCAATTGGATGGTCAGCTCTGAGCCACGTCTCCCCTCTAACATCAACGAGATGATCCAAGAGGTCATGACTTCCGACCTTCCAGAATTCATGCCTGGGAAAAGTGGTTTTGCCCAAAATGGAGATATCAAAATCGCCTACGAAGTTTTAGAAAATGAAAATTGCAAGAATGTAAATGTATTGTTAGTAAATGGGCATACTCAAACTTTATTGGAGTGGCAACCTTATTTCTATCAACCTCTTTTAGACGCAGGTTACCGAGTCATTCGATATGACAATCGAGGCTTTGGCCAATCTGACTGGATAAAAAATTGGGGAGAAAATAATAAATATACTTTAAAAGAAATGGCCACAGATGGGGTGGCCGTTTTAGATCATCTAGGAATTGAAAAAGCACATATCATAGGTTCTTCCATGGGAGGAATGATTTCTCAGCAGTTAGCAATTAATTTTCCTAATCGGGTTTTGACATTTACTTCGATCATGTCAACTGGATTTTATTTTGATAAAAATCTTATTGATGTACCAAAACCATTTGCTCTAAAATTAGTGAAGTTAATTTTCCGATATAAAAAAACGATGGATAAGATTGAAACGAAAATGAAATTTCAATATGGCATCCGACAAATTTTAAAAGGAAAAGGGGATTACAATTTAGATTCCAAAACCATTTTGCAACAATTTTATTATGAAATAAAAAACCGAAATGGATATAATGCTAAAGCCAATGACCAGCATGGTTACGCCATTAAAAAATCAGGTTCTAGGTATGATGAATTAATAAAATTAAATGTCCCTGCTTTAATTGTTCATGGAACTGACGACACTTTAATTTTAGTTAACCATGCTGAAAAATATGGTCCAATGATCCCAAATTCTACTTCATTAATTTTAAAAGGAATGGGTCATGATATTCCTGAAAAATATACCCCTGAAATTTTAAATTCACTTTTCATTCTTTTTGAAAAATCAAACGAAACAAAAAGTGGTTTATAACAAAAAAGATATGCTAATCTATTTACAAAACCCTAAACAATAACCACTAAAACATTGATAATCAATCAATTATAATACTTTTTTAAAATAAAAAATATCAAAAAAACATGGGGAAACTCGAAAACAAAGTAGCATTAGTCACAGGTGCAGCAACTGGAATCGGAAGAGCTACTGCAATAGCTTTAGCAAAAGAAGGAGCAAAAGTAATGGTCACAGACATCAATGAAAAAGAAGGTTTAGAGACCGTCAATCGAATCGAAAAAGACGGAGGAAAAGCAAAATTTTTACACTTAGATGTTTCCAAAAAAGAACAAGTAGATGCTGTAGTGATGGAGATCTTCACGACCGAAGGTTCGCTAGATTTAGCGGTCAATAATGCTGGAATCGGAGGAGTCCCAAATGCTCTTCACGAAGTTAAATTTGAAAATTGGGAAAAAATGATGAATATCAATTTGACTGGTGTTTTCCTTTGCCTGCAAGCAGAAATAAAATGTATGTTGCAAAAAGGCGGTGGTCGAATTGTCAATGTTGCCTCTCTAGCAGGATTGAATGGAATGCCGGGCGGCAGTTCTTATTCAGCAGCCAAACATGGTGTAATTGGTTTGACAAAATCCGTTGCGGTTGAATATGGAAAATTAAATATTAGGACAAATGCCGTTTGCCCTGGATTTATCCAAACGCCAATTTTAGATGGAGTTCCACAGAGTATGCTTGACAATAGTACCAACACTCGAGTACCTATGAAAAGAATTGGTCAACCTGAAGAGGTCGCTAAAGCAATTGTCTGGCTACTCAGCGAAGACTCAACTTATGTAAATGGTCATCCCCTATTAATCGATGGTGGATTTATGGCATAAACTTTTTAGCTGTTTTTTTTGTAAAAGCAATGTTATTAAAACAGTATATCTTCCAATAAAAAAATTAATTCTAAGTTTAGAATATGAAAAAATTAATCTTATCCGCTGCCTTAACTGGGGCAGCAACTACTCGAAAACAATGTGAAGCAATTCCATATACTCCCAAAGAAATTGCGGAAGAAGGAAGAAGAGCGGTGGAAGCTGGCGCAAGTATTTTACACATCCACGCTCGAGAAGACAATGGTGTTCCAAGTTGGCGTTTGGAAGTTTTCCAAGCGATCAAAGAAGAAGTACGTAATCTTTGTCCTAATGTAATTATCAACTTTTCGACTGGTGCAGTTGGTTTGTCAAAAGAAGAAAGAATGAATCATATTATTCCGACTGCTCCCGATATGGCAGCATTCAATATGGGTAGTATGAATTATGCGATTTACTCTAAGCGTTCCAAGCAATTTCATTTTGAAGGTGTCTTTGAAAACTCATTCAGCACGATGGAATATGTGGTGGACGTTATGAATCAAGCTGGTACTATTCCAGAAATGGAATGTTTTGACACCGGCCATATCCGTAATGTGGAACCTCTTCGAGACAAAGGATTAATTCCTGACAATGCCGTTTATTCACTCGTGATGGGTGTACTTGGCGGAATTCCTGCAACGACTGAAAACCTAATTCATCAAATCAAACAAGTTCCTGAAGGTGCTCATTGGCAGACTATCGCCATCAGTCGTAAGCAATGGCAATTAGCTGCAGTTGCTTGTACGATGGGTGGAAGTTTTAGAGTTGGTTTGGAAGATAATTTTTATTTACCGAATGGAGAAATGGCAAAGTCGAATGGAGAATGTGTCGAATGGGGAGTAAAATTAGCAAGAATGATGGGAAGGGAAATTGCAACGATTGATGAGGCGAGAACTATGTTAAAAATTCCATTGACAGATTAATTTGAAGAAACACGGATACCACGGATTGAAACTGATTTGACGATTAGTGAGTTAAAGATTTTATTCTAATTATATCGTAATCGTCAAATCCGCTAAAATTCGCGCAATCCGCAACATCCGTGTTCCATCACACAAAAACAAAAAAATGTATCAAAAAGATTTATTCAAAAATAAACACGTCCTCGTCACAGGAGGCAGAAGCGGAATCGGCTACGGCATCGCTAAACAATATCTCCAACTTGGCGCAAGCGTAACCATCGCTTCTCGAAAAAAAGAACCTCTCGCAACAGCAGTCGTAGAACTTTCTGAATTTGGAAAATGCGATGGACATCCTTGCGATATTCGAAAAGTCGAAGACATCGAGACCTTAGCCAACCACATCAAATCCGAACATGGAAAATTAGATATTCTAATCAACAACGCAGGTGGACAATTCCCTGCACCAGCCGAATTAATTTCTCCAAATGGTTGGGCGGCAGTCATCAATAATAATCTCAACGGAACATTTTTCGTTTCGCAACAAATGGCAAAAACATTTTTTATCCCACAAAAAAATGGAACGATTGTAAATATAACTGCTAACGTTCAGCGTGGATTTCCAGGCATGGCGCACACCGGTGCAGCTCGGGCAGGTGTAGAAAATTTGACTAAAACCTTAAGTCAAGAATGGGCAGAACATAATATTAGAGTCAATGCAATTGCTCCTGGTACAATCGCTTCCTCAGGGCTTGACACCTACCCTACTCCATTGAAGAAATTCTTTACCCAGGCAGAAGAAGAAAATTTGATGAAACGTTTTGGGACGGTGGAAGATGTAGCAAACTCGGTGATGTTTTTATCCTCACCACTATCATCTTATGTTGGAGGAGTGACACTTTATGTGGATGGAATGGAACATTTGAGTGGAGATCGGATGGGATTATATAAAGTATTAAAAGGATTTATGCAGTAACATAACAATACATTTACATCAAAATTTAAGATGAACAAACTAACAAAATTCTTTATCGGTCTAACTCTACTTTTAATTATAGGTTGGTTTTTCTTAGTCAGATATTTAAATGCTGGAAGTATTGAACCAGACAATACTGTTTGGGAATCTTATATCGGAAGAGATACAACAGTTGGAATATTACCAGATGCTTATGCCAATTATTTTACTTACACCGTTGCTCGGACAAATAAAAATATTGGTTTTAAGATAAGTGGTGAATTTCCTGATACAAGATATTTTAGTTTTAATGTTTATAGTTTAGGTGACAACACAACGCAAGGTTCCATTGTCGATTTTGAAATTCAAACTGATTCAGGAAAACCAAATCCTTTTTTAGAAAATAAAGATAGTGTAGAGGTTGGGGATCGATACACCGTATATCTTTTGCCTTCAAAAAAAACAGATAAAAGTCTGCCAAATGTTTTACCATTCAAAGATGATGTTAGATTAATGACAATGGTTATTCGATTGTACGATTATAATAAAGATGATTTTGGAGGGGTAGAATTCCCTACTGTTCAAGCGATTACGCTTGACCAAAATTCCGAAGAAATTGAAATGACGTCAACACGCTTGCCTACTGGTTTAAATTTAAGAGGAATCGTTAGAAAATTTAGTTTACCCAAAATGGTAGACCGATTAAGTCTGCTTTACGAAACCGAAAATACTATTGCACTTGATAGACCAAATTCAAATAAACAACATTACACCTTACCTTTTCATGCGATCAATACCAAAGGATTTATTGAAAATAATGATAACCGATATTTACTAGCTGCCATTACCAAGAAAGAAGAGGAAGTTTTTATTTTTAAATTTAAATCTCCATCTTTTACCAATGGCCCACAAAATATCAATCAAACAGATGTAAGATATTGGTCTTTTAATTTGGGAAATTCAGCTACTTATAATTTTAATGCCATAAAAGATGAGGATGCAATTTTGGATAAAAATGGATATGTAAATATAGTGTTAGCAAGTAAGGATACTGAATTAGAACAGCGAGTCAAAGATTTAGGTTATAATTTTTTAGAGTGGAATATGCCGTGGGAAAAAGGATTAATCTTAATTAGACATATGCTGGCGAATCCAAATTTTGAAGCACAAATAGATAAAGTTCCACCGATTGCAAAAGGTATGGCAGATTTTTCCTCAACTGAAGCACAACACATTATGGGGGATTATGCTCCTCAAGGTTTAAGGATGTCAAAGGAGGATTTTCTGTTTGAGTATAGTTTACAACTAGAAAAAATAGAGCTGAAATAAAATCATGGTTAATTAGAATTCATCATTTTTAAAATAAAAATTATGATCTGGGAATTATTAAATGATCCTAATACAGGAAAATATGCCGTCTTTGCTTCCATTATTTTTTTTGGAAGTTTGGAATATATTTTAGGTCATTATAAAAATACTCGAAGAACAAAGCATGATTATTTAGTAGAATTTTTAGGTCTGGTACTATTGACCATAAATAGTTTTGTGGTCTTATTTGGGATTATTTATTTAGGCCAAACGTTTTTTCCAGAAGCTTCTAACTCCTTATCAACATTATCTTTATGGTTGGCACTACCTTTATACATGTTAGTTGATGACATCGCTCAATATTGGTACCATCGTTTTGCTCACGAATATAGTTGGATGTGGAAACACCATCGTCCGCATCACGCTGCGGAAGAAATGGGTATCATGGTGAGTTATCGAAATTCATGGCTCTATTATCTTTTTTTACCCAATATTTGGTGGGCAGCCATTTGCACTTTTTTGGGAATGATTCCAGCGACCGTTCTTGGTTTGATTATAAAACAGCTTGTCGTGGCAAGTTCTCATAGTACTTGGCGATGGGATGAATCTATTTATAAAATAAAATCCCTTAGTCCATTGATGTGGGTCATTGAACGTATTTTTGTTACTCCTGCTTTTCATTATGCACATCATGGAAAATCAAAAGCAGATAACATTAGTGATCCAAATGGTAATTTTGGCAATGCTTTTTCGATCTGGGATCAAATGTTTGGGACGGCAACTTTTACTCGAAAATTTCCAACTGAGTTAGGTTTACAAACTGATCCAAAGGACAATTGGTCCTCCCATATTTTTTATCCAATAATTAAATCTAAAAAAGAAGGAAGTGAAATTTCTTCTAATTTTAAAAAAGAAAAAACAGCAACGCTTGATGCACTAACTATTGAACTAGATGCAGGTACACATTTGTGGTGTCAATGTGGTTTTAGTAAAAATCAACCATTTTGTGATGGATCACATCATGGAACGAAAATGAAACCAATTGCTTTTCAAATGGATAAAAAACGGAAAGTAAAACTTTGTAATTGTAAGCAAACTAAGACAGGACCTTTTTGCGATAACACCCATCTGGAAATAAAAGAAGTTTAAAAATGGAACGCAAATACATTTGATTATTGTTGATAAAGAATGGATACAAATAGAAGAATACAATTAGCAAAAAAGTCCTTGAAAGGAATTTCTATTGGCGACGCATTTGGAGAAAGTTTTTTTGGAGAAAGAAAATTAATGCTTAACTATATTGAAGAAAGGACAATTCCGGAAACGACTTGGGAATTTACAGATGATACGGTTATGGCTATTTCAGTTTTTGAACAATTAGAAAGAAGTGGAACAATTGACCAAGATGATTTAGCTCAACAGTTTTCTATCAACCATAATAAAGATGTAAATCGAGGGTATGGCGCAACGGCAAGGCGAATTTTGAGAGAAATTGGAGAAGGAGGAAACTGGAAGGTAATTTCTCGAAATGCATTTGAAGGAATGGGTTCGATGGGAAATGGAGCTTCCATGCGAGTCGGTCCAATTGGTGCGTATTATTATGATAATTTAAACGAAGTAAAACATCAAGCAAAATTATCAGCAGAAATAACTCATTCAAATATTGAAGGAATCACAGGAGCAATTGCTGTTTCCATAGCAACTGCTTTAGCCACAAAATTTAATATAGAGTCAACTGAAGTTTCACCAAAAAATTTTATTGAATCAATAATAAAAGAACTGCCTGATAGTGATACCAAATCTAAAGTTAATAAGTCTCTTTCTGTTCCTTACAGTTATAATATTGAAACAGTAAGAAATATTTTGGGAGATGGAACTAAGATTATGGTTCAAGATACTGTTCCATTTTCGATTTGGTGTGCCGCTCATAATTTGAATGCATTTGATGAAGCACTTTGGAAAGCGGTCTCAATTTTAGGGGACAGAGATACAATTTGTGCTATTGTTGCAGGTATTACAATCATGTCTTGTGATGAGAAATCAATTCCCAAAGACTGGCAAAATTCAGTTGAAAAATTTGAAAAAAGCATTTTCAGAAAAACAAATAAATACATTTAAACAGTTGATAATCAATAACTTAAAAATATTTAATACAAAAAATAATGACCAATAAAAATTTCACCGAAGAACACGAATTATTCCGCCAATCCCTCCGCTCATTTATCGACAAAGAAGTCCATCCTCACATTGACCAATGGGAAGAAGACCGCCGCATCCCCCGCGATGTTTGGAAAAAAATGGGTGACATGGGTTTCCTCGGACTCTCCTACCCTGAAGAATATGGTGGTTCAGGATTAGATTTTTTCTATGATGTAGTCTTCAATGAAGAATTGGGAAGAGTCAACTCTGGAGGATTTATCATCACCCAACAAGTGGTGCAATATATGTCTGGTCCCTACATTTTAAAATACGGTTCTGATGCTTTAAAGAAAAAATATTTGCCTGGACTTATTTCTGGAGATTTGATTTCATCTATCGGGATCACCGAACCAGGTGCAGGTTCTGACGCACAAAATATCCAGACTCGTGCAGTCAAAGATGGCGATCACTACATCGTTAACGGTTCCAAAACTTTTATCACCAATGGCGTATACGGTGATTTAATCGTAACCGTCGTCAAAACTAATCCTGACGCTGGAGCTGCAGGAGTGAGTCTTTTGGTCATAGATAGAAATGCCGAAGGAGTCTCCGCTCGTAAGTTGAAAAAACTAGGTTGGCATTCATCTGATACCGCAGAATTGAGTTTTGATAATGTAAAAGTTCCGGTGGAAAATTTAGTCGGAGACGAAGGCGCAGGTTTTTATTATTTGATGAATGGATTACAATTGGAGCGACTATGTTTTATTCCTTGCTCCGTGGTCGCGATGGAACAAGCCATTGCAAATTCATTACAATACATGTCTGAGCGAACTGCATTTGGACGACCAATTAATAAATTCCAAGTACTACGCCATCGTATTGCGCAGTTGGCATCAGAGGTGGAAGCGCTCAAGGCGTTCAGTTATCACGCTTGCGAATTATACACTAAAGGAATTTATGATGTAAAAAAATGTTCGATGGCAAAACTAATTTGCACCGAGCTAAATGAGAAAGTAGCCACCCAATGTTTACAATTTTATGGCGGCTACGGTTTTATGGAAGACTACCCGATGGCTCGGATGTATCGAGATTGTCGAGTAGGAACAATTGGCGGTGGCTCTTCAGAAATCATGCGAGAGATCATTGCCAAAATTGTCATCGACTCGATGGATTACAAAAAAGCAGATTCCGTTTATAACTCATCTAATGAAAATTCAGCAGTAAGTTATTTTACACAAGAGCATCATTTATTTCGTCAATCACTTAGAGATTTTCTCAAAAAAGAAGTTGTTCCATTTATTGATCAATGGGAAAAAGATGGAGAACTTCCCAAAGAGATTTATGAGAAAATGGGTGCGATGGGCTACCTCGGTTTGGCATTGCCAGAAGAATTTGGTGGCACTAATGCTGACATTTGGTATACCGCAATTATGCATGAAGAAATGGCAAGAGTCAACTCAGGAGGATTTGCAGCAAATATTGGAGCTCACTTCTTTTTAGCTATGACCCACGTAAATGGCGAAGGTAATCAAGAACAAAAAAAGAAATATTTAATCCCAGGTTGCGAAGGGACATTAACAGGGTGCATGGCGGTCACCGAACCATTTGGAGGTTCGGATGTCAAGGCACTCCGAACTACGGCAGTCCAAGATGGGGATGAATACATTATTAATGGTTCCAAAACTTTTATCACCCACGGAGTAAAAAGTGATTACATTGTCGCTGCCTGCAAAACTAATCCGGAAGCTGGTGCCAATGGAGTAAGTATGATTATCATAGAACGAGACCGTCCAGGAGTAAGTGCCACCAAATTAGACAAGTTGGGATGGCATGCTTCTGATACAGGAGAAATTGCTTTTGATAATGTAAGGGTTCCAGTAAGTAACTTGTTAGGTGCTGAGAATGCTGGTTTCTTCTACATTATGCAGCATTTTGTTTCGGAGCGATTAGCTATGTCAGCTGGAGCAGTTGCGACTTCCGAACATGCTTTAGAGCTTACTTTAAAATATATGAACGAACGAGAAGCTTTTGGAAAAAAGATAAATCGCTTCCAAGTTTTAAGGCATACGATTGCTCAATTAGCTTCGGAAATTGAGGCTAGAAAACAATTCGTTTATAGTCTTTATAACCGTTACGAAAAAGGAGAATATTTAGTTCAAGAAGCTTCTATGGCTAAATTAGTTTGTACGCAATTGGCGGATAAAGTGACGTTTGAATGTTTACAAATGTTTGGTGGATATGGTTATATGGAAGATTATCCTTTGGCGAGATTGTGGCGAGATGCAAGACTTGGACAAATTGGTGGAGGAACTTCGCAAATTCTTTGTGAGATTATTTCGAAAATGATGATTGAAGGAAAAGGTTATTCTTCTCCAAAAACTGAATCTAAAAAGCAAGAAGCGTAATTTATAAAAACTGCCATTTCAACTAGTTGAAATGGCAGTTTTTTTATTTAATATTAAATGTCTTCAATCAAAAAAAATCATCTCAAAAATTAAGTAATGTTTTAATTTAAACTTCTCTCCCCAATTCTCAATCTCCTTTCCATTCACTCCAACTTCACACCAGGATTTTGAACCATCTTCTCTTTCGTACGGGAGGGTATACGCTAAGAAATAGAATTTTTCATTATACCTAATTTCCAAATCACTCTCCTCTGCAATATTTCGCAAACTATATTTATCCGAAGAATTTGAAGCTTTATATTCTTTCGTCACCGAGAAACTAGGAAATCGAAACATCATCTTTAATTTATTATCCTTAGTCACTTTTGACAAAATTCTCATATTCAAAATAGTATCATTAACCGTTTCAAACTGTTTGATTCCTATATCTGCACTATTGAAGACGGTGGTATCATTGACAATTTTTCCATCCCAAACTTCTTTTACCGTAATATGAAATTTTTTATTCCCCAGATTTTTATCCATAAATTTTACCTTGTAATAATAGACTCCTTCGAAAGAAAAAAAATCTTGTAGTTCCGCATTATCTGATGAACGATCTGAAATCATTTGAATAGTTCGAGTGGTATCTTGTCCAAAAATTTGAGTAGAAAAAAAAATAAGAATTAGGAAAAGGGTTTTCATGTTTTAGTTTTTAAATAAAAAAAATGAATCTATCCATTTGGTTACTTTAGTTTTATAAATGGGTTACAATTTAAAGAGGTATTTTTCTTATAATTGCATGAATGAAATGTGTAGTAAAATTCAGAACATTTTGATATAGCTTTTTAAAAGATTATCCTTGAGTGAAATAAAAAAATTACTTTAAAGTCTAAAAAGGTAAAACCATTTTAATAATTGGAGCTGGAATTGCTGGTGGGGTAGCTCTTTTTTAATTATTAAAAGCAATTCAAATCTTGGTGTTATTTTTTTTGAGAAAAACCATCCACTATCTTTTATCACTAACAAGAATGCATACGGTAATTAGAAAGTGATCGTATTATTCTAATGGAAAGGTTGAGAAAGGAATATCGCTCAGATATCAAAATGTGGAGATGATTAAGAAAATGGGAGAATTAAAAAGTGATGGACAGTTATAATATTTAAAAACGAATAGCTCAACCAGTAAAATATGGGTATACAAGCAGTTTACATTTCTGTAAAAGATGAAGTAGTGGAAAAATTGCAGCAACTATCTTCCAAAGATTTATTAAATGAATTAGAAGAAATTCAAGAAAAAACTAATCGCCATATTGATATTGGAAAAATATGGGATGGTCTTCATTTTATTTTGACCGGAGTCTCTTCATCAGAACCAATTGAAGACAATGAGCTAAGTGAATTTATCGTAGGCACTTACGTCATCTTGGAAGATGAATTTATTGGCTTTTCCTCAAAAGAAGATGTCAAAAGAATTTTAAATAAAATCAATGAGCTCAACTTTGATCATTTCAAAAAAGATTTTAACCCTACCCTACTCGCCGAACAAAATATCTATCCAAATATCTGGACAGAGGAAGACAAGGGAATTCTATTCGCTGAATTAAAAACAAGTTTTGAAGGATTAAAAACATTTTACCAAAAAAGTATTGATCTCAATATAATTGTAACCATTTATTAAATTGTAGCCGATTCCCGCTATTTGCTCAAACGAATATCCTTGCTTAACACCTCTTTAAAGAGTTGTTTCAGCAGAAATATAATGAGAGGTTTAAATGATAAAAACAAAACCTAAAAATCTAGCCATTAGGAATGGTTCATTAACTAACAAGGGAAAGAAATCACATCTTTATTTCTTTCTTTTCTAAAAAAAAATAGCTTATTCGAGTATTTCCTTACTTTTATAAAAATTCTTATTTAATCAAAAAAAAAATACATGACCAACTTAGAAATTCCCAATTTGTTTTCTGTTAAAGGGAAAACGGTATTAATTACTGGTGGCTCAAGAGGTATCGGACTAATGATGGCTTCTACCTTCGTTAAAAATGGAGCTAAAGTTTACATCTCTTCTAGAAATGCTGAAGTTTGTGGATCCGTTGAGGCAGAATTAAATAAAATTGGAGAATGCGTTGCCGTTCCTGCTGATTTATCAACTCACGAAGGATTAGAAACTTTGGTTAGCACGATCAATTCCAAAGAAGACTCCTTGGATGTATTAATTAATAATGCAGGAGCTAACTGGAGCGCACCTTTCGATCAGTATCCAGAGAAAGGTTATGATAAGGTGATGGGCATCAATGTAAAACCTATCTTTTTCCTAACTCAGGCACTTTTACCACTTTTGGAAAAAGCAGCTAGTCATGAAAATCCAGCAAGAATTATTAATGTTGGATCAATTGACGGAATCAGAGTTTCTACGATTGATAACTCTGCGTACGGAATGAGTAAAGCCGCAGTTCATCATATGACAAAGATAATTTCTGTAAAAATGGCGGGTAAAAGTATTACCGTTAATGCCATCGCACCTGGACCATTTCCAAGCAAAATGACTAAAGGTATGCTTGAAGAAGCACAACAAATGGTAGAACAAGCGAATCCTATGCGCCGAATTGGAAAACCAGAAGATATGGGTGGAATTGCTGTTTTTCTTGCTTCGGATGCTGGCTCTTACGTAAATGGTGCAATCATTCCTGTTGATGGTGGCCAACATTTGATCGCAGCTTTATAGGTAGAAGAATATTTTTAATATATATATATCCTTACTCTGTTAAATTAAAATTGCCAAGGAAGAATTAAACCTCATAATCCTTGACCAATTCTATTTCTAGCTAAACACTCTTAAAAAAATTCCATTTTTTTATTTTGTAAATGTATTGTTATATTAACCAATTAATTATTTCATCAACCCATCATAATGAAACTAACTTACATTTTTTTTGCGTTTTCTTTTTTAATATTGGTATCCCTTCAAAGTTGCGAAATGGTAGGAGGAGCGATAGTTCCCACTATACTTAAAGATCAGATTAGTTATCCGAGTTCAACTGATTTCCATATTTTCATTGCCTCAGACCATTTAAAATATATGGCAAGAGTAGATACCTCTTCTGCAGATTCCATCGATTTTATCTATTTGACAAATGATACAGGTTCTACTCAAGATGTAACTACGGGGGAACTTTTACTACAGCGAAAACCCATTTCAAAAACAAGAGTGGCTAAATCAGATTTACTATTTTCTTACTATAACAGAAACCGCGAAGAACAAGTTACGGGTAGAATTTTTCTTCCAACCATCAACGCTAATCAACCACTTAATCTTTACAAAGTAGATCGTTACTCGAATGTTGAGAAACTAAAAATTCATATCAAGGATACTTTAGTTGAAAATGCTGTCAAAGATGTTGTTACTCAATTTACCAATTCAATTTCTATTGACAATGCTCTTGCTCTGATGGATACAGCTTCTGTTAATTACTTAAATACTATTTTTAAAACTGCCATTCTAGATGATCCCATGGCACATAAAAGGTTTATCGAAAATGCTGAATTCCCAGAAGCGGAATACAGTATGATTCTAAATACCAAGCACGTATTTTTAAGTAGTTATAAAAAGAAAAAACCGAAACTGAATAAAAAAGTATTCAACCAATTTGCTTTATTCTACACCTTGATAAATCCTGGATTATGGTCTATTGATTTTAATGGAAAAAAAGTTAGAGTGGAATCTGTTACCCTAACTAGCGCAACGACAGCTGAAGCATATTTAGAAGCTAACTCATCTATCATCGGCACTAAGCAATTTAATTTTCAGAAAGATGTAACGCCTACTGAATATCCTATTAAGTTTCTAGTTCATTTTAATTTAGAGGATGGAAAATGGAAAATAAATATTCCTAGTACCTATTCTTATTTACATCGACAGTTAAGAAGGATCAGCCATAATCCTCAACAAAATTGGGATAAACAAACGGGTACTAAAGGAGAAAAAAGTTATAGAGCAATGATTAGAAATGAAATTATCTCTTCTCATCCTGAAGTGAAAATAGATGAACAATTGATTTACTAATCAATAAAGAAATAGCTAGGAATAGTTTAGACAAAACCTACTTGATATTCTTTTAGGAAAAAATAAAATTACGAAGAGGTTTGTAAATTGATTTAGATTTACAAACCTCTTAACCTCGAAATAATGAATACGACTTCTTAAAATTATAACCAATTTGTATTTCAAAAAAGAGATTATTATTACCACCTGTATAGGATAGATTTTTTGGATTGACTCTTGAATCTAGTTGATCAACAAAAAAATTCAATCCAAATTTAGCAGAAATAAATGTTTTCTCATTGATCAAATGATCCATTCCTATCCCAAAGCGATATCCCTTTTTATTGTCTACTCCGTTAACCGCAACCGTGCTATTCGAGAAAAAATTTGATGTATTCGTAGAAACTGATTCGCCAATAGTCTCCATTGGACTCTTAAGTTGAATGCCTGCTCCAACAAAAAATAAATATTCTTTTTTGGGAAAAGCCTTTTGTAAAAAAGAGGGATAGTATTTAATAAATAAATCCAGCGTAAGAGATTCTTCCTGATATTTTCGAACTCTAGTTGAAGTAAAATTAAAACTACTTGTTCTTACTTGGTTAACTAATTGATCATAAATATTCCTTTGCCCAAAAGTAACTCCAGCAGCCACAGAAAAATCTTTAATGCTAAATTGTTGAAAAACGCCATAAGTAATTCCCACAGGATTGGTCTCTGTATTTGGATATAAATATTCACCACCTGCATTTATTCCAATAACCCAATGAACAGGATTTTGGGGTTGAGCAAATATGGAAGAATATAAATTGATAAATATTAATAAGAGAATTGGTCGGATCATTTTCAAAGCATTTTTTTGGAGAAAGTTAAAGTTAGAATAAAAGCATCAATAGATCAAAATCAGTTAATTCTTTTATGCTGTTAGTATTAAAAAAATCATATTTTCATAGATTCAAAACACAAAACGAAATTCATGAAAAATTTCTTAAAGATCCTTTTCCTTATTTTTGTAATTATATTGTTATACTTTTTAGCTTGGCCAGTTGACATAGAGCCAGTCGCATATACTCCCCCACCCAACCCAGGACTAAAAGGAGTTTTTGAAAAAAACGATCAACTCAAGTCCACTAAAAAATTACTTGTAGGAAAAGGCATCGGTCCAGAGGGAATTGCCATCAGCGCAGATAGTTTTTTATATACAGGATATGCTGACGGACGGATTGTAAAGTTTTCCATGGACGGAAATCAAGTTTCTGAATTTGCCAAAACAGACGGTCGACCACTAGGTATGCAATTTGACTCTAGTGGAAATTTAATCGTAGCAGATGAATACTTAGGGTTGCTTTCCATCAATCCACAAGGAAAAGTGGAAGTACTAACTGATCAAGTCGATGGAACAAAAATATTTTTCGCAGATGATTTAGATATTGCCTCCGATGGTGTAATTTATTTTACCGATGCTTCTCAACGAAATCATAATATTGAAAAAGAAATTTGGGAACTCCAACCAACTGGTAGATTAATCAGTTACAATCCTTCCACCAAAGAAACGAAAGTAGAATTGCCTAGTTTACTTTTTGCAAATGGTGTCGCCTTTTCACCTGATGGAGATTATCTTTTGGTCAATGAAACGATGGGAATGGTCATCAATAAATTCTGGCTAAAAGGGACAAAAAAAGGGACGAAAGAAATTTTTGTCAAAGAGCTTCCAGGTTATCCCGACAACATCACTTTTAGCAAGGGTATCTTTTGGTTGGCGATGCCTACCATTCGAGATAATCAACAATTCGAAGATATGTACGAAAAACCATTTGTCCGAAAAATCGTCAAACGACTTCCAGCCTCTATGCTGAAAATCGAAGAAGCGCCACCTCATGGAATAATCATTGGAATTGATTTAGCAGGAAATATCGTCCATAATTTTCAAGATACAACTGGCGAATTTCATCACCTCACGAGTGCAATTGAATTTGATGGGAAATTATATTTAGGGAGTTTGGAAATGGATGCAGCAGGTGTTTTTAATTTGAACCAGTAGAAGCAGACCATAACGTTATTATCTGCAAGTATAAAAAACTTAAACATCTTTAATTAAATTCACCAATAAATTAAAGACATTGCTTCACCAAATAAAAATGAAAAATCATGAAATTAGGAATATTTTCAGCCAGTCTAGCAGTCAAAGATATTCATGCCTCTAAAGAATTTTATGAATACATAGGTTTCTCTGTTTTCGCAGGAGATCTTGAAAAAAACTATCTCATCATGAAAAATGAAAAAACCTTGATTGGTTTGTTTCAAGGGATGTTTGAAAATAATATACTCACTTTCAATCCTGGTTGGGATGAAAATGCTCAACCCCTAGATTCCTACAATGATGTCCGAGAAATTCAAAAGCACCTCAAAATCAAAGGCATCAAACTAGAAACGGAAGCGGATGAAACTACTACTGGTCCAGCAAGTTTTGTCGTGATGGATCCTGATGGAAATACAATATTAATAGATCAACATATTTAAAAAACAATAAATAACTAATGAAAAAATTAGAAGGACAAGTAGCCATTATCACAGGCGGTGCTCGAGGAATCGGAGCAGGAATTTGTAAAGTATTTTGTGAAGCAGGTGCAACTGTTGCCTTGTGGGATGTTTTGGATGGACAAGAAACAGTCGATGAACTTACCAAGGAAGGGCACAATATTTTTTACCAAAAAGTAGATATTACCTCCAAAGAATCGGTGGACACCGCTGTTGCAGAAATTAAAGAAAAACATGGTCATATCGAAATTCTCATCAACAATGCAGGAATTATCAAAGATCGTTCATTTATGAAAATGTCTGACGATGAATGGAATGCAGTAATGAATGTCAACGTCAATGGACTTTATGTTACTTGCAAGTCAGTCATCCCTCATATGATCGAGGGAGGTTATGGACGAATCGTTTGTGCATCTTCTATCAACTCTGTTGCAGGAGCATTTGGGCAAACTAATTACTCTGCTTCAAAAGCTGCTACCTCTGGTTTCGTTCGTTCACTTTGCAAAGAAGTTGGAAAATATGGGATCACCGTAAATGCTGTAGCACCAGGTTTTATCAAAACGGCCATGACGGATTCTATGCCTGAAGCAGTCGTTGCTGCTGGTATCGCTCAAATTCCTGTTAGACGAATTGGAACACCTGAAGATATGGGGCATTGCTACTTATTTTTAGCTTCAAAAGAAGCTGGATTTGTTAGTGGAATTACACTTCATGCCAATGGTGGATCACTTCCACTTTAAGGTAAAAGTATCGGATACTCTAATGGTATCCGATACTTAAACATTCAGATATTAAACGAAAATGGAAACACAAGAGGAACTCCTCAAAGTAAAAACAGAAGGCAAAGAATACATTGCCCTCTGGAAAATCTCTTCTCCAAAAAGTGAAGGAGCTAAGAATATCTTCCTTAATCACGGCACATTTTCCGACCGAAGAATTTGCCTAAGCATCTCCCAATATTTAGCAACAAAAGGATATAATTGCTGGATCATGGAATGGCGAAATCATGGCCATAGTTCTCCTTCCAATAAAAAAATCAACTTCGAAAATATCGGAACTGATGATTATCTTATCGTTTTTAAATATTTATTTAACACCCTTAAAGTCAGCAATTTAGATTGTGTCATGCATAGTGGAGGTGGAATCTGTCTTTCCATATTTCTAGCAGCCAATCCTAAATATATTTCAAAATTTAATCGGATTGTTTTCTTTGGAAGTCAAGCATATGGCGCAGCTTATAATTATAAAAATTATGCAAAAACTTTGATTGGGAAATATGTAAGTGCATTGTTAGGATACTCACCAGCAAAGATGTTTGGCAGACCTCATAATGAAGATCACTTTTTCATGAAACAATGGTATGATTGGAATTTGACAAAAAAATTTATCGGAATGAATGGAGTAGATTATGAAAAAGAATTACCCAAAATTGATATTCCAATTCTTTCCATTTGTGGAAAAGGAGATGATTACATTGCTCCGAAAGAAGGCTGCGAATTATTCCTAAATGCATTTCAAAATTCAAAAAACAAATTGCTTTTTTGTTCTATCGAAAATGGTTTTAAAGAGGATTACAACCACAGTCGACTTTTACAATCAAGGAATTCTAGTGCAGAAATTTGGCCATTAGTGGCTGATTGGTTAAATAAAAAACAATCTCATTAAAGATGTAAATGTATTGTTATAAAATCATCTTCTGATTTTTATTTCTCTAAAAATCATATTCTTCAACTTATTAAAAAGTTTCCCCAACTCTCCTATCAACCAACCTAATGTATAAGAAGTATAATAACTTGAAACTGTCACAATCCCAGTTATAATAATTCCATACATAAAAAATTTAGGTCGCAACCCCATAAAGAATTTAGGTTGCGAGTGTTTTGCCCAAATATCAATTCCATTCAAAGTTGAATATATAAACAAGATAAAAACACAAAAAATTCCTGACATAATTGCCAAAACCTCAGGAGAGTATTTTAAAGTATTTTTAATTCTAAAATTTTCAGGCACCTGTCCTAAGCGATTGTTTCTATGACGAACTAACACTTTTGGTTTTCTAGAAACGATATAAATGGTAGAACCCGATAACAATTCTTTTTCATTAAAATTATCTTCCTCCAAACTTGTACAAAACATATTCCTCTGAGGTATTTTTCCAGCTTCCCATTGAAAGGTTTTTTTACTTTCCACCCAACCCATTTTTCCATCGGGCAAAATAATTTTACTCCAGGTCTTTCCATTTCTTCTTGTTTCATCCATTCGAGCAAAAAAATCCATTTCCTTGACTTGAGTCAAAATAGTCGATTCATCATTCGCATCTTCAAAAACTGGAAGGTTTTCTAAAACACTTATCGTTTTCATTTAAAGTTTTTTCAAAAGGTTTAATTATAAAATCTCTAATACTTTAATATGAATAGATTTGGAAAAAGTAAATACCTAAAAATTAGAGTTTGATTATTTTACAAAAAAATTATAAATCACATTTTATCCAACAAGCTCTCAAACTCAACCTTCATTTCCAATAATGATTTAATATCCTCCTCCTGCGTTTCATCAACAAATGAAATAAACTCAATCGAATCTACAAAATCTATTCTGTCTGCCTCTCCGATAATACTATCCACTACAAAATCCGATGCCGATTTTTTGTCATCCTCATCAAAAGAATCAATATTTTCAGCGTACAATAAAATTCGAAGTTTAAACTCAGGCGTCATCCGAAATAAGTATTCCCACTCAGCGGTGTCAACTGTTTGCTTAACCATAAATGCATCATACATTTCCATAATGAAATCCCAATCTCTAACAGGCTTAGCTGCAAAGAATTCCCAGTATACTGAGTCCGGTGCTTCTCCAATAATCGCTTGAGAAAGACGTAACAATTTTGAATTTCCATTGGGAGAAATGGTCAATGTATGTGGCTTGCTTTTCCCCTCTCCTATCTCCCAAGCAAAAGCACCAAATTGCAAAATTTGATTATCCAACATTTCCCGAACGGCATGTGGATCTTGAATAATTCTGAATCTTTCCTCATGCTCAGCGAACCAATTCCAGAAGTCGTTAATCTTATTTTTAAATTGAACCGAAGTCATTATTTTAATTTTTTGTAAAAAAAACTAATTTTTTCAAATTGTCCTATTCCTATCTAGCAAAGTTCTCACATTCTAATCGGAGTTTAGTATTTTTGGTCATAAAATTTCAAATTAACTGTTTTCAAAACAAAATCTTCCCCATATGAAAAATCTAATTTTATTTTATTTTTTTCTTTCCTTTTCATTTAATATTTTTAGTCAAGATAGTATTACCTGTGAAGTTGGAGCAGCTGGCGCAACATGCGTCGATGGTATTGCTCAATGGGGAGGTATTCAATTGCTCAATAAAATCATTCCTGGAAAAGGTGGCGTAAATGCTCAAGCATGGATCTGCCTTAATCCACATATCAACTTAGATAATGCCATGACTCAAATGGATGACGGTCTCTCTCCTCAAGAAATTATTGATTGGTTAGTGGCGAATGATGCGTGTAATTCTCAAAATTTCAATCCTGAATATCGACAATACGGAGTAGCAGATTTTGATGCCAACGGTAGTCCTCGGACTGCAGCTTTTACAGGTAGTAATGCAGATGATTATAAAGGTCATCGACTAGGTGCTGACTATGCCATCCAAGGAAATATTTTGCTCGGAGCTGAAGTTTTGGATGGATTAGAAAATGGATTCAATAATACTTCTGGATCGCTTGCTCAAAAACTGATGGGTGCCATGCAAGGTGCCAATATGCCTGGAGCGGACCAACGATGTTTGGCTCGTGGGACTTCCTCAACTTCTGCTTTTTTGAGAGTTTATAAACCTACCGATGATGTGAATGATCCATATTTGGAGTTGAGTATTTTGGAAATGCCGTTTGGAGAAGAACCAATTGATTCTCTCCAAAATTTATTTACCACTTGGGAAAATACTACTTCGGTTGAATCGGTTTTTGGAAATACTAAAATCAAAATTAACTTATTTCCAAATCCCGTAAATGAATTGTTACAAGTTTCCATAAAAAGTGATGCTGACCTTGTTTTATCCTTATCCATTTTTAATGCTACGGGTAAAAACATGATGGAAAAGAGTATTTCATTTTCAAAAAATTGGGATGATAAAATTGAAGTAAAAGGTTTTCCACATGGACTTTATTATTTGAAAATAGAATCCAAAGACAGTAGTTCAAAAACCTTAAAGTTTATAAAAAATTAATTCGTAATTGACTAACTATCTGCACATAACAATATAAATACATTAAAAAATTCAATCTTAAAGATGAACTATACCAAAGAAGATTTACTGACCTGTCATGAAAAAATAAAACCCTACATTCATCGAACACCGGTGCTTACTTCACAAGCTTTAAATGAAATGTCTGGAGCAGAGATTTTTTTTAAATGTGAAAATTTTCAACGTATGGGCGCATTCAAAATGCGAGGTGCAGCTCATGCTATTTTGAATTTATCCAATGAACAAAAGAGGAATGGAGTCGTCACTCATTCTTCCGGAAATTTTGCGCAAGCCGTTTCTCTTAGCGCAAAAATGCAAGGGATCAAAGCTTACATCGTCATGCCGTCTAATGCACCTCAAGTTAAAAAAGATGCGGTGCGAGGCTATGGTGGAATCATAACTGAGTGCGAACCAAATATTGATGTTCGACAAGCTACTACTGATAAAATTTCTGAAGAAACTGGCGCCTCTAAATTGCATCCTTCTAATCAAGTCGATGTGATTTTAGGTCAAGGAACTGCCGCCATGGAATTGCTGGAAGATCATCCAGATTTAAATGTAATTATGACTCCAATTGGTGGTGGTGGACTTGTTGCAGGAACTGCTTTAGCGGCTCATTTTTTTGGAAAAAATTGTAAAACGATTGGTGGTGAACCCTTTGAAGCTGATGATGCTTATCGATCGCTTTTAAGTGGAAAAATTGAATCTAACGAGACTGCCAATACTGTCGCTGATGGATTGCGAACTGTTTTGGGGAATCATAATTTTCCAATTATTCAACAACATGTTGATGAAATAATTCGAGTGAAAGAAGATGAAATAATTGCTGCGATGCGATTGATTTGGGAACGCATGAAAATAATTATTGAACCTTCTTGTGCCGTTCCATTTGCTGCTTTACTTCGAGAAAAAGAAAAATTCGCAGGACAAAAAATAGGAATTGTACTTTCTGGAGGTAATGTTGATTTGGGAAATTTGCCATTTTAAGTTTTCCTAAACTTCATACAATTCAATTGGTAAATTATCAGGATCAATAAAAAATGTGAATTTCCGATTGGTGTATTCATCCACCCGAATAGGTTCAGTATTTATTCCTTTTTTATTTAATTGATTAACTGCTAATTTAATGCTTTCTACTTCAAAAGCCAGATGCCTCAGTCCCTGAGCTTCTGGCCTTGATATTCTTTTAGGAGGATTTGGAAAAGAAAAAAGTTCAATAATATAATTTCCATTAAGTGCTAAATCTAATTTGTAAGAATCTCGTTCTTCCCTATAAACTTCTCTAATAATTTCTAAACCTAATAATTTGGTATAGAAATTTTTGGAGGTTGAATAGTTAGAACAAATTATTGCAATATGGTGAATTCTTTTAAGCATCGTCTTTTATTAAATTTATGACTACAATAATACAGAAGAATATGGAAAAAGTGGATTTAGGAAAATTTCTAAATCCACTTTTTTCATTTTAAACATCATATTTATTTAGATCCAAATTTTCAATTAACCGAATTAGTTTCTTTGCATAATTCGGATCTGTTGCATAACCTGCTCTTTTCAAACCTACTGCCCAATTTTTATAATCCGTTTTTTCCAACTCTAACAAATGCTTGTACCGATCTTTTTGTAAAAAAAGCGAATGAGCTCGAAAGCTTTCCCATGCTGAAGGATAAGTTCTAAAAAAATCTTTGTGATGGTCATCTGAGAAATTTTTGCAATGACCTTTTCTGCATTTTTTGGAAAAACATTTTATACCAAAATGATTGTTGGCTTCTTTCGCCAAAGGACTTTTACCAGCCTGACTTTCAAGTAAGCCTTGTGCTAAGGTAATGCTTGCTGGAATTCCAAATTGTTCCATTTCGGTTCTTGCTACCTCAACAAATCTTTTTACGTAAGTATATTGTTGGGAACTAGGTTTGGAAGGGATATCAAAACTCAAATTTTCAGTTAACTTATTACTGGTGACTTGTTTTTTTTGAAAAAATGAACCTCCTACCCTATTTGATTTCTCAGAAATACCCCATTTATTTCCAGTATCAAATTGAAACTGTATATGAAAATCCTTAATTCCCAAAAAGAAAATAAACAGCAAAAAATAGCCGAGTCGCCATTTAATTGGCTCCATCCATAACCATAGAAATAGCACCTTCGCCTGTGCAAGGCGTTGCATTTTTTGTAACATAATTAGAATAGTTTTATAGTTTAGAAAATAGTTTTAATCCGAGATTATTTATTTTGAATAGATGTCACGAGCACCCTAACTAATTGATAATCAATTAATTAAATTCGTAAAAAAATAATATTAAAAAATTAGTTGGTGAATTTTGAGTAGTAACTAGCGAATAGTCTTTCTCAAATTTGGAAGAAGTATTGTTCTATTGTTAATCTAAAATTAGAATAAATTTTTTAAATAAAAAAATGACTTTTTCTATAAAATCGAGAAAATCTAATTTTAAAAGATAGGGTAAATTCGTAACTGATTGAAGATGAGGATCTTAAGTTTTTATTTTTACAAATAATGTAATTGTATTGTTATGAAAAATAATTTTCTCTTATTTTCTTTCCAAAAGAAACCGTTGGAGTTTTGATAGCTTATCTGTGTTGATCAAATCAATTTCCATTTCTAATAATTTTATCCAAAGGTTTTCATCTTCAGGAGTAGCCCAAAGTCGAGCTTTTTTTCCTTGATCATGCGTTGCTTTTATAAAATTAGCAATTTTCAAAAATCCTGCTTCATCGACTTGACTGTAATCTTCTACTTCTGCAACTTTCCCTGCATTCTCACTTATGAAAGGCATCAAATGTGATGGATAATTTTTGACTAAATCACTTGGCCTTCCATCCAGAGTCATCAACTGTAATTTATCATTTTGCAATGCTTCAAATGGTCGTTCACCTGAAAGAATCACCGTTACTTTCCCTTTATGAAATTTACCATTTTCATAATAATTCAGCATTTCTCGATATGGATATAATAAATCTCGAAGCTCTCGATATGTTTGATTTGGATAAATTTTTATGTCAATCCATAAATAAAAATCACCTTCATAACCTTTGTAAATTTCTTTATCACCTCTTTTCCATCTTCGCCAAAGCGGTTTAAGATATTGTCGATTAAGTGGTTTTAACCTAGGATAGAATTTGTCCGGCATATCATGACCAACTAACAATTTTCCATAAATATAAAGCACATCAGCTTCCACACTTGTGAACCCATGCCGCAAGGCATCTTTCAGCGGACAATTTCGGAAGTAATCATTATGAGAGTGAGCATTGGGCAAAGGGGTTACTTGTGCCGACAATGAAACTGCCGTCAAAAGGAATAGAACGGAAAATATCAAGAAGATTTTTGAATAAAAAAATGTAAAATTTGGCATTTGACAGTTATTGGTTTTTGAGTAAGATATTTATTTGAGTCCAAAAATGATACCTTAATCGATATCTGCTATCTGTGCCAGTTGGCCTCTAGTAATTTTTATAAGATCTTCCGGTTTTAATTTCACCAAAATTCCACGTGTTCCCGCATTGACATAAATGGTTTCAAAATCTGTTGCCGATTCATCCAAGAAAACTGGAAAAGGTTTTTTCATTCCAATCGGTGAGCATCCTCCACGAATATAACCCGTTAAATTCAATAAATCTTTTACTGGAATCAAAGCAATTTTTTTATTCCCCGAAACCTTAGCAATTGATTTTAAATTCAACGTTTGATTGCCATTAATCACAGTAACTAAAACCCCGTTTTTGTCCCCTTTTGCAACTAAGGTTTTAAACACATTTTCTGCTTTAAGAAAATTGTCCCCTGCAATTTTTTTGACTGACAAATTCTCTTCGTTGTATTCATATTCCAAAGTTTCGTAGGATACCTTTTTTTGATCCAGTAGTCGAAGTGCGTTCGTTTTTTTCATAAAATGAAAATATTGTTTTTTAATACCAAAAATGAAAATTACAAAATCTTAGATTAGTTTTTCACTCCTATCATTTTTTTCCTAGCTTTAAAGATTACTACACTAATTATTAAATCCAAATAAAATGCTAAGCAAAATTTTGAAATTCATTGGTATCCTAATTTTATTACTCATCGTTGTTGCACTTTTTAATTATGACAGAATAAACAAACTCCGAAAAGTTATCAGCCTTTTTGAAAAAGAGAATATCGTTGAGAATTTTCTACATATGGAAGATATAAATGAGACAACAACTCTCATAAAAACCTCCTCTCCTACTCGATTGCCCGTCAATATTTCTCATCAACTTCCTAAAAGTTTTTCAAGCAATGGGCAAACTATTGATGTACAAAATTTTATGGATCGTTCCTTGACGACCGGATTAATGATTATCCATAAAGACACTATTATTTTTGAAAATTACCTGAGGGGGCTAACTCCTGAAACAACTCATATTTCCTGGTCAATGGCGAAATCATTTCTCTCTGGTATGATTGGAATTGCTGTCGAAGAAGGGAAAATCAAAAGTATTCAAGACCAGATTACTGATTATTTACCACAGTTTAAGGGGACAGGTTACGAAGGAGTCACTATTAAAGATGCTTTGGAAATGAGTTCTGGAGTGGGATTCAATGAAGACTATTCTGATTTCAATTCTGACATTAATCGGTTTGGAAGATATTTTGCCTTAGGTCAATCATTCGAAAAATTTGCCTTAAGTCTCCAAAATGCTCGAAAGCCTGGTAGTTTTAATCATTATGTAAGTATCGACACCCAGGTGCTCGGAATGGTTTTGAAAAAAGCAACTGGGAAAACCATTACCGAATATATGCAAGAAAAAATTTGGACTCCAATGGGAATGGAAGATGATGCTCAATGGATTATCGATGAGGATGGAATGGAAATGGCGTTAGGTGGATTGAATGCGACAATGAGAGATTATGGGAAATATGGTTTGTTGTATTTGCATGAAGGAAATTGGTTTGGTAACCAGATTGTTCCACAAAGTTGGGTCAAACAATCGGTAGCAATGGATGGTTCTCATTTGCAACCTGGTGTCAATGAATTTTCGAGTAGCGATATGGGATATGGTTTTCAATGGTGGATTCCTCAGGAAGCAGATGGTGCTTTTTTAGCTTCAGGAATTTATAATCAACACATATATATACAACCGAATCGAGATTTGGTGATTGTGAAGTTATCAGGTAACTATCATTTTAAAACTGATAAAAACTTGGAGAAAAGTCAGCATATTGACTTTTTTAAAAGTATAGTTCAGCAGTTTCCAAAAAATATAATAGCAGAAAATTCTGTTGAATAAATACAAAATGAAAATTGAATGAATAATATAAAATTTCCACTTTTCGGTATGCTAGTTTTTTTTTTACTCTTTGGCTGCAAAAAAGATAAAATTGAATACATCGTTGACTCTGATTTCGAGGAATATGTTCAACGATTTATTAATGAAGCTGCTGCACGAGGAGTGGAAATTGACTTTAGTGATACAGGTTTATTAATTGAATATTCTGATAGAATTGTGGATGGTGCAAGCGGATATTGTTATTTAGGTGAGCATCATATCGTAATTGACAAATCAGAGTGGACCGCCTTGACGGATACTCAAAAAGAGTATTTGCTTTTTCACGAATTGGGACATTGTGAATTGGATCGCCGACATAAAAATGATCAATTTGAAAATTTACTTTGGGAAAGTCTAATGCGCGGCGACCCTTTGGTCGGTACTCAACAAAATATCCCAGTTCCGTATTATGGTTTTAGAAAAAACTATTATCGAGATGAATTATTTAACCAAAATACTAGTGCACCTGACTGGAGTAATCCAACATTTACCATCGATGATATTTCTGCTGCTGATAAAGAATTACTTATTGAGCGACAAAATGCTCCAAGGGTTTCAGAAGCTCCAGCTGCAGTTGGTGAAAATTTTGAAATGGAATTTCAGATAAATGGTATCAATGGTGTACCTTTTATTACTGAGTTAACTTGGGGATCAGGTTCACAAAAATTCTTTGTCCGTATTTATAGGAATTTTGGTACATATATAGGTGCCTTGGAAAATGGCAAAGATCAACAAGTATTTTATCATCCTACAAAAGATGATTTGGATAAAATAACGGTTCGACAAAAAGATGGGTTGACTCAATTATTTTTTGATGATAGTTTAATTTATCATTTTGATGAATTGTCGGTCGCTCTTTCCAATATTAAATTAGAAGCGAGGAATGGAAGTGATGTTTTGGCTCCTAGCTTTTCAATTGAAAAATTTATTCTAAGTAAATTATTGTAAATTCCGTTCTTGACTTTTTAAGTCGTCATGGATCTTTTTCAACTCATTAATTCGACTTTCATACATAAAGAATATATATTTCTTCGAAACGAACCAAATTAATCCGAATAATACTGGAATTGAAATTCCAAGAGTTAATAATATTACATCCCACCTTGTCAAAATCTCTAGATCATTCCCATTATCTGTGAAGTTTGCCAGTAATCCTAAAATAAAACTTATCGGTACAAATATCCAAACAAGAAACTTTAATTTCTTTAAAGCTTTAGTTAAAATTTCATAATACCCCCCAATACTTTCCACCACATTTTGAGAAGAGATAGATTTGATTTCATGAATAAATTTTCTAGTTGAAAAATAACTTGATACCACTAATAGTATCGAGCAAGAATACAAAATCCAGATGTAAGGATGGTCTCGCATAAAGTAAAAAATAGCAAACATCAGTATCACACCTGTTACTGTTTCATTAATTGCATTTCGTTTAATTTCTTGCAATAAATCATTTGATTTTTTGCGAGCCATTTCCAATACTTCAGGTTCAATTGATTGATAATAAACCTTAGCTTGATCATCTGAAACTTTCCAAATATTCTTTAAATCAAATTCTTCCATATCCTTGGTCATTTAATAGTTTGAATAATTGTTTTTTAATTCGAAGTAGTTTTACTCCCACGTGACTAGTGGTTAAACCTATGATTTCAGCAATCTCCTCATATTTTTTTTCATCCAAATGTAGCAGTATAATTGCCCGCTCATCTTTTCCTAATTGATTGATACATTTATATAGCAATTCTATTTTTTCTTCCTTTTGAAAAACCTGTTCCACTCCTACCCTACCCTCATCTGGTATTTTAAAAGAAAAATTATCAATCGGATTAATGGCTTGATTTCGCTTTTGCTTTTTTTGAAAAGTCAAAGCTGTATTTAATACCACCCGATATATCCATGTTGATATTTTAGACTCTCCTCTAAAACGAGCATAGGATTTCCATAGCTGTATCAACATTTCTTGATATAAATCCTTAAAGTCTGCTTCCCCTAAAGTGTAAGAGCGAGCTATTTTGTACAAAATACCATTGTACTCATCGATAATATTTTTGAAATCCTTTTCCGTTGGCATATTAGTTAGTATCCTTTGTCGGTAAATTATTACAACTGGTCGGTAATTAATCTTATTTTATTATTCAGCTGTAATAAAATGATTAAACCGAATACTAATGTAGTGAATCAAAAAAAAATATCATGAAAAATTCAAACTCAAAGAAATTCACTCCTTTTACTTATTTAGCAATAGTATTCGGATTATTCCTTGCCTTTACAGATGATTACATCGTAGAGTATTTGAGCAATCGTCCAACTTTGGGGATTATTTTTGTTGTAGTCTTAATCATTGGTTTTATTTACTTCGTAGGAAGTAAAAAATTGAAACATGATTTTACTAGTAAGTAAAACAGCTTAACGTTTTAAAGAAACAGCAAAATGCATGAAATAAGCTTTATTATTCATGTATTTGCTGTAATTTTACAGCAGATATTATATAACACCTTTCCAATAAAGACTCCCTTATCCTAATCAAACCATAACGTAGTGGTCCGATTTAGCTGACTTAAGATTTCATTCCTCTAAGGCTTACTCTCAACATGATTACAATTTTTAACAAAACTTAATGGTTAAAAACCAAATCACTACTTCCCATTAATTCTATTTCAAAATATTCAAAATCCATTTTTCTGATTCCAATCATTCCCATCTCCCAAAACATATTTTTTTATCTATCACTCCTTAATCAAAGGATAAACTGTAATTAACACCTGCTGTATTAATTACAGTTTTTTACAGAAAATTACAGCAATTTAATGCAACCACCTTTCCTTATTATCATGTCTTCTACTGAACCGATTTAACTCCTTAGTAACAAGGTGGTACCGAATCGAAAGAAGTAGTTTCATCAATAACTATAGAGAATATTCCAAAGAATATAATTTCACCACCTAGCACATATAAATAAAATACCAAATATTCTAGGTAGTGAAATTTCTGTCGAGTTTATATTTCTACACTTAGGAGAAATATTTGCTGCATCAGCACCCAAGTCCAGCAATTGGAAAATTCTTTTAATTAACTAAACCAATACAAAAAGAGTCCATAGTTTCATAAAGCTTTAATATTACTGTATTAAATACAGTTTTTTACAGAAAATTACAGCATGTTTATTTTTAACTATATCCTTTTGACTTGTAAACTATTATATATTCACGTTTTTAGAATACCTCTCCATAGATTAACCATCTCATCATAAAAGGAACAATTATAATTATTCCAATATCTCAAGTTTTAAATTGGCAAAAAATGCATTCTCTAAGTTTTAAAAGTTAAGATGGCTTAGTGCCTTCCTTAATTTACTCAGAGTAACTACAATTGAGTTATTTCTTCATAAAAGACTAAGCAGAAATTCTATAGCTTAGAACTTGAGATCGAAATAGTATTTTCCAAAAAAATCTGGAAAAAGACTGATTCACCTATTTGCTGTAAAAATTACAGATAAATACAGCAAATAATGGAATAAGACAATATTTATACAGATTTTTACAGCATTATACTGTAAAATTGATTTTTAGTCTACTCATCTAGCTATATTCGCTTCATTCTTTCATTATTAAAAACCAATTACCCTATGATTATTGCGGTTACCAACCTCAAAGGCGGTGTCGGAAAAACCACCATAGCTACCAACCTTGCAGTAAGTTTTGCGCACCGAGATTATGATGTTTGCATTGTCGATACCGATTTAGGACAACAATCCTCAATGGAATGGTCTGGAAATAGAAGTGAAGATAGAATCAGGATTCCTGTTTTTGGCGTAAGTATCAAACAACTCAATAAAGAAGTGGAAGGATTACAAGAGAAATATGACATTGTCATTATTGATGGAACACCCCAATTGTCTGAGTTGGCCGATAGAACTATTCTAGCGAGCGATTATTTAGTCATTCCATTGATGCCAAGTATTTATGATTTTAGAGGCTTTGAGAACTTCCTAGAAAGGTTTGAGCAAATCCGTGGATTGAAAGAAGCAAGTGGAGGACAAGTAAAAGCTTTGGTTGTGTTGAATCGAGTGGTTTCCAAAACTAATGTGAGTAAAGAAATTAAAGAAGCCGTAAAAGAATATGATGTTACGTTACTAAAAGGAACGATCAATAGTCGAGTCGCTTATGCAGATTCCGCAACTGACGGACTTGGAGTAGTGGAATACAAAGACGCAAAAGCTAAAAAGGAAATCAATAAACTAACTGATGAACTTGAAAAAATATTAAGTTAGTTACTGTAAAAGATGTAATATTTCTGTAAAATGCTGTACTATTTACAGAAATATACTTATTTTACAGCGTAATGCTGTATTATTACAGCAAATTTATTCAAAGAAAATTTTCAATATTATGCCAATTAAAAAGAAAATCGCTTCAAAGAAGATTACCAAAGCAATGGATGCTGAAAGCCAAGAGAAAGCTTTAATTCAGCTACAAAAAAAAGATAAAAAGAAAAACGTGCAACGAGTAACCGTTGACTTCCCACAATATCTTTATGAAAAAATGAAGTTGGAAACTGAAGATACTGGTCAAACTTTAAAAGGATTTATCGTTGGATTGGTAAGAGAACATTTTACTCGGAAGGAAGGGTAGTAGTTGGATTTAGAACGTAACTGGAATCTTTGAATCCCGGTATAGAATCAAACCTCAAAAGACCTTGCAGATTTTTATAGTTTGCAAGGTCTTTTTGCATGTTATGGAACTCCCTCTGTTTTTAATCAGTTTTTACAAACAAGCAACAATTCTATTTTTCTATATAAAGCGATTTAAAGCAGTTTTCTTATCTCCAATTGAGATATTCCTCAATTCTTATGTTAATGCGCTAAAATCGCCTAAAAATCATTTTAAAAGTGCTTCCTATCTTCCTGCTTAGAGTACAATATTGATTTTTAATCTTATTCGAATCCTTAATCCAATTTAGATTGCCGATTATCAAAAACAGCATATTGCTGTATAAATAATGCATATTGCTTGCTAATCTCTATATTTAAAGCATTATCACAGCAAAATACAGCAATATTAAAGAATCAGAATAAAGCTAAATATGACACCAAATGGAATAGCAATACTACATTTCCAATTAGAATTGAAATGTAGACGCTTAAACTAAATCTAGAAATTACATCGATTGGGGAGATTTAAAGAAAAGAGTAAATGTTTAATTGGAACTATAATCTTATGAATAACCCTCTTTCTGAAAAATTAAAACAGAGGTCAAAAAACATTTTCCCTAAACTTAAAATCCTTCAAAACAGTTAGAATCAAAGCTCATCAAAAAACTACAGCAATTAACTTTAAATATGCTGTAGTTTGCTGTAAATTTCATTAAACCCAATTATCTAGAAAATATGCTCAAACAAAAATTGTTATTTCCCAACTGATGTCTTTACGTAACTTCTCCATGTTTAACTAAAAAATTATTTCTCCTAATTCATAAAAGATCTCAAAACTCAACATTATATTTTAAATTCAAAAATACTGTTTTGCCTTTCTTAGAGAATTTAAAAGGAGAAAGGGAAAATCAATTAAACTTCAATACTTTGTAGCCAAAAAGCATATTGCTGTAATTATACAGTTTTTTACAGCAATATGCTTTATCTGGTATTCAAAGATCCATTGGCTAAAACTTAGCCAATCAAATTAAAAATATATTTTTTAAACACCTCGTCATTATTCGCCATCTATTTAATCGTTAATTTTCCAATATTTTGAGGAGAGGATAATTGGCAATACCCTCATTATTGCTGTACTTTACTGTATTTTTACAGCAAAGTACAGCAGTAGTGAGATTTAAGCTTTTAATTCCTTTTATTAAAAGGAATCTTGAGTTTTGGTTTTTAGTTAATTAAATTCGCGAAAATCAGCTGATTTTCTTTTAGAAAAAATAATCACAACCTTGATAACAGCTTTTTTAGGTAACTCTTTTAATTTTTTTAAAATGATTTTTAATTTGACCAAGAGGAGCCAATCAATCTAAATCTCAAAAAAGCATTTTTAGCGTTTCAAGGATCACTAATATTTGTTGTAAAACTCTTGAGACATTAGTTCCTAAAAATCCTTTGAGTTCGTTTAAAATGTTTCACAAGAAGAAAATTCCAGCTAAGTTGAAAGTTTCTGAGAAGTAAAGATCATCTGTTTATACAGAAGGGTATTAAGAAAAAAAGAAAATTAAAAAGGTCTTAAATTACTATTTAAGACTTTTAAAGTTTTTTTAATTCTTTTAATATTATTTGTAGCGATTTAAAAATTAATTTGAGATAGTTCTAGAACTTAATGATAGCAAGCGTTTCAGCAGATTATATTATATTTTTCTTTTTCTTAAGAAGGGACAGATTTAGGGATATTAAGGGGACAGGTTTAGGGCTGAAAGAGGGACTTAATCAGTAAAAATGGGGGACAGACTTAGGGAGCTAAAAGGGACACAAAAGGGGGAATGAGCTGAAATGATTATACAATCATTAAAAAGGGGACAAAAAAAGGGCAAATTAAATTAATCTGATTTGCAGTTTTTTGAAAATACCTTATACCCTTAATAAAGGGACATTATCAGGGAAATTGTATTTAGGTTTCTTTTTTTTATTGGTAAAAGTGGTTTTAAGAGGGGATAGAGAAATAATTAATATTAAAAAGGGGACAAAAAAGGGGGCCAACTATTACTTGGACCGATTTTAAAGAGAAGAAGTCTCTTTTTTTTTACTAAAAGGGGACAGAAAAGGGGAGTAATCAGTTGAAATCCATTTTTTTTTGTTTAAAAAGAATATGATTTGAATGATTTCGGGTATATTTTTTAAAAAGGGACAAAAAAAGGGCCCAAGTATTAGTTGAACATGTCAAAAGCTCTCAGAAGCGTAATTTATTAGATTAAAAGGGACATGAATAGGGATAAAGTATAAGTTTATGATCCATTTTTGAGTTGAATTGAGGTGATTTTTCTAAAAAGGACTAAAACAGGGTAAGTGTAATCCTTTTTATGTCCCTTTTTATAATTACACTTTCCTTCTGCTAGTACAGTTACATGCGAGTAGATTAAATTTTGGATATTTAAGAGGGACATAATCAGGGGAATATTATAACACATATATATAGCATGATTTTTTAAAATATAAAAGATGTGGAAACATTTAGGGGGACAAAGCTTTTACTAGTCCCCTTCATTTTTTATATTTGCTTAAATTTTAATATTCACCACTATGTTTCAGCTTGATCAAAAACTATGAAGCAGAAAAAAGTTAAACAAATAGCTCGTATTGAAAATAGGTTTATTTTCAATGCAAGATACCAACTAAGTGCTCGGGAGCAAAAGATAATCTTATATCTAATGTCCAACCTAGACCCATTAGCACAAAATGATTTTCATAAGCAGATAGTTTCGGTTAAAGAATTGGAGAACCTCCTCAAAGGGGAAGATAAGAAATGGGGTGGCTTGTACAAAGAGATGAATGATTTTAGCGCGCGAATTATTTCCAAATATATTTCTTTTGATTCTGATTTTTTGGTTGGAGGAAAACCATTACGTGGAGTCATCAGCTGGTTTCAATCGGTGATTCCTGTCGAAACTGAAAATGGGGAAGTGGCTTTAGAATTTATGTTTTCTGAAAGACTTAAACCTTTTTTATTGCAATTGAGTGAATATGCTAAAATTCACCCGTTGGATGTAGCTCCGATGAAAAGTGGTTTTGCGATTAGAATGTATCAAGTTTTTAAAGCGGAACGAGATCGGATGCGGAAACATACCCAAACCAATGCCATGGTTTACACTTTGGATGAGTTGAAAAAAATGCTAGGCATCGAAGGAAAATATAAGGTGTTGAAAGATTTTAGGAGAAGAGTGCTCGATGTCGTGGAACGAGAAATAAATACTCATAGTCCAAGTGTTCAAGTTAAGTATGAATATATTAAAACTTCCCGTCGGGTAACAGGAGTGCGGTTTCTAATTTTTGATAAACCGAAGGATAAACCAAAAGCTACCAATGAAAAGAGTGGGGAGGCAACTAATTATGCTCCATCAAAAGAAGAGTTGGAAGTTTTGTCTTACTCTCAAACTAAAGCTTATAATATGTTGGTGAAATTTGGAGTATATGAAGGTATCGCTTACAAACAAATTGTGCCGGTAATTACGGGTGGCGAAATTGACGGATTCGAAGATTATTTTGTCAAGCATGCTCTTTCGCATTTTAAGAAATGGGCAAGAGTTCAACCTAATAAAGCAATTAGTGCAGCAACATTTGTGAATTGGTGGACAGAGGGGAAAGTGTTCAATGCAGACAATGATGTGTTTTGGAAAATTCAGGAAAAGATCAATCACGATAAAAAGAAATTGGACGAAGCTACCTTTGACAATCGTATGGAAGCGAAGAATATGACGAAGAAAGAATTTATTGAATGGTACAAAGGGACACAGTCAAAAATGATGTAACGACTGATTTTAGTCGGTAGGAAAAATCAAATAAATTCTAAAGGCATCGAATCCGATGCCTTTAAAAAAGTTCAATTCCGTCGAACTCGACGGAATTAAAAAATTAAAGAAACACTATATTTTCAAATGGCAAAACTCAAACCTTCCACCATAATTGTTCAAGGAAATGAAATTAGACTCACTTCCAAAAATGAAGAATCATATATTTCACTAACTGATATTGCAAAAGGTTTTGGAGATTCAAAAACGATGATTCAAAATTGGATGAGAACCAGAAGCACCGTTGAATTTTTAGGAGTTTGGGAAAATATGAACAATGATGATTTTAACCGCATCGAATTCGAGGCGATTAAGAATGCCTCCGGAAGTAATGTATTTTCCCTTTCTCCAAAAAAATGGATCGAAACAGTTAGTGCAGTTGGAATGACTTCCAAATCTGGAAGATATGGAGGAGGAACTTTTGCCCATTCTGAAATCGCATCTGAATTTGCTTCATGGTTAAGTCCATCTTTTAAATTATTTGTTTTTCAAGAATTAAATAGATTAAAAGAAGAGGAAGCTAAACGCAATAATTTAGAATGGAATGTTCATCGGATTATGTCGAAAGCCAATTTTCATATTCATACGGAAGCAGTCAAAAAGCATCTCGTTCCACCTCGGATTAAGAATACTAAAGCAGAAGGCATCGTTTATGCGAATGAAGCTGATATTTTAAATGTAGCATTATTTGGAATGACTGCGAAGCAATGGAAAATTCAGAACCCAGAAATGACTGGAAATATGCGAGATAATGCCACGACGGAGCAATTACTTGTTTTGTCAAATTTGCAAAGCTTGAATTCCAAATTGATGGAGTGGGGGAGTGATGCGGAACAACGATTGGATATTTTAAATAAAACGGCGATTGACCAAATGGGAGTTTTGACAATGAGTGCATCTTTGAAGCAATTACCAAAAGAAAAGAAACAGCTAAAAAGTGGGAAGTAAAATGATCAAACTTTCAAAGGAACAAGTCAATAGTATTGGGCAAGATTTGGAGATGGGGATGAAATGTTATGTTCACAAAACTACAGGCGTGGCTACAAGCGTACCAAATGATATAAGTGAACATGATGATAATTTTGAAGTATGGGAAGAGGAACTAAAAGAGGTGAAACAAAACCCAGGTCAATATATTCTAATAGATCAAATGCAAAGTTCTGATTCCTTTAGAATTATGCGAAGATTTTTGGGAAAAGTTTCCAATTCTAAAATACGAGAAAAATTAATGATCGCCATTTCTCAAAATAAACCATTTCGAAAATTTCGAGATATTTTGGATTACAATGGTGACGTTTTGCAAGATTGGTATGACTTCAAGCAAGAGCAAATAGAACGCTATGTTAATAGCTGTTTAGATGGTAATTCTGAAGAAGAAGAGTGAAAAGAAAGTTCCAAGATTCATTGAGTCTTGGAACTTTTTTCATTTAAAGATAGTTCTTTTGCCATCACTAACCATTTCAATAAAAAGACAATGTAATTTTCATTTTACTTCATTTTGAAAAATCGTCGCTACCCTCTAGCGACTTATCTTTTTATTTATAGGAATTAAATTTATTAAAAATGGATTCACGAAAGTACGGTCGTACTTTCCATTATCCTTTTTCGCCAGGAACGACAAGTGACGATAGAATTAATCATGACTATTGGTCAGATTTGCAATCTATTGAACAAATTGTCCACACCGAGAAATTGGATGGAGAAAATACGTGCCTCAATCAATATGGCGTTTTTGCCAGATCCCATGCTGCCCCAACTCGGCACCCTTGGGCCAATTATTTAAAAGAACGATGGCATTTGATCAAAAATGAATTAGGTGATCTGGAGATTTTTGGAGAAAATATCTATGCTATTCATTCTATAAAATATTTGGAAATCGAACACCACTTTTACGTTTTTGCAATCAGGCATTTGGATAAATGGCTTTCTTGGGAAGAAGTAAAATTCTATGCAGCATTGCTAGATTTTCCAATTGTCCCTGAGTTAAAAATGCAAAAGCCAAACGATCAGAAATTTTTGGAGAAAACAATTTTAAATTTTGTAAATCAACCGAGCGTTTTTCAATCTTTGGATATTCATACTCGAGAAGAATGTACGATGGAAGGAATCGTTTCTAGAAACGTTAATGAATATTTAGTAAAAGATTTTAAGAAAAATGTTTTCAAATATGTCCGAAAAGATCATGTTAAAACTGATGCACATTGGACTCGAAATTGGAAACGCGCTCCGTTAAAATGGGAAATATCATGAGTAATAAAATTTGGAAAATAATAGAAAACAAAGAGTGGCAAAATGTAAGGAATTCATTTTCATGGATTCGGGATATGGAAGAAGTGCCACAAGATAAAGTGCATCACGCCGAAGGTGATGTTGCTACTCATACTCGTATGGTGGTAGAAGCATTGTTGAATTTACCAGCATTCCAAGGTTTGGAAGAGCAAGAAAAAGAGATTCTTTTTGCCGCTGCACTTTTGCATGATGTTGAAAAACGATCAACCACGGTTCATGAATCTGATGGAAGAATCACTTCACGAGGACATGCTCGGAAAGGAGAATTTACTGCTCGAACGATTTTGTACAAAGATATTTCGACTCCATTTCTGATTCGAGAAGCGGTGGCAAAATTGGTTCGAAATCATGGTTTACCGATTTGGATTTTTGAAAAGGAAAACCCGAGGAAGACACTTTTGCAAACTAGTTTGGAAGTGAATTTAATGCACTTAGCTATTTTAGCAAAAGCCGATATGTTGGGAAGAATTTGTCAGGATCAATCAGAAATGTTGTATCAAATTCAATTATTCGAAGAATTTTGCAAGGAGCAAGACTGCTTTGGAAAAATGAAAATCTTTGGTTCTGATTTAGGACGATATCAATTTTTCCAAAAAGAAGAAGCAAGCCCTGACTATGTCCCTTTTGAAAATAATACTTTCGAAGTGATCATGCTGTCAGCTTTGCCAGGAACAGGGAAGGATTTTTTTATCAAAAAAAATTATCCAAATGTTTCTGTTGTTTCTTTAGATGCTATTAGAAGGGAAAATAAAATTAGTCCAACCGATAAAAAGGGCAATGGAAAAGTCATTCAAATGGCAAAAGAACAAGCAAGAGTTTTTTTAAGAAAAAAAGAATCCTTCATTTGGAATGCAACGAATATTACAAGAAATCTGCGAACACCGTTGATTGATCTTTTTCAAAGTTATGGAGCAAAAACGAAGTTAATTTACCTCGAAGTTTCTTATAAAAAATTGATCCAGCAAAATAGAAATCGAGATTTTCCAGTCCCTCAAAAAGTAGTGGAAAAGATGATTTCGAAAATAGAAATTCCATCAAAATGGGAAGCTCCAATTTTAGAAATACATGTTTCAGACTAGAAAACATGAGATTTTTCATAATTCGAACTCAAGTCAACACTTTTCCATGTTATGCCTAATTCGAACTAAAAAGCAGGGGCTGCTAAAAACATAAATTTAAAAACTAGATCCAAAACCCAGATAAATTATTTCAGGAAAACCAATTCCTGCTCGAAAGAGGAAACCTCCTGATGGTTTTTGATATCGGTAACCAATCGTAATAGCAGGAAGGATTTGAAGATAGTCTGACCTGGGAGGTTTCGAATTAGCATTACTTACGCCTATGTCATAACTTTGTTTATCATAGAGTAAGGTCAATCCTCCATTGAATTCCAAATGACTATTCTTTTGACCTGTTAACGCAGTTATTGAGGTGACAAATTGAGCACCTCCTCCCGCCCAGCCAGACCAAATGCCCAATCCGTTTCGCCAATAAAATGTGAATTTTTCATTTTTTGTTTCGCCCACCCATCGTTCATAACTAACGTTGGCTGCTAAACCTAATGTAGCATAAATAGTATTTTTTTTAAAATTTGGACTGTTTTCTTGAGCAAAGGAAAGTTGACTGATGGTAATAAATATTAGAATTAGATTGAATTTAAATGTTTGCATTGGTTAGAGGTTTTAATGAAGTTACTCGTCAATGTAAAGAAATTTCCTGAATACATTTATTTTAAGCTTTTTTAGTGGAGAAATATCGTCAAATTTCTCTATTCATATTGCTTAATTGAATATTCGATATCCCCGCAAAAAAAACGCCCCGACTGAATTTCAGTCGGGGCAATACTTGGTTAGAATGGTTAGAACAGGGAAGTGCCAATCTTCCCCTTTAATTAATAGTTCAATAATTCTTCTATTATTATTTTTACTTTTTCTGCCGATGGCAAGTAAGCTTTTTCCAATTCACTATTCAAAGGAATTGCTGGTGTATTTTCAGCGCCCAAAGTCATCACCGGTGCATCTAAATACCTAAAACATTCTTGCTGAATTCGTCCCGCCAAACTTTGAGCAAAGGAACAATTGACAGCCTCTTCGGTCAAAACTAAACACTTATTATTTTTTTGAACAGATTCGAAAATTGCATTTTCATCCAAAGGTGCAATCGTTCGTAAATCAACGATTTCAATTTTCCCATCAAAATCCTTGGCAGCATTTAATGCCCAATGCACGCCCATTCCATAAGTGATGATAGTCAACGAGTCTCCATTTTCAACATTAGTTTCCGAAGGTTCTAAAACGATTTTTGCTTTTCCAAATGGCAAAATATAATCTTCCGCAGGTTCAATAGATCGAGCAGCATTTGTACCTGGAACTTTGGACCAATACAAACCTTTATGTTCAAAAATTACTACAGGATTTGGATCATGATAAGCTGCTTTCATCAAACCTTTAAGGTCAGCACCATTACTTGGGTAAGCGATTTTTACTCCTCGAATATTGGCAATAATTGACTCAACACTCGATGAATGATAAGGACCACCACTTCCATAAGCTCCAATTGGAACTCTCAAAATCATGCTAATTGGATATTTTCCATTGGTCAAATAACAAGATCGACTCACTTCAGTAAATAACTGATTGATGCCTGGAAAAATATAATCCGCAAACTGAACTTCTACAATTGGTTTCAATCCAACTGCCGACATTCCCACCGTCGAACCAACAATAAATGCTTCTTGAATTGGGGTATTAAAAACTCTTTCATCTCCAAATTTTTGCGCCAAAGTTGCTGCCTCTCGAAATACACCACCCAATCTTGCTCCCACATCTTGACCGTACAAAAGACATTCTTTATCTGCTCGCATCAGTTCTTCCACGGCATGCAATGCACAATCTACCATCACTACCTCAGTTCCATTTTCAGGGGTACGAGTTCCAGTTTCTTCTGTAATTGGAGTTGGAGCAAAATCGTGATCATGAAGAGAGGAAGGATCAGGATCTTCTGCTTGGAGCGCAATTTCAAAATCTGCTTTCACAGTTTTCAAAGCATCCGCTTCAATTTTTTCTATTTGTTTTTTGGAAAAACCATTTTCCAAAAGTTGATTTATAAAAACAGGGTAGGGGTCTCTTAATTTTGCTTCTTCCAAATCATCTCGATACCATTCCATTCGAACACCTGAAGTATGATGGTTGAGCAAAGGAACTTTAGCGTGAACCAAAAATGGACGTCGTTCTTTTCGAATCGTTTCAATCACTCGATTCAAAGTAGCATAACATTCTAAAAAATCACTTCCATCAATTGTCACCGCTTCCAAACCTTTAAAGCCTGCTGCATATTCAAAAGCATCTTGCGCTCGAATTTCATCTGCACTTGCTGAAATATCCCACTCATTATCTTGCACCAAATATAAAATTGGATATTGCTTTAAAGCTGCCATTTGGAAAGCTTCAGCAATTTCACCTTCCGTCACACTTGCATCACCAAGTGAGCAAACGACGATCGGTTTTTTAGCGTTTTTTTCATTAATTTTTAAAGCTTCTCGATATTGAATTCCCATGCCAACACCTGTAGCAGGAATTGCTTGCATTCCAGTTGCTGAAGATTGATGAGGAATTTTTGGTTTATCATCATCCTTCAAACTTGGGTGAGAATAATAACTTCGACCACCTGAAAATGGATCATCCTTTTTCGCCAACAATTGCAACATCAAATCATACGGACGCATTCCAATCGACAATAACATCGCATCATCTCGATAATATGGAAAAGCAAAATCTTGGGGTAGAAGCTGTAATCCACAAGCAATCTGAATCGCTTCATGACCACGAGAAGTAGCATGAACATATTTGGAAACTAACTTAAAATTATCTTCATACAACTCTGTCATATGTTTTGCCATGCACATTTTTTCAAATGCTTTGGCCAATACTTTCTTCTGAATTTTTTGCTTAGATTTCACCATATTATTTAAGTTCGTTTGTACTACAAAACTAACGAATTTTGGTGAGTTGTTTTTATTTTGAAAATAAATAAGGATATTGTTATTGAATTGAACTTATTTAGCAATAAGTGTTATTTTAAGTGCGAGTAAAAAATATAGAAAAATGATTTTGTTTTTATCAATAGAATAAAATCTAAAAAAATTATAAAACATCCAAGAAATGGTAAAACTCGATGAACTTGATATTAAAATTTTATCCTTCCTTCAAGAAGATTCTCGCATGACGATTCGAGACATGGCGAAGGAATTAAATATTTCCACAACACCTATTTTTAATCGAATCAAAAGATTGGAAAAAGAAAAAGTTATTGATCGATATGTTGCCATTATCAATGCTGACCAAGTGGGAAAGATGCTCTTCGCATTCGTTTTTCTTAACTTAAAAGATCATTCAAAAAAGGCCATTGAGAAAATGGAAAAACAAGTGACGAGTTTTCCTGAAGTGTTGGAATGTCATTATGTGACGGGAGGGGCAGATTTTTTTCTTAAGGTAATTGTCAAAGATATAAAGGAGTATAATTCGTTCGTTTCCGAAAAATTATTTTCAGTTCCAAATATTGGAAAAATTGAATCTTTGCTGTCTTTGTCTATGGCGAAAAGCACGAATGTTATTCCTTTGGGTGAGGAGAACAAGTAAAAATTAGAAGTAATCCGGAATATTTAAACCTAAAAAAATATCCCTTTTGATTAGCTGAATATTATCTTGTAATTGTATTGTTACAATTCCAGAACCTCCTCGGTTTTCCAAAAGTTGTATTTTATCTTTTGTCAAAAGAGGGTCGTATGTAAAAACAAAATTATCAATATAATATTCATTTTTATTGGGTTCTTTGATGGTGATATGAATATGTTCTGACTCTTGACTATTTGGATATGCCCCTGGCCGGAATGTGTAAAAAGTGTATTTCCCATCCTCACTTGTTTTTATCCAACCTCGGATATGACCATGTCTTTTGGCCCAGCCTTTTTCATTTCCTTTGGTTTCATAAATTCCTTTTTGGTTGGTTTGATAAATATAAATGATGACATTAGGTGCAGGAGTCTTTCCGTCATTTTGGAAAACAGTTCCAGTAATTTTCAATTGAGGTTGATTGTTTTCAAATTCGGGCAAAGTATCAACGGAGGTCAACTTTTTATTTCCATATTCAAAGATCGCTTCGCAGCCCTCGCAAGGACCACCAACAATTTTTTCAGATTTTGGAGTATCAGATTTAGGTTGAGTTTGACAAGCACTCAAAGTGAAAGCAAAAATGGAAATAAAAATTAGTCGAATCATTTTGAATATTTTTTATGATGCAATTTCTTTGTGACTCAAAAAGTAATCATTTTTTCAAAAAATAAGAAATTGCCTTACCAACAAAAATGCTCCTCAAAGCATGGAGACTTTGAAGAGCAAATTAATTCGGTTTTGGAAATATTCGGTTTCAGATTACTTAACCGTGATTGTATATTTTGGAGTCGGATTCATAGGGCAAAAATATACGTATTCTCCCTTCGGTAAATTCACCACTTTTGAAGTAGATTTTTCACCATCCTTAATTGTTTTTTGAACATAAGCAGTTTTGATATGCGCATCTGGATTTGACTTAGGTGCGATTACAAATCCCACTTCATGATCTACGCCATTATTTGAAACTTCAAAAACATAATCACCTTGAGCAAGCGTCAAACCTTGGATATTAAAATCACCTTTGATTTGTTCTAATTTAATAGTTTGAGCAGTTGAGGCATGATCAGTCATTCCTTTTTTTGCCATGTTATCTTGTGCGAAAGTTGAACCTGCGATAAACATCATCGCTACCATAATCATAATCATAAACGTTACTTTATTTTTCATTTTTTTATTATTTAAAATGTGAATTGAAATTTTTATTATTAAAAAAAAGAGGTGTTTGGATTTATTTAAACTGTTGCTTCTGCTAATTCAGGAGCAAGTGGAAAATCAATAGCGAATCCAGTTAAATTATGGATATAATTACTGATCACTTTATCTCCTACGATGATAACCACATCAATCATATTAGCTTCCGTATAACCTGCTGCAAAGAAATTATCTTTGGTAGTTTGAGAAGCGTTGCCTTTATTTTCTACAACTGATTTTGTGAATTTTGTCAAGGCATCCAATTTTGCATCAAAGGCAGCAGAACCACCTCGAATTTCTAGAATTTGCTCTTCTGAAAAACCATTCATTTTACCTAAAGCGGTGTGAGCTGATTGACAATATCTGCATCCATTGATTTGGCTAGTGACCAAATTAATGATTTCTCTTTCTTTTGCTTTAAGGGTACTTTTTCGATTTTGCAAAGCCAAATAATCTGCAAGGGCAGTATCATTTTTTGCGTAGTAAGCATACAAGTTAGGTACGAAACCTAAAGCTCCTTTTAAGTTATCAAAGATCGCTTGGTTGTTTTCTGAAACTTCCTCTCTTGTTGGGACATTAAAATTTTGCATTGTTCTAAATTTTATGATTAAATAATTTTTATTCATTTGACAATACAAAGATGGGGGAGGATGGAGGATGTTTTGTAGGTCGGTTTTCCCTAGGAGTTGGCAATTTTTCCCGTAGCTGGATTTTCCTAAGTCTAGTTGCAAGTTAGTGACTCATACTACTGTAAGATGATTCAGATAATTTAGTTTTACTTTTTGAAATTAGTGAATGAATGGAGCATTGTTCTTTTTTTCATTGAAAAAAAAAGAACCAAAAAATTCTAGGCGAAAAAATAGCTAAACTTATTGCAAGCTCCCGCACCCTCATTTTTCGCCGTTCCACGCCCGCTCCTTATTCCTCATGGTTTTCCTTTCAATTTTAGATTTTTTCAAAAAGGGCAAAACATAATCTTTTAAGTACAAATAAATTGAGGTGGGTAACTTCAATCAGTAACAGAGTTTTATTAAAATCAATTGTAATACTGGAATTGGGAAAGCCCAGCTAGGTTATGCTTCTTTAAATTTGGAAGGAGATTGTCCTTCTTGGTTTTTGAAAAACCGACTAAAAGCTTGAACATCTTCATAGCCGAGTTCATAAGCGACCTCCTGAATTTGTAGATCTGAATATTTTAAAAGTCTCCTAGCTTCCAACATTTTTCGTTCTTGAATAAATTTGAGTGGTGTCTTTTTTCCAATTTTAGAAAAAATATTGGAGAGTGTTTTAGGAGACTTGTGGAGCAGGTCAGCATATTCTGTCACGGTGTGTTTAGTTTTAAAATGTTGTTCTACTAAAAAATTAAACTCTCGAATAATATCAGATTCAAATAATTTGACATCATTTTGCTTTTGAGATTTAAAGAGTCGAGTGCAAAGAATCAAATATCGCTTGAGCATCATTTGCAACATTTCAATTTGCAAATTATCGTTACTATCCATTTCGATGGCAAACATTTTCCAAACGGTTTCAAATTTTTCTACCTCTTCAGCAGGAATAGTAATAATAGGTAATTGCGATGCACCAAAAAATAAAATCCCTTTACAACCCACTTCATTGTCATGATCGAGGATGCAATAAAAAGGTTTATTAAATCTGAGCAACCGAACATCTTCCACCCGCCCAACTTTCACTTTGTGAAATTCTGTCAAAAAGACAATTTGATTTTTCTCAAAATCAAATCTTTTACCATCAATAAATAAGTGATTATTTTCTTTTTCAAACCATAATATGGTTAATCCATTTTCAATAGTTTCTTTTAAAACATGGCAATTGTGTTGATCGACTGTGACGAGGTGTAAATATTCGTTGGTGCTTCCGATAAATTTCATGAATGATATTTTTTGTAAAAAAACACTTTTTTAAGGAAGTTGTTTCTAAATGTTAAAAAAGAAATTGTCCGAAAGGATACCTTAATTAGTGCTTGCTTAAAACGAAAGTTAGTATTTTTAGTTTTCTAAGATTCAATATTTTTTTATTTAAAATAATAACGATGTTTAAAAATTACTTAATCATAATAGGTGTTCTTTTTGCAAATTTGACTTTTGCTCAAAACGAAACCGATACTCTAAGTATGGACTGGGAAGCCTATGATCCACCATCCACTTTGGTCGTTCCTGAGACCATAATTACTCGTGCAAAATTTCCATTTATTGATGTGCATAGTCACCAATGGCGAATGGATGAAATGGATTTGAATGATTTGATTGAACCAATGGATAAGATGAATATGGGGATCATGAATAATCTGAGTGGTCGAAATGGCGAGAAGTTGAAGAAGATGACGGACAATATTAAAAAGCAATTTCCCAATCGATTTATTGTTTTTGCCAATATCGAATTACGAAGTATTAACGAAGCTGATTGGGCGGAGGAAACGGTCAAACAATTAGAATATGATTTTAAGAATGGCGCAAAAGGTTTGAAAATATATAAAAGCCAAGGGATGACAAATGAAGATTCGGAGGGAAATCGGATTAGAATTGACGACCCTAGAATTGACCCTGTTTGGGCAAAATGTGGAGAACTGGGAATTCCAGTTTTGATTCATTCGGCTGATCCGAAATCATTTTGGGAACCTCATGATAATCAAAATGAAAGATGGCTGGAATTAAAAACTCATCCTCGACGAAAACGAACTGCGACGAATCCAGCATCTTGGGAACAAATCATTTCTGAGCAACATAATATTTTTAAGAAGCATCCAAAGACGAATTTCATTGCAGCACATTTTGGTTGGTATCCAAATGACTTGACTAAACTAGGTCAACTGCTTGATGAAATGCCGAACATGTATGTCGAAATCGGAGCCATCATTTCAGAGCTCGGAAGACAACCTCGGGCAGCGAATCGGTTTTTTGAAAAATACCAAGATCGAGTTTTGTTTGGCAAAGATTCTTGGAAGCCGAAAGAGTATCCCACTTATTTTAGAGTGTTGGAAAGTGATGATGAATATTTTCCATACTATAAAAGGTATCATGCATTTTGGAAGATGTATGGGTTGGCATTGCCAGATCATATTTTGAAAAAGTTGTATTATAAAAATGCGTTGAATATTATTCCGGGGTTGGATAAGAGTTTGTTTCCGGAGGATTAGGAAAATGAAAAGAAGCCATTTGATGCAAGGAGTATATTAGACATGATTCTAATAAAAGCAATAAAGTTTGTAAAAAAAATTGACTATAACGTAGCCGAAGTGGTTGCGTTATAGTCAATTTTTTTAAAGGCATCGGATTCGATGCGGTTAAATATAGCTATGTTATTGGACCATAGAATTTAGATTTTTTAATAACCAATTACGTTCAATAATCGGGGATACAATTTCTATTCGTTGCATTAATAGTTGATGTTTTTTACTCCAAGTATTTTTATCCGAATAATTTTTTTCTTCTCGTAGTCTAGTAACTTTTTTTAGTTGAATCAAAAAATTGTTAATACTCGTTCGATATTGCGCTGCTACTTTTTTATTCCGTTTTAGATTAAGTTTGAAGGCATCAATAAAATAGTATAAGGAATTCGTCTCAGCGATAATAAAATAGATTTTTGCTAAAATAATTTTCCCACTAATTTCATAATAAACATCGGTGTATTGAACGGTACTCAATAATTGGATCGCGGCATCATAATCTTGTGTCCCAAAATAAAAGGAAGCTAAATTATAGTTGAAGACATTTTCACGCATGCTTGGAGAGAGTGCTTCTTTGTATTTGAAAATAAAATCCTTGACCCAGTTGGCTTCTTTTATTCTTAGACCAACTGTTACAATATTTTTGTAATCATCGGCAGAAATAATTCCGTTGGGCAGATTAATTTCGCTTGCTAACTGTGTTTGAAATAACTCAAATAATTTTCTAAAATAGTCAGATTTCCCTTGATTGATTTTTCGGATACAAAAATTTTGAGCGTAACGATACATGGCAACAGCTTCTTCTTGAGGAAAATCATTTTGGTATTTTTCTAAAAGGGAAGTGAGGGTTTCAAAATGAGTTTCGTTTTTTTCGTCTTGGAGCGTTTTGAAGATTTGCAAATAAATTTGAACCATTGGAATTTTACTCAAAGGATTTTTTTTCTTAAAAAATTCCATAATTTCATTCACAAGATTCCAATCGTAATTTCCTTCCACAATTTTTTTTCGATTAAGCATTTCACAGCTTCCTTTCAATTTTTCAATTAGATAAAAAGCATCGAGGTTATTTATTTTTTCTTGTAAGGCAGCATCAAATTGACGTTTTTGTTTTTTTGAAAAATAACTATCCGCCGTTTTTTGCATTTGAAATTGTAAGTAAAAATGATTGGCATCTGGTCGATTCCGATTTTTAAAATCTTTCAAAAGTGATTGTTCTTGAATTTGATATAACGAATCTAGCTCTCGTTTTTCCAAAGATTGAAATAAGGAGAGTTCTTTTTCTAATTCTAAATTTTGCCAATGAACTTGTGCAAGGTATCCTTTTAAGAGTTGAAATAAAATAGAAAATTGTTTCCTCAAATAATTTTCATGATAAGATCTGGAAGGGTATACTTTTTTAAAAATCTCTTTTTTTTCTAAAGCAGAATTTTCATTTAAAAGTATTTTTTTGAGAAGGTAAGATAGTAGAGGATAGACCTTTTTATTGGTATTAAAAAAAGGTGAATGCACATATGCCTCCCAATTTTGTAATTCTTTTTGAGAAAATGACCTCAAAACCTTAATGAGTTTAGAATTATTCATGGAATAAAAGTATAAAAATAAATTTTTATTATGCTGATAATCAATGATTTAAAGAATTAATAATTTGAAATAGACTTCATAAAAGTAATAAAATGTAGTTTGATTTTGGTTTGACTTAATTTACTTTTACATCATCGAAAGAATTTACTTTCTTTTCTCATCACTCATTTAAAAATAAAAGCTGTAAAAACTAAAACTATTTTCTCAATCAACTATTTGTAAACCTTATCGAAATTTAGAGGTTTCGAAAAATAAAACTAGTTAAACAATGAAAAGATTATTTTACTTTTTAATGATTAGTCTCGCCACTACGTTTTCTCTTTCAGCACAAACTGAAGTTAGTGGTGGAATCTTTACACCGACCACTTGGAGTGTGGCCGGAAGTCCATTTATTGTAACGAGTGATGTGGTAATTTTTCCAGATGCTAGTTTAACTATTGAGCCAGGAGTTGAAGTTCGATTCGAACCAGAGACTCGGATCGAATTGCGAGAAGGAGATTTTTATGCTAATGGCCAAGAAGGAGATACAATAAAATTTACAATAAATTCAGACACTCCAAGTACTGCTGGAACTTGGAATGGAATAGAAAATACGACCACATCTGGATGGCAGATTGAAGTCGAATTGGATTATGTGATTTTTGAATATTCAAAAACAGCCGTTAATTATGGTAAAGGAATAGGTTATCGATATATTTCAAATGCCATTTTTAACAATAATGAAAGAGGTGTTTATGATGGGGCTTTAGGGTATAATTGGGTGACGATTTCTGATTCAGAATTTCTGAATAACGAGTACGGTATGGAAGGTAGAATGTCAGCCATCAATTGTTATTTTGAAGGAAATACGTATGGTTTTGCTAATCCACATACCTTCTCAAATTTTACGGAAGGAGGACGAGTGACCAATTGTACTTTTCAGAATAATGATAAGTGCATCGCTAGTGCAGGTCAAATCATCACCGTAGCGATTATTGAAAACTCTACTTTTCTAAATAATAATTATGGTTTTGATGGTTACAGGGCAGTCGTGGATAGTTGCTCCTTTTTTGATAACTATAGTAGTGCGATCAAGTTGGCAAAAGGGGAAGTGAAAAATTCTACTTTTTTAGAAAATAATATAGGTATTGAAACGTATGAATATACACTTGAATTGAGCATTCATAATAATTTAATTACTCAAGGAAGTGTGGGGCTCTCCATAGTTGATAATCAATTAGAGGTTTTTGAAAATACGATCTGTGATAATGATGATCAGAATGTTATTTTGGTAACTAACCAACCCGTAGATCTTAATAATAATTGTTGGTGCATGACTGATTTAGTTGAAATTGGGAATACGATTACTGATGCATACGATAATGTTGCTCTTGGAATTGCTACTTATGATAATATTAATATTGACTGTTTGGGTGAGGATCTAGTTTATCCTGGAGATGCAGATAATAATGGAATTGCTAATGCATGGGATGTTCTACAATTGGGGTTAACTTATGGATCTATTGGGTCTGTTCGAGCAGATGCGGTTACCAATTGGATAGGGCAAGATGCAATGGATTGGAGTATTCCAATTTTTAGTAATGGGGTAAATTACAAACATGCCGATAGCGATGGAAATGGGGAGGTTAATGATGATGATTTGAATAGTATCCTAATTAACTATAATGAAACTCATACCGATTTGACATCTTACGAGCCAGTTACGAATGGAGTGAACACCTATGATGTGTACTTAGCATTTCCGGATACTTTTATTATTGGTGAAGCAATATCGATTCCAGTAATCATGGAAGGTGCATCTCAGGTTGCGGATAATTTATATGGAGTGGCTTTTGGATTGCAAGGAAGTGATGCTTTTTTTGAAACGGGTTCTTTTGCTTTAAATACTTCTCAGACCTGGATTGGTAATACAAGTAATACTTTATCTTTGGGAAAAGAATTAGCCAATCAAAATCGAATTGAGGTAGGAGTGGCTAAAAGAAATAATTCTTCTTTTGCAGGAGGAGATACTTTAGCCACGTTAGAATTTGTGATGGGAGAAGACATAATCGTTTCGTTGACAGAATCAATCATCACGTTGGAATTTGAAAATCTAGTTGCAATTACAAATGATGGAACTCATATTGCACTTTCTTCTGATCCTCAATTTATTAATTTAGGGAATACTACTTCGGCGAGTAATTTTTCTAAAAACTCCATTACGATTTATCCTAATCCAGCGACTGAAAGACTTTGGATCAAGGGAGAAAATCAAATTATTCAAGAAATCGAAATGAGAAATATGATAGGGCAAGTTGTGAGAAATTGGAAAGGGGATGTTCGAGAGTTATCGATTGGAGAGATGGATAGTGGGGTTTACTTCTTGGAGGTGAGAACGGAGGGAGGTTCGGTAATTGAAAAGGTGGTGATTAATAATTAAGGTTTAATTGGAATAAAAATAGAATTCTAATTTGATGTAAAGGTCAGATTAGGGTTCTTTATTTTAAAGGCATCGGATTCGATGCCTTTAAAAATATTAATCTAATCCACCTGACATTTTTAATAGTTTTTTTCTAAAAATAATAATTAATAACCCAATCAAAATACAACTTACAGAAATGATAGAAAGACTCGTTAACCAGTTAACAGGATCTAAATATTCAAAAAATAAGATTAGCAAATGACCAACTACTCCTGTAAAACACATAAAGCCTCCAACTATGGACGAAGAATATTGAGTATCACTTAGTCTGGTGATATAAGATAATGCAAATGGTTTAATCAATACTTCAGCAACTGAATAAGTAATAATTGTCCCAGCTAAAACAGTAACTAAATTATTAAAAGGAACAGAACTAATATTGGCAATTACTTGACTTGTTAGTCCTATTAAAATCATGGCAACACCAAGTTTGAAGGTAGTACTTCCTAATTTTTTAAAATACCAAACTAGCAGAAAAACGAAATAAATTACCATACCAATTATACCATAGATGGATAGGAAGAGATTTTTATTAAAATTGAAGTCTCCAATACTTATAATTGGACTTTCAAAAATATATTCTTGTAGTCTAGCAGTATTCATTTCAGAGGTTTGCCAAAATATTAGAGAGATTACACTAATGAAAATAATTAATAAATAAGGATTTGGGTTTTTTCGTAGAGCTAAGTTAGATTCAATGATAGGATCTTTTATTTTATTAAGTTCTGTATATTTTATTTCAATGTTTTTTTCAATCAATGGAAGCCGATCTTTTGTGAAATAATAGATGATTAAAAATTTTAATGAAGTATAAGCAGTAATCATAAATCCATATTTATAACCATATTTTTCACATATATAGCCAACCATCACAATTGATAAAAATGCTCCAATATTGATTAAAGAATAATAAAACAAAAAGGCAATTCCCCGGTTTTTATCTGTTTTCTCAAAAAGCCTACCGACGAGAACTGTAAGGTTTGTTCTAATCAATAGAGTACCTACTAAGATTAAAATTAGCCCCATCCCAACCATCAAGGATTCTTCAGAAATCAACATTAGGTAGCCAGAAAAGGAAATTAATGCACCATATAGTATCCCTTGTTTTTGCTTAAAAAATGCATCTGAAATAATTCCAGCAGGCAAGGGAAGAATAAATGAAAGGATGATAAAATTCTTGTAATTGGAAAGAGCAAGATCATATTCCATTCCTAAAATATCTATTGAGAATAATATGATAACTGCTCGTATTCCATAATAACTGAACCGTTCTAAGAAATGGAGTAAGGCAAGGATTAAAACAGATTTTTTTTGAGAGTAGGGCATAGATTGATCTTAATATTTTCTTTTATCTAAGGTAACAGAAAATCAATCTTTCCTATCTTTTATTCGATTAAGCGCTTCTTTCTGCATAGGAATAGTATCCAATAGATTTCTAGCTTCATCAATACTTGTGGTGATTTTTTCCAAATGCCATTGCAAGTTTTTTTCCCTTCGCGTGAATATTGGAAATCTTTGATTAGAGATAGGTGAAAAAGGAACACTAAACCAAGTAGTAAAATCTATAGTTATCGAATTTGCTAACATTAATTTTAACATACTCGAATTCGAGTAAATTAAAAACCAAAACACACAAATTTCTTTCTTCTCCAATATGCTTCCCTTCATAGAATATCCCCCTCCTTTCGTCTAACCTTTACCCCTTCACATAGGGGCAATTCCTACATTTGCCGTCTAGTATAAAACAGTCAAAATAACCTCAAATCAATTTGACTGTTCCTCAAACAAATAGCTTAAAATTTTGTTTCTAAAAAATATTACTTAAACCTATTTTTCAAAAAAAATAAATTCAATGCAACTCAAATCTAAAGTGCTTGGACTTTTAGCATTACTCTTTCTATCTAATTTTTCTGTCGCACAAAAAACTGAAAAGGTTACGCTAAGCGGCTATATGAAAGAAGCTTCAAGTGGCGAAACTTTAATCGGAGCTTCCGTTTATGTTTTCGGACTTGAAACTGGAACGACGACTAATGAATATGGATTTTATTCAATTTCTCTTCCTCCAGCTAGTTACAAAATCGAATTTTCTTACCTCGGTTTTGATTCTCAAACGAAAGAAATAGACCTTAAAGAAAATACCAAACTCGATATCGAGATGGGTGAAAATGCGAATGAATTGGTTGAGGTCGTCGTGACTTCCGAAGCGGAAGATCGCAACGTAACGAATACCGAAATGAGTGTCAATAAAGTGAGTATTGCGACCATCGAAAAAATGCCAGCGTTGTTAGGTGAGGTCGATGTCATTCGAAGTATTCAATTATTGCCAGGAGTGTCAACAGTAGGAGAGGGAGCGACAGGGTTTAATGTTCGAGGAGGAAGTATTGATCAAAATCTGATCTTATTGGATGAAGCGCCAGTTTATAATTCATCGCATTTATTTGGATTCTTTTCTGTTTTTAATCCTGATGCGGTAAAGGATGTGAAACTATATAAAGGTGGAATTCCTGCTAGATATGGTGGTCGATTATCTTCAATTTTGGATGTAAGAATGAAAGAGGGGAATATGAAAAAATATGAAGTGTCTGGTGGAGTTGGTTTGATTTTTAGTCGACTTTCGGTGGAAGGACCGATTGCAAAAGATAAAGCCTCTTTTATTATTGCAGGTCGTCGATCGTATATTGATATTTTGGCAAAACCAATTATTGAAAAGCAAGTGGGTGGTGATACGGAATTGAATTTTTATGATTTGACTTTAAAAACAAATTATAAAATCAACGATAAAAATCGACTTTTCCTTTCTGGATATTTAGGTCGTGATAATTTTGGTTTTGGAAATGCAGCAGGATTTAACTGGGGAAATCAGACGGCAACTTTGCGATGGAATCATTTATTTAGTGAGAGATTGTTTTCCAATTTTACAGCATTTTATAGTAACTATGATTATGAAATTAGTTTTGGTGCGGACTCTGACAATACTTTTGATTGGAGTGCTAAAATCAAAAACTATAGTTTAAAATCTGATTTTTCTTATTTTTTAAATCCTGATAATTTAATCACTTTTGGTGGACAAGCAGTCATTTATGAATTTCAACCTGCCAATGCTAAGTCATTAAATGAAGGGATGATAGTTGATTTTTCCTTAGCTAAAAAATATGCTTTAGAGGCAGGACTTTTTATTGAAAATGAACAAAAAATCAATAGAAATATTTCTTTACAATATGGAGTACGATGGTCATTTTTCAATTATATGGGATCTGGATCTTCGTATGAATTTGCGGAGGCTGAAAACCCTGGAGATCGACGAGCACCAATTCTAGATCAAACTCAAACTTTCGATGCAGGAGAAAGTATTCAAACATATAATAATTTTGAGCCTCGTTTTTCCATAAAATATCAACTCGATAATACTACTTCACTTAAAGCAAGTTATAATCGAACGGCTCAATATATTCACCTAGTTTCCAACACAACTGCGGCAACGCCAGTTGATATTTGGACACCAAGTACCAATAATATAAAACCTCAAATGGCAAACCAAGTGGCCTTAGGTATTTTCAAAAATTTCGATGATAACACTTGGGTGACTTCCATGGAAGGTTATTATAAAACCTACAAAGATTTACTCGAATATGTCGATGGTGCTGATCTTTTATTAAATGAATATTTTGAAGGAGATGTATTGCAAGCGAAAGGAAGAGCTTATGGATTAGAGTTGCAAATTGAAAAAAAGAAAGGACGATTTACAGGTTGGACGAGTTATACTTTAGGTAGAACGGAACTACAATCTGAAGGAATTAACTTAGGCGACTGGTATCCTTCCCGTTTTGATCAGACGCATAGCTTTAGTACAACCGCATTTTATGATTTGTCAAAAAGATGGAGTCTATCTGCCAACTTTGTTGTGAATTCTGGGACACCTGGAACATTTGCAACAGGTCGATATGAACAGAATGGTTATGTTTATCCGCATACGACAGGTAGAAGAAATAATGCTCGAATTCCAATTTATCACCGATTAGATGTTTCGGCAACACTCGCTGGAAAGAAGAAGCCTGGGAAAAAATTGAGTGGCGAATGGGTTTTCTCTATATATAATGTGTACAACAAACGGAATCCATTTTCTATCAACTTTGGAGAAAATCGAATTCGAACTCCAGAAGGGCAACCTCGTCAAACTAATGCTTATCGTTTTGCGGTGGTTGGAAGTATCATTCCATCAGTAGCATATAACTTTAATTTTTAATTTAAAAAGATCAATGCTTTAATGCATTTTACTAATATATTATATCATGAAAAAATATTTTTTATTTCTTATAACAATACTTTTACTAACTTCTTGTGAAGACATCATCGATCTAGAATTGGAACAAAATGAATCTCAATTAGTTGTCGATGCATGGCTCAATGATCAACCTGGTCCGCAAGTCATAAAATTGCGTCGAACGATTGATTACTTGGATAATTCATTCACTCCGGAAGTTACAGGAGCTACGATTACAGTCGCAGATATTAATCTGGCTGATAGTACGATCAATCAAATTTATGTTTTCGAAGATGATGATAATGATGGTGATTATGTTTGGACGCCAACGACTCCAGGTGAGATTATGATTCAGGAAGGGAAAGATTATGGTTTGCTAGTTGATTTAGATGGAGACCAATATGTTTCTTTATCAAAAGCTAACCGAACTATTCCAATTGATTCAATTGGGTATGAATTCCTAGAAGATGAGGTGGGGCAACCAGATGGAATCTATGCACAGATTTATGCAAAAGATGCAGTAGGGGAAGGAGACGTTTACTGGATTAAGACGTTTAAGAATGGTTCATTTTTAAATAAAGGGCAGGAAATGAATTTAGCATATGATGGAGCATTTGGACCAGGGACTAATTCAGATGGGATATTATTTATTTCACCGATTCGATTTGGAATAAATAGAGTTGCTGATTCAGGTGATGGTGCAATAGATGATGGTGATATTCCTCCTTATGCTATTGGAGATAGTATTCGAGTGGAAATTCATTCATTGACGCAAGAAGCATTTTTTCATCTTTTTCAAGCAAGAACTCAAATAACTCAAGGTGATAATGGTTTGTTTGCTACACCGATTAATAATATTCCAACTAATATTTTTTCTCAAAATGAAGATGCGAAGGAAAGTCCAGTTGGTTTTTTCTGTGTATCGAAAGTTTCTTCGGCTGAAAGAACAATAGAATAAATTTTAGAATTCTATTTAAAATTTATTTGAAATAACCCATGTGCATATCACATGGGTTATTTTTTTTGAAAAATATAAAAGTTAATATATCAACTTCCTTTGTAATTCATCATGGCAATTTCACGGAACTTTGTATCTTCCTTATATTATTAACCAAAATCTCAAAGTTCTATGAAAAAAATTATACTTTTTTTTACCATTTGTTTTCCAATCATTTTATCAGCACAATTAACCTCTGATGATTTTGAATCTTATACCTTAGGTTCATTTGATTCTCAATGGGATATTAATAATTGGGTAGGTTGGTTTAACAATCCTTCCAATTCGACTATTAGTGATGAACAAGCTCATTTGGGTACGCAATCCGTTAAAATTGGACCAGATCATGATCTGGTTGCTTTGCTTGGAACACTTGATGCAGAGAATTACGAAATTACTTATTGGCAATATGTACCCTCAGGAAGTGGCGCATATACTAATATGCAACACCTTTATACTTCGGCGGCAGGTTATAGTGTCCTAAAAAAAGTTGACAGATTAAGAAATAAAAATTAAGCACGAGACTTTGGAAAAATATTATTATCCAAATCTATGGATTTTTGATATTGATTTAAATAAATCTTCCAACGTTTTTTTAAAACACCAGTTTTCAAATGAGCTTGACAAGGCGTTAAAAAGTTAATGCTAGAATGTGGTCTTTGCTCATTATAATATTTGACAGCTTT
>CALJOK010000025.1 GCA_937981555.1 uncultured Saprospiraceae bacterium
TGCCATTTTAATACAAAAATCCTGAAAAGGTAAAGTCTTGTACATTAATTTGTACAAGACTTTTTTTTTGTCTTATAATGAAATTATATTTATCATTTATCAGGCAACTACATATTATCCTAAACTTCTTTTTCCTAAAAACTATTTATATAGAAGTTGGTCAAAATATCTACGTCTTGACAGTCTTTTCTTTAACATGATTGATTTTCGTAAATAATCATTTTATTTGCTAACTTTTCCTCAATTAGAATTTATTAAAAATTAGCAACAAAAGATGAAGCTATCTTTAAAAGTATTTTCTTTAACAATACTCTTCCTTATTTCTCTATCCATTACTTCTATTGGTCAAATTGCCATTAACGAGTTTATGTCCGATAATACCAATTCGATTACTGATCAGGATGGAGAATTTAGTGATTGGATTGAATTATACAATTATAGTAATGCTCCAATTAACCTTTTGAATTATAGTTTGTCTGACCAAGACAATGATTTGACTAAGTGGAAATTTCCTGAAATAATAATTCCCGAGCATAGTTTTATTGTAATATTTGCATCAGGTAAAAATAGATTAGAGGTAGATGAATTACATACAAACTTTAAAATCTCATCTAGTGGAGAATCCCTCTTTTTATCAAATAATCTAGGACAAATAATTAGTCAAATCGATCCAGTCGAATTATTGGAAAATCAATCTTACGGTAGATCTCCAGATGGATCAGACAATTTATTAGCCTTAGTCTTATCTACACCTGAAAGTTCTAATAATCTTAATAATGAATTGTCATTTGAGTTTTATGGAGGATTTTATAAAGAGCCCTTTTATCAAAAAATCAATTCGCTAACAGACGATACAATTTATTACACCTTAGATGGAAGAATCCCAACCGAAAATTCTAATATTTTTTTAGACTCATTAAAGTTCGATTATAAATATGATGAGCCAAATTTAATCTCAAATGTTCCTACAACTCCAGATCAATCCTTGATCAGTTATAAAGCATGGGAAGCCCCAAATTATAAAATTGACAAAGCAAGCATACTAAGATGTGCTACCTATAAAAATGGAATTAAAACAAGTGAGATCTTCACACATACTTTTATTGTAGACAGTACCATTTTTGATAAATATGAAATGCCAATAGTTTCATTAATTACGGATGCAGATAATCTATTTGATCATGAAAATGGAATTTATACTCCTGGTGCAAAGTATGATATTGATGATCCTGCATGGACTGGAAACTATTTTGAAAGAGGAGAATTATGGGAACGACCAGTTCATGTCGAATACTTCGAACAAGATGGGACTTTAGGCTTTTCCCAAAATGCAGGAATGAGAATTCATGGTGGCAAAACAAGACAAGGTGCACAAAAGTCTTTTAAGTTATATGCAAGAGATGACTATGGGAAAAAATATTTTGACTACAATTTGATGCCACATCGTCAACATGATAAATATAAACGTTTTCTACTGCAAACAACTTTTGGCTCTTGGGAAAATGCAATAATTACTGATGTTCTTTCACATGAAATAGTAAGAGAGATAGGAATAGATTTTCTAGATTATCGACCAGTTGTAGTTTTTATTAATGGCGAGTATTGGGGGATTCAAACGATCCGTGATAAGATTGATGAGCGATATGTGGCCTATAGTAATAATTTAGATGAAGACTCTGTTGAAATTAGAGGATTTTATAATGTACCCTATTTATATTTAAAGGTGTTCGTTGAGTCTAATGATCTATCTATTCCCGAAAATTATGATTATGTAAAATCAAAATTGGATATAGAAAACTTCATTGATTATTACATCGCAGAAATGTTTCTTAAAAATTTTGATTGGCCTGCAAATAACATTGATGCTTGGATTGAAAAAAACGAGGAGGGAAAATGGAAGTGGTTATTTTATGATATTGATGCAGGATTTGGGAATTATAATTATAATATGTTTGACCATCTGAGAGTCACCGACTCATCTGTCATTTGGCCGAATTCCCCTGGTTCAACTGCGATGTACAGAAATCTTTTGGAAAATGAGGAATTCAAAAATCAATTTATTAATAGATATGCAGAATTGTTGAATAGTACTTTTCAGAAAGATCCCATGATCCAAAAATTAAATAAAATCATAGAATTATATGAACCTGAAATTCCTCGCCATATTTCAAGGTGGAATTATTTTGAAGATATTTCTGATTGGAAGGATACTATTGATAATAAAATAATAACTTTTATTGAAAAAAGACCATGTGTTGTAGAAAAAAATCTAAAGGAATTTTTTAACATATCAACATTTGATTTCCATTGTGTAATCGAGAATAATGAAAATCTAGATAGTAGATTTTTACTTGCCCCAAATCCAAATTCAGGTAATTTTTTTATTTATAATTATTTAACAGAGGATTTAATAGGTGATATTGTGATAACTGATATTATAGGAAGAGTGGTGTTCAATAAAAATAATGTATCCTTATTGAAAATGGAAAAAACGTATTTTGATTTTTCTCATTTTCCAAATAATACCTACATTCTAAATTTTAAAAATGAAAACTTTACTGAGTCAAAAAAGTTTATTCTTATGAATTAATAAACAGTAGATAAATAACTTGAGGAACATTTGAATTTTAAACAATTATTTATTGACTGTTCTTAAAACTAATAAGATAGATTTACTTTTATCGAAATATTAGGTTGCATTAACTTCCATAATCGCTTCAATTTCCTCCTTTTTCTCCAATATTTTTTTTTGTTTTCCTCAAAAAAAATCCTCCTATAACTCAAGTGTAACTCATCTGTAACTACCCCAACTTATCTTTGTATCGTATTTAAAATCAAACCACAACAATTAGAATTTTTTTAATAAAAAATAAATAATAAAGATCATGGCAAATTCAATCATGGAAAAAGTAAACATCGAAAAAGCTGCAAAGAACTTTAAAAAAACAGCAAAGAAATTAAATAAAGAAACGATGAATGTTTCTGAAGATATCGTTGAAGGAGCAATTGAGGCAGGAGACAAATGGACAAAAGTAATGGCAAAAGCTATGAAAGCTGGAACTACTCTTTTTGGAAAACAACAAGACTTAGTTTTAGATGTATTGGAAGGAGTTAAAGTACAATCTACAACTGGAACTAAAAGATTTGGAAAATTGATCGGTTTTAAAGCTATTTCTAAAAAAGTGCAAGAAGTAACTAACGAAGCAAAAGCAAAAGTGGAAGAGACTCGTCAATCAATGGATGAGGCTTATGAGAAAGTAGTAAAAATTGACATCGCAAAAACTGTTAGCGAAACTGTTGATAAAGTAACTACAACTGCAAAAGAGAAGATGGATGAGACGCGTCAGACTTTAGATGAAGTATATGCTAAATCATTCAAAAATGAAGAAGTAAAAACTGCAACTAAAAAAGTTAAGAAAGTAGTTAAGACTGCAAAAAAGGCTAAGGCATCTGTAAAAGTTGCTGCTAAAGCAATCATTAAAAATGATGACTTGAAAGTGATCGAAGGAGTTGGACCAAAAATGGCAACGATTTTAAATGAAGCTGGAATCATTACTTTCAAACAATTAGCTACAACTAAAGTAACTACATTAAGAGAAATCTTAGCAGCAGCGGGACCTCGATATAAAATGCATAATCCTTCTAACTGGGCAAAACAAGCAAAGTTAGCAGCAGCTGGAAGAATGGATGAGTTGAAAAACTTGAAAGTAGAATTGAAAGCGAAAAAAGTAGTTAAGAAATAATTTATTTTTAAAAATTATCTAATTGGGTTTTGCATTCAAAACTCATTATTCAAAATAAAATATCTAAATATAAAATATCATGGCAAAGAAGTCTATAAAAAAAGCAAGCAATAAAGTAACTAAGGTTGAAATGACTGAAACTTTCAACAAAGTAAAAAATACTGCAGTAAAAGTAAATACTCAAGTTCTAGAAACTGCAACTGATGTAATGGATGACATGAGAGAGAATGGAAAATATTGGGTAGAAACTGCTACTCAAAAAGTAAAAGAAACGGTTAATAACTTTGATGTAGCCGAGGTAGCAACTGCAACTGTAAAGACTGCAAAGTCAACTGCTAAAACTGCTAACAAAGTAGCTTTAGAATCTGCTGATGATTTAGTTGATGTAGCTTTAGACAATGGAAAGAAATTACAAAACTTAACAGCTAAAGCAATTGACGGAGGTTTCAAAATTGCTGCAAAACAACAAGATATCGTTTTCACAACTTTGGAAACTGTTAAAGGACAATTGACTAAGAATGCTTCTCGGTTTAGAGATTTATTCAAAGCAAACTAATACTAGAATTTTAGGAAAAGAGCTGAGACATTTAAAATTAAATGGGTCAGTCTTTTCTACTCAAAAAAATATGTAGCTAAATTAATTTTCTAAGGGAAAAATAATTGACTACTATTTCTAAAAGCGATGGATTCAAACCCTTGGAGATGTATTTCTCCAAGGGTTTTTTTATTTTTTCAAAACGTCATAGATAATTTCTGAGGAGTAATCCCAATTAAATTTTTTCTTTTGCAAACGACCATTCGCAATTTTTTCTTTTCTCAAATCTTCATTTTTAAAATATTGTAACAATGCATTTACAATTTCATTTACCTCATGTGGGTTGACTAAAATAGCAGCATCTTCCGCTACCTCTGGCATCGAAGAAATGTTAGAAGTAATTACCGGGACTTCACATTCCATTGCTTCTAAAAGAGGTAATCCAAATCCTTCAAAAAAGGAAACATAAACAAACGCAAAAGCAGCACCAATCAATTTGGGCAACTCTTCTTCTTCTACAAAGCCTAAAAACTGAATATCTTTTTGATGCTTGGCATTGTCGAAAGCAGTTTTGACTTCACCTGTTTGCCAAGCAAATCTACCGCCAATCACAAGTTGATGAGGGGCATTTGTTTTTTCTTTAAAAATATCAAAAGCGGTAATCAGGCCATGTACATTTTTTCGCGGATGAACAGCTCCGACATAAAAAAAGTAAGGTTGACCATTCGTGTATTTTTCTTTAATTTCTTTTTTAGTCAACTTATCAGCAGGTGAAAAACTACTGGAGCAACCATTGTGCGCTACATGAATTTTTTCAGGAGGAATTCCAATCTTATCAACCAGATCATTTTTTACAAAATGAGAAACTGTAATCACCTGAGCTGCTTTTTGCAAATATCGATGTTGAAAATTTTGATAAAATTTTCGAATAAAAAAAGAGACTTGGTCAGGGAAATGTTGGTATGCAATATCATGAACTAGCACGACTGTTTTTACTTCACTTCGTAAACTGCAAAAACCATCGGTCGAAAAAAAGACATCAGGTTGATATTTTTCCAAAGCTCTTTTTACTGAAAATTCAAACCAAGTCAAAATCAAAATTGGATGTCGAGTTGGAGGAGATAAAACAACAGGCGTTATATTTTTTCCATAAATAAATTCATCATCATATGGTCGATCAAAGAAGAAAATAAATTCATCGTCAGGATGATTTTTAACCATGCGTCGCAACACTTCATGGGTAACTCGGCCGATGCCTTCGAGTTTGTTTTTGAGGAGAAATCTAGTGTTGACGGCTATTTTCAATGAAAATGAATTAAAAAGTTAAAGAATTGATGAATAAAATCCAATAGAATAAAGTCTAATGAAAAATGATTAAATTTTCTAATGTCAAAAGTATATTTTTACCTACGAATAAAATGGTTCTTTGAGAAAATTCGTGTTTTAAGTTAAGCCAAAATTAAAATCAATTCTTCCTTCGGTCGTTTTTGATTTCAAATTGAGCTTGACCACGAATTTTATCAAAGAACGTAAAAAAATAAAATTTAACCAATGACTTTACGACAACGTTGGCTTCAGATAGTGCGGAATTTATTAGGACTAAAAAAATCCGAAGAAAAAGATATCAAATACCATAAAGTAATTGAAAGGGAAACCGAGTTGCTGAAGGTACGGAGAGAAAAATTGAAATTAGAAGAGCCTGGGAAATTAGAAGAAAACAAATTTGGAATCGCACTTTCAGGTGGAGGAATTCGATCGGCCACGATTAATTTAGGTTTTTTGGAAACACTCAATGAATTTAAAATTTTAGAACGAGCAGATTATATTTCTACTGTTTCAGGAGGAGGGTATACTGGAGCATATGTGCAAGCTACCCTAAAAGATGAGAAAGGTGATTATTCAAAATTATTTGATCAGAAACATATTAGCCATCTAAGGAATAATGGAGAGTATATGATTCCTGGAAAGGGGATTGTGAAAATGTTCAATCGAATCATTTTGGTGATTGGGTTTGTGATCAGCTTGTTGATGAGTTGGTTGAGTCCATTTATTATTGGAATGATGGGATATTTAGGCTACTTATTATTAGATCGATTTGGCTTAGATCAAACAAGTTATAAAGAAGCAGTTGAGTTTTTGTTTGTAGTGGTTATACCAATTGGAATGGTCTTGTTTTTTGTCCATTTTATTTCAAATGTTCTATTGAGTTACCATCTAAAACTTTCCAATTTTTTCAATAAAATCGAAGCGTTTGCGGCGGTGGTATTAGGGATCGTTTTCACCGGAATATTTCTGTTCAATTTGAATTGGAGTAATATGAATATCCGATTTGGAGAAGTGAGTTACTATTTGATGATTCTTTTTGCTTTGTTTGTTTTAGGCTATTTTGCGAATCCGAATGCTTTGAGTTTTCATCGATTTTATCGAAATCAATTGGCGAATGCATTTTTAAGTAAGACAAAAAATCCTAATATTTTATTGCAAAACTTAATTGAGAAAGGAAAAGACGAAAAGGGAAAAGATGATTTCATTCATGCACCTTATCCATTAATTAATACTTGTTTGAATTTACTTTCTCCTCCAAGCGTAAAAAGAGAAAGGTTTGAAGAAGCAAAAGAAGATTATTTAGCAGATGGAAAAATGCAGCAAGATATTAGTTTTGCTGGAGCTAAAACGAATGATTATTTTTTACTTTCTCCTTTGTTTTGCGGGTCAAAATTGGCTGGTTATGTTCCAACTAATGATACTTATAATTATCGAGATTTGACTCTTCCAGCTGCGGCAACTATTTCAGCTGCGGCAGTCAATCCAGGAATGGGAGTTTACTCTAATAAAATTTTGAGTATTCTTACCACCGTTTTTAATGCTCGGTTAGGCTATTGGATTTTAAATCCGAAGAAGACCAAGTTGTACAATAGTTTGATTTGGTGGCCAAGGTATTTTGTATATGAATTGCTTGGATTGATTGGAATAGATAATGAAATGCTTAATGTTTCGGACGGAGGACATATTGAAAATTTAGCGATTTATGAATTATTACGACGGCGATGCAAATTGATTTTAGCAGTTGATGCTGGAGCTGATCCGAAATTTACTTTTAGTGAATTTGAAAATTTAGCCATTCGAGCAAAGAACGAACTAGGCTTAGATATTCGTTTTTCAAAAAATCAATTGGAAGATGAAATCCGTCCAAAACCATCGCTTGGGTATTCTAAAAAAAGATTTGCAGTAGCTGATATTTGTTTTTTGTGGGAAGAAATTGTTTTAAAAGATAAAGAGAATAAAATCATATTGGTGAAAGTGAAGGAGGATGGGGAAGAAAAAGAAAGGCCAATCGAAGTTTTAATTAATTATAAGAAATACGCTAAGAATCCTGATCGAGACGAAGCGGTGGAAGATATTTTAGAACTAGTTGAAGAGCAAATTGGGGATAGACTTTCAGATCCAATATTAAAAAAAGAAGCACTCGAGAATGTAAAAAAGACAGTCAGCGAGAACTTAAAGAATGATTTGAAAATCGGAACGTTAGTTTATATTAAATCTTCTGTCACTCCTCCAGAAGGAAAACCAAATATCGATAGAAAACGAGATCCACTTAGATATTACACTTATAAGTATAAAATTTATCATCCTGAATTTCCACATGAATCTACTGCGGATCAATTTTTTGATCCAGTACAATGGACAGCTTATTATGACTTAGGAAGATTTATTTGTTCAGACGTTTTGGGGATAGATAATTTGGATAGTTATTTAACTCGATTGAAAGGGGAGCAACGACCTAGTTTTGGAATTGATGATTTGATTAATCGAAGGTTTGGACGACGAGTAAAAATATTTGAAGAGCACAAACAAATTATCGAAGAAGAAAAAGAACGATTAGAAAAATTAGATCAAGAGCAAAAAGATGAATTGCTTGCGCAAAAATCTGCTCCAATGACGATGCGAGAATTAGAACCAATTTTGGGAACGGTTGAAGGAATAGCGGAATCAGCTCCAATAAATGAATCGGAGGCAGAGATGATTCCTCCAACTTCTGAACAACCTCCGAAGAAAGATGCAAAGATTGTGGTTGGAGAGGATTGTGGTTATAAAATGTAGCAGGATCCTCCCAAATTTTATCTTCATAAAAGCACCTTGAAATAGCTATTTCAAGGTGCTTTTTCTTTTTTTGAAAAATAAAATAATTTTTTTTAAAAAATATTTACCTGTATAAGATATTGATTTACAGGGTGTTATGCGTTTTTTGCATTGACTACTATGTATAACCTCTCTAGTTTGTATTGCATAATAGTGAGGTTATACATACCTTTGAATTATGAAGTTAGAAAATACCAAAGCACAAATGCGAAAAGGAGTATTGGAACTTTGTATCCTTTCCATAATTTCAGAAGGAGAAATTTATCCGACAGAAATTATTGAAAAGCTAAAAGATTCAAAACTCATAGTTGTTCAAGGGACATTATATCCTTTGCTGACGCGTTTGAAAAATGCGGGGCTTCTGGAATATACTTGGAAAGAATCAACGCAAGGAGGACCGCCTCGGAAATATTATCAAGCAACTTCCCTAGGCAGAGAATTTTTGCAAGGCTTGATATCAACTTGGGATCAACTTCAACATGCTGTAAATCAATCTACTAAAAATTTAACCAATAATGAATAAAGTACTCAACATCAACCTAGGAGGATATCCATTTACAATTGATGATGACGCGTTTGAACATCTTGAAAACTATTTGGATACCATTCATACTCACTTCAAAAAGTCAGAAGGCTACGAAGAGATTACAAGTGACATCGAAGCTCGGATGGCAGAATTATTTCAAGAGCAGTTAAATGGTCGATCCATTGTGACGATTCGAATAGTGGAAACTTGCATTGGAATCATGGGAACTCCTGAGGAGTTTGGAGCAGAAGGATTGGAAGAGGAAGATACTTTTTATGAAAAAACTCAGACTCATTCTTCTGAAAAACAAACTAATTACCAAACGGGTAAAAAGTTATTTCGTGATCCAGATGACACAACGGTTGGTGGAGTATGTTCAGGAATCGCAGCGTACTTTGGTGTTGAAGATCCTTTATGGGTTCGGTTATTATTTGTGTTAGGATTTTTTTCAGGAACGATCGGATTATGGGCTTACATCATTTTATGGATAATTATTCCAGAAGCAAAAAGTGCAGGAGATCGTTTAGCGATGAAAGGAGAACGGATAAATGTTTCTAATATTGGAAAAATTATCGAAGATGAAATTGATGTTTTTGCAGATAAATTAGATGAAATCGGAAGTGAGCTAGGCTCAAAAAAAAAAGCTCCGAAAAAAAGAAGAATGGTGGAAGAGGCGCCCTTAAGAAAGGGATTTCTTCTATAGGCCGAGCGGTTGCGCTGGTTGTCAGGACCATTCTGAAAATTTGGAAGCCTATTGTTTTTATTGTAGGTCTTGCGTTGATGGTTAGTTTGATTGCGATGTGGATCGGATTAATTATTGGAATTATCGTAGCTGTTCCATTTGCTACATTTGTTTTCGGCACTCCAATTTTTGCCTTTGTTGGAGCAGCTAATATGTTCTTCATTGTTGCTTTACCAATAATTGGATTTTTACAATTTGCAGCTCGCTACGTTTTTAAAAGAAAAACGAGCGCTCGAACTCGAACGGGAATGACATTAGTTTGGGCATTAAATGTAATTAGTTTCTTTTCATTAGGTTCAATTGTTATTCGTGATTTTAATCAAGAAAAAGAATTAACTCAACGAGTGGAAATGCATTCATTCAATGTCGATACCGTTCAATTAAGTTTAGGTGAAGAGATTGGAGCTAACAGTATTATTAATCTTGATGAAGCAAAAATTATAGATGAAAATTTAGTGATTAAGAATATTGAAATTGATTTTGCCAAGTCCAAAGATGATAAATTTAGATTAACTCAAACTCATTATTCAAGAGGAAGTAGTTCAAATGAAATTGAAGAATTGACAAAATCTATTTCTTACGATCCAATTATTACTGATCAAGGAATTGTTTTTCCTGCTGACTTTTTTATCGAGAAAGGGAAAAAATGGAGAGGGCAAAAAGTGAAAATTAAAATTGAAGTGCCAGAAGGAAAAACGATTAAGTTTGGAGAAAAAGGTCACCACAATTTTGATGATTACATCAGTAGTCATGCTCAATGGAATCATACGATACCATCTGTTCATTGGAATGGAGAGCATGTTTGGACGATGCAAGAGAAAGGATTTTATTCTAAAAGAGACACACCTCAAGAGATTGGAAACGACCGAGGATTTAAGGATTTTAAGAAATTAATCATCAAAGGAGAATTAAAAGTTGACATCACGAAAGGTGATCATTACGAAGTGAAATTGGTTGGAAAAGAACGCGAGTTGGAAACGGTGACGATGGAACAAGTAGGCGAAATTCTTGACATCAGCACTTCAACTCGACGACGAGGTAGCCCGGTAAGATTAAAGATCACCGCTCCAGATTTAGATAGAATTGATTTAGAATATACTGATGATGTGAATATTAAAGAGTTTGATGGAAAAAAATTATCGGTGTTTAACGAGGGTAAAAGCGAGGTAAAAGTTCATGTACAGGTAGATTCATTGTATTTGAATTTTAAAAGAAATAAATCTGATATCCGAGGGAAAGGAAAATTCCTAAAAGTGAAATTGGATCAAAGAGCTAAAATGGATGCAGAACATTACACCGCAACCAATGCTTATGTTCAAGCAAAAAATGCAGGGAATATCAGATTAGAGGTGGTGGATACTTTGCGCACAGATATAATTCAAGGCAGTCGAATGGTTTACGATGAAGATCCAAAAGTGGTGATCGATGAACGAAAAGTTAGAAAAGAAAAAGAAGAACAAGACCGCCGAGAAAAAGAAAAACAAAGAGAAATAGAAAGACAGTAGTATTGATGAAACAGTATATATACTGTTGGTCTGACCGCTTTTGCGGAACTCAAGTGGTCAGACCCTTTTCTAAAGAATTTTGATTAGTTGATTTTGAAAATCCTTGGCATGTTTTGCTAAGGATTTTTTTTTGCCGCAGTTTTTATGAACAGGATGATTTTATGATTGCTACCAAAACATAAGACTATAAAAGAGGAATCAAAAAAAACAAAAACGATCAGCCCAACCTGCGGCAAAAAAAAATCATTTAATCTCGACTTTCCCCATTTCATTTCTCCCATAAAAAATCGGAAAATACATCTGCTTCGCCTTAGTCGGATTCAAAGTATAAGTTCCTGAAAAACGAGGTTCTAAAGGAATCGTAAAAGTATATTTCCCCACAGGTAAGTCCTCACAAAAAATCGCTACTCGATTTTTAAAATACTCTCGATGTGATTCTCTGTTCCAATAGTTATTTGGTTTTGCACGATAGGAACATCCTGCCGGAATTGGAATTTCGATCATCACATATTCAGCTAGTTTTTTGACTTCGACATTGACGACAAGATCTGCGGCAACTGCAGCTTTCAAATCATTGGTTACTTTTCCATTTTGAGTAAGGTGAGTTTTGATGGCAAAAAGATCATCTTTCAAGATTGGTTCAGGATTCCAAAATTCTTGGAATGCAGTATAAAAGATAGGAGTGCTTCCTAAATTTTTAACATGTAAAGGTTGTTCTTCCGAGAGCACAATTTTTGTTTCAAATGGAAATGTTGAAATGGTTTTATTTATCGCGCCTGAGATGTTGACTTCTTGCTTTTTCAAACCACCTTCGACTGTCATCAAGTTGGGTAAAATCGTTGCTAAAATTTTTGCAGTAAAAATCGTGTTGCGCCAAGCATATTTACTTTTCCTTCGAGATAAAAAATACTGACGAATATTTTTTATTGCTTCTTCATTACTTTCCTTTTCTAACATCTCATAGGCGAGCAAAGTAATTTGAGTACTCGTATTGTACCATCGATGATTGTCTTCTCCAAAATACCAACTTGAAAAAGTATCTTCATTTTTATATTGCATGATAGAATCAATCGAGTAGGGAAGTCCTTGCGCTTGACGGATTTTTATCAAAGAAAATTTATCAAACAAAGAATGTTGAGTGGAATCTAAATGCGTCACATATTTTTTATAATCCAGATTTTGTTTCACATCAGAAAATAACAATAAAGTATTTATCAAATCTTTCCCTTGCATTTCTTCCAACCGATTGGTCAAAAAAACTAAGCCTTGATTTAATGCTTCCGTTTTGTAATTCGCTTGTTTTGCTTTTTCCAAAGCATTCAAAATATAGGTGGTCATCCATATATTTTGTTTCCCATTTTTCCACCAACCCCACGAGCCATCTGGGTTTTGCGTTTTTTTCAAACGACGAACCATTTTGATGATTTCTTTTTCTCCATCAAATTCTTCATCTAATAATTTCCGAATTTCTTTTTCCAATAGCAATGCCGTTAATCGACTTGCTGTCTGCTCGTTACAAGCGTAAGGGTAATCTCTCAAATATTTTAAATCATCCAATAACACATTTAAAATATTGTTTTCGATGCGCAAAGTTAATTCTCCCATCTGAGGATTCGCTGAGAAACTAGATGTATAACCTGGTTCCAAAACTTTAAAATATCCACTCGTTTCTTTTACTCCTTTTGGGGAAACAGGAATGCTTCGTTCTTCGCCATCGCTATAGGTTGCTGTACTCAACAAATAGGAGAGGGTGAGTGAATCGATATTTTTAGGAGTCGTAATTTTAGTTTTTTCGATTAAGGCTTCCTTCAATTTTGACTCATTAGTTTTTATAATATCATCGCCAATTTTAAAAGCAGTTGTCACTTGAAAAGAATCCAAAGTGTAGTTGACGGATTTGCCGATGATGTTCGATTCGTCACCTTCGATGAGGAATCGAGGCAAGGCCAATTGTGCCGTCAATTTTTTAAATGCTCGAATCTCGGAGATATTTGTGCCTGCTCTAAGTTTGTGATCCATGCCTACGACGTAAGTTTTCCAAGCGGTGATGTTGTCAGGGAAAGTTACGTTGAAATAGGCTTCGCCGTTTTGGTCGGTGATTAAGTTGGGTTGGAAATAGGCGTAGTCGGAGAAGTCGGAGCGGATATTATTTGGATCAAAATTAATAATTCCACCTCCTACATCACCATATTTTGCACCAATTCCACCACCTCTTTCCATTAGGTTAATTTCACTTTCAGGAAGTAAATTGCCACTTACTCGAATGCCGTCAATATAATAATCAGTCGAATTAGAACGAGAACCTTTGATACTGATAGCATTGCCATCATCATAAGAAGAAGCGCCAGCTGTTCTAGCAGCTATTGCGTTTATGTTTCGAGTAGGAAAGGAGGAAATAGTATTAGTACCAAAATCATCAGCTCGAATTAGTGGGACTTTATATCCAGTAACTACAACTTCTTCTAAAACACTTCCAGCATCTACACTTATTTGAACATCTACTTTTGTATATATATTTGTCACTACTATTCCTGTAATTTTTTGAGTAGGATAGCCTGTATAACTTACCTCGGCATCATAAGTTCCATAGGGAAGTTTGATAGAATAATTTCCATCAATATCGGTAGTTTCGCCAGAAATGAAATTTCCATTTTGAGAAATTTGAATATTTGCCCCAATCATTTCTTCTCCCGTATTTTCATCAGATATTTTTCCATGAATACCAATATCTCCTAAATAATCGTATCTCGGGATAGTCGTTTGTTGAGGAGAAGGAGCTCTTCCATTTTCTTTTTGATACTTAGCTAAGTAAGTTGTGAAAATGTTACTGAAGAGAATTTGAGAAGAATCAATAGTAATAACTTCGTAAGATAAATCTTGAAATAAAAACGTATCACGTTGGATCGTAAATTCTTTTTTGATATAATTTCCTTTAGGAGAAAAAATAATTAATGAATAATCCTTGGGTTCTAAATTATGAATTTTATCAGTATTTTTTTTGTAAACGGTAAACGTCGTATCATCTTCTAACAATACAATTGCAAATTTTTTAAAATTAATTTCTTTACCTTCTTTTATTTTAAATTGATAGGTCGAACCTTTGCTGTGATAGGAAGAATATGAATGTTCGAAGCCACCTAGTTTTTCAATGAAGGGAGATTTAACTTCAATTTGTTTTGGACTATAAATAATTGCACCAGGATATTGGGAAGTAATTTTTTTTGGCAAAATCATTTTTTTCTTAATTGGAAAAAAATCATGTTGATAAAGTCGTTCTCTTCCTTTTACTATTTCGTAAATGAAATTAGGTTCAAATACAAATTCGTTATTCCAGCCATCTCGTTCTAAAAACTGAATAGGCATTTGGAGAAAAGGGCCAACTGAAACTATGTATCTAGTACTTGGAGGAAGTTGATGAATATTCCAAGTGCCTTGCCAAACGAAGTTTTTTTGTTTGGAATTATAGTTTCGGAGGTGAAGAATTTTTCTTTGAAGCAAGCCTTTCTCTTGGCGACTGAGTTCAGGATTGGCAGGTTGTATTTTTATATTTTTGGAAAAGGAAGATTTTGAAAAATTATCTACGTCAATCGAGAATTCTAATTTATGTCCAGCTTTTAGAAAAACGCTATCAACGGTATAAGTGAAATTTCGTCCTCGAATTATTATTTGATTCATTCCTTCTTGTCCGACAAAACTATAGGGCGGTGCATCGGTCACCCCATAATAATAGACTAATTGTCGATTGCAATAAATTAAATAGATTGGAATATTTTTTCCATCCTTGACTAAGTACGGTGAGAATTGAGGAATGTCTCGATAAAAAGTATCCACAGTAATCGAATCAAACTCCATGTGAAAACCATCTTGGGGATATCGTAACCGATAAAATAAAGATTCCGAAAGTTGTAAATCATCATACCATTTAGCGGAGATATCTATTTTTTTAGGATTCGATTTTGGATTAGTTAAATTAAAGGAATTGTAAAGTTTTGGTTTCCGAGGTCGCTTCTGCGATACCGTTGGTTCTAATACGTTTTCTATAAGCTCGAATTGAGCGTTAATTGCACCCGCTGCAAGGTTGACATTTTTTCGAGGCTTTTCATTTTGATCCTTGACGGTAACTTTTATTTGAATTTGTTCTCCCGGTTCGACAGAAGAAGGTTGATCTGTTTCGATGGATAATAACTTTGAGACATGAAAGTAGGTAGCTTCTTTTTCGTAAGATTTCCCTCCCCAGACATATTGGAAATAAACAAAGAAAGGTTTCCCTCCTGTTTTTTCGATTTGATAATTCCAAATTTTTTCCTGTGTTACTCCTTCCGTAAGTATATTGTTTTTTGTTCTGACTTGATAGTTGATGGCGATTTTATGAGGGTTGATAATTGTGGTGAAAATTGAATCAGGTGTACGGTTGCCTAGAAGATTAATTTTGGGTTTTAAATTTTCATCATAATTGCTAAATTCCAAATCTTCAAAATCTAAATCTGCATAAGTTTTGTCCGTATCAAATGAGTAATAACTGCAAAAAGGATTGACGGGTTCTTTGTAAGGAAGTTTAACAATTGATTCAGTATCAACATGTTCCACATAATCTTGCCATAATTCTACTTCTTTCTCAACGGATTTTCCATTGAGGAGATATTCAGCGAAGACGAAACCATTTTCAATTTTAGCAATAATTTTTTCTTCCAGAGCATCATAATTGAAGGTGAGATTTTCAGTTTGTAATTCTCCATTGCTATTAGAAAACTGAGCTTCAACTTCAATATTCATTTTAACTTCAGGAAGAATATCTTCTGGAAAAAGAATTTGAGTTTCTCCTCGTGAATCTAAAATCTGAGTGTGTTCCCAAAGCGTATCAGGTATCGAAATTTCTTTTTCATAGAATTCATCAACATCACCTCTTGTTGCAATGAGTCGAACTTTTCCATAAGGGATAGTCCATCCATTTTTATCTTTTCCTTCAGCAAATAAAATGATCGGTTCTCCTTTTGAATATTCATCTTGCTTGTTGCTGAAAAAATAGTCGACTTCATCCAATTGATAATCTTCGTAGTAAAAGTAATGAGACCTCACGTTTATATTTTTCTTTTTCCTTTTGGAATAAGAAAAGTTAAGGTGGTAATATTTATCCAAAGTCAAAGAATCGTTCAAGACAAATTCATAAAGATAAGCTCCTGGTGTAGTGGGGGAAAGTTCAACCTTTAAAAGTGGTGTTCTAGAGTAAGAGTCATTGTCAACTAAATTGAGTTGCAATTTTCTTTTGAATGGTTTGCCTTTATGATTTGTAAAATAAGTTTTAATTTTTACTGTATCGCCAGGTTGAAACTTTGGTTTATTGAGTGCGATATATCCTTTTGTAGCTTTTGAACTTGTATAATAATAAGGTGGAGTTAAAACTCGACCAATTTTAGTTGAGCTAAACCTTTTCCATTTTTTTGAAAAAATAGATCTTCTATCTTTTCTGTTTAAATGATAAAAGATAGTTTCTCCTTTCGCTTTTATCGTTAGAAAACCACCTTTGTATTTTTTTCTTTTTCGATAGCTCTTAGTTTTTTGATCAAATGGAATTTGCTTTTTACCCAATAAAATAATTGCATCCTCAATTTTATTTCCTAATGAATCAATTATTTGAATAGCTAAATCACGTTGATTATTTAAAGTAATTGCCTGGATAGAATGGTAGCTTTTTACATTTACCTCTAGCTGATTGTTAATTGCTTTGACAAATAAATAATATCCAATTAAATCTGTTCGATAATAATGATTGGAAGAAAAGGTATCGATTGGAGTGTGGAAAAATTTATCAGTAAGCTCCATATCTTTTTTTAGAAAAAGAGCTTTTGCCTCATTATCCGTAATTTTATAAATAGAAGTAATTTCGCTAAAAGGGTTTATATTTTGAGAAAACCCAAAACCCATTTTCCCAAAAATAAGAATCAATAAAAGTAGAATTCGCATATTGTTCGATTTGTTCATAACCTATTTCTTTCTAATAACGACGATGAAAAATAAGCAGAAGGTTGTCAACTTACTTTTTCCAAATAAAAAAACCGAAATGCACTTTCGCACATTTCGGTTTTTTTATAATAACGAAAATTTAATTTACTCAACAGTCGGAGCATCATCCGGAGCATCTGTTGCAGATGTTCCTGGCTCTTCTGTAAATGGAGTATTTTTATTTTCTTCTTCCTCTGCTAATTTTTCCGCTTTCGCTTTTTCGTCAGCAGGTCTAGGTCCGATTAATTTCACCAAATCAGATTTATGTAAAACCTCTTTTTCTAGCAATTCGTTAGCTAAGATTTCTAATTCATTTCTCTTGTCTTTCAATAAATTCTGTGCTCGAAGATATTGTGCTTCCACCATTTTTCTAACTTCATCATCAATCAATGTGGCAGTTGCATCAGAGTATGGTTTAGCAAATTGATTTTGCTGCATTCCATGAAATGAAACATTTCCAACTTTTTCATTCATTCCAAAAACAGAAATCATGCTGTACGCCATCTTCGTTGCTTGATCCAAATCACTTTGCGCACCTGTTGATATTTTGTTAAAAACAATCTTCTCTGCAGCTCGTCCACCAAACGTCATACACATTCTATCTAGCAAAGCTTCTGTTCTAGTAATGTATTCTTCTTTCGGTAAATATTGAGCATAGCCTAATGTGCCTACTCCACGAGGAACGATGGTTACTTTTACCAACGGAGATGCATTTTCCAAAAACCATCCACAGATAGCGTGACCTGCTTCGTGGTAAGCAATGATTTTTTTCTCAGCTGGAGCGATGATTTTATTTTTCTTTTCCAATCCACCAATCACTCTATCAAGTGCGTGATTGAAATCATCCATATCAATTTCACTCTTATTTCTTCGAGCGGCAACTAGGGCAGCTTCGTTACAAATATTTGCAATATCAGCACCTGCAAAACCTGGAGTCATTTCCGCTAAAACGTTAGCTTTAATTTCTGGACCAGTTTTGATACTCTTTAAGTGTACTTTGAAAATAGCTTCTCGACCTTTTAAGTCAGGACGATCAATTCCAATTTGTCTGTCGAAACGTCCTGGTCTCAATAGTGCACTATCCAAAACATCAGGTCTATTTGTCGCAGCCATCAAGATAACTCCTTTGTCAGTTGCGAAACCATCCATCTCAACCAATAACTGATTCAAAGTATTTTCACGCTCATCATTTCCACCTTGCATTTGACCTTTTCCACGAGCTCGTCCAATGGCATCAATCTCATCAATAAAAACAATACACGGTGCTTTTTCTCTTGCTTGCTTAAACAAATCTCGAACTCGACTTGCTCCAACTCCTACAAACATTTCCACAAAGTCAGAACCTGAGATAGAGAAAAATGGAACTGCCGCTTCACCTGCCACAGCTTTTGCTAGCAAAGTTTTACCTGTTCCTGGAGGGCCAACCAAAAGAACACCTTTTGGAATTTTACCACCAAGTGCAGTATATTTTTTTGGATTTTTCAAAAAGTCAACTACTTCCATTACTTCCTCTTTGGCTTCATCCAATCCTGCCACATCTTGGAAAGTCACGTTCACTTTGGTGTTTTTATCAAAAAGGGTTGCTTTAGATTTTCCAATATTAAAAATCTGCGAACCAGGTCCGCCGCCACCGCCGCCCATTCGACGAAGGATAAATAACCAAATAGCAATGATAATGAAAACAGGCAGTAACCAACTTAATATTTGAGGAATCCAATTTTCTTTGGTATCGAAATTAAGCTGAATTCTCTCAGGTGATGGAATTTTGGCTTCGTCTTGAATCCGAATTAATTTGGTTTCAAAATTATCAATAGGTCCTGTTTCAAAAAAGTAATGTGCTCTATTCGGAGAAAATTTACTAACAGCAGGAGCTGGGTCAGTATATTTTTCAAGTGATTCTGGTTTTAAGAATACTTGAGCTTGCTTTTGATTAATCACTTCAATTTTTGCAATGTCTTTTTCTTGAACCATTTTTTGGAAGGTATTCCATTCCAAAGGTTTAGTGGAAGAAGATTGAAGCGTGTAAAAATTCAATGCAAGCAATAACAAAGCTAACAATCCATAAATCCAATATGAATTGAATTTATTGTTAGGTTTGTTATCAGGATTATTTTGATCTCTATTATTTTCCATTAAAATTTATTTCTAGTATTTGGTAAAATGATGGTTGTTTTATGTTTGAAATTTAATTTAAAAAACACTAAAAACCATCAATTCTTTAACGCTTTAAAAAGCAAATCGTTGGCGATTTTCGATAATCTTTCAAAAACTATCTATGAAAAGCATTATTAAATGCTTTTTTATTAATATCAAGATGAGTTGAAAGCCTAATTGGTGGCTTCTAGCTTCCAATAAAAAAACATCTTATAGATTATCATACTCCGTAAAAATCGCATCTCCCCACAAATCTTCTAACTGATAAAATTCCCGAGTCTCTTTGTAAAAAACATGAACGACAGTTGTGAAGTAATCCAACAACACCCAAAGTGAATTTTCTAGACCTTCGAAGTGAGATGGAAGAGAGTATCCTTCTTTTTTTAGTCTTAGATAAACATTATCGGCAATTGCTTTTACTTGAGTATTTGAATCACCCGTACAAATAATAAAAAAGTCAGTTGGCGCCTCCGTCAAATGTCTCAAATCAAGCTTGATGATATTATGTCCTTTAATGTCCTGAATGCTATCTATGATTAAGGCGTTTAAAGCTTCGCCTGTAATTTCTTGTTGCTGAGTTTGTGGTGAATTCAAATTATGTATTTGATTTAATTTTTTGATTAAAAATTGAAAATGCTGTTATTCTTAATTCAATAACGCAATTACATTTTCAAAAGTTTTTAGCGTAAAAATTCTTTTACAAGTTGTATAAAAATTATACTTGCAAAATAGTTCTAAAAATTCTGCAAATTTAACAAAATTAACTCGGTTGGATACTATCAAGAAAACTCTTTTTGTGGGGAAGGAATTCTATCATTTTCCAGAATTGGCATCTACCAATGATTATGCTATTGAACTTACCTCAAAAAGCAAACCATCAGAGGGAACTGTCATTTCGACCTACAAACAGGTACTAGGTAAGGGACAAGCTGGCAGTAAATGGGAAAGTGAGCCTGACAAAAACATCTCAATGTCCTTAATCTTACATCCAAAGTTTATGGCAGCTCGCGATCAGTTTGTGTTGAATCAAGCGATTTCATTGGGTGTTTTGGATTTTGTGAAAAATTATATCAGTTCTGATGCGAAGATAAAATGGTCCAACGATATTTATATTTTTGACAAAAAAGTAGCTGGTATTTTGATTCAAAATACCTTGGTTTCGAGAAATATTCAATCCAGTATTATTGGAATTGGATTGAACATTAATCAAACGATTTTTAAAAGCGATGCACCGAATCCGACTTCTTTTAAATTAGAAACTGGAAACGATTTTGACCTTGATGAGTTATTGGAAATGTTGTGTTGGAAAATCGAAATGCGCTACCTTCAGTTGAAAGCTAATTCGAGTGAAAAAATCAAAGCAGAGTATTTGGATAATTTGTATCGCTACATGGAAGATGCGTTATACCAAATACCAGAGGGGGAAGTTTTTCAAGGGAGAATAATTGGACTAGGGGAATTTGGGAAATTATTGTTGCAGACGAAAAAAGGGTTACTAGAATTTGATACAAAAGAGGTGAAGTTCATTATTTAAAATTTCACCACATAGGCACATAGAGAATATAGATCTTTTTTGTAGGAAAAATCTATATTCTCTATGTGCCTATGTGGTGAAAAAAAATCACATAAAGTCATGCGAAAAATAACAGCCGATTACATTTTTCCAATTACATCAGATCCAATCAAAGAAGGCGTCATCACACTCGACGACCATGGAAAAATCCTTTCCATCGACGAGCGAAAAAATCACGACATTTCAACTTTAAAAATTCACGAAGGTGTCATCGTTCCCGGTTTTATCAATACGCATTGCCATCTTGAATTATCACATATGAAAAATAAAGTGGCGACAGGAACTTCCCTGATTCCATTTATTTCGAATGTCGTAAAGTTCCGAGATATCCCTCAAGAAGAAATTGATGCAGCTATCGAAAAAGCAGATCAAGAAATGTACGATGGAGGAATTGTTGCAGTCGGAGACATTTCCAACAAAATGGATACTGCTGCTACGAAGTCAAAAAGTCCGATTCGATATTACACTTTTGTGGAGATGTTTGACTTTTTGCAAGAGGCTTGGGCTACTCCTGAATTTGAAAAATACAAAGCAGTTTTTGATGGACAAAGTGATGATGGAGGAAATAAAAAAAGCGCAGTTCCACACGCACCTTATTCCGTTTCCAAAAGTCTTTTTCAAAAAATAAATGAATTGAATATTGATGATTGTACTGTAAGTATTCATAATCAAGAAACCCCTGCAGAGAATGAATTCTTCGAGAAAAAAACAGGTGGATTTCTTGATTTTTTTGGTGGTTTTGGAATTCCAATTACAGATTGGCAACCGAGCGGAAAGCCTTCTATTCATTACGCTTTGGAAAATATGAATCCTAATTCACGAACACTTTTTGTGCACAATATAATGTGTACGACTGAAGATATTTCTGCTGCGCAAAACTGGAGTGGTCAAGTGTTTTGGGCGACTTGTGCGAATGCGAATTTATACATCGAAAATCGATTGCCGAACTATCAATTATTCTTAGATGCGGATGCGAAAATGACTATTGGAACAGATAGTTTGACTTCCAATTGGCAGCTCTCGGTACTCGATGAAATGAAAACAATTGCAAAATATCAATCCTATATTCCTTTTGAAACATTGATTCGTTGGGCAACTTTAAATGGAGCTGAAGCTTTAGGTTTTGAAAAAGATCTAGGGAGTTTGGAAGTAGGGAAAACGCCTGGGTTGAATTTACTGAATTTGGAAAATGACTTTTTGTTGAGTTCGAAAACGGAGGTAACTCGGTTGTAAATTTCCAGTACAGGCGAATTCATTCGCCTAAAAAAATATTTTGCTAGGCGAATGAATTCGCCTGTACTTTTTTTAAAAAAATAAAAGTGTCAAAAAAAGAGACTCAATCTAATTTAATTATTTTCTCCATACTATTCTTTTGTTTGCTGGAATTATGGTTGTTGGGCTATGGAAGAAATCAATTTGGGATCATGTGGAGTCCAATCATTATTTTGATTAGCGGTTTAATTATAGGGATTGGTTTTCTTAAATTTTTTAATGGAAAAGAAATTGAATTAGCTCAACATAAAATTGATGGGAAACGATTTGGTGCGATTTTTTTAGCCACTTTTTTTGGCATTTGGAAATGTGGAGATTTGCTTCGGACGGTGATTCGAGATTTTCCACTTGATTTTCATTATCCCGTAGATTCGGATGGAATTCATCAAATTGGAATTATGGTTGAGCGTTATTTGAATGGCGTTTTTCCTTATTCAATCATTACCGAATGGCCTGATTTGGAACCGTATTTATTTCCTACTTATTTGCCCTTGACTTGGATGCCTTATATTGTTCCTGAAAAACTAGGATTCGATTATCGCTGGATGGGATTTGCAATTTTGATTATTGGGTTCTTATATTTTTTTTACAAAGTAATTCCATGGAATCGAAGTTGGGGAATTAATGCAGTTTTGTTATTCCTTCCTTTTTTGTTTTTATATATTTTTCAAAAAAATGATACCCAAAGTATTTTTAGATTTTCAGTAGAAACAATGATTGCTGGATACTATTTGACTTTAGCAACGGCTCTTTTTTCCAAATCAAATTTAGTGCGTGGAGTTGCTTTGTTGTTGTGTGTACTTTCGAGATACTCGGTAGTACTTTGGGTGCCTTTATTTTTCTTTGTGATACTTTTGAAGGAGAAAAAAACTAACCTTTTTCAAATTGGTGGATGGTTAGCTTTGGGTATTTTAGGACTTTATGTTATTCCATTTTTAGCAGAAGATCCTACGATATTTAAACAAGGTTATGATTACCACACGAAGGCTGCGGTAATTACTTTTCAGTTGTTGCCTTGGCAAGCGGAAGGAGAACTACCTGCGGTAATTTCTAATGGTTTTGGAATGGCGATATATTTTGATCAATTTATAGAGGGATCGGCAGCTGATAAATTATGGTTTTTAAAAAATACTCATTTATCATTATTGTGTCTGACAATTCTGATCTCCATGATTGTTTTTTATAAAATAAAAGACAGAATGGATTATCGGATTTTCCTTTTGGGAACGTTGAAAGTGTATTTGGTGATCTTTTATAATTTTATTCAAATCCCATTTGGCTACCTTTTTCTTCCAATGGTTTTTATTTCCTTGCCGATGATGGCATTGTTGTTAGGTCAAGTAAAATTTAAGGAAGAACATATGCGTTAAAAAATAAATTACTATTTTTATCTTTCAAAAAATATATTCTTTTTTAGATATATTTTGTGATCAATTAAAAAGGACCGAAGGAAAAGTTGATTTTATTTTTTAGTTGATTTCAAATACAAAATTTAGCTAAAAATAAAACATGACAACAATTAATATATTGTCTCGTTTTTTTTATTCAAAAAAAATTAAAACACTCCTCCTACTATGCATGATGAAACCAATGATCAGGAAAGATTCGATTTAGATAAAAAACCTGAATTTGTTAGACCAGAATTAAATACGCCTCCCATAAATTCTACTCCTGCACGTTCGTGGGATCGACCTACTTTGGATCTGAAAAAAGTAACTGATGTAGTTGATAAAATAAAATCAGAGGTTGCAAAAGTGATTATCGGACAAACTGAGATGGTCGATCTTTTGATGGCAGCGATGTTTACAGGTGGTCATGTGTTGGTGGAAGGTGTACCTGGAATTGCCAAAACTTTAACGTCAAAATTATTAGCGCAAGCGTTTCATGTTGATTATTCTCGAATTCAATTTACGCCTGATTTGATGCCAACGGATGTAGTTGGAACGACGATGTATAATTTGAAAACTTCGGAATTTACTTTTAATAAAGGCCCTATCTTTTCCAACATCGTTTTGATTGATGAGATCAATCGAGCACCAGCAAAAACGCAGTCTGCACTTTTTGAGGTGATGGAAGAATATCAAGTGACGATGGATGGCGAAACATATATGATGGATCAACCATTTTTTGTAATCGCTACGCAAAACCCAATTGAGCAAGAAGGAACATACAAATTACCGGAAGCGCAACTGGATCGTTTTTTATTTAAAATCAATTTGCACTATCCAAATTTGGAAGAGGAAAAACAAATTTTGCATCGGTTTAAGAGTGATTTTAAAATGCGTCAAAAAGAAAAAGTACAACCAGTTTGTTCTGCGCAGGATGTCAAAGAGTGTCAAGAGATTATCGAGAAAGTTCACATCAAAGATGAATTGTTGGATTATATTGCTGCAATTATTCACAATACTCGAAATAATGGAGATCTATTTTTAGGAGCTTCTCCACGTGCTTCGTTAGCAATCATGAAAGCATCAAAAGCTGTGGCTGCTATGGCTGGTCGAGATTTTGTCACGCCTGATGATATTCAATATGTGGCTGATCCAGTTTTGAACCACAGAATTATTTTGACGCCTGAAAGAGAGATGGAAGGATATGGTGCGAATGATGTGGTGATGGATATTATTAAGAAAATTGAAGTACCGAGATAGGTGGGAATATCCAACACTCAACAAGGAATATCCAATTATGAAGTTTGTTCCGAATGTTCTTTATATCGTTTCTTGGATATTCCTTGTTCGATATTGGTTATTCATCCTGCGTGTTGGATATTCAAAAAAAAATATGATTTTAAAAAAATAAGCTTTTGAAAAACATTTTCCTACCCAATAGATTTTTCCTACTCTTTGCCTTCATCATCGGGATGTTTGTGTTGAGTTTTCCATTTGATTTTTTGTTTCCTGTGGCGCAGACATTGTTTGTGTTGGGATTAATTTTGGTGTTGGTAGATGTGATGTTATTATATGGCGGCGGAGATAAAGTTAAGGTGAGGAGAGAGTTGCCTAAAGTGTTTTCGTTGGGCGATCCTAATCGTGTAAAAGTATTGTTAGAAAATTTATCTACTCAAAAATTAAGACTAAAAGTCATTGATGAAATTCCGATTCAATTTCAAATTCGGAATTTTGAAAAAGTCTTAGAACTTGAACCTGAGGAATCACAAATGATTACCTACCCGCTTACTCCCAAGACTCGTGGAGAATATGAATTTGGAAATGTCAACGTATTTATGGAATCATTTTTAGGATTGGTTCAACGACGACATCAACATACCTACAAAATGAGTTTGCCTGTTTATCCTTCGATTGTTCAGATGAAAAATTTTGAATTAAAAGCATTTGACCGAGTTTCCTATTCTTCTGGAATCAAACAAATTCGAAGAGTTGGGCATAGTTATGAATTTGAACAAATTAAAAACTATGTTCGAGGAGATGATTTTCGAAGTATCAATTGGAAAGCAAGTAGCCGTCGAGCGACGCTCATGGTCAATCAATATCAAGATGAACGAGCGCAACAAGTGTATTCGATTATTGATAAAAGTCGAGCGATGCGGATGCCTTTTGATGGATTGAGTTTGATGGATTATGCGATCAATACGAGTTTGGTCATTTCTAATGTGGCGCTGGCAAAACATGACCGAGCTGGTTTGTTGACTTTTTCTGACATCATCGGAACGACTATCAAAGCTGATCGAAAACCGACTCAACTAAATAAAATCTTACTCGCCCTCTACAAAGAAAAAGAAAGAAACCTCGAAGCGAATTACGAACTACTTTATCATTCTGCACGAAAATTAATCAAAGGTCGAAGTCTTTTGATGTTGTACACTAACTTTGAAAGTATGTATGCTTTGGAACGAGTGCTGCCGATTTTACGAAAAATAAATACGCTGCATTTGCTTGTCGTAGTCTTTTTTGAAAATACTGAAATCAATGATTTTGCGAAGTTAAAAGTAGATACGACCCAAGATATTTATCATCAAACGATTGCTCAAAAATTCCTCAACGAGAAATCACAAATGGTGCATAAACTCAGACAATATGGTATTCAAGCCATTCTTACCAAACCGGAGGATCTTTCGGTGAATTCGATAAATAAATATTTGGAACTCAAATCGCGTGGACTTATTTAAACACGTGGCTGTCTGCTTTAGCTGACCTGAAAAAAGAGCATCGCGATTTTTTTCCCAATCAAATTATTACTCTTTAAAAGAAAAATATCCTCAGTAAATAATAACATCATACTTTTTAGATTTTCCTTTTTTTTGAAAAAAATACTTCGTTAATTTTTTTCAGGTCAGCTAAAGCAAACAGCCACGTGTTACACATGTTTGGTGTTAAGTATTATGGAGACTTTACAGAATTATGACATTTTTTCGACAATGTTGAAATACCTTTACATTCTAAAACCTCCGCTATATAAAGTATGCTCAACAATTTCAAAATAATCACGATTACCCATAAAAATGTTTCCTTGCAAACATTGAGTAAATTTATCGTTCCCTCAACTGATGAAGCGGAATTACAATTGAAATTGAGTAATCTAAAAGAGCAATTCGAGATCGAAGAAATGATGTATTTGGCAACTTGCAATCGAGTCATGTATTTTTTCTATGCGGAAAAAAATGTCAACGAAGCCTTCGTTTCTAAATTTTTATCTCACGCCAATCCACAATTTCAAACAGATTTAGTAGATGATTTTGCCAAAAGAATAACTATTCTCGAAGGGCACGATGCTTTGGAACATTTGTTGGAAGTGTCGTCGTCGATTGATTCGATGGTGATTGGAGAGCGAGAAATTTTAAGACAAATTCGAACAGGTTTTGATCAATGTGTAGGTTGGAATTTGACGGGCGATCATCTTCGCTTGGCGATGCAGTTGGCGGTAGAAACAGCAAAAAAAGTTTATTCAAAAACTCGAATTGGAGAAAAACCAATTTCAGTTGTTTCTTTGGCAATTCAAAAATTAATACAATCTGGTTTTTCCAAAACCGGAAAATTATTGTTGATTGGAGCAGGGCAAACTAATTTATTGGTGTCCAAGTTTTTGAAAAAATACGAATACCAAAATGTAACGGTTTTTAATCGAAGCATCGAAAGAGCGAATTCATTAGCAGGAATGTTGAATGGAAATGCTTTTTTACTCGAAGAATTAAGAACGTACCAAGAAGGATTTGATGGAATAATTATTTGCACCGGTTCTGACAAAGCATTGTTGGATGATGAATTATATGCTTCCCTTTTAAGAGGTGATGAAGAGGAGAAATTGATCATTGATCTAGCGATTCCAAATAATGTGGAACCTTCTGTTGTTGAAAACTTCAATGTTAATTATATTGAAATCGAAGACTTGAGAAGTTTGGCCAAAGAAAATATGAGCTTCCGTCAAAAAGAAATTTCAAGCGCACAAAAAATTATAGAAAGTAATTTAGTGAAATTTCAAAAGACACATCAACAACGACAAATCACTAAAGCGATGAGTCATGTTCCTCAAAAAATCAAAGCGGTCAAAGCACATGCGATGAATGAGGTTTTCAAAAAAGATGTAGATGAGTTAGATGCAAATGCTCGTGAAGTATTGGAGCGAGTATTAAGTTATATGGAGAAAAGATGTATCAGCATTCCTATGGAAGCGGCGAAAAATACGGTTTCGTAATTACCACCGTACTCCGAAGCTCCCGCTTCGGAATTGTTTTCTCCGAAGCAAGAACTTCGGAGTACGTTACTTTCTAGACGCACTTCCACTTTCATCACCTGCCTTAATTATTTTCAAAAATACTTTATCCGATTTCAATTCTGTTTTTGACAATGGTGGTTTTTTATAAAAACCATGCAACATTTTTGCATGTTCCGTATTTAAAAAGTGAACGACCTTCCCTCTAATATATCCTCGATTTCCATTGGTAGATTGTACATACAAATAAGGAGAAATTTTCTTTTCCCCATTTTGCATAAACACTTTTTCAAAATGTTTGATGATAATGAAAGGAGTGTTCGGGGTTAGCTTTTCTATCTTTTCCGATAAAAAAGAAGGCTCAGATTTTAGGAAAATTTTAGGATTATAAACGATTCCTTTTAATGCATTTCTACTTTCTCGATAGAATTGTATGAATTGTTTTTTGCGATTATCCCAAGCATAAGTGTAGGTAACAAATTCTATACATCGTTCCTGCGTTTCGCTATTTTTATCAAATTGGTAAGGCAAAGAGAATTTTTTGCAAGCGACATAATCCACAAATTCTACTCGAATACTCGTCGCACTAACTTCTACAAATTTAAACATTGCAGGAGAAAACAAATCATCATCGTAAGTCAACGTCATTCGTTCATCCAGTACTTTTTTCAAATAACCTGACTGTAGCGAAAAAATTTCTAATGTTCTATTTTCCAAATCACTTGAACTGGAATAACTTTTAGTTTCCATCAAAAAATCTGCAACGCCATCATTCGTCACATCTTTCATTTGGAATAAATTCAAAACTTCTCGCCCCATAGCACTTTGACTTTCATAGTTCATGTGAACTGATTTTCCATGTTCATTGGTAACGACTACATAATATTCATGGTAGGTAGGATTCAATAAATCATTATCATGCAAATTGTCTCGACCATGAATGGCAGCGATCCAAGTGACTGATTTTTCAAAACCATTATTGAGTGAAATCTTCTTTTTGTGAAAAGATTTAAGCTTAGGATCAATAATTGCGTTTTCCATCATTACCGCAACACCATCTCCAAAAACCCAACCTTCTTGTCCTGAAAGCGAACGAACTTTGTACCATTTGAATTTCTGATTTTGTGCATCATCTAAATGTTGTAAAGTTGTTTCGCCCAACACTTCCAATAATTCTCCTTCGGAAAATCGAATATCTGAATGTTTAAAATAACTACTGTCAGGATAAAGAGTAACGGTATTCAAAGCAGTAGCCACTCGACTTTTAAAAACCAAATCAGAAGCCTTACTTGAAAAAGTAATTAGTACAAAAACGAAAATCCACAAAAATCTTAAATTCATGTTTTTTATTTTTCTATAAAAAATAGTAAGGTCTCAGTTAGGTTAGTTTTGAATTGGCAAGTTCTTTTAGGAAGTCTTTCTTTAGACAACGTCTAGGTAAAATTACGCAAAATCCATGCTATTTATAGAAAAAATGCCAACTTTGGAGCAACTAGCTAGTTAAGTGACAAAACCTTTTTCAAAATTAAAACAAACCGAATCATGAAAAAACAATTTTCAATTTTTTGCCTACTCTTCTTTACATTTTCTTTTTTTCAAAATAATCTTTTTGCGCAGCGTGATTTTTCCAAAGTAGAAATCAAAGCAGAGAAAGTAGCTGACAATATTTATATGTTGACTGGAAGCGGAGGAAACATCGGAGTGGTCGTTGGAGACGATGGTGTATTTATGATTGATTCTCAATTTGGCCCACTAAGTGAAAAAATTGCAGCAGCAGTCGGGAAGTTAAGTTCGCAACCAATCAAGTATTTATTCAACACTCATTGGCATGGTGATCACACAGGAGGGAATGAAAATTTTGGAAAAAAAGGTGCTGTCATTGTCGCGCATGAAAATGTGAAAAGAAGAATGAGCACCGAACAGATTCGCCCATTCAGAAAACCAACACCTGCCGCAGCTGAAATTGCTCAACCTGTAATCACCTTTAAAAACGATATGAAATTTCATTTGAATGGAGAAGATATTTTGATTTATCATTTTCATTATGGACATACAGACGGTGATGCGTTTGTTTATTTTCCGAAGAGTAATGTTTTACACATGGGGGATAATTTTTTCAAAGGAAGATTTCCTTATATTGATTTAGGATCAGGAGGAAGTGTAGAAGGTGCTTTGAAGAATATTAACGAAGTACTTTTTTTAGTAGATTCAGAAACGAAAATTATTCCTGGTCATGGAGCATTGGCGAATAAAAAAGATTTGATGGAATACCGAGATGTGATTATCATTGCTCAAGATCGAGTCAAAAAAGCGATTGCAAAAGGAATGACTTTGGAAGAAATAAAAGCCTCAAATGTGACGAAAGAATATGATGATGAATGGGGGAGTGGATTTATAAATCCAGAGAAATTTGTAGAAATCCTTTACTCAGATTTGACAAGCGATGAAGCAATTGAAAAACCAAAAACAGGAGGGAAAAAGAAATAGTTAGTTTTCAAAAACAAAAAAAGCCGATAACATTCCAAAATGTTATCGGCTTTTTTATTAACCATTCATAATTATTTAGAATGTCATCTTCGGTGCTTTTTTTCGAGAAACTGGTTTTTTCTGATTTTGTTTAAATCCATTTGCCTTTCCAATATTTACTGAAATGGTAACTCCTCCGAAAAAATACCAATCTTTATTAGTCGCATCACCTCGATTAGTTCCTTGTGGATCAGCAAGTGCATCTGGATTATATTCAGGTGCACGATAGGAAAGTGCTGCTGCAAAATCTCCCACTTCGCTAGCTAAAAGATTTAAATCAGGATACGTCGTACTTACATCATCAAGGTAGTCTGTAAATGTTTTTCGCATGCCGAATTCTAACCCAACATTTGTCAAGTGATTGATATTGAATTTTACACCAAGTCCCCAAGGGATTGCGATGGAAAATTGTTGGTACGGTTGCGCAGTACTTCCTTCTAAGCCTTGCCCTTCGGTCGATAGTGGCTGCAAATCAAACCATTGTCCATTAATTTCTGCTTGCGGATTATAATAAAATCCAGCTACTCCAGCAAAAATATAAGGAGTCGTAATATGATCTTTGATTGCTACTTTGAAATCCAAAAAGTTGTATTCGAATTGCGCTCCCAATTCATAGATATCAGTTCTAAAACTCAAGTTACGAGCTCTTTCTCCTTTAGTGATTTGGGCATTGAAATCTGAACCTTGCAAGATGCCTTTGTAAAAATGAACTTTAGCTGCAAGGTGTCCATTGAAATTGTATCGACCAAATGCACCAAACGCAGGAGCATAAGAAGATACTTCCAAGTTTTTAGGAGTAAGGTCGCCATGATAATTACCAACTCCAGCAAAGATACCTACTTCGGTATATTGGCTAGAAAGATTGATAGAAATAAAAACTGAAAAAATTACAAGTGTAATAAATTGTTTCATACTAATTAATTTATGGGCAAAATTGAATTTAGAATTTTGGAAAAAATAAATATCAACTCTGATTGTGTTTTAATTATGTATAGATTTTTTGACAAACCTATCGCCACATATTACCTTCAAAAACCATGTTTAAATGATCGTTTGTGGAAAAAAAGAGAAAATTAATGTGACAGGTATTTTAAGGTTGATTTGAGAAGTGGATTATAATTTAGATTAGGTAGAGAATTAGAAATCACTACACATATTGTTTCTCGCCATAACTTCTTTTTTTATAAAAAAAATAAAAATTCTATCTATTTTAGCGAAGCAATAAACATACTATCTAAATAATCACCTATCACCAAATGCTAGTAAAAACTTACGCAAGTGCCGTCCAAGGAGTCGAAGCTCAAACTATCACCGTCGAAATTAATGCAGGAGGAGAAGTAAGAGACGGAAAAGATTTTTTTAATTTAGTTGGGTTACCTGATAGTGCTGTCCGAGAAGGATTTGCACGAATCGAAGCTGCGATCAAGAATATAGGGATGCGAGTTATTCGAGTAAAAATGGTAGTCAATCTAGCTCCCGCCGATTTGCGGAAAGAAGGTTCCTCTTATGATTTGCCGATTGCCATAGGGATGTTGGCCAGTACGAAGCAGATGGAATTTGAAGACTTGGACAAATATGTTTTTATGGGAGAGTTGTCTTTGGATGGAGGATTACGTCCAATTAAAGGGGCATTGCCGATTGCGATTCAAGCGAGGAAGGAAGGTTACAAAGGTCTTTTTTTACCTAAAGAAAATGCACGAGAAGCGGCGATTGTAAATAATCTCGATGTGTACGGAATTGAAAATTTGAAAGAAGCTGTTGATTTTTTTAATAAAAAAAATGAACTCGAACCAGTTGTTGTTGACACTCGATCGATATTTGAAGATACACAAGATGTTTACTCCGTTGATTTTTCTGATGTGAAGGGTCAAGAGAATATTAAACGTGCGCTTGAAATTGCAGCAGCAGGTGGACACAATGTAATTTTGATTGGGCCACCGGGAGCAGGAAAGACGATGTTGGCGCGAAGACTTCCGACTATTTTGCCACCGTTAAGTTTACACGAAGCTTTGGAGACTACGAAGATTCATTCTGTTTCAGGAATGCTTCCTGCCAATTCTGCGTTGATTTCTACTCGCCCATTTCGATCTCCTCATCATACAATAAGTGATGTCGCTTTGGTAGGTGGAGGATCGAATCCGATGCCAGGTGAAATTTCTTTATCACATAATGGGGTGTTGTTTTTGGATGAGTTGCCAGAATTTAAACGAACCGTTTTGGAGGTGATGCGTCAGCCGATGGAGGAACGAAAGGTAACTATTTCGAGAGCAAAGATTACCGTTGATTACCCCGCGAGTTTTATGTTGGTGGCAAGTATGAATCCCTGTCCTTGTGGGTTTTATAATCATCCTGACAAAGAATGTGTATGTAGTCCAGGTGTGGTAAAAAGATATTTAAATAAAATTTCAGGACCACTTTTGGATCGAATAGATTTGCACGTAGAAGTGACACCGGTGAGTTATGAAGAACTAGCAGATTATACGCCTTCGAAAGAGACAAGCGAAAAAATAGTAAAACGAGTCATCAAAGCAAGAGAGATTCAAATAGAAAGATTTAAAGATTATCCTACAATCCATAGCAATGCACAGATGCCAAGTCGAATGGTTCGGGAAGTTTGTCAATTAGATAAAACAGGAATTACGTTGTTGAAAACTGCGATGGAAAAATTACAATTATCTGCACGAGCGTATGATCGAATTTTAAAAGTTGCTCGCACTGGAGCAGACTTGGCTGGAAGTGAAAATATAAAAATTGAACATTTGGCGGAGGCGATTCAGTATCGAAGTTTGGATCGAGAAGGATGGGCTGGGTGATTTTCTTAACAAAAATATTCATTGAAAATTGAAATACATTTTAAACATATTTTCCATTTGGGCTAACCTACTTAATTGTTTATTCTCACTATTGTTTAGTGGTTTGAAATCTAAAAAGTTGGTTTATACAATTAGTAGAGGAAAGAAAAGGAAATTAGATCTTTATCTTCCAGATGATAATGGAAAACCTACCCCTCTAATTATTTTTTTTCATGGTGGAGGATGGATGTCTGGAGGCAAAAAAATTATTGAACCAGGAGTTCTTCGACAAGTCAAACGAGGTTATGCGGTTGCTTCTATTAGTTATTCATTTATTCCTTGGAAAAGATGGCCCACTCAAGCGTATGAAATCAAGGCTGCTGTTAGGTGGTTAAGAGTCAATGCTGAAAATTATAATTTGGATTCAGAAAAAATTTTAATTTGGGGTGTTTCAGCAGGAGCACATTTAGTCAATATTTTAGGAAGTTCGAATTTGTCTGAGCAGTTAGAAGGAAATTTGGAGCCCCAAAATATTTCTAGTAAAGTACAAGGCGTTGTTTCTTGGTATGGATTTTCAGATTTTAGTCAAATGGGAAAAAATGGTTTTATTGCTTTATTGACAAATATCGCCACTTCGATGCTGGTGGGTGAAAATGTTAAGAAAAATACGGAGAAGACTCAAAGCGCTAATCCCATCAATTATATTGATCAAAATACGCCTCCATTTTTTATTATGCATGGTGCTAAAGATACAGTTGTAAATATTCACCAAAGTGAATTACTCTATAATGCTTTACAAGAAAAAGGTATTCAATCGACCTATTTCCCAATGCCTAATTATTTCCATTCTGATGTTCGATTCAATAAGGATATTTACATCAAAAAAATAGAAGCATTTATGGATAACATTGTTTTTACAAAATAAAAAATGAGCTACTTAATTTTATTTAAGTAACTCATTTTTCTATAACTCATTTTATCGTGTATAATTAAAGGTTCTCCAAGCACTTTTTTTTCCTGCCTTCCCTTTGGCATCTATTGCCCAAACTCGCCAACGCCCTTTTTGAGCACCGACCCAAGAAAAACTATAAGAGGTTCCTTTAATCTTTGGAACAACTCGATATTTTTTCCCTACATCTTTGCACCATTTTCCTCGTGAACAACAACTCATACAATCAAGTTCTACCGTATATGATTTTGCTCCAGATGTTGCTTTCCACGATACTTTAGTCTTTCTAGGGAAATGTGTGAACACTTTTCCATTGGCAGGACTAACCTGCTTAGGAGCCAGTAGTACTTTGGCAGGCCTAGGTCTAGTTGGTCTTTTTCTTTTTTTAAAATAATAAGTCTTGACTACATCTTTTCGCTTTTTGTCTTTGTACTTGGAAGTAGATTTAATGGATAAACGATCATTACTCAATAAATTTACCTGAAGCGTTGTGGTTTTAAAACTATGTTTATAGACAGCAATATTTCGATGTAATCTACTAGACCTTAAAGAAGTTACTCCCCAGTCGCAATCTTTAGGTACACATTTTCCAAAACCTTGAATTTGATAACCACTTCCTTTCTTTCGAATAATTGCCCTAGTCATTCCATTGGTCTTTTTTTCATTGAACCAAGAACCAGCTATATTCGATTGATCAATTGGAGGTGTTGTTGGTCTAGGTCTCGTTGGTTTTGTTTGAGAAAGGACAGGATCCTTAGTTGGTCTAGTTCCCGTAATTCCGCCAGTTCCTCCATTACCACCACCTGAAGGAGGAGTAAAAATTAGAGCAGGTTGAAGTTTGTTTTTTGGAACATCAAATCCAGTTATCATATTTTCAATTTTTTCAATTTTTATACATTCTGATTGGTAATCTCCAACGGTAATAACCATTCCGATAAGATTAAAATTTTCGTCGAAGACTGGTCCGCCAGAACATCCTGCTTTAATATTGCCAGCGGTGATGGAAAATATATCTGTATTTTTTTCCTTAGGAGGGAAATTGAAACTTTGAATTTGGTTTTGATTAAGCATTTGCCAACCATTTCCTGTTGAAAAATTAGGGTGCCCAATAATTAAAACATCTGTACCCAAATTGTCTTTTTTTTCATCTATAATTCGAGTATTCAAAGTGGGAAAATTTAGTCCATTTGAAGAAGGAATTTCAGCAACTAAAATGACCAAATCATAAATTGGATGAGGCTGATATACAGATGCCGGATACTTGTTTAGCGGTTGGCTATAGAAAGTAAGATTCAATTCGTCAGCTTCATTTACGACGTGCTTAGCAGATACGAGATAAAGTTTTTCATTTTGATAACCCACAATAATTCCTGTTCCACTTTCAATAGTATTTCCTTCGTCATCATTGCTTTCGATTTTAACAGTACCATTCTTTAATGTTTCTAGATCCATTGGCGCGATCTCCATTTTCATAATGATAATGGAATCGTGTTGTGCGTAACTATTTTTATTAAAAATAAATAGAGAAAATAGCAGTAGAAAAATGCTATACATTTTGGTGATTTGAATTTTCATAATTTGGTTTTTTAGTGTAAAAAAAATATAAAACTTTTATTGAAGCTGTTGTCTTTTCCTTTTTGAAAATCGAAAGAGTAAAATGGTCAAACCTAAAATAGCTAACCCATAAAGTATAACGGCCATTTTATTGTTGAGCCAAAGCCAAGCGATTTTTGAAGGCATTCTATTTTGTAGATGTTTAACTACGTTACCTGATTTGATCGCGTCTAATTGACCATCGAGTTGTAGTTGAATCGCTTCGTTATTTATTTTTAGTCGAGTCAATTGCAAATGCTCTGTAGGACGAAATCCTAAATATTCAGACTCTTGTAGTTGAATAGCAAAATCATTTTCTCCGAGCGCATCTTTACTTTTGAAAATAATATTTCCGCTAAGAACACTACTTTTGAGTATTTGGTTTTCGGTAAAAAAACGAAGCGAATCCACTAAGATTAAATCTGCTCGGGTATCAATGTCAACACTATCTTGAAATAATAAATCCATGCTTAATGAATTTGTACCAGCAGCAAAATCCAATTTGACTGGATTAAAATCTGGTGGTGAAGCGAACATTTTTCCTTCGATTAAATTTTCAGTTAGTTTAAAGTTATCACCATCAAGTATGCAATCAGAAGTTTCAAATTGCAAACTATCTTGAAATGAAAAACTTACTTTCGAAGCAGGTGATCGCTTAATATTTATCCGCAATGCTTTTTGATCATTAGTCGGTAAAGAAAGATTAATCAAAGCATTCTTATCAATGAATAACTTGTCTAGTTTGCAAGCCTGAAAGATCATTTTATGACCTGTTTCTTTCGAGTTGCTTGGATTAATTTTTAGTTGTCCATTTGTTATTTGAGGAATCCATTCATTGATTTCGTCGGTGTCTTCATCGTAATTTGCTATCGCTAAGAGACTAGCAGGAGCATTCATTTTGCTAAAATCATAAACCCTTGCTTTCAATAATTTTTCATCATTCGCTATTGGATTTTCACTTTTGATAAATTTAAATCTAACATGACTTAGCTCTAAATTTATTTCTGCTAATAATCCTTTTTGCGGTTGGAGCAACATTGGAATGATGATCAAAGCAGCAATTAAATAAATTGCACTTATGACTAGCAACGAATTTTTTAAAATGAATTTTTTCCACTTCGGCGGTTCTTTTGGTTTTTCCCAATCTATATTTTCGCTGTCCAAATTGGTTACTAAATATTTTATCCCTTGAGCAATATTCAAAAATGCATCATCCTCGCTATTCCAATATTTTTTATTGGTGATTGCTTTTCCTCCGTCTGGTAATATTTTTAATTGATGATATTCTGAATTATACAAACAGGGTCGAGCAATAATTGGAACAAGGATCGTATTTTTTTTATCCTTTAATTCAAAAGCTTTTTTCTCTACTTCATGACATTCATCAGAAGCAATAAAATCTGCACTAAGGAGTAAAATAATAATATGCGCATCTTCCAAGAATTGATTCAATCCTTCTTTTACATCGCTACCCGGAAGTATTTTAGTTACATCTAATTGATTGATAAATCCTTCTTCTTTTAGCGCAAATAAATGTCGACTAAGTTTTTCTTTTATGGCTTCATCTTCAGGAGCGAAACCTAAAAACACATTCTTTTTTTCCATTTAGTTTTTTAGGTTTGGATGATGATAAAATGAAAAAGTATAAATTTCTTTATCGGTATTTCCCATGACTCGCCCAATCAATTGGACTGTCAACCAACCTTCCCAATCTTGTTGAAGTGGAGAAGAGAAATTAGTTGGATCAATTTCGATTTTGAATGGCATTCCTCCAGGTTGTTCACCTAGTCTAGTTTTATAAACCAACTTGTCTTTCTCTGGAGCAATTTCTAAAAATTGACCTTGATAAATTTTTACATTTATTTTGCGGAAATTTTTACCAGGACGAAAATAAGCGATGTAGGGATTTAGCGATTTTGGAAAAACAGTATGAAAAACAATGGCAGGAAAAAATGCCTGATCACTATCTTTTTGTTTAATCAAAACACCCAAATTATCGGAAGGAACATTTAATGATTTTAAAACTTTATCCACCGTCCAATCTTCAAAAACATTCCAATGACGTTTGGTTAAAAAAGGTTGTTTGGCTTCCATCCAATATTTTTCTTCAATCCGCATTTCTTGCGCACCTAGCCAAATGGGTAATGTATCAGGAGAATAAAAATGAATTTTTAATTGTTGTTTTTTCCCAAAAGTATATGCTTCAAAATCAGAATATAATGAAACTAATTCCAACGGTTGTTCACTCACTTCAAAAATAACTCCTCCCTCATATCGATTGCCTCGGTCATTTTTTTGTTTCCAAAATTTATCAATCACTTGAGCAGTTATCGAATGATAGCCACCAAAGGAAAGCATAAAAAGCAAAGCAATTTTTGGAAAAAGGTTAGTCTGTTGTAACATGTTGTTTCTATTTGGTCTATGAAGTAAAGGTTGTTTTGTAAAAGCGATTTTATAGCTTTTGACTTGGTATTAAACTATTTTATAATTTAAATAGTTCTCTAAAGTTAATATTTTTTATAGAATAATAAGTTGTATTTTAATGAGTTTGGCAAATTTTAATTTTTAAAAACCGAACATGAGAAGTAAATATTTTAAATACTTACAACACATGCTCGGAGTAATTCAAATCCTAATCTTCTTCTAAGATATCATCATAAGCCTTGATTAAAGTTCCATATTGAACTTTAAGGTTGGCTAATAAACTAGCTGAGAAATTAGTCGACGATCGATTCTTGCAGTATTTCTTTAAACATTCAATGATGCCATTGACGTTGATTCCTTTCTTTCGCAATCGCTCTTTCATCTCCTTGGATAAATTCTTATCACTTAGCAAACAACTGATGAGCTTGCAAAATTCTTCTCTTCCTTTATCTCCTTCATTCGGATTTCCGCTTTCAGGATTTGGTCTATTTCCACCTGTCCAAACTGCGCCAGTTCTCACTTGTTCTCTCGTGAATTTTCGACCTCGTATAGTTGTTCCATTTGCCATCACTCTAAATCGGTAAACTCCTGAACTGTCAGTTTTAACTTTGGTAACATATTCTCCTTCGCCTACTTTGACAAAAGAAACTACACTTTGCTTTCCAGTTGGATCAACCATTTCAGCAGTAACAGATGCAGGTTTATTCAAAGGAATCCCATATTGAGACAGTTGAACTTTTACTTGAATAGTTGCACCAGGTTCATAGTGATCTTGTGTTAAGAAAGTATGCATTTTCAAATTGGAGTAAGCATGAATCAATAAAGTATACGGAACTCCTTTTGATGATCTTCTCGAACTACTTGCATCGATATGAGTCGCAGCAGTTTGATAAGAACTATGTTGAGAATATTTTTCATTCATTCTTAAAATTGCTTGCCATTTTCCTTCTCGTTCACCTGCACCAATTGGCAATGGTAAAGTCAATCTATAAAACGCGACATTGTTTCCATAACTATGTTCCAAGCCTGGCAAGGAAGCACTATGAGCTGGAGTCAAAATTTGACCGTTTGGAGTTTCCAAATGAAAGTCAATAAGCTGAGGTCTTGGCAACATCAGAATGATATCAGAAGTAATATCTGCTTCATTCAAGTTGAATGGAATTCGATGCTCTTGACCTGCGAATAAAGTTCCGTCTGGATCAACTACCACTTCTTCATTATTGACGCCTGCTAAAATTTGCAAGAAATATTTAGCCAATTTGAAAATGCTATTTTCATCTAAATTATCAGTCAATAATAAATATCCACCATTAGAATTAACAATCGAATTAAGTGCTGATGGTTTGATGTTTTCTGCTTTTCCGAGACCAATTGCGAATACTCGATCATTGATTTGATCAGCGACATCTGCAATGTATTTTGGAGCGGTCTCATGACCGTCAGTAAATACGACAATTGATTTTGAATCATATCCATTGACTGGGTTTAATCTCAATTGTGCTCTTTCGAGACCATCTCCAATAGCTGTCATACCATTTATGTTTGGAGAAAAACCTGAGATCGCAGATTTGATCGAAGTCCGATCTACATCAAAAGGAGAAACTGGCCCCAATGGTCCAACCAATGAAAGTACATCATGTGGACTTTGATCAAAAGAAACAATTCCTAAACCATTTCCTTCTTGAATTACATCTGCTAAAATATTAGCAGAAAATCGTAACACATCAATTCTTTTGGAGTTTCCAATTCCTGAAGGAGAATCCATACTTCCTGATTGGTCAAGTGAAAGCATCAAAGCTGCAGTAGGTCTTGCGATCGTATTTGCGGTAATTGGGATAATCCATTCTTGCTCAGTTTGAGGATTGGTGACGGTAACGGAAAAACCATCCTCTGGCAAAATCGAATCACCATCACTCGTTCCAGTATAAGTTACCCAGAGATAAACTTCTCGAACTAAATTAGCATCAGTCGAAGTGCCAATAGATTCTGATGTACCTAGCGGAGTATCAAAAGGAACTCCTGGAGATGTCATATTAAAATCTGCACTCCATAAACTTTTAACATTAAATCTTACTGCTCGTGCTGCTTGCTCTCCTTCAGGGATATCATTAAAATTCAAATTAGTCGTAACCAATTCAATATCCCATCCTGCTTCACGAACAGCTGCCGCTGCATCAATTCTTCCAAAACCATAGAATTCACTAAATACAGGATTGCCATCGTAAGCTGCTTGATTGGAAAAGTTTCCATTGATATCTTGCCATCTTCCACTTGCATTAGTTTCACTTGGATTGATTTTGACTGCAGTATTTCGCATCAAATCTCTTACTTGAGTCCACGTCAATTGAGGGTTAGCAGAAAGCATCAATGCTGCTGTTCCTGCACAAAGTGGAGTGGCATGAGAGGTGCCTCCAAAGTTACTTCGGTAGTCTCGCGCTGCTGCAAAAACAGTTGTACCGTTTGGATGACTGTTAAATAAGTTTCTATTTAAAGTCACTTGGTTAGTACCATTATTAATTGCAGTTATCACATGCGATTCTGTATTTCCATTTCCAGGGTTACCTAACATGATCGCTTGACCATTAGACATTCCTGCTACGGTGTTTACGAAAACAGAATTTGTTCCTGCGTTAGCATTCGCAGTCAAAGTAGTTTGAGCAGTTGGTCTTCCAACGGTACCATGTCCTTCTGGAGCAGAAGTAGGTGTTGCTGTAAATGGTGCAAAATTTCCATTAGGATTATGCAACGGACTGCCACCAATGTATGCATCATGACTTGGTGCACAAAACTCAGTTACTGAACTAAAGTTACTGTAACTAGCTTGAATTTCAGTTACTCCATCATTGCCCAAAGTTGAAGCAGCAATAGAAAAACATTTATTGTACATTCCCCAAGGTCGATCAAAAGTAAGGTCATTATCACTCCCAGCATTTGCTGCAGAAAAGAAAAGTAAAGTTCCTTTCCCTCCTCGACCTTGATCTGTCAAAGCATCAAATACTGCTGCCATCGTTCCTGAAATTGGATTGCCAACTGAAGAACCTAAAGCAATACTACTTGAAATAACATCCGCTCCTGGAGTAATTTGAGTTGGGAAATCCTCAATGTCACTTTCAGGATCAAGTCCACCTGCCCACAAATACATGTCTGCATATTTGGCTTCATTTCCACTTCTTCGCAAAGCGATTATTCGAGCATTTCCTGCAACTCCTGCTACTCCTTCATTTGTTCCAGCAATGCCAGAAATATTATTAGTAGAAGAGGCCGCTGCACTTGCACACGACGTTCCATGTCCACTACTTAAAGTATTATTGTTTGGAACCATGTTGGCAAAATCAAATGCTTGGTAAATTTTTGAACTACCATCACTTACTGTTCCATTGAAATCTGGATGATTAGGATCAACTCCCGAATCTACAATTCCAATAATTACTTCCGAACTTCCAAAGGTTCGATTGACATTTATATTTCTAAGAAATTGCCATGCGTCTGGTGTGTTGATCAGTTGGTGATCCCATTGTTCTGGGAATAAAAAATCAGTTGGGTTAATGGCATCTTCTACTATCGTAGATTCAAAACTTGGTTCTGCAAATTCTACTTCATTCAACTCCGCCAACTTATTGATCAGCTCAAAAATGTGATAGGTTGGAACATCTCCAGTTGTGAGATGATAGAAATTTCCTAAAACAGAAATCTTCCGTTTAATGTTCAATTTATAATTACCTGCCATTTTTTTTACTTCAGCCTCGGAAACATGCTCTTCAAATTTTATCATGATTTCGTTGGTCAAAAGTGTCACTTGGTCTTCTGAAATATTTACGATTGGCAAGGCAGTATTGCTTTCTTCTTTTTCGATACTACTACAAATTTTCATTCGTTCTTCTTTTGAAGATCCTGCGGGGAATTTGCAAATGAAGATTCCGCTGTTAAGGAAATTTTCAGGTTGCTTCTCCATTTCCAATTGATGTTCCTTAGCCAAGTTTTGAGCAATACTTTTTCTACTAGCAGAGATAAGATATACTTTCTGTTTGCCTTGTGAACCTCGTGCCGTTTTTTCAGGAATTTTGATGGCGATTCTATTTTCATCAGGAGAGAAAGGAACTTTTACTTTACCTCGATAATAGAATGGCGTACCTTTTTTTAATAAAATAAAAAGCTCCAATTGGTCAGAGCCATCGACTCGTACTTTTCTTTTTTCTTCTTCAAAAGGTTTTTTGGAAATAGTCAACACGTACTCGCCTTTTGGAATTTTCTTTTCCGAAGTGTAATGACCTTTTTTGTTTTCACAATTTAGAACGTACTCCTTCTTTCTTGAAGTTAATACTACTTCAGCATTCGAGATGGGAAGTTTTTCTGAGTTCAAAACTTGAACTTTGAATTTTGGTTTTTTGATTTTCATCGGTATTTTTTTAAGATTTTGGAAAAAAGTCTAACAAGTATTTCACTAAAAGAAAATACATTTGACTGCAATGTTCTTTTGTGAAAGCACCTGTTAGAACAAATAAAAAATTTGGTTTTTTGGCGCATAAGGCCATCGTTAAGGGTAGATAGGTACTGGGATTAAATACTGTTGTTGTTAGTGTTTTTAAAAATAAATTGTAGTGTGAGGAGGTTGGTTATTAGGTTTGTAGTAATAGAGGTAATGGTAGAAAAAGATATTTCAAGAAATGATGATTTTTTTTAATTTATTTTTCGGAAGTATTTCTAAGAGGGGAGATGCTTGAATTTGAAGAGGAGGGACATTGGCGTAAAATAAAAATCCCGAACTTTCTAATTGAAAGTTCGGGATGATTTCAGTCTTCTTTTTTTGAAAAAAGAAAACATTTAGAATTAAAAATTTGACTTACTTTTTCACAAAAGAAGTATTTAAAATTTTGCTTTTATTAATAGCAGAAAGTCTATAGAAACCAGCTGGAAGATTGTCAACTGAGAAAGTTGATGATCCAGAAGAAATAGAAAATGAATTAATTACTTTTCCATAAAAATCATAGATCGCTATCGTAGTTTCACCGTCCCAATTTTCAGGAAGGTTAAGATTTAATTCTCTTACGGTAGGATTTGGGTAGACTTGGATTTCATCTCTATCCGCCTTAAATGCTATCGCAATCATATCAGAGTAAGACTTGTCACCATTGAAATCTACTTGAAGTAATCTATAATAGTTTAGTCCATCATTAGGAGATTCATCTACCCAGTTATAATAAGATTCCAATGTAGTTGTTCCTCTACCATCTATTTCGGTCATCTCTTTAAAGTCAATACCGTTCGTGCTTTTTTCTACTGCGAAATAATCATTATTAGTTTCAGAAGCAGTTACCCATTGAAGGTCGATAGTATTTACTTTAGGTCTTCCTTTGAAAAAAGTTAATTCAACAGGTAAGATATTAACTGCAGCAAGTAGCGAAATTTCGTAACCGGAATACTCCGTATTACCGGCCGTGCTGCTTAGACCAAGCCAATTTAGACCACCTGAACCAGGAGATGCAAGAATGGCTATTTTGGCATTCAAAATATTTTCTGCAAGAGTGGCAGCTGATGTAAATGGTACCCCTGTTCCATCAAATATAGCATTATCATATTCTCCAGTCCCATCACCTACGGCCATTGCAGTAGCGCTACCTGCAGGTGAATTTGTAGCAGTCAATCCTGTTGGTATACTGGTTCCCGTTTCAGGGTTTAAAGAAGGATTAGGCTGAGGGTTAGTAGCAAAATTACCAGACACCGCATTCAAGATAAATATAAAGTTAGGATTTGCAGAAGGATCCGATCCTCCAGTACCATCAATATCTTGAAACACAATAACTTGATCACCAGAAAAAGTGAAATCTAACGAGCCAGTAATCAAAGCATCAGTATGAGAAGAAAATTGTGGCTCAGGAGTAGAACCTCCATATTGAAATACAGCTCCTGCATCTATGGCTGATGTCGCAACAAATTTTGTTGCTCCTTCTGGACAACTTGTATATGTAGGTGCAGAGGTGAGGTCTGTGAAAGTCCTTGTATCAGGAAAAACGCCACAATCAGTAAAGTAAATAGTTGTTCCTACTACTAAGTCAACAAAGGTCACAAAAATGAATTTATCATCCTCATCAATTTGCAATACCATAATATCACCTGGAGCTAAGACAGTCCCTTGCCCAGAGGAAGTAAAAGAAAAACTAAAGGCTAGCAGGAATATAAAAGAAAGCCTTCTAATAAAAAGAGTTGTTGTTGTAAAATTTTTCATGGTTAACTTAAATTTTAGTGTGAAAATTACTTTGAATATTCGAAAATTACTTGTCTCATACATACATTTATGTAAAGACAAATAGAGAAATTATAGTGACTATTGGCTAAAGGATATTACCCTGGTTATTGTATTTGGGGAAGTTTAGATTGGTACTTTAAACGGAATTGGAATGAAAATGTATTGGATGATTTCTTTAAGGTTATTGCCATTTGGAATTTGGGTATACCTTATAAACTTATACAAAGCTAAGAAATAAAATTTCTAAAAAAGCATTTTTTTGATAAAAACATCCCTGATTTTCAATTAGAAAATTTAGGATGTTTTTATGTTTTTTTGATAAATAAAGGAAAATGTTTTGTTAATCGAAACTACTTTTTTACAAAAGAAGCATTCAAAACTTTACTTTTATTAATAGCAGAAAGTCTATACCAACCTGCTGGGATATTATCAACTGGAAAAGTCAATGAACCAGAAGTACTAGTAAAAGAGTTAATCAAATTTCCATAAAAATCATAGATTACGATGGAGGTTTCGTCGTCCCAATTTTCAGGAAGATTGATGTTTAATTCTTTTATGGTAGGATTTGGATAGACTTGGATTTCACTTCTGTCGGCTTCAAATTCTATTACAATTATATCAGAATAAGACTTGTCACCATTGAAATCTACTTGAAGTAATCTATAGTAGTTTAGTCCATCACTAGGTGATTGATCAGTCCAATTATATTTAGTTTCTAAATTAGTTGTTCCTCTTCCATCTATTTCGATCACCTCTTTAAAGTCTATACCATTAGTACTTTTTTCTACTTTAAAATAATCATTATTAGTTTCAGAAGCAGTTGTCCATAGAAGGTTGATGGTCTTAACTTTTGGTCTTCCAATAAATGAAGTTAATTCAACAGGTAGAATATTTCCTGCATTAACTAGTAAAGCTTCATATTGGAAATATAATATATCATCTGCGTCACCTTGACTCGTGTTACTTTCACCAAACCAATTCAAACCATTACTCTCATCATCTCCAAGAGGACCAGGATTAACTGCAAGGATGGCTATTTTGGCATTCATAATTTTTTCCGCCTGAGTGGCTCCTGTAAAAGGAACTAGGTTCGTACCATTAAATATTACATTATCAATTTCTGCACTTCCTTCACCGACTGCCATAGCAGTTGCACTCCCTGCTGGTGAATTAGAAGCTGTCAATCCTGTCGGAACACTTGTTCCAGAGCCATCATTTAACTGACCTCCAGAAGGAGTAAGATAATAAGGAGAGGGGTTAAAAGTAAAATTACCAGCATCAGCATTTAGGATAAATATAAAGGTAGGGTTCTCGGAAGGATCTAATCCTCCAGCCCCATCTGTATCTTGAAAAACAATAGCTTGATCGCCAGCGGTGAAAAAGTCTAATTTAGCACCCGTAATTAAAGCATCACTAAAGTCAGAGAATTGAGGACCACTTGTAACACCAGAGAATTGAAACATACTTCCTGCATCTATCGCTGCTGCTGCAACAAATTTTGCTGCTCCTTCTGGACAAGTTGGATATTGATCTATACCACCTGTAGTTGTAGCTGAGGGGTCTACGAAAGTACCTGAACCAGGAAAAACACCACAATCTGTAAAGTAAATAGTTGTTCCTGCTACTAAATCAACAAAGGTCACAAAGATGAAATTATCCATAGTTACTCCTTGTTCATCTTCATCGATTTGCAATACCATAACATCACCTGGAGCTAAGACTGTTCCTTGGGCAAAGGAAGTAAGAGAAAAACTAAAGGACAGAAAAAATATCAAAAAAAGACTTCTTATCATAAGAGTTGATGTATTAAAAAGTTTCATGGTTAACTTATTTGTGTTGAAGAATGATCTTAAGTATTCGAATGCTATGAACCCATAGCCTCTTAATACATAAGGGTATTATGTTAATGTGTTTATTATGATAGAGTTTTGTTGTAATGAATGGGTTTGGGATAATTAAGGTTACTCCTTAATCCGGAATTGGAAAACTAAAATGTATATATGTAGATAATATTTAAGGTTATAACAAATTGGTATTTGGGTATACCTTTAAAACCTACACAAGATAGGTAAACTTTGGTAAAAGTTTATTTTTCGCAAAAAAAATCTTAAAAAATGAAGTATTGATTTTTTGTTAAATGAATACTAGGAGTAGGAATCTGAAAGGACTTATTTTTTAAGACTATCAGCGAAAAATTGTCAGAAATTTCCATTATTTCCTATGTTTAATATCCTCAAATTTTTGTTGAATTTTAGATGAGACAGTGTGATTGGAGTCCAGATTAGATGAAATTTACTAAAAAAAGAGAACCCCAAATTTTCTAATTTAAAATTCGGAATTCCTAATATTTATTTTTTCAAAAAACTATAACAGCTTGTTTGAGTGAGAAAATTGGATATAGTTTTATTCTTTCAAAAAACGAAATACTTTGACTTCATCTTTATGTCTAACCTTTAGGAAGTAAATTCCTTTGGTTAAAGAAGGAATTGAAATTTCTGTTACTTCGTTTTTTTCAAAATTATTTTGAAACACCATTTGACCATTTACATTAAAAATACTCACTCTTCCCCCTCCGTGATTTTTTAAGAAAATGGAGTTAGAGGTTGGATTAGGGAAAATAGATAATATTTTGTTTTTATCAAAAAAGGTAGATCGAATTGTACTTAAGGAATACGTCCCATCTAAGTCTACTTGACGGAGTTGGTAATAATTAAATCCATTAAAAGGGGCTTGATCTATAAATTGATATGTAGTGAGTTGTTGGCTATTTCCTTGTCCCGAAACCTTCCCGATTGACTTCCATTCTCCCGATTGATTTCCTTTTAATATTTCAAAAAAATCATTTTTATTTTCGGAGTAGGTAGACCAGTTAAGTAAACTTTTTTCTTCTTCGATATTTTTAACAGAAAAATTAGCAAGCTCAATTGGGAGTGCGCTTGTCTTTCCAAAAACAAAATTATCAAAATAAAAATCGGCTGTATTCCCTCCCAAATCTATATTAAATAATACATCGTCACTTACTGAAGGAGTAAAGTTAAGCGTATATTCTGTCCAGGTTGTTGTCATCGTAACGGTCGTTCCACCATACCATGTCCAAGGGCTTTGGTTTTTGACAAAAGCTACAGGGAACTGCAAACCATTGGTTGCTGCTTTTGCCCAAAAACTTAATGAGTACGTTTCTCCTCCTTCCAATGAAAATCCACTTCGTTGTAATTGTACATCCCAAACATTGGAACCTGCGGTAATTACTGATACTTCTGCTGCGTTGGTTCCTTCTTGTGGATTAGTTGTAGTTATAGAAAAATTGGCAACAGCACCATTATTTGCTCCTGTATTCCAATTGATAAAATCATTCTCAAAAGCTGGGTTTTCAAAAAAATTAGGATTTACTTCTACTGCAAAAGTAGATATTTCACTCCCACAACCATTCACTAGGTTACAAGTAATATTCCCAGATGTGCTTCCCCAATTTACTACTATTGCATTCGTTCCTTGTCCCGAAGTAATGGATGCGCCAAACGGAACGTTCCATGTATATGTAGTGCTGAAAATGGAAGGTACACTATAAATTACACTAGCATCATTTGGTTGAACGTAATCATCACCTTCTATTTTAATATCGGTAAGCAGTTGATAAACTCTTACATAATCTACTTCCATAGTTTGGGGGAATATCGTAGAAGGATCAGGATTGCCTGGCCAATCACCGCCAACTGCAAGATTCAAAATAAAATGAAAATCTTTATCGAAGACCCAAGGGTATACTCCCAAATTTGATGGAGTTATCGTATAGTATAAATTTCCATCTACGTACCACCTTATAGCGGCAGCCTCCCACTCGATGGTGAAATCATGAAAACTTCCAGGGAAAATACCGGTAGGTAAAGAATAAGATGTACCCATATATTGATGGTCGCCAACATAACCATAGTGTACTGTTCCATAACTTGTTGCTGTTTGATGGCCCAAAAATTCCATGATATCCACTTCGCCACTTGCAGGCCATCCACCATATTCACTATCTGTCGGCATCATCCAAAACGCAGGCCAAATACCTTGACCTTCAGGTAACTTAATTCGAGCTTCCATTTTTCCGTAAGTCCAATCGGATTTATTAATTGATCGGATTCGAGAAGACGTATAATCAGACCCCATGTAACTTTCCTCTTGAGCAGTAATCTGGAGGGTGCCGCCGCTGACAGAAAGGTTAGTTGAAAGATTGGTATAATATTGTAATTCATTATTTCCCCAACCTCCTGCACCTGTCTGGTCACTCCAATTAGAAGCATCTAGTGAAGACCCATTAAAATCATCTTCCCAAACTAAATTCCAACATTGGGCTTGAGCAAATTGAATAGAGAATAAAAAAAGTAAAAGATTTAATTTCCTTTTTAAAATCATAATTGGTAAGTGTGAATATTTGTTATTTTTAATAATGAGTTGGGTGAATAACTTCTATTGTGAAGTATGTAAAATTAGAAATAATATATTAAGATAAATAATGTTTTGTAACTCTGTAGAGATATTGTTTTTAATGGACTTGTAGGTGTATTGTAAAAGAGATATAGTTTGTGCAAAAAAAAATGATCCCAAATTTTCAAATAGAAAATTTGGGATCATTTTTGTATTTTTTTTCTATGAAAAAAATTACAGAACCTCCAAAGCAATCGATCCCATATCACCAATCGGAATAAAACTAGCCCAATAAAATGGATGTGCTTTTCGATTGAGTTTTTGATTTTGGAAAAAACCTCTTTTCACTTCATGCAATGCCTCCGCTTTATTTTTATTATTTAAGATTTCGGAATAAAAATCTTCCATCATTTTTTTAGAAACCTCATCATCGACCACCCACAAAGTAGTAATGATACTAGATGCACCTGCGTAAGAAAAACCTCTCGCCAAACTAATAATGCCTTCTCCTTCTTTCAATTCTCCAATATTAGTTTCACAGGCACTTAGCACGACCAACTCTGCATTGAGTTGTAAAGCATACAAATCTTTGGTATAAAAATATTCAAACCCTTTTCCATCTTTCCCATTAAAAACTAAGCAAGAAAAATCGCCTGCTTTATCATTTGCTTTTCCATGGGTAGATAAATGTAGGATTCGATATTGCGGTGCATGTTTTCTAAAATTCTCAACCGTTGCTTTTTGTGTTGTAAAAATATCACCTTCCATTTTGTTTTGGATAGAATTGACTTCTTCAATATTCCATTCTAATTCGCCAAAGTTGACAGAGAAATCATTGGAAATTTCTAAATCAATATTCGTGTTTTTTGGAAAGGACGGTGCAAAGCCTGCAAAAAGTTTTTGTGCATTTGGAGCGATTTCTTTTTGTTTCATTTCATTCCAAAGAGAAGCGGAATAATTATAACTGATGATGAAATCATTAATCAGATATGGATAATCTTTAAAATATTGTTCATTTTCTTCCGCTACTTTTTGAGTCAATAAAGCTTCAAAAGGAATATGAGAAAGAATTCCATCAGGAGCGATAATCAAATGTTTGGAAGTTCCACAAGCTGCTCGAATGGGTTCGAAAATTTTCGCATACAAATTAGTTGCTGCGGTTGAGTACTCTTTAGTTTGTTTTTGAAGGATACCTCGATTCAGTTGATTGACTAAAGAATCGATCGGAGCATCGAGTTCTATTTTGACAGAATTAAAAGAATTTTTATTAATGACAAATGCATAGATCGCACTATCACCTTTGAAATATTCGATAAAACTTTGGTCGTCATTCAATAGATTTTTTTGCACAGCAGTCCAATCTATCGTGTTAGTATTTTTCTTTAGAGAAAGATACGTTGGATTTGCTTGGGCGATCACTTGAAGGATTTCGTTATATTTCGTTCGGTATTTTGATAGCGAATCTAGTAGCGGTTGAGTCTTCGCATCTTCTCGGATTAAAGCTAATGCATATTCTTTTTCATAAAAATTTTGCTTTAAGTTGAGGGCCTTTTCTTTTTCAATTAATTGTTCATCAACGATCAATTTCGCTTTTGCTTTTCTAACTGCTTCCAGTAAAATGATAGATTTACTTTTCTCTGCAAAATTAAAAGCATGACTATTATAAACCTCATCATTATACACCTTCTTCATTTCCAAACATAAATCAATGGCTTTTTCGTAGACAGGTTTAGTACGAGCTACCAATGATTCTTTGGACGCATCCGAACTAAATTCTAACCTCATCAAATCTGCCAAAGAATCCACTTGGAGATAAGTATCAAAAGAAGCTTGCAACCATTTTTTATTTTTTGTTTTGGAAAAATATTGACGGAGCGCATCTGCTTTGGAAGATAAAGTAATGAATAATCCATTTTTATCGGTGATGGTATTGGCATCGATAATTAGATTAGATGCTAAGTTGTTTTTACTAAAATCATAACCAGCTACGATATTTTTGATCGCAATATTATAGCAGATCAAGGCGCTATCTAGATCTCCTTCTTTTTTAAAAACATCTCCTAAGTTATCATAAATTGAAGCGATGTTTAATTTGTCTTTTTTGGAATTAAAATAAGTTAATGCTTCGTGTGCAGATTGTTTTGCTTTTTTTAATTGCTTTTTTCTTTTATAAATTACACCCATGTTATCGAGATTTTGACCAATGGATTTACCTCGTCTTTTGAGTGATTTATTAATTGCTAAAGACCGATTGTAATAATGAAGTGAATTATTCAAATCATCTAACGCAGCATAATATAGTCCTGCATTGTGATAACCATTTGCTAGATGCTCATGGTAGGATTTATCTTTGGTTAGTTGACTAAAAACACTTAATGTATTGTTGAGGTAAACGGGAGAATCTTTGGTATCTTTTAATCTATTGTACAGCAAAGTTGACATGTCATGACAAGCGACGCCCCATAATTTTTCCCAATCTCGTTTTTCATTTCCTTCACTATTTCTTATTTCCTTAGCATAAATTGCAATTGCATCATTCAAGTAGACTTTGGCATTATCTAAGTCTTGAATGTTTTGATAAGCACGAGATAATTGATGGTAAACTGCAGTTTTTAATTTACTTGGAGTTGTTTCTAAGTTTTTAGCAGCCTTGATGGAATATTCTAATGAGTTATAATATTCTTTAATTAAATCATAGCACATGCTGATATTATGGTAACCTCGAATAATATCATTATCAAATTCATCGAGGTGCTTTTTCCTAATTTCGAGGGCATTTTTATAATAAATAATAGCTTGTCCAAATGCATTTTCTGTGTATTGAACTTTACCTTTTGTATGCTCAATATTGGCGAGTATTAGTGCATTATTTTTATCCTTTATGTCTATATTTTCTCCAAGGTCAATGAGCATGTTCATGATTTGAGTTGAGTCATATTTGTAATTATAATAGTACTCATCAAAAGTAGAATTCACGTAGGTAGAAAGACTGTCTACTTTTTCACCTCCTTTAAGAGAAAGAATCTCTTTGTCAGAATTAGGATTTTGTTCAGTTAGGCAAGAGAAATAAAAAAGGGAAAAGCATAAAAGGAGTAGAGGTGGAAAAATTTTCATTTTGGTTTTTGATTTTTTGGAAAACAAGAGTTCCAAATTTTTGAATAAACTGAAAAAGTTTTGTGATAACCTTTCGGTCATCACAAAACTAAGTTCATAAACTTCTATCGTTAACAGATTTGCGATAGAGAATAGTATGTTTATGTCATTTTTTTTTAATACGTTTCCCTTCTCGTTTTTATTCAAGAGGAGGAATATCACAGGCATCTAAAGCAGCGTCCGGATTAAAAATTCCTTTGTTGATTTGAGTTAAAAGAAGAGAATCTGCGTCAACTCCTTTGAATAAACAAAGCCTTAATGCAGTTGGACTAATATTAGGTCTGTGTGCTTTGATTATGGAAACGGTACTAGCTACAATTGGTACAGCTATAGAAGTACCATCCATTTTTCCTTCTCCACTTGGACTACTAGAAAGTAGAATTCTTTGCTGAACACCTGGAGCTGCTAGAAGAACTGATTTTTTTCCATAGTTAGAAAAGCTAGCTAGGTTATTAGAATTATTAACGGCTCCTACTGAAATCACATTTTCAAATCCAGCAATACCAGCATAACTCGCTGGATAAAAAGGAAGAGAATCAATATCCTTTCCTGCATTTCCTGCAGCAGCTATAATGGTTACGTTTTTCTTTTCAGCTATTTTTAATACATCTTCTAAAAGAATACTTGGAGTATTTAATTGTACACCAAAACTAGCAGTTATAACAGATGCGTCTTGAGAAATTGAATACCTCATACCACATACTGCATCAAATAGATTTCCAGATTGACGATTTGTTGTTGGATCTTCGCTGGTGAATTTTACACTCATCATTTGAAGATATACATCGGATGGATATCCATCTCCTAGAACATTCAAAACTTTTCCAGCGACAGCTGTTCCGTGTCCGTCAGAAAGATTAAATCTTGGTTCATGAGTTGGAATATTTACTCCGTTGACATCATCGATAATACAATTTTCATCATCATCAGAAGAGTCAATAGGTTCGTTTTGATTAGTCCAAACATTAGATGTCAATAAACTATGGGAAGGATCAAATCCAGTATCTAGAATAGCAACCTTTACTGACTTTTCACCAGGTAGTGGAGTTCGGGTATAGATATCTTGGTAATTAAATTCATAATTAAATTCAACTGAATCTGATTTGTGTGGACGAATCTGAAGCGTATAATTCAAACTTGAAGTACCATATTTTCCAATTCCGTTTCCTTGTGGATCAAGTTTGGCCTTTGCCTCTTGTTGTCTTTCTTGTGGAGTTACAGGAAAGATAGGTGCAATTAATACCATTTTTTTGCACATACATTCTTTCAATACGGTATCACCTTGAGAGGTGAATTCTTCAATTAATGATTGAATTGTGGCAGTATCCAAAGGAACCATTACGTCATTTTCTAAAATGGAATCGGAAAAGGAAAGAATGTATTGGTTAGGAATTACACTTTCTTCTATTATTTCTCCTCCTCCTTTTCCTTCTTCTATAACTGGATTGTCTTCTGTTTTTGGAAGATCACATTTAGCGATATAAATTATAATCAAAAGAAGAAGTAAAAGAAGAATTCCTAAAATAAATTTTGATGTTTTTTTCATAATGGTTTTTTGTTAAATGAATATAGCCATAGCATTATACTATTGCATAATTAATGAGGTAATTAGAAAGACTAATATTTCAAAAATATCAAATTGATTTTAAAATTAAATTAAGGGACTATAAAATGGATAAGAAAGAGTTGAGAATATATTTTGGGTTATGATCGTTTCGCAAAATTTTTATTTTAAAAACGAACTAATATAAGTATATTATTGAATATTATTGATTTTTTATACATTTGGAAAATAAATAATAACAAAAAAACTTTCTTACTTAGGAAATATTTATCACACCAATTACCCCTTGTAAATGAATACGAGCTCCACTATTGAAACGACATATGATGAATTGATTTTTGCAATTCTCCAAGATGAAGCAACGCGCGATGATGCACTAAAAAAATTAACCCAACACGACACGCTGAATGAAGAAATAGTAGCGTGTACTAAATTGATGGGAGGAACAGAAAATGATGCATTTAATTTAATGGATGATGTACTCATCGATTTAGTAAAAAGCATTCAACAACTAGCATTTCCAAATAAGAAGATTTTAAATCTTAATTCCTTCTTTGATAAGGAAGAAATAAAACCAGCTCCTCTAATTAAAAAAATTAGAACAGCCATCTTTTTTGATAAAAATGAAAATAAAGAAAAAACTATTGTTGAATTTTTTATTGGAAAAATTAAAAAAGGGTGGAGCGACCAATTAAGAATTAATGAAGATTTGCGACAACAAGTAATGAATTTTATTGCCAAGGATCAAACAGATTTGAAAAGACGAATTGTTGGAAAAATGAAATCGTTGGGACATACTAATTCTCAAGCGGAGGATATTTACCAACAAGGTTTTATCCAACTGGAAAGATTGTTAAAAGGGAATAGTTATCATGGAGGTGATGTAAAAGGTTTTTTTCGGAGTCTTTGTATTAATTTAAAATTAAATGAAAGACGAATTACTAAACCAGATTTGCCAGGAGAATCTCATCATTTGGATAAGCATGATCATTCCATGGAATTGCAAATGGTGAAAAATGAACAAAAGAAATTATTAGAAAATTGGTTGTCGCAGTTAGGTGAAAAATGTCGTCAAACACTTCAGTTGTGGAACGATGGTTTTTCGATGAAAGAAATTGCAGAAAAAGCAGGTCATGAAAATGCGGCTAAAGCAGCGCTCGCTAGATTTAGATGTATGGGGAAATTGCAGGAATTAATTGATTTTCAATCTTGGAAAAAAACCGACTTAGCATGAATAAAGAACCTTACTTAAAACGAATAGAATCCTACTTTGAGGAACAAATGTCTGTTGAGGAAAAACAGAATTTTGAATCAGAACTCAAGTCTAGCCCTGAATTATCAGAGGCTACAGAAAAATATAAAATCTCTAGGCAAGCAATTGATTTGTTATCCGAAGAAGCTTTAAGATCTAAGTTAAAAGATTGGCGAAAAAAAAAGAATGGTATCGTTACGATTAATGAACCATTGGAAAAACCTGTCGCTATTCCAAAACCAGCAACTAAAGTCAGAAGTATGTGGAGCAACTCAATTAGAAAAATGGCGGTTGCCGCAAGTTTTATTTTACTCGCCACCGCAGCATATTTTTTAATAGATGCTCCTACTTCCAATGATCCATTGCTTGCTTATTTTTATGCTCCAGAGGGAGATGAAAAATTGAGAAGTGGTGGGAACCCAGATTGGAATTTAGCCATAGAGGAGTTTAATAATAAAAATTATAAGCAAGCAATTAGTCATATCCAGGAAATAAAATCTTCCAATGACGTAACTGAATTTTATTTAGGGCAGTCATTTTTTTATCTTAAAGATTACAAATCTGCAAAAGAAAATTATCAAAAGATATTAGATAGACCAGGTTCATCTTATCGAGAAGAGGCAGGATGGAATCATATAGTCACTTCGCTTTTGATTGATAGAAATGATGAGGTAGCAAATTTAAGGTTAGATCGAATCAGGGCAAATTCTAGAGAGTCGTTTTATGCTAAGGCAAAAGAATTGAAGAAGCAATTAAGAATGGAGGAGTAGAATCTGTGATTGAAAATTAAAAGAAAAGAGGTGTGAATTTTTAATCACACCTCTTTTTTTATTTTAAAAGACTCGATATTTCGAATCTAAAAATTGGTTCGCTTCTGTCTCTTTAAATTTTGCAGTTGCACTATCCCAATGAAGTTTTTGATTGGGGAAACGCCCAGCAATCACTCCTAATAAAATTGTTTCCGTCAATCGAGATGCGTAAGAAAATGGTGCGGTACATTTATCTTTTCCCAAACAAGCATCAATGAATTGATGATAATGCTTTGGCGCTTCCGCTTCGTAATCTCTAACTGGTTCTTCCAATTTGAATTTAGAAATATCCATTTCTTGGTATTTTCCATCAACAATTAATTTTGGCATCAATTGGAAATGGGGCAAATACAATCTTCCTTTTTCTCCAATAAACATAGCACCTTGATCGTGAAGTACTTCATCACCTGGTAATTTCAGATCTTCATGAGAAGCAGGAACTCCTTCACCATCTGTCCATATCCAAGTCAGGTTTTCGGTTGTATATTTTGTTCCTGGAAATTCATAAGTGACTTCATTTTTTTCTGGAAAACCAAAACCGTTAGGTTCTCTACAATTATTTACAATCGTTTTTGGAACATCTAACTGCAATGCATTATAAGGCGTATCAAAAATATGAACACCCATGTCACCAAGTGTGCCACAGCCATAGTCCATTAACTTTCTCCAATTTCCTGGATGGTAGAATTTTTTCTTGAAAGGTCTTTCAGGAGCAGTCCCTAACCATAAATTCCAAATCAAAGTATCAGGCGTTTTATCTTTTCCTTCAGGTTCTTGACCATCATAGCCCCAATTTTTTGGAGACCATGCTCTAACCGTTTTTACTTTTCCAATGATGCCATCTTGGATTAAAAGTGTGGCTAATTTATAATCATAAAAAGAATGAACTTGAATACCCATTTGAGTAACTAAGTTTTTTTCTTTAGCTAATTTTTGCATAGCTCTTGCTTCCGATACATGATGCGTTAATGGTTTTTGACAGTAAACTGCTTTGTCGAGACCCATTGCCATCATCGAGGCAGGAGCATGAGTATGGTCAGGAGTAGACACAATTACTGCATCAATTTCGTTACCCATTATTTTAAACATTTCTCTATAGTCTGAATATACTTGAGCTTTAGGATGCAATTTTTGGGCAGCCATCGATGCAATAAAATCAACATCACAAATAGCAACTACATCAACAAATTCATGAGAAGAAATTGCTTTCAAATCTTCAGCACCCATTCCTCCAACTCCGATATGAGCAGTTCTGATTCGTTTAACTTCTTTGTCTAAGTCAGCACCTTTATTTTTATCATCTGTTTTCTGATTCTCGTCTGATGGACTAACGCCACAGGAAGGTAAGATGGTCACGCCTGTAGAAAGCACGGCTACCTTTTTCAGGAATTCTCTTTTTTTCATATTGTTTTAATTTTTTTTATTCTTAGGAAAACTTGTTTAAGAAGGTAATTTTTTAATTTTTATATTTCTAAACCAAAGCGGACTATCATGATCTTGCAGACAAATATATCCTTTCTTGAATGTTCCATATTTTGGAAAATCTTTCCATTTACCTTTTGCTTTTCGTTCTTCCCAATCTTTAGACCAAGGTACAAAAGACAAAACTTTTTTTCCATTCAACCAATGCTCTGCTAATTCAGGAGTAAATAAAATTTTGGACGTATTCCATTCGCCAGCAGGTTTTACTATTTTTTGATTATTGTCTGGAGTATACATGGCATAGTCGGCAGCTGTTTTTTGCCACTCCTCCAATTTTGCATTATTGATTTCTTCCCATTTGAGATCATCCAATAATTGATATTCAGGAGCCACTTCATAGGGACCAGGATAACCTTCTTGAACATGGTACAAAATTCCGCTGTTTCCTCCTTCAGGTATTTTCCATTCCAAATACAATTCAAAATTTTCAAACTCCTCGGCAGCATAGATGATATCTTTCCCTCCTTGGCGATCAGTTTCTAATTTTGATTCAGTTGAAAAAGTCAATGCACCATCTTTGATGATCCATTGAGCTGGCAATGCATCACCATTGTAAGCTCTCCAACCTTTGGTAGTTGTTCCGTCAAAAAGAGAAATCCATTCGTCGGTTTTCGAATCTGTTTTTGTTGTAGTTTTTGCTTCAGGTTGAGCTACTTCCTTTGGTTTGGAATCAGTTTGGCAAGAGCAAAAGATAATGACAATTAAAAATATGGTTATGATTTGTTTCATGAATGTTTTTTTGAAAATTTTAAAACCTAGTAAGCTAATTCATTTCAGATTAAAAATAATAATTTATTTTTTGATCGGGTTGATTTTAATATTTCTCCATCGGACTTTTATTCCACCACCATCATGAATTTGGAGAGCGATAGCTCCTTTACCTTTTCCGATTTTTTCATCTTCGATTTGAATCATTTCTACACCATTTAACCAAGTGGTGACTTTTGCACCATCAGCTTTTATTTTCATAGTGTTCCATTTACCCATTTTTAAGGCGACATCTTTTTTAGGATCAGGTTTTATTAACCAACCTCGACCATAGGATTCATAAATTCCACCGGTGTTATTTTTTGGAGGAGCAACTTCTGCTTGCCATCCAGTAATTTTTGTCCCTTCCAAAGTTGATCTAAAAAAGACACCGCTGTTACCATTTGCTTCTTGTTTGAATTCAAGACTTAATTCAAAGTCATCATAAAAATCAACAGTCGATAAATAACCATATTCTGCTTTTGGACCGCTCTCACAAATTATCTCTCCATTTTCAACATACCATTTTTCACTTCCATGATTAATCCAACCATCTAAATTGTTTCCATTAAAAAGGGAAATCCATTCATTATTTTTTGTTTCGGTTTGAGATGCTCCTTTTGGATGTGTATGGCAGGAGCAAAAGATAGATACCATTAATAATATGGCTACGAATTGTTTCATAATTTTTTTTTGAAAAGTTTAAAAATATGTAAGAGATCTAGTCACCCCTAAAGTTTAAAAATAATAATTTATTTTCCTATCAGTTTGATATTAATATTTTGGTATCGGATTTTAATTCCAACAACATCATGAAAAATGAAAAGAGATAGCGCATTTACCTTTTCCTATCTTTCCATCTTTGACATGGATTTAAGTAGAAAAATATTAAGAAAGAAAAGAATAAAAGGCTTCCTCGCTTGATTATTTTTTTTAATTAGAAAAAAATACTATTTTTCACAATTAGGAATAATACAATAATAAATGAAAATTCTTGACTGCTTATTTTGTTCCTATTTTTCACGTTGAAAACAATTATTTATCCAGATAAACTCATGCTTTCAAAGCAAAAACTAGAAACAAAATAAGCTACCCAAGAACCTCCATTTATTAATGTACTATTCCTTAGAAACCAAAATCAATTTACAATACAAATTCTAAAAAGAAATGGCAGTAACAAGATTATTCGATTTTATTTATCATCAGAAAGAAAATTGTCCGCAAGAGAAAGCTTTTGGTCATAAAATAAATGGCGAGTGGAAGTATTATTCCACGGATCAGATTATTCAAATGGCGAACCAAGCGAGTTGTGGTTTGATAAAATTAGGCGTTCAACCTGGCGACAAAGTGGCGTTGATCGTTTATAAAAATAGACCAGAATGGGTTGCGATGGATATTGCTATTCAGCAAGTAGGAGCGATAAATGTCCCAGTTTACCCAACAATTAGTCCTGGAGAATATGAATATATTTTTAATGATGCAGGAGTGAAGATTGCTTTCGTAGGGCAAGGTGATTTGTACGAAAAAGTAAATAGTAAATTTCATGCAATTCCAACTTTGACTGATATTTATACTTTAGACAAAGCAGAAGGAAAAAAATATTGGGAAGATATTTTCACCAATGAAGGACAAGACGAAGTGGAAGCTCGAAAAGCAGCAATCAATCCTTCGGAATTAGCGACTTTAATTTATACATCAGGTACGACAGGTAATCCAAAAGGGGTGATGTTGTCGCATGATAATATTGTATCGAATGTAAGATGTGTAAATGATTTATTACCACTTGATCCAGGAGATATTGCTTTGAGTTTTTTACCAATTTGTCATATTTTTGAAAGATCAGCAGCGTATTCTTATGCGTACTCAGGGATCAATGTTGTCTTTACGGGAACAGATAATTTAGGAGGCGAAAATGGAGATTTGAGAGCGGTGCAGCCTCATTTCTTTACAACAGTACCTAGGTTGTTGGAAAAAGTTTACGAAAAAATTTACAACAAAGGCTTAGAGTTGACCGGCATGAAAAAGAAATTATTCTTTTGGGCGTTGAGTTTGACAGATAATTATGAGTTTGATAAGGCTCCTGGCTTTAAAGATAAAATTGCAGATAAATTAATCTTTAGTAAGTGGCGAGAAGCGCTTGGTGGAAATGTCAAAGGGATTTTGACGGGAGCTGCAGCTTGTCCGATGAAGATGGTAAAAGTTTTTTCAGCGGCTGGAATTCCAATTCGGGAAGGATATGGGTTGACGGAAACTTCTCCAGGTTTGACAATTAATACTTTTGAAAAACATGGTGCAATGCTTGGAACAGTTGGTCCTGCAATTGATATCATTACTGTGAAAATTGATGACTCAGATGGAAATTATCGAGAAGGTGAAGGAGAGATTTTGGCAAAAGGGCCCAACATCATGATGGGATATTATAACCAACCAGAAAAAACTGCGGAGGTATTTAAAGATATTAATGGCGAGCGATGGTTTTTGACTGGAGATATTGGAAAGATCATAAAAGGTGCAGGAGGAAATGAGTTTTTGAAAATTACAGACCGTAAAAAAGAGTTGCTCAAAACATCAGGTGGCAAATATGTTGCACCTGCTCCGATTGAAAATAAATTCAAAGAAGATTTCTTAATCGAGCAAATGATGGTGGTCGGAGAAAAGCAAAAATTTGTTTCTGCATTGATCGTTCCTGCTCCAGAAGCGCTACAAAACTGGTGTGAAAATAATGGTGTTAAATGGACTTCGATGGGTGATGCGATTAAAAATCCAAATGTGATTGCTCAATACCAAAAATGCATTGATGGGTTTAATCCTGAATTCAGTCATATCGAACAAATCAAGAAATTTGCTTTATTGAATACGACTTGGGATGCAGTAAAAGAAGATGGTTCGAAAGCAGAATTAACTCCTACGATGAAATTAAAGCGTAGAGTTATTTTGGAAAAATATCAAGGTGCGATTGATGGTATTTATGGAAATACGTAGTTAGCGCATTTAGATTTTTATAAAAAAATAAAAGCGATGTCGGTACAAATAGTACTGACATCGCTTTTTTTATTTTGGAAAATTAGTTTTTTATTTAAAATTACATTAAATTATTTTTTAGATGAGCCTAAAAATGTAAATTTACGACTCTAAAATAAAATTTAACATGGTGAAAAATAAAGTACTCTGTTTATTGTTGATAAGTTTCAGTTTTTTTGCGACAGCTCAAGTTGGAAACTTGACTGGTAAAATATCTTCAAAGGAGACTCCGCTTGAGTTTGCTAATATTCAAATAGAGAATACAACATGGGGAACTACTGCTGGTAAGGATGGTGAATATTCGATTAAGGATATACCAGAGGGAAAGTGGACGGTGGTGGTTTCGTTTACGGGGTTTATTTCTCAAAAAGAAATTATAGAAATAAGTGGATCTCAATCGCAGGTAAAATTAGATTTTGATCTAGAAGAGTCTCAATTTTATTTGGATCAAGTAGTGGTGACTGGAACTAAAACTTTTAAACGACAAACCCAATCTCCCGTCATTGTAAATGTGATAGATAGTAAATCTCTTGGGGATGTGCAGGCTTGTAGTTTGTCAGAAGGGTTGAGGTTTCAACCAGGACTGAGAGTAGAAACGGATTGCCAGACTTGCAATTATACACAATTGAGAATGAATGGATTAGGCGGAGGTTATTCGCAAATCTTGATTAATGGTCGGCCGATTTTTAGTCCGCTGACTGGACTTTATGGAATGGAACAAATTCCGACAAATATGATTGATCGGATTGAAGTAGTTCGAGGCGGCGGTTCTTCTTTATATGGTTCGAGTGCGATTGGCGGAACGGTAAATGTGATTACAAAAGTTCCAAATGAAAATTCTTTTGACCTAAATTATACTTACCAAAGTATCAATGGCGAAGCAACTGAAAATATTTTGAGTGGAAATGCTACCGCTTTGAGTCATCAAGGAAATGCAGGGATTTCATTTTTTATTAATCATAGAGAGCGAGAGATGTACGATCATAACGGAGATAATTTTTCTGAAATTCCTGAATTAAAAAATAGCTCATTAGGTGCGAATTTATTTTTCCAACCAACTAAAAATCAGAAAATAGAAATGAGTATTAGCAATCTTTCTGAATATCGATATGGTGGGGAGATGGTTGATGGTTCTGCTCATTTGGCTTTGCAGTCAGAAGAAAGAACACATAATGTTTGGATGGGAAATATCGATTATCAGATTAGTTTTAATGATGATAATAGTTCATTTATTTCTTACATCGCTGCGCAAAATACAGAGCGAGATCACTATACAGGAATTTTTCCAGATGACAGTTTAGCGATTGCGAATCATTTAGTGGCGCCTCCATTTGGTATTTCTGACAATACTACTTTTCAAGCAGGCATACAGTTGAATCATCGGTTGCAAAATTTCTTTGGCGGGACAAATATGCTAACCATTGGAGGTGAATATGTGGTGGATGATGTACTAGATGAAATTACAGCTTATCGATATAAAGTAGATCAGTTGACCAAAAATGTAGGTGGATTTTTGCAAAGTGATTGGGAGGTGACTCCTTCGATAAGTTTGTTGACAGGTGTAAGATTTGATAAGCATAATTTAGTGGATCAAATTATTGCAAGTCCACGAGTTTCACTTTTATATAAATTAAAAAATACGACACAATTTAGATTGACTTGGGGAACAGGTTTTCGAGCACCGCAAGCTTTTGATGCAGACTTGCATATTGCTTTTGCAGGAGGAGGAATTTCGAGAATTAGCTTATCACCTGATTTAAAAGAAGAGCGATCCAATAGTTGGAGTGGATCGGTTAATTATGATTTACCAAAAGATAAATTTATCGTAGGATTTACTGCAGAAGGATTTTATACTTATTTGCAAAATGCTTTTTTTCAAGAGTCGATCGGAGAGGATTCATTTGGAGAATTATTTGAAAAAAGAAATGGAGATGGTGCAACTGTTCAAGGTGCGACATTAGAAGTGCGAGCCAATTATAATCAGAAGATTCAATTGGAAGGTGGTTTTACTTTGCAAACGAGCGAGTATGATGAGTCTGTGGTAAATATAGAAGGGATTGAGGGTCGTAGAGAATTTTTAAGAACACCTAATCGATATGGCTATGCGATGTTGACGATTATGCCTAATAAAAAAATCAATGTTTCGGCCAATCTAGTTTATACTGGAAATATGGAGATCGCACATTTTGCAGGAGCGCCAGAACAAACAGTTGATGAATATTTGACGACTCCATCTTTTACAGAGTTAAGTTTGAAAGCAGCTTATACTTTTGATTTGAAAAAAATGGATTCAGGGTTAGAAGTTTTTGGAGGCGTAAAAAATGTGACGAATGCTTATCAAAATGATTTTGACTCGGGAAAAAATAGAGATAGTAATTATATATATGGTTCTTCATTGCCAAGAACATTTTTTGTAGGAATGCGGCTGAAGTCATTTTAGGAAATAAGGTAACGAATAAGAATTTGATTTCACTTGAAGTAATTAAATTTTGACTTTTTTGTGGTAATTTAAATTGGAAGGAAAACCATGAGAGGTAAGGAGTGGGCGAGGAAGGGCGAAAAATGAGAGAGCGGGAGCTTGCCTTGTGAATAGCTATTTTTTCGTCTAGAATTTTTTGGTTCTTTTTTTCATTGAAAAAAAGAACCATGCTCAATTCATCCATTAAATTCAGAGTCTAAAACGAATCTAACAAGGTAAGTTGATTTAAGGTGCGTAACAATAAAGAAAAAAAAATGGCGACGCTCCCTTCGAAACATCGCCAATATCATTTTGTGGAAAATGATAGGTTGTATCTTTATAATTATCCCATTTCTGAAACAACTTCTTTTACTTCTGGAACCATTCTTTTTAGCATTCCCTCAATACCTGATTTTAGGGTTACTGTTGAAGAAGGACATCCGCTACAAGCTCCTTGCAAGATTACCGTTACAATTCCGTCACTATCAAATGATTTAAATTCGATATTTCCTCCATCCATTTCTACTGCTGGCTTCACGTATGTGTCAATCAAGTCTTTGATTTTTTGAACAATGACCGTTTCATCTTCAGAATATTCGTAACTCGCTCCACGCTCTTCTTCGATTTTTGCCATTGCTGCCTCGAAGCCTTCAGTTACAATATCTCCACCATTCTCGACAAATTTTTTGATGAAATCTTTCAACTTCAACATGATGTCTTCCCAAGAATAATTGAATTCCTTAGTTACCGAAACGAAGTTATTACAAATATAAACACCTTTTACATAAGGCAATTCAAATAAAGCTGTTCCAAGAGGAGACCATTCTTTCGCCAAGTCTTCTTCTCTAAAATCTGCCGTTCCTTTGAATAACATTCTATTAGTAACAAATTTCAACGATTCCGGATTAGGAGTTTGCTCTGTATAAAGCATTACCGGACTTTTAGTTGCTGTATTTTCCATGATTTATTTATCGATTTAATTTTTCCTAAAAAGGTTATTTAGATTGATTCTACAAAGGTAACGCTTTTCTCTGAATTTGGTTGAATCTATTTTGTCCGAATTATGATATTTTTTTGAAAAATATTATCCATATAGTTCATAATGAATCTGTCCTTTGTCATAACCCATCTCCACTATTAACTTCGCGACCGCCTCATCAATCATGTTACTCCATCCACAAATCCAAAAATCCACATCATTTCTAATCTCTCCAAAGTGTTTTTGATAAATTGGATGAACATAACCTTTCGCCAATTCATATTTTTTTTCAGGTAAAACTTCCGCTCGGGATAATGCCACCGAGTATTTAAATTCTGGCATTTTTCCCATCAAATCCTCTAATTCATTTTCATATAAAATTCCATCCTCCGTCCTAGTTCCAAAAATCAAATGAATATTTTTATGTGGGATCTTATTGTTATAAATGTCCCAGAGCATACTTCGAAAAGGCGCAACTCCAGTTCCCGTACAAATAAAAACCAAATCTGTTTCTATTTTTTCAGGCAAATAAAAACCACCTGCAGGTTTTTTGAATTTGATCTCAGTTCCAATTTTTACCTCTTCAAAAAAGTAAGTTGTGCCAGCACCTCCTTCGAGCAAGACGATACAAAATTCTAAAATATTAGATTGGTCAGGTGCATTCGCGATAGAGTAGGAGCGCCACCGTTTCGTTCGTTTGTCAGAAATCGGTAAATCTAAAGTGACGAACTGTCCAGCCTTAAAATCAACAATGTCATCGCCCTCCACTTGCACCCAGAATCGCTTCGTTGTCGAAGATTCATCTTCAATTCTAATTACTTTGCTATCAAACCATTTCTTAGCCATAAACTATTTTTTTATTACGGTAAAATTAAATCCTCATATTTTAGAAATACATCAAATCCTCTTTCTTTGAAATATCGTTTGGTATCATTCTTAGAACCATCACTTGTCGCTAAAACAAAATCACCGCCCCAGGCTCCCAACGACTTCACACTTCCCCAGTAATCTTTAAAATATAAGTCTTTTACTTTTTGTAAATGTAATGTTGTAGAAACTAAATTTTCATGCTGCTCTAGCAAATTTTCAAACTCATAAAAATGAGAACAGGCTAATATTTTCTTTGTAAAAAATGAAAACTCCGCAACAAGATTGTCTGTCTTATCCATCTTTCGATAATGAGAAATTCCCTCTCGACTGTTTTGCTTTTTTCCTAAAAAAATAAAATATAATTGATCTTTAAAGAGAGGATCAAACTCACAATTCGACCATTCTACGATTCCATCTTTTTTTGAATATAAAATATTTTTCTCCGCACCTGCGCAAGCAATATCATATCCTGAACCGCCAAATGTTTTTTCTAACAATACAAATGCATCTACCTCCGCCCATTTTGCGACACTATAAATTAAAGTCGAACTTGTTCCTAATCCCCAGTTTTTTGGAAAGGTTAAATGTGATTCCACCGCTACACCTTTTCCATCTTTTAAAAAAGAATGATTCAACTCTCGACAGACATTTAGGATTTGTGTCAAACGATTGGAAACATCGGAATCACTTGTTTTGATTGCCTCAAAATTTTTCATAGAAAAATTTCCCTTGAACCAAATTTGTTTTTTCTCATCAAAACTTTTCCAAGAAATCACTTCAGGGTCAGCAACGTTTTCAAAAGTAAAAGTTTGTCCTTTTGAAGTTGGCAAAGCTAAAGCAAGTGCACCGTCGAGCACAATATATTCTGAGGAAAGGAGTAGTTTTCCTTTGGCGTGAATGTATTGTTTTTTATTTTCCAACAATGTATTTACGTGTTTGAAAAAATGAAATTTAATGAGTCTCTTTTATTATAGAAGACCTTCCAGAACTCAAAGTTTTGGAAGGTCTATGTTTTTAAGAATAGAATAAAAGTAATTTTATGAACTAGCCTTTTGATCAGTCAAAAGATTAATGTCTTTTTTTTTCTCACCTCTAATTAAATCTAAAAAATCACGAACTGCTGAGAAAGAAACTACTTTATCCTTAAAGTAGGTGACCGTTTCGGAAACTTCTTTTTCATTCGCTCCAAGATGATTTAATATATTTAAAAGGTGCATTTTCATGTGCCCTTTTTGAATACCTGTCGTGACCAAAGATTTGACTGCTGCAAAGTTTTGCGCCAATCCTGCAACTGCAATAATTTCCATCAATTGACTAGCAGAAGGATTACCCAAGAGTTCCAGCGAACGTCTTGCTACAGGATGCAATTTTGTCAAGCCACCTACCGTACCTAAGGCAATCGGTAAGTCTAACCAAAATTTAAAAATACCATTTTCCACACTACAATAACTTAAACTTCGATACTGTCCATCTCTTGCAGCATAAGTATGTCCACACGATTCGACTGCTCTAAAATCATTGGCAGTTGCTAAAACTACTGCATCAATTCCATTGAAAATTCCTTTGTTATGTGTGGTTGCTCGATGAGGATCGATGTGCGCAATTCGAATTGCTTTGCAAAACTTTTGAGCAAAATCTGAAGCATTTAAATCACCATTTTTCCCTAAATCTTCCACCGGACATTCGACCCATGCTCGCACTAAACACTCTGGCGTATAATTAGAAAGAATGGCCATGATGATGGTCAACTCTTTTTCTTTTCCTTCAAAACCTTCATTGGTTGCAACGAAGGTTTTTAAAGATCTCCCAAACTCTTCAAGCACAGAATTGATGAAATTCGCGCCCATTGAATCGCAGGTTTCGAAGTTGACTTTGAGTTGGAAATAGTCATCTTCTAAGTGCGTCATATCAAGCAATGAAATATCCAAAATTCCACCGCCTCGATTTTCCATATTGGCTGTAATATGTGAAACGTCGATTCGTAATTGTGCATCTAATTCTTCAAAGACTGAATTTAATTTGTCAACATTTCCACTCCAACTAAAGTGAACTTGACCAACTTTTTTAGTTGCAATTACCTTAGCTTTAAATCCATCACGCTCCATCCAGAACTTAGCAGCACTTGAAGCTGCAGCTACTACTGAACTTTCTTCAATGACCATCGGAAGGACATAAGTTTTATCATTGATGACAAAGTTGGGAGCTACTCCAAAAGGTAAAACATAGTTACTAATAGTGTTTTCACTAAAGCCATCCAATACTCTTTGTTGCTCCTCATTCTGATGCCAATGACTCATGAGTTCTCGCATCACATTTTCAGGGTCTTTGAAAAAATTCTCAACAATCCAGCGTAATTTTTTCCGCTTGGATAATTTTGAGAATCCTGAAATTGATTTTTTCATTGATAAAGTAATTTAGTATGTCTTACACACAAGGTTACTTCAAGTCACCTTGTGAATATAATTGTGATGGATTCAATTTTTTATTTTTAAAAAAGCGTTAGCTAGTTCTAATCCTTGCACTTGCGCATCCACATAATCAAACAATTCTTGATAGTCTCCTCGTGCATGTTTTAAAAAACTTGACGCTTGTCCATAGATACTTGGGAGGTCTAATTTATTAATTAAATAATAACCATCCAAAAAGTTTTTTACACCGCCCGAAATAATGACCTCTTTACACCGCATTTTATCTCCTAGATCTGTTATGATTTGGTTCGTCATTATGGTCATTTCTTCTGCGCTGTGACCGACGTAAGCTAATTTTTGGAAAATACTTTGCTTCTGTTCATCGCTTCGCAAAAGTTCTACTTTGGAAAAGTTAGTTCCTCCATTGGCAGCAAAATCTACGGCCGCCAATGGTAATTGAAAAAGCCGCTTTAGACTTTCGTAACCCATTCCTTGGCCAACCTCTTTGATGATAATTGGTGCATTTATTTTATTCAAAACAGTTTCAATAGTTTCAATTGGAGGTCGTCGAAAACGATCACCTTCCGGTTGCAACCACTCTTGAAATGGATTGACATGAATGATTAAACCATCAGCCCGAAGTTTTTGTAACAAGGTATTTACAAGTTCAACTTGGTTGTCGTCAATCAGTTCTTCCAACTGCGCAATTCCTAGATTAGCATAAAAAGGTAACTCTTCTCCAATCAAATCTCTGACATCAAAATCCTTTAAATGTTCATCACTAAACAACAAAGATCGACATGAACCTAAGCCCATTCCCATTCCAAAATCTTTGCAAGCTCGTGCTAAATTATGATTGATAATTCCTGCAAAACCAGTTCCTCCTGTCATGCTCGAAACCCAAATAGGTGCGCGCATTTTTTTTCCTAAAAAATCAAAACCAGAGAGAGAATTTTTCTCAGGGTGAGCAGCAAGAAGAGGTTCGTAATAAAAACGATGATCCAATTTACCTTCCTCAATTTGTGATTGGAAAGCGAGTTCGATGTGGTCGCGTTTGCGAGATTCAGCGGTGGGGTCATTATCCTCCATTTGTGAAATTTGCGTAGCGTTTAAATTTTTATTTTCGTTCATTTTTTATCAATCAAAAATTTCTGCTAATGAATGCCTACAAAGGTATGTCTTTGTGAGGACAAAATAGTAAAGAGAAGTGTAACAAAAACGGGGCGTGAAGGTTTTTAAAAAAATATTTTTAGTTGGAAAAAGATTTTATATTTATTGAAAATATATCGAAATGAAATCTAAAATTACTCCCTTTCTCTTTTTTCTATTTGCTTTTTCTTCATTTTTTAGTTGTAAAAATGATGATCAAGAATTGCCATTGCAGGAATTTAAACTTTCCATAAGTCAAGATGGGAATCAATTGTATCATTCTTGGACGGAGGTAAATATTTCTGATTTTGAACGATATATTATTGTTCAATCATCAGAACCGATTCCAGCTAACTTAGATCCATTTTCATCCTCTTTGTTTAATTCGGAAATTAATAAAATTGTTCATTTAGAGTCTTCAAATTCCATTTCAGAATGGGACGAAATAGTTCTGTCAGAAGAAACAAAATTATACTATCGAGTATTTATTGAATTAAGTGATCGCTACATTACGAGTAACGAAGTAGAGATTGATTTTGCTGAGAAGTTAATTTTCCAATCGACGCAAAATTCAAATATTGATCTTTTTCATCATCCTGATTTAAAGTTAATTTACTTCGTTGACGGGGATAGTATATTTGCTTATGATTATCAATCAGCAGAGCTTGTAGCAGAGGCAAGCATATCTCCTTACTGGTTTAACAATGGACTTTTTTCTTATGGAAAGTTTAATGGACAAGATGAAATATACCTAGTTCCTGAGGATTTTTTTTTAGATAATAGAATCATTGTTTTAGATGCAACTAGTTTGAATCAGATTGATGTTATTGCTACAGGAAGTGAGACAATTGAGGCGATAAATACAGATAGAGAAGGAGTAATCATTCTTGTTGAGGATTCACCATCTCCAATAAAAATTTTGGACAGAGCGAATGGTGATATTATTGGAAGTGCCAATTGTTCTTGCGTTAATATTTACAATGAAAAAATTGATTTTGCTTCTACATCAGAAAATACTTTAAGGTTAGTTTTTTCTACACAGGTTTCATCAGGTGGATTTATAGACCTTACTTTTTCAGATACATGGGAGTTACTTTCCGAAAGTTCAATTTCGTACTTTCTATCTAATCCACTTCCAAGCATTGCCTATACTTCAGATAAGAATTATTTTATACCCAATAATAATGGTACTCTTTATAATGCTGAAGGTGAGATTATTAATTCAATCTATGCCCCACTTGATGATAAAGGGATAGGTTACGATTTTGTTTTTTTAGAAAATGAATCGGCATTGGTGAATTTATCTAATCCTATCTTAGCTAATAATGCAGGCATTCGGACCATTAATAAATATTCTTTACCTAGTATTGAATTGATTGATAGTTGGAGTCTTGATAATGTTGTAGGGTTTCCAGATAATTATCAATTATTCTATGATGGGGAAACATTACTTTTAAGTTATTTTGTATTTTCTAATGGAGATAGTCGAGTGATTGTTGTACCAATTAAGTTATGAAGTTAATTCAATTTTACCGCTCCGAAACCGCTCCTCCCACCTCATCAAAACCAGGACGCACAAATCTCTCCGCCTGCGGAAATTCCTTTTTCATCCCACCTTTCAATCTCGATAGTAAAACCAAAATATCCAAAACATCATCTTCCGCATCAGGCATTTGTTGTCGAATTATTTCCCACGCCGCGATACTCTTTTCGATAGCAATCAAAGTAATTTTGGCCGTTCCATTTGCATCATTTTGAATAGGATATTCTTCAAGCATCCATTCATCATGAAGACCTTCAACCGCACGACCCACTTTAGTATGAATAAAATAGAGGTAATGATAAATTGAATTTAGTGCATCATTAAGTTCATCAACTTCTTGATCTACATTAATTCCCAATTCATCTTTCCGTTGAATTTCTTCTTCCTTTTGAGAAATCAAATGCTCATTAGAATTGAGCCAAAGACTGGCCAATTTATAATATTGTTTACTTCGATTGATTAGATTTAATTGAGTAGGAGTGTATTCAGGTTCTTTCTCTTCAAAATTTTCAGCAGCGTCTTGAATTTCTTCCCAATCCAATCCACGTTCTTCCGCAGCTTGTTCCAACATTTGAACAGCATCTTGTACGCTCTCTTGTAGCGAATCTAGAAAATGTTCTGCTTCAAAATCTTGACTATGTTCGCCTTTGGCAGGTTGTGCTTGAAAATTTCGACATTTATTGGAGAGAGGGCATCGTTCGCACCAGCGGTCGCAGTAGTTATAAATTCCAGGGATGAAATCCTTTTCGTTCTTCATGGTATGTTGTAGTAAAATATATGTTTGTTCTGGTGCTTTATTAAAGGTAAAACAAAGAATTCTTTTTTCCCAAAAAAAATGAAATAGTTGAATTAAAACTTTCGAGCTACTTTTTTTACAAAAAAAATCAAAAAAAGCCTTAAAAATCTAATCAGTTGAAAATTTTTGTGCGAAATTTTAACTGATTATCAATGAGTTATGAATTTTTAAAATAAAAATTAGAGACAAAAGCTTTGTTTTTAATAAACAAAAGAATTACTTTTGCACTCGCTTTTAAACAAGGCGATTTCTAATTGAAATTTTTATCATTTTAAAATAATTATAGAGTGAATACTTTAAGTTACAAAACTCAATCAGCTAATAAAGATACTGTAGACCGAAAATGGTTTGTAGTAGATGCTGAAGGGCAAACTTTGGGACGAATGTGTACCAAGATTGCAACAGTATTAAAAGGTAAACATAAGCCTTCTTATACTCCACACGTAGATACTGGTGACAATGTTATCGTTATCAATGCTGATAAAATTCGTTTGACAGGAAGCAAGATGGAACAAAAAGTTTACTTGTCTTACTCTATGTACCCTGGTGGACAAAAAAGCATTACTGCTCAAGAATTGATGGTTAAAAAACCTTACGCTGTTGTTGAAAGAGCAGTAAAAGGAATGTTACCAAAAAATAAATTGGGACGTGCGATGTTTAAAAAATTATTTGTGTACGCAGGAGCAGAACACCCGCATGTAGCACAAAAACCTGAAAATCTTTAAAAATAGTTTAATATGGAAATGATAAATGCTATAGGCAGAAGAAAAGCATCTGTTGCGCGAATTTACTTAACTCAAGGAGAAGGTAAAATCACAGTAAACGGAAAAGATTACAAAGAGTATTTCACAATACCTCATATTCAATCTGATATTACTGATCCATTTGATACTGTTGAAATAGATGGTAATATTTATGACGTAAAAGTAAACGTGAACGGAGGTGGATTCAAAGGTCAAGCTCAAGCTATTAGAATGGCAATTTCAAGAGCATTGGTTAAAATGAATGAAGAATTCAGAAGTCCATTGAAATCAAGAAAATTCTTGATGCGAGATGCACGTGTGGTTGAGCGTAAGAAATATGGTAAACCAAAAGCACGTAAGAGCTTCCAGTTCTCAAAACGTTAATCGTTGGGAGATCGCTTTTGCGAATTTATTTTGCCCCTTTTTATGCGGGCGTTTTAATCTTTTTTAAAATCTGTTTGAAAAATATTTTTTGTGAAAAAAGGAAAACGAAAGTTTTCTTTCAAAACAAAAAATAACAAACTAAAAAATAGTAAAATGGCTAAACCTACTTATCAAGAGTTAATGGATGCAGGCGTTCACTTCGGCCACATGAAGAGAAAGTGGAACCCTAAAATGCAACCAAATATTTTTATGGAGCGAAAAGGCATCCATATTATCGATTTGAATAGAACTGATACTGAATTAGACCGAGCTGCAAAAGCATTAAAGCAAATTGCTGCTTCTGGTAAAAAAATTCTTTTTGTTGCTACAAAAAAGCAAGCACGAGATATCGTTTCTAAAGCGGCGTTAAGTGTTGGAATGCCTTTCGTAGTGGACAGATGGTTAGGGGGGATGATGACTAACTTTTCAACTATCCGTAAGTCTGTGAAAAAAATGCAGACTATTGATACAATGTTAGCAGATACATCTTTGACTAGTGTAACAAAGAAAGAAAAGTTGACGTTAACTCGTGAAAGAAATAAATTAGAAAGAGTTTTAGGTGGTATCGCTAATTTGAACCGATTACCTGGAGCAATTTTTATCGTTGACATAGGACACGAGCACATTGCTTTGGCAGAAGCTACAAAATTAGGAATGAGAACTTTTGGTATGGTAGATACTAATAGTGATCCTAACATAGTAGATTATGCTATTCCTGCAAATGACGATGCATCTAAATCTATTTCAATCATTATCAATTATATGGTTGAAGCAATCCAAGATGGATTGAAAGAAGGTGCAAAAGCTAAGCAAGCTAATAACAAAGCTGCTGTGGATAAAGCTGCTGCTAAACAAGCTTAATTAGATTTTGGCTTGTAAAATTCACACTCAAAAAATAATTTTCCTAGAAGATTATTTTTTGAGCGTGAATAAAATTTGAAATTAAATCACTTAATAATCATACTGCCGAATAAATCGGCAAGTCTAAAATTTTTATTAAAATGGACGTAAAAATCTCAGCTAAAGACGTAAAAGAATTACGTGACATCTCAGGTGCTGGTATGATGGATTGTAAAAAAGCGTTGACGGAAGCAGGTGGAAACATTGAGGAGGCAATCGCAATTCTTCGTAAAAAAGGACAAAAATTATCTGCTAAAAGAGCAGACCGTGATGCTAAAGAAGGTGCGGTAATCGCATTAACTTCTGACAATAGAAATAATGGAATCATCATACGATTAAGTTGTGAGACTGATTTCGTAGGTAAAGGTGATGCATTTATTGCCTTAGCTACTTCAATTGGAGAAGTTGCTTTGAAAAATCTTCCTGAATCATTAGAAGCTTTATTGGCTTTACCTTACGATGCAGAAATGAACGTAGGAGATAAAGTAACAGAGCAAGTAGGTGTATTTGGAGAAAAAGTAGAAGTGAAAGCTTACGAGAAAGTAGTTACTACTGCTGGTGAAGGTCAAGTTTTACCATACATACACATGGGTAACCGTGCTGCTGTTTTGGTTGCATTAAACTTAGAAGGACCTGATTATGTAGAGCCAGGTAAAAATGTTGCGATGCAAGTTGCTGCAATGAAGCCTTTAGGTTTGAACAAAGATAGTATTGATCCTGCTGTGATTGAAAAAGAGATGGAAATCAATATGGATCAAGCTCGACAATTAGGAAAACCAGAAGCAATGTTAGAAAGAATTGCATCAGGTAAAATGAATAAGTTTTTCAAAGAGAATACTTTGATGGCTCAAATCTATGTAAAAGATGGTTCAATGACTGTTGAATCATATTTACAAAGTGCCCACAAAGATTTGACTGTAACTGAATTCAAACATGTTGCATTAGGTTAATTTTTTGATATGAAAAATTAATAAAAATATAAAAGCGAATTATTTATTTAATTCGCTTTTTTTTTGACCAAGACGGAGTATAAAATTTTTTCCAAAAAATAAATATCATTTGACATGGCAATTAAATATAAAAGAATCCTTCTTAAACTTAGTGGTGAATCTTTGATGGGAAATCAAGAATTTGGAATCGAACCATTAATGTTAAAACATTATGCTGAACAAATTAAGGAATTAGTTGAAGCAGGTGTACAGGTTGCAGTTGTAATTGGAGGTGGAAATATCTTCAGAGGATTACAAGCTAAAGAAACGGGGATCGGAAGAGTTCAAGGAGATTACATGGGAATGCTAGCAACCGTAATTAATGGGATGGCGTTGCAAGGTGCGTTGGAAGGTGTTGATGTTTTCACTCGTTTGGTAACAGCTATCGAAATGCGAGAAATTGCAGAACCTTACATTCGAAGAAAAGCAATTAGTCATTTGAGAAAAGGGCGAGTGGTTATTTTTTCAGCTGGAACAGGAAGTCCATATTTTACTACGGATTCTGCTGCGGCACTTCGAGCAAATGAGATTGGTGCAGATGTAATTTTGAAAGGAACACGGGTGGACGGAGTCTACACCGCTGACCCAGAAAAAGATCCAACGGCAACTCGATACGAAACGATTACTTTTACGGAAGTTCTGAACAAAGGATTAAAGGTGATGGATAAAACTGCTTTCACACTTTGTCAAGAAAATGATTTACCGATTATCGTTTTTGATATAGGAAGAAAAGAAAATTTGATGAGAATTATTAAAGGGGAAGCTGTGGGGACATTGGTGGAAGGATAATTTTTTAATAAACTTTATAAGTTAAAAAAGAGGTGGTGACATTTTATAGTCATCACCTCTTTTTAATTTTTCGATATTAGTTTGACAAGGTTCATTTTGCGTATTGAGAATTACCTTTTCTAAACTTATCTTTGCGCTTTTTTCTAAGCAACTTTAACGGACTCAATTTCTCCACTCAGAGATTATCAAAGGAATGAATACAATTAATATTATTGGGATTAGCATTGTCGCTGTTTTTCTACTTTTTATTTTTATGAAAAAAGATAAACAGTTGACCGATTATTTTTTGATTGCGATCAATCTTATTTTAGCAGGATTTTTTTTAAGTGATCTCTGGTTACAAACTGGTTTTACAAGAGTTAATTACTTTTTTCATAATGTGGTAGGATTCTATTTATTTCCTGCATTCTTGACTTATGGAATGTTATTGATAAATGGAAAGAACAAAGTTCAGAAGAGTTGGTGGTGGTTTTATATTTATGCTGTTGGATTTACAACTTTCATGTTATTGGATCTTATTTTTTTGACAGATTATGATGCCGCGTTATTAGAAGAAAGATACTATTCTCCAACTTTGAGTTATCATTTCTTTTTTAAAACACATAAGTTATTTGTTATTGTATCGCTGATTTGGTTTTTATCAAAATTGAAAAAATACCAATCCAAGATAAAAGATTTCTATTCTTTCATTGAGCCATTACAACTAAATTGGGTGAAAAATTTTGCTTACATTTTTATCATAATTAATACCGTTTCATTGTTTGGTTTTTTGAGTTATAATTTTGGATGGATTCAAGATATTGGAAATGTCTACACATTGGTCAATTCTCTTTTAGTTTTATCTATTTTTTATTTGAGTTATCATGGCATCAAGCAATATACTTTGGCTCATTTTCAACCAATAGAATTGGAGGAGGAAAAAATCAAAACGTCTAGCTCTATCGAAAAAACTACGACTGAAAGTTTAGAGAAAGAAAAATATAAAACGTCTTCTTTGACAGCGGAAGAAATGGATAATATTTTTAAAAATCTAAAAACATTTTTTGAAGAAAAAGAACTTTATAAAGAGCCTCAATTAAAAATTCAGACTGTCGCTGAAAACTTAAAGATATCTTCTCACCATCTTTCTCAAACGATTAATTCAAAGACTGAAAAACCTTTTTACGATTTCGTCAACGAGTATCGAGTCAATAAATTAAAAGAAAAATTAATCAGTCCAACTCATCAACATTATACGATCTTGGCTTTGGGTTTAGAATGTGGTTTTAATTCTAAAGCTTCTCTTAATCGGATATTTAAACTTCACACAGAACAGTCTCCTTCTCAATATCAAAAGTCTCATCTTCTAAAATAAGTCCTATTTATAAGGTTCTTAGCGACTCATTCTCTCGAATGAGGCGATTCTGCTATGGTTTCATCCCAACTTTGTGTCATCAATTTTTCTTAACCAAAAAAGTAAAAAGATGAAGTTTTCAAAGTTTTCTCCTAGAGATGATTGCCTTAATTATTTTTTCAAAACACCAGTTTTTTCTAATGAAATGCCTAAAGGAAATAATTCCTCAGGTGTTATTTCCAACCTTAAAAAGTAAATAAAAATGAGAGTTTTAGTTATCGTATTAATATTATTTTTTGTAAAAATAAATGTTGAAGCACAGTCTACTTTTGGATTGTCTCTTGGAACATCCAGAACTGATAATCACACAGAATCCATCTGGTATCAAAAATCAATTTCCGATAAATTTAGTGTTGGTTTACAGTTTCGAAACGGAGATATCAAGTATCGGTTTATCAATGCACGTGCGGTACAAAGTGGGAGTGTGCAACATGCAGGCTTAGTTTTAGGCTATAAAATAAAAGAAACAGAGAAGTTTAGATTTGATTTTAATTTGTCTGGTACCTATCGAAGAGTAAACTCGGATGAAGTGGAGGTAGAAGGAGATGGAACAAATGGTTTCGAGATAGATGGAAATCTTTTACTTGGGTTTAAAGTCTCGAACAATGTATTTTTTCATGCTGGTACTTTGTTAAGATATGTTACTCAAACGAGCGCAGATGCCATCACCGATGAACAATTACCTTCCCCTATTTTGACTAACGCATTTTCTTATCAGGCCAATCAAAATCTGTTTAGTTTAAAAACTTATTTCGGCCCAGCAAATGGTGCAGGTGGAGATACCTTAAAATTTTATTGGCAAGTATCTGTAGGTTTTCAAAGGGCTATTAATTCTTCTGATTCGAATGATATTCCTTTTCTCAATTTTTAAAAAATTAAAACATAAATAAAATGAAATTTATAAAATTTTTAATACCCGTAAGTGTATTGTTATTTATTTTTTCAACTAAAACATTTGCGCAAGATCAAGTAACCAAATCTGGAATTGGTTTTTATTTTAATCCACATTATTCAGCGATGTTTCTTGAGAATCATGTTGGGAATGCCTTTGGATTTAATTTAGGAATTAGTTCTGAAAATCGAAAATGGACAGCTGGGTTTAGATTCTTTTCGAGGAGTGGCCCAATCAATGAGCATCAAGAATATGATTTAGTTTTAACGGATGGACAAACCTATAAAGGGAAAACTGTTTTAAAGTTGGGAGCGGATCATGGCTATGTTGGTTTAGAAGTGGCCTATAATTTCCGATTATCGGATGATAAGCTCTTGCTAAGGATTCCTGTTTCTTTTGGTTCAATTGGAGCTGGGTTTTATAATAAAGGGGAGGATAGAATTACGCCTGATGGAAGACGAGTCAGCGAGTGGGAGGATGATTTGCAAGCAGGGAATGATGCGGGATTTGGTACAGCTTTAGAGATTGGGGTAGAAGCATTTTATAGTCCGTTTGAGAATTTGCCCTACATCGCTTTTGGAGGAGGAGCTCATTATACGAAAACGTTTGGCTACGAAAGTTTCCTAGGTGGTGATGACTATTACAATGATAAATTAAGAATTACGGCAGGGATGTATTTTAGTTTTTAATCAAAAAATTACTTCTTGATTTTGGGTATACTTTTTTATAATGATGAATCAAAGAGGTTCTATACAAATAAGTCTAGTAATTAACATTTAAAATAAATGAATAAATTTAAAATATCACTAGTCATATTAGGGATAGTATTTTTCTCAATAACCAAATCTATGGGACAAGCTTGGACACAACAAAAAGGTGCTAGCTATTCTCAGATAGGTTATTCATCGATAATTGGAGATAATAAATATAACGATAATGGTGATTTTCTGAATTTAAGCAGAGAGGTATCCGATCTTACACTTCAGTTATACCATGAGCATGGCGTAACGGATAGATTGACTGTTATTGGAAATTTCCCAATTAAATTTGTAAGTACTGGAAATGATGCTGATTCAGCAGGCTTCAGCGGAAATATACTACCTTCTGGAAATTTGAAGGGGCTAGGAAATGTTAGTTTGTCAGCGGTTAATGGTTTAAAACAAAAAGGCAGTTGGGTTTACTCCGTGCAACTAGCTGCAATGTTAAATACCGCTAGTGAAAAACAAAATATTGGTTTAAGAACAGGGGTTAATGCATGGGGAATAGCTCCTTCATTTCACATGGGTTATGGACATAAAAAGTTTTGGTCATCATTTGACCTTGGAGGTAAATTTCGATCAAATGATTACAGCACTCAATTATTTTCAACATTTCAAATTGGAACTAAGATAAAAGATCATTTTCATTTGATAGGGCAATTTATGGTCTTACAATCAATGAAAGACGGAAACGCAGCTGACGGAAATGCAATAGAAACAGGCCTTTACACCAATGATGTTGGATATGCTGCTTTCAGCCTAAAACTAGGTTATCAATTTAAAAGTGACTTAAGTATTTGGGGAGCATTTGGAGGAGGTTTTTATGGAAATGATGTTTTAGGTGCACCAGCATTTTCAATTGCATTGAGTTATACGAGAAAAAGGTAACTTAATTGCATTGTTGGAGAAGGTTATTACAATGATAAATTAAGAATTACGGCAGGGATGTATTTTAGTTTTTAGTAGAATTTCTGATAATGCTTTTCAATATATTTAGAAGATTTTACTTTTTTGGTTTTGGGTATGGACATAATCTTTTATGTTCATGCCCATTCAAAAAAACCGATTTTGCAGAACCAGTTTTTTTGAATCGTATGGACATTAAAACCATTCTTTGTACTTAGTTGGTTTTAGAAAACAGATTTACTTTTTGAGGAACGAAAAAATTGAAATCACTCCTAACAATACACCTACAAAAATAAAAACCTCCTGAGTATTTTCAATAAAAGTAACTGCCCAAGTGAGTATAGTCACACCGCCAAACCAAATAGCTAATGAACTTATCCAACAACAACTTGTCCCAATAAAAAATGCTGCAACACTTCCCCAAAAAGTATTTTTATGATTAAATTTCATCTTCTATTTTTTGGCACTTAAAGAAATACTAGTGACTCGTGAAGCAATGTCTTTTGCTTCTTCACTATTCAAGTTGAAATTCATTTCTTGAGCAATCTTTTTTACTTGAGGATCAGTCAACATCAACTCTAAAGGGAAAGTAGTTTTTGTTTCAATTTTAATTTCTTTAAAACCTGCATCCTTTACGTATTGCAGATAATCTTCCAGTTTTTCAGCTCCCGACACACATGCGATATGACCTGCCAAAGAATTTTTCACAAAGTCAGGAAGTTCTTTTTCTAAAACAATATCAGAAATGGAAAGGCGACCACCAGGTTTTAAAACTCGATAAGCTTCTCGATAAACGGCATCCTTATTTAGGGAAAGATTAATCACACAGTTGGAAATGACGTGATCAGCAATTTCATTTTCGAGTGGAAGATCTTCGATATCACCTTTGATAAATTCTACATTTTCATAACCACTTTTTACTGCATTCTTTTTGGCAAGTGTAAGCATATCGTCACTTAAATCAATGCCAATTATTTTTCCTTTTCCAGCAACTAGAGGTGCTGCCAAAAATGCATCAAACCCTGCTCCTGAACCCAAGTCAACAACAGTTTGTCCTTGTTCAATTTTTGCTAGAGCAGAAGGATTTCCACAGCCAACTCCTAAGTTTGCACCTTCTGGAACGGATTGAATTTCTTCTTTAGAATAACCAATTTTTTTACCCACTTCATTGGCCAAATCACTTGGGTTGCAGCAAGTAAATAATTTTGAAAAAAGATTTCCATTGGCAGCTTTGGCCAATTTACCATAACTATCTACGACTGATTGTTTTACAGAACTTGTACTCATTAGATTAAAAGTTTTAAGATTAATAATGATGTAAAGTTCAGACAGTTTTTTCTTTTTGCACTTGACCTAGATCAAGTAATGGAAATTTTCTTTCTAATTCTACTTAAAGTTTCGGGAGTAATTTGAAGGTAGGTCGCGAGATAGTTGAGTGGAACTCGTTGCAATAATTCAGGATCAGATTCCATGATTTGCAAATAACGTTCTTGAGCTGAAAGGTCATTTAAAAAACGACTGTAACACGCTGCTATGATAAATTCATTTTCAGCTGCCATCCTTCCAACTTGTTGCCAAAACAAATCTGTCTGATATAATTTTTGAAGATTTTGGTAGGAAAAGGAAATTATTTTACTGTCTTCGATTGCTTGAATCGCCATGTCGCTTGGCTGCTGAATCAACATACTTTGATAGGAACAAGTAATCGTATTTTCTTTGCAAAAACAAGTGGTGATTTCCTTTCCATCATTGAGATAGAACAAACGGAAAAGTCCTTTCTCGATGAAAGAAATTTGGTTGCAAATTTTCCCTTGCTGCAATAAATACTCTCCCGCTTTTACTTCTTTTTCTTCTAAAAAAGGAAGTGCAATTTCAAAAGAGCTTGGCGTAAAATGTGGAAATTGTTGAAGATATTTTTTAATAGAATTCAAAATCTAATTTTTAGGAATAGAATGAAAGATGGAAATAAATGAAATCGCCATTCTAAATGGTAAACTAATTTCTTCGTCCAATTCATCTATGACTGTCCAATTTCGAGGATCATCTTGCCATTCCATATAGGCTTCAAAAACCCCACTTTTATCATCATCAATTTTCCAATCATTGAGATTATTATTGTAAGCTGCTTTTAAAGTTAGTTTTTTTGATCCATCAGAAATAGTCCATTCATTCACATCATTATTCCATTTCATTCGCATCGTAATAATTTCACCATCACCCCTGACTTCCCAAGTGGAAGGATCATTTTTGAATTTTAATTTGATGCTTCCCGTAGATTCACCAATTCGATAATCCCACTCCGACCAATCCATTTGCTGTGGCCAACGCATGGCAAGACTTCCTTCTTCCTCTTCATCATCTGTAAAAATCGTCCATTCTCGAAAATCATCACTCCATCTAGTTTCAAAACCAGTAAGGATCTGAGCAGAGGAAAAAGAGTAAGAAAGAGTAAATAAAACTAAAAATAAAAATTGCTGTTTCATGTTTTTAAAATAAGAAAAACGAAGAAGATATTGTTCCTTTTTAGAAAAAAATAAAAATATATAATTTAATGTAAAATGATTCATTTTTTGTTCTTAAAAAATCGATAGCATCTTTTACATAAATAAGTTTTTCTTTGCATTATCTTTTAAAAATTGAAAGAATACAATTTACCTAACTATAAGTAATGTCAGATATCAAAAATATTGTACCGCAAGGCCCTTCAGGTTATCCTTTAATTGGTAATCTTTTAAACCTCGCAAGTTCTCAGCGATTAGTTTGGTTACAAGCTCTAGTTGATAAATATGGTGATGTTGCTAAATTTAAATTACTTAAACGAGAGGTTTATTTAATTAATCATCCAGATTTAGTAAGAGAACTTTTAGTCCAAAAAATAGATAATTATACCAAGAAAACGGTGGCATTTAGTATCGTTAAAAAAGTTTTAGGAGAAAGTACTTTTACTGCTACAGGCGATGTGTGGAAACGAAAAAGAAAATTAGTGCAACCGTCTTTTCATAAAAAACGGATCTCCAATTTAGGTGAAATCATGACCGATGCGATTGAAGATATGTTGAATGATTGGGAATTGGTTTGCGATAAAAATGGAACAGTCGAAGTGACTGATGCGATGATGAGATTGACGCTGACCGTAGTTGTCAAAGCATTATTCAGTACTGCCTTATCAAAAGAAGAGGTTCAAACAGTTGCTGATGTTTTTACTCCGTTGTTGGACGAAACGAATTTTAGAGCTGGTTTTCCTATTCGAATGTTACATAAATTTCGAGCTAAGAAAAATGCTGCGTACGAAAAAAATATAGCTGACCTTGATGAAATTATTTTTCGGATTATTCGAGAAAGAAGAACTTCAACAGCTACTCATAATGATTTATTACAAATGCTCATGGAAGCTCAGGATGAAGAAACGAGCGAATTTTTAAGTGACGAAGAATTAAGGGATGAGGTGATGACTGTTTTTATTGCAGGGCATGAGACTACTGCCAATGCTATGTCTTGGTTGTGGGCCATACTTTCACAGCAACCTGATATTCGAAAAAAAGTCGAGCAAGAAGTAGCAGAAATATTAGGCGATAAAAAACCTACAGCAGCTGATTTTCCAAATTTATCCTACTCACTAAAAGTGTTCAAAGAGACGTTGCGATTGTATCCACCGGTTCCGATTTTACCAAGAAGAGTGGAGGCAGATGATGTGTTAGGAGGGTATAAAATTAATGGAGGAGGCGAAGTTTTCTTTAGCGCTTACCTCTTACATCGTCATCCTGATTTTTGGAAAGAACCGGAAGTATTTGATCCTCATCGTTTTGATAGAGAAACAGAGCGAAAGCAACATCCTTTTGCTTATTTACCTTTTGGTGGTGGTCCAAGAATTTGTTTGGGAAATAGTTTTGCGATGATGGAAGCAGTTTTTATTGTGGCAATGACGACTCAGCGATTTCGATTAAATCTAGTTTCTGACCAACCAATTGAACCTTTGATTTCATTGACTACTCGACCGAAGGGTGGAGTTGAGGTTACGTTAGAAAGGAGGTAAATATTCATGTAATTCAATTTTCAAATTACAATGTTGTCTTTTCTGTCTTAGCGGAATATCTATTTCGTCAGATCAGAATCATAAGAAACCGTCCCAGCCAAGACATAACAATTTTTGCCTGTCCTTGTTAACTGATACCAAGATCAAGTTAGATATTTTGGGGAATTCTAAGTTGGAATTTGTCGTGAGTAGAAATCGGATTAGTAAATTAAAGGTTTGGGTAAATACTTAAATACTCTCTCAATTTTACCGACTAACATTGGTCGCTGCAATTCATCCTTAAAAAATGACATTTCAACGAAAAACAATTCTATTCCTCCTTTTTTCCACTCATCTTGTAATCGAAAATGATAGCTACTTACTAATGGGGAAACCCTTTTGTGACAAAGGAGCAAAGGCATAAAGATACTACGTAAGATTTTTTTCAAAAAGAAACTATGCTACTTTATGCTTATACTTAAAGAATGATAAGTAGTAACAAAATATTTAATGATTGGGGCAGAGGGAAACTGATAAATAAAAAGAAATTTCCCCGAAATGTGTTCAATTTTCTGCGAAATGTGTTAGTCTTTATAATTCAAAAAACTGAGATTTGTATTAGTGATTAATGATCAAAATGCCCAACCGAATGTGAGTAAGTTTCGTTTTTCATCATAATATGATGATGAACAAAATTGAATACTTCAAGAAGGAAGATTTAACAAAGTCAGCATACTATTTAATACCCTTGCTATGAAAACAATATACCTATTACTCCTCTTATTTTTAATTACATCGGAAGTCGAAGCGCAACCTCGACGTTCTATTTTTTTAAATACAGGTTATTCCTTTAATAATTCTCTTCAAGTTAATAATGAAAAAGTGGAAAATTCCAGAGGGTATGTCATTACTTTTGGTGGTGCCTTGAAAGTTTTTTCAATTAAGAAAAATTATCTATCGCTTGGAATTGCAGGCAAAACCATTTTTTCTTCAGGTAGTAGAAATGGTCAAAATTTCAATGCTTCTACGATACGATTTGTATTTCCTTTAAGGATGACTTTCCCTCTAACTGAAGGATGGGTAGTTTCAATAGGGTTTAATTTCCAAAATAACTTAGATTTTCTTGATCCTGACTTTAGGTTGGGCTATAGATATTTATGGAGAGTTGACTATTCAGCAGGGATGAAATATTTATTAACTAATCAATGGTCTCTGACTGCAAGTGCAGATTTTAATTTACGAGATATGCCAGATGTATTTTTCTTAAATGATCCAAAATATGCCATCTTAATTGGTATCGAAAAACGATTTTATAACCGAAGGAAAACAAAAAAATAAACTATGAAGAATTTACTATTTTTTTTAATGATGATATCATTTTTAAGTTGTTCCAAGTTCAACGAGGATTTTGAATTAATAGATATTTCGGAAATAAAAACGGAATTACCTGTGATCAATATCGAGGTAGATTGCGATGAGTTTAACAAAATGAACGAAGAGTTTGAAGAAGAAATTGAGATCGAAGGACGATTTAATATGTTTCGAAACGGTGTTTTAGTAGTAGAAAATGAGGAAGTGGAATTGGAAGTGAAAGGTGGTTTTTCAACTAGATTTTCATTGAAAACTTTAGGAGTTAAGTTTGAAGATAAATATGATAATAGCGATCGTTCGCTAATTAATCCTAGTAAAATTCTTCCTCACCATAATCTAGATGAAATCAAAGCTATTCGATTGAGAAACTCTGGGAATGATTTTGTTAAAACCATGATGAAGGATTTGAGTCTTACTCAATTGGCGATCAATGCTGATTTAAATTTGGACCTTACTTACGGAGAACCGGTTCTTGTTTATGTTAACAATGAATTTCATGGGTTATTGAATTTAAGAACAGAAGCTAATTCGCATGGGATGGCTGGACTTAACGGTGTTAAAAAGAGTGCGGTTACTCTAGCCAAAATCACTACTCATGAACTCATCAAGAAGGACGGTGATTTTGATCGGATTGATGCGTTCGTTCAAGCGATAGAAGAAGGGAATCTTAACTACTTAAAAGATGAACTTGACATAGAAAATTTTATTGACTACATGATATATCAATCCTACATTGCAAATGTAGATTGGCCACATAATAATGCTCGTTTTTACGCGATTGATCAAGGAAAATTTAGGTTTGTATTATTTGATTTAGATGGAGCATTGAGACTTAGAGTAAATAAGGAACCACTCAATATTATTGAAGATAAACGATTTCCAAATATCCTTACCGATTTGTTTTTTATATTTTATAAAGAGGAGAGCTTTCAACAGGACTTTTGGAATAGGTATAATTCGTTGTTGGCAAGTGGAATTATTTCGTATGATAATTTTAAACCAATTGTAGATGCGAATATTGCTCGAATAAATTTAGAAATTCAACTTCAAATCGGTAAACATCAGGCTCCTCGAACTATGATCGAATGGAATATTGAGTTAGATAAATTACTCACTTTATTTCAAGAACGAGAGAAGGTGGTTTATGAGTTAGTGGAGTAGAGGTGAATTTAATTTTTATTGAAAAGAACCATCGTTACTTAATCGTCTTGTGAATTGTAAAACCAGTTCGTGCAAAAAAAAACATCCTCTTAAAAAAAGAGGATGTTAAGTTGGGGGCTGAGTAAATCTTGAGGCATTAGTGTATCGGCATTAGTTATCAAAACAACTCAGCCCTTTTCTTTTAGGGTAATTATTTATAAAATGATACGCTAAAGAACACTCAAGAATTATTTTTTCTAAAAAGGTAAATCGTCGTTACTTTGTGCTGCAGGAGGAGCATCAGTTGGTGATGGCATACTTGCAGGAGCACTAACAGGAGCTGCTTGTTGAACCGGAGCTGCACTTTGTGCATCAACTTTCCAAGCATCCAATGTACTGAAATATTTAACCTCACCTTGTGGACTTGTCCATTCTCTTCCTCTCAAATTGAAAGTTACTTTTACATCATCACCTTCATTAAATCCATCCAATTTTTCGCAATTGTTTTGCACCATTTGGAATTTTACTAATTGAGTGTATGCACCATCAACCATCTCAACCACAAACTCTCTTTTTTTGAAAGTATCCGTTACTTGTTGAGTATCCATTTTTTTATACAATTTGCCTTCTGCTTCGAATGCTGCCATAATATTTATTATTTTTTAGATGAAAATTATTATTTTTTAAAGCGGCACAAAGATACTAAAAGTTGATTGATTTGAGAAAAAAATGGAAGAGGGGAAGTATTTTTTTTAAAAAAAAGATCCCGAATAAAGTAGGAGTATTTATTCAGGATCTTTGTGGGTGAGAAGAAGTTGTTTGTTTAAATTCACACTCTTGTCTAAGGCTTAAACAGGAGGTGCACTAGGTGCTGTGAGTTTGTAAATGTCGGTAGGATTACTGCATAAAATTGCACGCCTACCTCTAACGGCTATGGGAGCTTTAATCAGATCCGGGTTGTTGGCAATTACCGTCAACCAGTCTTCCTCATCAAATTCTCGACCCCGAATATTTTCTTGATAATATGGATGAGCCTTATTTAAAAGATCTTTGGGATGTACATCCAATGATCGTAAAATCATTTGCCAACTGGTACCAGTTGAAGGAGATTTTGCATGCGAAAATGTTCTAATGTGCGAAGACATTCCTTGAGCATGTGCTACCATTCTTCTATCCGAAACAGACTCTGGATTGTAGTAGATTAAAATTTCACGATTATTTGTTCTCATCTAAATAAATTTTAAAGGTTATGATATAACTTTACGAAAATAGCGAAAATTAAATTTAAAAACAAATTAAATTTTACCAATAAACGATTTAGTAAAATTAAATAACCTGCTGCGCTTTAAGCGCAACAGGTTATTTTAAAAAACAAAGGAAGAGAGTTTTATCTTTTGGAAGGAGGTATCGATTTGTATTTTTTGATTAAGTTTTGATGTTCTGATAAGTCTTTAGGTTTAAAAATCTTGGTTGTGGAAGGCGGATATTTTTCTAAATATTTTTTTGGACGAGTTGGTCTTTGAACAAAGCCGCCGCCACAATTTGGGCAGACATTTTCAAAAACATCTTCCGCACAAGTTTTGCAATAGGTACATTCAAATGTGCAAATCATTGCTTCAGTAGATTCGTTGGGTAAATCTTTTTCGCAATGCTCGCAACAGGGTCTTATTTCTAGCATTTTTTTTTTTTTTTAGAAAAAATTAAAAATTAAGTTGTTTGGAAATGGTCAAAATTTCTTCTATCAATTCTTCCAATATTTCAATTGTCGAAAACGAATTCATTAAAGTTACTCTCAAATAGATCGCATCGTTTAACATCGTTTGAACGATATAAAATTTTCCATCATGCAAAATTTGTTTTCGAATTTTGGCATTTAGTTCGTTGAGTTCAGTTGGCGTTTTTCCATTTTTTAAAATTCGAAAACATAGAATATTCGACTCAGGTTTATGTGCAATTTCAAAGTTAGAATTTGCTTGGAGCATTTTTGAAAAAACTCTCGCCAAGTCGTAAGTGTATGTAACATACTCATCAAAAATGTCTACACCATAATTTTTGATCAAAGAATAAACTTCTAAAACGGAATTAAACTTAGTGCATTCAAAAGTCCGCTTAGTCAAGTTGAACCATTCCTCATCTGAATTTTCCCAAAGGTAATCTGCCTTTTGATGGAAAGTTCGATAACTATCTTTTCCATTTTTATAAATCAAAGCTGTAATCAATCCTGCGGTCATCATCATTTTATGACCATCGATAATGACAGAATCTGCGAGTTCAATTCCTTTGACTAACGATTTATATTTTTTGGAAAAAATCGCCGCACCACCATGTGCTCCGTCGGCATGAAACCAAAGGTTATGTTTTTGAGCAAATGCTCCGAAGGCTTCTAAATCATCATACGCACCAACGGAAGTGGAACAGGCATTTCCAACAATCGCAAAAATTATTTTTCCTTCCGTAATTGCATTGTTATAAGTTTCTTCCAATTGAGAAATATCAGCTTGGAATTTTCCATTCGTTGGGATCTTGACAATTCCAGCATCGCCCAAGCCCATAATTCTAACTGCCCGGTCTACGCAATAATGTGCTTCTTCCGAAACCATGATTGCTAATTGTTTGCCTTCAGGATTTCCTTCATTCCAAATGTCTCCAAAACCTTTTACTTGTCGTGCGGTCAAGAGTGCCGTCAAGTTGGCCAAGGTTCCGCCCGAGGTTAAAAAACCACTTGCCTCATTTCCATAACCAATATGTTTTGAGAAAAAATCTGTCACAATTTTTTCCATCGGAGCAGAAAGTGGAGACATTTCGTAAAGGCCAGAACCATTTTTTAGTGCGCTCACCAAAAGTCCACTCAACATCGTATCGGGGAGGGGAGGAGCGACTTGGTGACCCATATATTTTGGATGATGCAAGTGCATGGAATGTTTGATTATTTTTTTATAGAAATCTGTAGAAGTATTGTTATGTGAAATGTATTGATTCCAATCTTCGAGTGCTTCGTCAGGTGGTCGCCGATCCATGACGGGCATTTCTGCTTGATTGACTTCCTCTAAATAATCAGCGATGGTATCAATTAATTGATGTCCATTTTTTCTAAAATCGACGGGGTTAAATGCGTTTTGGAGTTTGCTCATTTTTTATTTTTTTTCACCACAGATTACGAAGGTTACTTTCACAAAAAAGATCTGTGTAACCTGTGGTGCATTTTTTTCAAAAAACAAATCTAACAAATCCCAATAAAAAAACCTGCTGCAATTTTCATCACAACAGGTTTTTATTTCTTTTAAAAAAAAGGTCTAATATGCTTTTGCAAAAACCACTCTTCGATTAGAAGGATTTCCTGTCAAAATACATTTGCCTTCTTCCTCCGTCCAATCATTTGGAATACAACGAATCGTTGCTTTGGTCAATTCTTTAATTTTCTTTTCCGTCTCCACCGTTCCATCCCAATGCGCATAAATGAATCCACCTTTGTTTTCCAAAACATCTTGGAACTCTTCCATTGTATCTACATGCGAAGTATGTGCTGCGCGATGATCCAAAGCACGTTGGAAAAGATTATTTTGAATGTCTTCCAATAATTGTTCAACGTGATCAGCAATACCTTCTAATGGTTGAGAAGATTTTTCTTTGGTATCTCTTCGAGCAACTTCGACAACTCCGTTTGCCAAATCTCTTTTTCCAATAGCCAATCGAACAGGAATTCCATGCATCTCATATTCAGCAAATTTAAAACCAGGACGTTTCTTTTTGTCTTGATCATATTTTACTGTAATACCTTTTGCTTTGAGTTCCGTCATGATTTTTTCAACGGCAGTGTCGATCTCATCATTTGGTTTTGGAATAGGAATAATGACAACTTGAGTCGAAGCCAATTTTGGTGGAACCACCAAACCTTCATCATCAGAATGTGTCATAATTAATGCTCCCATCAATCGAGTACTCACTCCCCAAGAAGTGGCCCAAACATATTCTGATTTTTGATTTTCATTTAAGAATTTTACGTCAAATGCTTTCGCAAAATTTTGACCTAAAAAGTGAGAAGTTCCTGCTTGCAATGCTTTTCCATCTTGCATCAACGCTTCGATAGTAAAAGTATCTACCGCACCTGCGAATCTTTCATTCTCAGATTTAAAACCTCGGATGACTGGAACTGCCATATATTCCTCTGCAAATGTTGCATAAATTTCTTGCATTTGTTTTGTCTCTGCAATTGCTTCTTCTTTAGTTGCATGAGCAGTATGACCTTCTTGCCAAAGGAACTCCGCCGTTCGTAAAAACAGACGAGTTCTCATTTCCCAACGAACTACATTACACCATTGATTAATCAATAATGGCAAATCTCGATAAGAGTTAATCCAATCTCGATAAGTATTCCAAATGATCGTTTCAGAAGTTGGTCGCACAATTAATTCTTCTTCCAACTTTGAAGTTGGATCAACAATAACGCCTTCGCCATTTGGATCATTCATCAATCTATGATGGGTGACCACCGCACATTCTTTTGCAAAACCTTCAATGTGCGCAGCTTCTTTACTCAAAAAACTTTTTGGAATAAAAATAGGGAAGTAAGCATTTTGATGACCGGTTTCTTTGAACATCTTGTCCAATTGACCTTGCATTTTTTCCCAAATACTAAATCCGTAAGGTTTGATGACCATACATCCTCGAACAGCTGAATTTTGAGCCAAGTTGGCTTTTTTGACAATGTCCAAATACCATTGGGAATAGTCTTCTTCTCTACTTGTAATTTCTTTTGCCATGATTAATAGATATATATTAGGTGTATTTGAGTTTAAGTATTAAATGTTTATTTTTAAAGAGGTATTTACTTTTTTTGGAAAAAAGACATATCTCTAAAAATGGCTATACTGAAACCCATTTTTTTATATTAAAAAAAAGTTAAATAAATTATTGAAGTGACGTCTTATCGACGTTTTCGTCTTAATGAATGTATCTTAACATCGATTTTAACAGTTTTAACACTAAACTAATTCAACTTTAATACTGTTTTAACTAAAAAAGAGGTGCAAAAGTAATAAATTACGCTTGAACTTGTAAGAGAGTTTCGGTAATTACAATCTTAAAAATTTTTACAATATGAAATCTTATAAATTTTCTCTTTATCTAGCAGCTATCTTCCTTTTTGGAATAGTGTCTACATCATTTGCTCAGTACGATGATATCTATTACAACCCGGATACGGATAGTGATTATTATGCTACTTCAAATTCATCTGATGATGACGATGAATATGACGAGTATGAAGAATATACTGAAGATAATTACGATGATCGTGATGATGAATATAACAGAGATAATAGAAATAGTGGATATTATTATTCAAGTCGTATTCGTAGATTTAATCGACCTAATCGAGGATTTGGATATTATGATCCTGTATTCGTAGATGCTTATTCTTATGATCGATTTAATCCTTATTATGATCCGTTTTTCTCAAGACCATCAATTTACGTTAGCGTAGGAAATGGATATAACTACAATCGATATAATAATAGATGGAATCGATATAATGGATTTAATAGTTACAATAATAACTATTATGGTGGTTACAGCCCATATTCTTATGGAGGTGGTTACGGAGGTGGTTTCAATAGTCCATATAATAGTTATTATAATAATGCATACTGCCCACCTTCATATTGGGGAGGTAATGGATTTGCATCAAATAATATCCAAAATGCAAATACTGCAACAGTAACTAACACTTACTATGGTTCTCGAAGAGGAGGTAGTCAAAAAGCTTCTGGAACGAAGACTTCAAGACAGCAATTTTTTGCAAAGCCAAATGCATCTAATGCTATTGCAACAACGAGAACAAGAACGTCAACTGGAGGGACAACTACCAGAGCAGTTCGTTCAACATCTCGAAATCAATCTGCTACAACGCGTCCAACGACTCGAACTAAAGCAACTCGTAACTCAAGTTCTACTCGAAATAGTTCAACGAGATCATCTTCAAGAAGAAATGGAGAAACTCGAAGCTCTAGCCCTCGACGTTCTGAAACAAAAAGAAGTACACGAAGTGGTTCTTCAAGAGGTAGTAGTACACGAAGTTCATCTAGACCTTCACGAAGTAGTAGCACAAGAAGTAGTGGATCAAGTAGATCAAGAAGTAGCAGTACTCGAGGTTCTTCAAGAAGCTCTTCAAGAAGTAGTGGAACTCGTAGCAGTAGCTCAAAAAGTAGTTCTTCAAAGTCTAAATCTTCAAGTAGCTCTTCTAGAAAAAGAAAAAACTAAACGATACAGTATTTTTTAGAAATACTTCAGGATAAAAAGATTGGGTGAGTTTTGTAAAAAATTCACCCATTTCTTTGCCTCAAACTGACTAACCTAAATCTTTATTTCAAAAACTTTATTATATTTTTACGGAAAATCATCAGGACTGAAGATGAGAGGTGATTCTATTTTCCAAATCAAAAAAGTTAACTCAATGAAAAATATTATTCTATTTATTTTTATATCATTTTCCATAAACATTCATGCGCAAACTATTTCGGATGCATTGCGATATTCTAATTTGGAAGTTGGTGGAACCGCCCGAACAGTAGGAATAGGAGGAGGAATTGGAGCTCTGGGGGCAGACTATTCTGTTTTGAGTACGAACCCTGCAGGTATCGCAGCTTTTCGAACTAACGAATTTGTGATTACGCCTGGAGTTTATAATTCAAAAGTAACTTCGTTGTTGGAGCGAGGAACGGACAATGAACCAATAGATGAAAGTCTAGCTAAATTCAATTTAGCTAACATTGGAATAATCTTAAATTATCGCCCACAATATTCAAAATGGACAACATTTAATCTTGGAATTGGATTTAATCGCCTAGCATCTTTTAATCAAGATTTTGTTTTTAAGGGGAAATCTCCAGGCTCAATAGTTCAGAGATTTACAGAATTAGCCAACGATGATATCTTTGATGAATTCGAAGGGATTTTAGCAGAGAATGCTTTGGCAATTTATGAATCTTCATTCGATCCAGAAGTTTATACAAATGATTTTGAAGATGCACTTACTACTCCAGGTTACGAAATAGAGCGAGAGCAATTTTTCAAAACAAGAGGTTCCTACAGCGAATTAGTTTTTTCTGTTGGAGGTAATTTTGATGAAAAAATAATGGTGGGAGCAACAATAGGTGTTCCATTTATTAAATACGATGAAGAAAAAATATACGAAGAAAGAGATGTTGATAGTTCTGTGATTTATTTTGATGAACTTTTATTTCAAGAGAATCTTGCTACTACAGGATCTGGAATAAATTTAAAACTTGGATTCATTTACAGAATTAATCAAATGTTCCGAATAGGTGCTGCTGTTCATACTCCTACCTCTTTCAAATTGACGGATAATTTTTCTACTAAATTACGATATGATTATACAGATGGAGGCGGATCTTCAACGACTACTGAAGATTCTCCTGAAGGATCATTTGAATATAAATTAAAAACTCCTTGGAGAGCGATGGCAAATTTTGCGGTTTTAATTAAGAGAAAAGGATTTATTAGTGCTGACGTAGAGTATGTGGATTATTCAGGTTCTGATTTTAATTTGACTGCGAATAGTTCTAGTATTGAAGATCGAGATTATGAAATGGATCTAAATGAACAAGTAGGGAAATCTTTTAAATCAGCTATAAATCTCAGAATTGGAGGAGAATACGCTCATGAAAAATTAAGATTTAGAGCTGGATATGGGATAAGTGGCACACCTTATGCAGATAGTGATATTACAAATAATGCTTATAGCCTAGGTTTTGGAATCCGCGAAAAAAGCTTTTACATAGATTTTGCGTACAAGTATTCGAAGATTTCAGAAGGCTATGTTCCTTATTTATTATCAGATCCAGCGTTAGAACAATTTGTTACTAATGATGTGGCAAGTACAAGAATTCTCTTGACTGCTGGATTTAAATTTTAATTTTTATAAATCTTTGTAAGAAATATTTAATTAAAAGGTTTTTATAAAAAGTTGATTTAGAATAATTTGAAAAACATTTTTTTTGAAAAAATAATACATAGCATCATTTTTGAATATTTAAAAATGATGCTATGCTCTTTCCTCCCCAATTTGTCAAAAAAAATATTCAACTTTATATAGACTTCGATCTCTCTCCCATTTGAAGTTAAACAAACTTAGATCAAACCCGATTGAACAAGTTTTCTATGAGAAAATTGATACTTATTTTATCAGTATTTTTATTTGGTTACGCGACACTTAATGGACAAGTAGAAGTGAAGACTTCTGATGTGGGAGTAGGTTATCCAGAAGTGGACGAGCGAAAAATTATCGAAACCAAATGGCGTTACACTTACGCCCTTCATCTCGAATCCAATACCATTTTTCATAAGGCGGAAAAAGATTATGAATACTTTTTGCATTTTAAGTATGACTATACTTATGATCAATTTTTGAATGGGAAATTTGACAAAGGTGTTTGGAGCCTGAATGGGAGTGATTTGTTTTATAGTTTTAAGCACATCAAAAAATTTGAGATTGCTCAGATTACCAAAAATGTTTTAGTCTTAGAATTTGAGCAACCCAATAGTAAAGGAACTTTCCAATATCATTTTGTTAGGGTAGATACGAAGGATGCTCCTTTTATCAAACCAGTTAATGAACTTCCAGACATTTTAGTAGAAGAACTTGATCCTAAAAAGAATCGAAATCAATGGTGGACTTTTGGTAAAAACAAAAAGAAGAAAAAGAAGAAATGGCGAAGAAAGAAGAAGGAGGAGCCTAAGGAAAAAGAAGTTTATATTAGTATCGAATTAATAGGAGGAGGATATTATGGAGGTATCGATCCGGTGCTAAGAGATTATATTCATATTAAAAGTTCAGGGCGATTGATCAAAGAATTTAAGAGTGTTAACAAAGGCTTGATGGTGACGAAAAAAACTATTTCGAGAGATGAGTTGGAAGCGTTTGCTGAATTTATTATCACTCAAAAGTTTTTTGAAATAGAACGAATGTATGATTGTGAGGATGCTCTTTGTCAAAAACGAAAAGCGAATAAACCTACTCCAATTCCTTTGCGTCTTGCAGTTGCTTATGGTTCTCGAAAAAAGGTAGTCACCATAAGTATTTGGGGAAAAGACAAGAACAATATGAAGTATGTAGATTACCCAAATTCTATAGATAATATCGTGGAAGCTATTCAAAAAATGGCTCTTCGAATGGAGGAATCCTAATTCATATTTAATTGATAAAAATCATCCGTAAAAAAAGCTCATTGTGAATACTTCACAATGAGCTTTTTTTTATATTTGATGGAAATTTAGTTGCTACGACAACTATTTTAGAATTAAAATTTTTGAAATAGATTTTCTGACTTAAATCAAAGGGTAGTAAATTCAAAATTAATCATTCAAAATTAAGTTCATCATGCATTATTATAGTTTAGGAAAATTTCCCAAAAAACGACATACTCAATTTCGCAAACCGAATGGTGAATTGTACAGCGAGCAATTATTTTCTACGGAAGGATTTAGCGATCTGGCTTCCTTGCTTTACCATTGCAATCCTCCAACTCAAATTGTTCAAGTCGGAGAACCTTACTCGGTCGCGCCCAAATTATTTCATGATAAACAATTAAAACATCGAAGTCTCCAAGGTTTTAAGGTAGAGCCTGAAGATGATTATTTGAAAAGCCGAAAACCTGTTTTGGTGAATAATGATTGCAAAATAATTTTGGCTGCACCTCGAAAAAGCATGACTGATTATTATTTCAAAAATGCAGATGCAGACGAAGTGATTTTTGTTCATGAAGGTTCAGGTGTGTTAAAAACGATGTATGGAAATATCACTTTTGGCTACGGAGACTATTTAGTCGTTCCTCGAGGAACGATTTACCAAATGCATTTTGACTCAGAAGATAATCGATTATTCATCGTGGAATCCACCAGTCCCATCATTACTCCAAAACGTTACCGAAATAATTTTGGACAGTTGATGGAGCATGCACCTTTTTGCGAAAGAGATATTCGGAAACCAGAAGTTTTAGAAACACACGATGAAAAAGGAGAATTTTTAATGTACATCAAAAAGCAGGATAATATTTATCCATATGAATATTTGAATCATCCGTTTGATGTAGTTGGTTGGGATGGATATGTTTATCCGTATGCATTTTCGATTCATGAATTTGAACCGATTACAGGAAGAGTTCACCAACCGCCGCCAGTTCATCAAACTTTTGCAGCACGTGGATTTGTAATTTGTTCTTTTGTTCCTCGATTGTACGATTATCATCCAGATGGAATTCCAGCACCATATAATCATAGTAATATTGATAGCGATGAAGTATTGTATTATGTTGCTGGAGACTTTATGAGTCGAAGTCATGTAGAACGAGGAATGATAACTTTGCATCCTGGAGGAATTCCACATGGGCCACATCCAGGAACGGTGGAGAAAAGTATAGGGAAAAAAGAAACAGGCGAATTAGCTGTAATGGTCGATACTTTTGCCCCACTTTTGATGACTGAATATGCGGCAGGAATTGAAGATGGAGATTATTATAAAAGTTGGTTAAAGTAACCTGTAGCTGGACTCTCCCGAGTCTAGCCAAAACATACCGCAATCAGAGAGTATGGTTACAGAAAAAATAAAATTTCAGAAAACAAAAAAGGCAGATCAACAGTTTTATAACTGGCAGGTCTGCCTTTTTTAATTTATTTTTGTAAAAAAAGAACATGAAATATATTCTAACTCCTTTTTGGTTTTTGGTGTTGATTACAATTAGTTGTGCGCAAGCTCCAGGTGAACGACCAAAAGTAAATAGTGAAGATTTTGATAAAAAAATATCAAAGACTATTAATTTTTCTATTCCAGTAATGGGCGTAGATGAGTTGAAAGAAATGCAGGAAGATGTAATTTTACTCGATGCTCGACCTCAAAGTGAATATGATGTCAGTCATATCAAAGGAGCAAAAAGAATTGGGTTTAGAAATATCGAAGAAGCTGCACTCGCAGGAATTGACAAAGACGAGCAAATCGTCGTGTATTGTTCTATCGGCTATCGAAGTGAGAAAGTAGGAGAGAAACTTAAAAAAATGGGTTTTAAAAATGTCTATAATCTCTACGGAAGCATTTTTGAATGGGTCAATCAAGGCAACGAAGTGGTGGATAAAAATGAAAAGACAACTGAAAAAGTACACACTTATAACAAACGATGGAGCAAATGGGTAGAAGATGGGAAAGCTGAAAAGGTTTGGTAATACTGCTTTTGTAATTTACGTAATTATATTGTTATAATTTCTGTGTGAAAAATAGATAAGTTAAAATTTAGGAAAAAACCCATATCTCAAAGTTGAGATATGGGTTTTTTTATTAAATTGAAAAAGTTGGTAATGTATTTGATATATAGTAAATAACATACTATAATAAGTTACCACAAGACAAGGATTTTTCCCTCCCACCAATTCAAGTCTTCTAAAATTTTACACTATGAGAAATTACTTAATGAGCACCATAGCGGTGTTACTAATCTATGCTATTCCAAGTTTTTCACAATGTATTCAAGGCGATTGCCATAATGGCGAAGGGACATATTTCTATGAAGATGGAAGTATGTATGAAGGGACATTTTCCAAAGGATTGACCGATGGATTTGGAGCATGGTGTTTACCGAATGGAGATAAATACGTTGGAGGATTTAAAGATAATTTCCAACATGGATCTGGAATTGTTTATCATGTCGATGGAGACGAAACAATGGGAGAATGGATCAACGGCGAATATTTCGGAGTGAAATATGGAGAGGTTGAAGGATGTATTGAAGGTGATTGTGTCAGCGGACATGGTACTTATATTTATGATGAAGGTAATGCTAAGTACACCGGTTATTTTCAAGATGAAATGCCTCACGGTCAAGGAGTTTGTCAATATTCCAACCGAGAGTTTTATGAAGGATTATGGTCGGAAGGAAGTTTTAATGGTTATGGAACGTTGTATTTATCCGACGGATCTCCAATTCAAGGGTATTGGAATGATGGAACATTTACTGGACAAGAAGAGCCAGTTAAAGCTTCATTTTTACCAGCTGAGGAGCCAGTTGTAGAACAAACAATTTCAACACTTGCTGATATCAGAAAAAATTCAAAAATAAAAGTTCACGCATTAGTGATCGGAATTTCAACTTACACGCATATGCCTGTTTTGAAATATTCAGATGACGATGCTTATAGAATGTATGCCTTTTTGAAAAGTCCAGAGGGTGGTGCACTTCGAGATGATAACATTCGAATGTTGATTGATGAAGAAGCGACTCGAAAGAATATCAAAAAAGCAATGAATGAATTATTTATGAATGCTGGTCCAGACGATTTAGTACTGATGTACTACAGCGGTCATGGATTAAAAGATTGCTTTTTACCAATTGATTTTGATAGATATAATAACAAATTATTTCACGATGAAATCAATGAGATCTTAAAACAAAGTCCTGCGAAATATAAATTATGTATTGCTGACGCTTGTCACTCAGGAGGTTTGGCAATGAAGGGAGGAAGTCCTAATAATGAATTTTCAGACGAGCAAGTGATTAATACTTATTATAATAATTTGGCTCAATCTAATGCAGGAACAGCTTTGATTCTTTCTTCCAAATTAGAAGAAATTTCTTTGGAGTCAAGTGGATTGCGACAAGGGGTGTTTAGTCACTTTTTGATCAGAGGATTGGAAGGAGAAGCAGATCGTAATATCGATAAAATCGTAACGGTCACCGAACTTTTTGATTTCATTTCTAGGAATGTAAAAAGTTATACCGCTAATCGGCAGTCGCCAGTTATCAAGGGATCGTTTGATCGAAAAATGACAGTAAGCGTAGTCAGATAATTTTTGGAAAAAATTAAATAAAAAAAGTGTTATTCGTTTAGAACGAATAACACTTTTTTTTATTTGGAAAATTACTACTTCAAATACTCAGCAGTATTTTTAAAAATCCGTTCTTGAATATTTTCCGTATTCGCTTTTTCAAAATCACTTCCCGTAATACTTTCAAATAATTCAATATAGCGATCCGAAACACTTTGCACAAATTCATCTGGCATCTCAGGCATCGTTTGTCCTTCCAAACCTTGAAAACCATTTTCAATTAACCACTCTCTGACAAATTCTTTTGACAAATGTTTTTGCTTCTCGCCGCTCGCCTGTCGATCTTCAAATCCATTAGCATAAAAATATCGAGAACTATCTGGCGTATGAATCTCATCAATCAATATAATTTTTCCATCCTTTTTCCCAAACTCGTATTTCGTATCTGCCAAAATTAAACCTTGTTTGGCAGCCATTTCTGTTCCTCTTTGGAAAAGCTCGCGAGTATATTTTTCTAATAAAACATAATCTTCCTCGCTAACAATTTCTTGCTTGATAATTTCTTCTCTAGAAATATCCTCATCGTGACCTTCCTCTGCTTTTGTTGCAGGTGTGATAATTGGCGCAGGAAATTTATCATTTTCTTTCATCCCCTCAGGCATCGTCACTCCGCAAAGAACTCGTTCGCCAGAGCGATAAGTTCGCCAAGCATGACCGACGCAATATCCTCGAATCACCATTTCAATTTTAAATGGTTCACAAGCAATTCCAACTGCGACGTTAGCGTCAGGAGTTGCCTCTACCCAATTTGGAGCAATGTCGCTTGTTGCCTTTAAAAAGTGCAACGCAATTTGATTTAATACTTGTCCTTTGAACGGAATTGCTCGTGGCAAAACATGATCAAAAGCAGAAATTCGATCGGAAGCGACCATCACTAGTTTTTCCTGAATGGTGTACACATCTCTCACTTTTCCTTTATAAAAATTCGTTTGATTTTCGAATTCAAAATTAGTGGCCTTGATGGATTGTTGCTCTAAAGTCATAGTCATATTTGAGTTCTAAAATAAATTTTGTGTTTTACGTCAGCTAAAAGTCGAGCACAACACTTCCTTTGGTCGTTTTTGTTCTCAACTTTTAACTGACTACAAAATTGATCTTAAAACATTTTTAATAAAAAAAGCTATTTTTAAAACTTTGCAAAAGTAAAGTTTTTTACCTTCATTGAGCAACGAAAAAAGAACAAATGATGGAGAAAATTCCAAATTTTTTAATGGAAGCCAAAGCACCACTTTCACAACTATGTCGAAAATTGGAAATCGCTGATTTTCATGAAGCGGTAAATTATATTTTTAAATTACCTTATCGTCGAAATTCATCGAAAGAAGATTTGACTTTGGTCTTCTCTGAGAAATGTGGTGTGTGCAGTACGAAGCATGCCGCCTTGGCAGTTTTAGCGCTGGAAAATGGATTTCAAGAATTAAAATTAATCGTTGGAATTTATCAAATGAATGAAAAAAATACGCCAGGAGTGGGGAAGGTTTTAGAAAAAAGTAAATTAGAATTTATGCCCGAAGCTCATACTTATTTAGTTTTTGGAAATGAGAAAATAGATATTACGAGAGAAGTTGAAACGGAAGAATCACCATTTGTAAGTTTATTGTTGGAAAAAGAAATACAACCGAATCAGATTGGTGAATTTAAAGTTAGATTGCATCGGGAGTTTTTGGAGAAATGGATTTTGGAAAATGAGATGGAATATTCGTTGGAAGAGATTTGGAAAATTCGAGAGGATTGTATTTATGCATTATCCTCGTAGGGGCAATCCCTTGTGGTTGCCCAGCACTTTTCAATATTTCCCAAATTGCACAAAATGAAAAATATTTTATGAAAAGAATAGGAATTTTATTATTTGTAATCATATTGTTATTTGGTTGTCAAAAATCGAAAGATGCGGAGTTTGAAAAAAGTATTGAAGAATTAAAAGAAGGAAATCATTTAGTTCTTTTGCAAAAGAAGAATAATGATTTTGATATTTTTGAAACGCTAGAAGGAGCACCAAAATTTGGGTATAAAAAAATCGTAGAGAATATTATTTTTCCAGATGAAGAATTAAATAAAGAAAATCAGTTGGTGAAAAAATGTTTTGGTTTTTATTTTCAACATAAATTTGATGCTCATAGAGATAGCACTACAAAAATATTGCTTCATTCATCAAAGTTTTTTTCAATGATAGGTGTTTTAAATTCAACTGCGGTAGATACTAAATTAACAAATGAAGAACAGTTTTCTGAAATTATAATTCAGTTGGAAGAACTTCCAAACTACTTTTTTCAAGCAAAAAAAATCATTCAAAATCCCACTAAGGAAAATTTAGAAAAAGCTATCCAAGAATATTCCCAAGACTATTTTTATCTAAAAAATGAACTCCCACTTCTCCTCCGAAAACCCGACATTCTCAAAGAAGACCAAATCAATTTTTCCCAAAAAAATGAAAATGCACAACTTGCAGTCAAAGACTTTATTGCTTTCTTGAATAGTCAATTATTTGAGTTGAATGAGTAGCACATAGCTGTCTGCTTTAACTGACCTGAAAAGGAGCGCAACGATTTTTTCTTAAAAGAGAGAAGTATGTATTTTTAATAAGTCGCTGCGCTCCTTCTTTTAGATCAGCTAAAGCAGACCACCACGTGTTTGTGTGTACCAGATTATCAATAGTTTGTCAATTTTCTTGCAAAAGTAGATGCATCATTTCCACTTTTCATTCCATCTTCTAATAGAAAATGTACTTTAGCTAAAATATTTTAAAAAACTAATATATCTTTCTCTACTAAAACTGATACTTTTCTTTTTTCTGACACAAACATAACCCTCACTTGCTATGACGAATTTTTTAATGAAAAATCTTCTTTCCACTTTTACCTATGCAACAGTATTGCTAGGAGTTGCAACATTGACAATTGATTGGACGAGTCCAGTCACAACTGAATTTTCGAATTCCACAGAAGTTCTTTCCCAATATTGCGCTCATGATGCATTGCTGCAGCAAAAATTGGAAGACCCCGTTTACCAATCCAAATATGCAGATTATGAAAAAGACTTGTATAATCATCTCAATGGAAATGGTTCGAATGAAGAATTTGTAGCAGACTATACCCTGCCAGTAGTCGTTCACATCGTACATCAAAATGGAGTCGAGAACATTTCTGACGCACAAATTTTTCAAGCGATGCAAGATTTGAATGATGCATTTGAAAATGTAGGATATTACGATCAAGGGACAGGCGTAAATACTCAAATTGAATTTTGTTTGGCGACCCAAGATCCTGATGGAAATCCAACAGATGGAATTACACGAGATGATTCTCCGCTGACGGATATGGTTTTAGAGACAGAAGATATTGCTTTGAAAGATTTGAATCGATGGGATCCTTTGCGATACATTAATATCTGGGTAGTCAAAGAAATAAATAGTGCGAGTTTTGGAAGTGGAGTGGCAGGCTATGCTTATTTCCCTACTTCGCATGGACAACCTGAAGATGGCTTAGTCGTCGAAGCGCAAAGATTTGGAGATACTCAGTCGAACTCAGCGGTGCATGTGCATGAGATGGGACATTATTTAGGATTGTATCACACCTTCCAAGGTGGATGTCCAAATGATGATTGTTTGGCGGATGGTGATCGAGTTTGTGATACACCACCGGATCAAACTACGGCAGCTGCTCCATGTGGTTTTCCTCAAAATTCTTGTTCGACAGATGTCAATACGAGTGATCCTAACAATCCTCTTACATCTGATGAAGATGACATGATTGAAAATTATATGGACTACGGTGATTTGCTTTGTTACTCTGCATTTACTGCAGGTCAGACAGAGCGAATGGTTTTTTCCATTCAAAATATTCGGCAAAGTTTGTTAGGTTCTATAGGTTGTCAAGATCCATGTACAACTAATATTACAGCTGGCTTTTCTCCTGATGCACTTTCTGTAGATATTGGAGGAACAGTAACATTCACCAACAGTAGTCAAAATGCGACGACTTATGATTGGAAAAATGATGGAGTGAGTTTTTCTAACAATACAAATGCAAGTTTTCAATTTAATACTTTGGGTAGTTTTGAAATCACATTAGTTGCGACGAATGCTGATCCAAATTGTGTAGATAGTGTATCGATAATTATTGAAGTAACTTGTCCAGTTGATGCAAGTTTTATTCAAGATGGATATATTCTGAATGTTGGAGAAACAGTTAGTTGTACTAATACTTCCATTAACGCGACAACTTATGAATGGTACGTAGATGGAATTTTAACTTCCACGAGTACAGATTTTTCTACTTCATTTCCTACTGGTGGATTGTACTCCATTTATTTAATTGCTTATGGTCCGCTTTGTTCTGATACGACTCTTTTGACCAATTTTGTACAAGTAGGAGATTGTGATATTACGATTGACTATTCCCCTACGAATCCAAATACTTGTGATGATATTCAATTTACGGCAAACACGAGTTGTGATTATGATACTTGGTTATGGCAGTTTTGTGAAATTGAAAACTTAGGATTGCCAAATGTTGGGACGCCTAATTCAGTTGGAAGTTCTCCTGCTCATACTGATTTTATTTTTGATGAAGTAAATGGAACAGGTTACCATTTATTTGTCACTCGATATAATCAAGCGACGAATCGAGTAGTTCGATTAGACTATGGATTTGATTTGAATAGTGTACCGACTTCAACGACGCTGACTAATTTTCCAACGATACCTACAGATGCCAATCATATCAAAAATGAAGGAATTGATATCGTTTTTGAAAATGGAAATTACCATGGTTTTTTCGCCACGTGGGATCATATTTATCGATTTGATTTTGGAAGTGATATCACCAATGAAAATCCAGTAGTTACTTTGGTGCAAGATTTCTCTGATGCGAGTTGGATTCATTCTTTAGATATGTACAAGGTCGGAGCAAATTGGTGGGGGATCGCTTCTGCAAGATCAACAGGAAATGTCGTTGTTTTTTATTTGGGAAATAATATTACGGGAGATATTTTAAGTTATAATACTTATGATGGAGGAAATGCTAATGCTGCATTTACAGGAGCAACTTATCTGGTCGATGATGACAACCATTATATTTTGGCAACAGATTTTCAAAATGGATTGATTCGATTTGACTTTGGAAGTTCTCTGGCCAATGTTCCTACGGCAACCAATCTTGGCATTTTTGGAACTGGAAATCAATGGAGTGTGCAAGCGTACAAAGAATGTGATGATACTTACGCCGTTTATCTTTTTAAAGAAACGGGAGATGATCATAAGATTTTGACATTTTCTCCAACGGTCTCAGGAGCGCCAACATCGGTTACTGATCTTAACGGATTAGGAAGAGTTTCGGGAGTTTCGAGTTTTCATAGAATTGGAAGTGAATTGTTTTTTTATATCGTAAAATCTACTGATGGTGAAGTCAATCGGTTGTCATTTGAAAATTGTTCGGTAAGTACGCCTTCATCGAGCAATCAACAAATCCCGTCTTTAGTTTATTATTCTGATCCAGGAACATATGATGTCAGTTTGATTGTCAACGAAGGATTACCGACGCAACAAATTATTTGTAGTCAAATTACAATTGATACTTGTGACCAAGAAAATTGTTTTAATGGTCGAGATGATGATGGAGATGGATTGATCGATTGCTATGATCCAGATTGTTGTGGAGATGATACTTGTGATGATTTCTATTATGCAGATTGCCCGATTGATTGCGAGTATACAGGCGGTATTTCTGATTTTGAATTAGAACTCGAATGGACCACTCAAAATTCAGGACAAAGTTGGTGTGGTTATAACACTCCAATTACGGGCGATGTGGATGGAGATGGTGTACCTGAAATTTTAGGAAAACCATGTACGAGTGGAAGTGGTTCACCTTGGCCAAATATTCTGGTGATCGATGGAACAAGTGGAACTATTGAAAATGTAATTACTACTCCTGCTTTCCGATATATTAATAGTGGGCCTTCCATTGCAGATTTAGATGGAAATGGAATGGTGGAAATATTTTTTCAAGCGAGTGATAATTTTGCCAATCAAAATTATACAGGAGGAGTGATAATTTCAGGAGATGTTCGTCGTCGAATTATTTGTTATGAATTTGATGGAACAACTTATGTAGAAAAATGGATCTCGAATGTCGTTGCAGGTTATGATTTTATCGAAGATGCCAATACGGTAAGTGCGGCAGATTTTGATGGAGATGGAATGGGAGAAATTTATGTGGGGAATCAAATTTTTAATGGTTCAGACGGAACATTAATTGCAGAAGGAGGAGTCAACAATCGACGAGGAATTCAAGATCAAAATGGAATTGGAGAAATGCATAATCGAGCGGTTGCTTATTCTGTTGCTGTTGATGTTTTGCCAGATAATTTTTGTGCGAATTGTAAAGGTTTAGAAATAGTTGCAGGGACTGCCGTTTATTCAGTTAACATTGACCCAGCAATTCCTTCTAATAGTTCTATCGATATTGAAGTGGAAATGCCAGGTGGGGAAGATGGTCGAACGAGCATTGCTGACATTGATAATGATGGAGATTTGGATGCAATAGTTACGTCTAATGACGCAGGCAACGCTTCGATAGCAGGGATCCAGATTTGGGATATCCAAACGCCAACTTACCTCGTCAATGTCAATAATATTTCTACTGGAGATGGAGAAATCTCTCAAGCGAATATTGCAGATTTTGATGGAGATGGACAAGTTGAATTTGCTGTTTGTAATAAATCCCTTTATACGGTTTATGAATGGAATGGAATAAACGGATTGAATACACTTTGGTCTATCGTAACTAACGATGGTTCAGGCCAAACAGGAAGTACTGTTTTTGATTTTAATAATGACGGGCAATTTGAAGTGGTTTATCGAGATCAAACAACCCTTCGAATTTTGGATGGAGCAACAGGGGCAGAGTTAGCTTCTGAATTTTGTTCTTCACTTACCAGAGTAGAATATCCAGTTGTGGTTGATGTAGATGCGGATGGTGAGACAGAATTATTATGTAGTTGTGTTGGCGAACTTCGAGCTTATGGTTCATTGAATGCTCCTTGGGTTTCGACTCGTTCCGTTTGGAATCAACACAATTATTTTAATGTCAATATCAATGATGATTTAAGTATTCCGATCAATCAACAATCACATCATATTGTAGGAGATAGTATAGTATTGAATAACTTTTTGACTCAATATGCCAATCCTCAATTTCCAATTCCTGATGCTACCGTAAGTGTCGATAGTTTTGGATGTGGGTTAGATAGTTTTTATGTACAGTTGACTGTTTGTAATATTGGAGATTTGCGATTGACCAATGAAACGCCAATTACGTTTTACGATAGCGACCCAACTTCGACCAATGCCACTCCTTTGACCACTTTAGAATTGGGCCAAAATATTGATCCAGATACTTGTGTAACGCTTGGGTTTTTTATTTCCCCTCAATACAATCAAACGATTTATGTAGTCATCAATGATGATGCTTCGTTGGCTGGGCCATATGATTTAGCAACAGATTTTCCAGTTACTTCGATTGCGGAATGTGACTACACGAATAATATTGATAGTTTTATTCAAATAGGAAATCCACCGATGGAACTTGATCTTGGACCAGATGTGACCATCTGTGATAATGGTGTAATTGAATTAAATGCAGGAAGTGGATTCGTCAGTTACGAGTGGCAAGATGGTTGGACGGATAGTACGTATACCGCTTTTGGAGCAGGAAAATATTGGGTAGATGTTCTCGACTCTTGTGGAAATATCCAAAGTGATACGATTGAGGTTATTGAATTAGAACCTACGATTGCAACAGTCGAACCACAGATCGCTACTTTTTGTCCACCGACTTGTGTAACTTTTACTGTTCAAGGAAATTTCTTTGATCACTATGAATGGCAACCTTCTGATTACTTGGATTGCGATACTTGTAAAACAGTAACGGCATGTCCACCAGGAGATTTCCAATATATTTTAATTGCATGGACGGATGATGGATGTTATAGTTTGGATACGGTTTTGACTCAAACGACCTCTTATCAAACGCAAGAAGACTTTACTGTTTGCGTAGGAGGAAGTATTGTTATTGATGGTCAAGTAGTTTCGACTCCTGGAACTTATACTCAAGATTTGACTGCTTCGAATGGTTGTGATTCTATGCATACGATTACGTTGCAAAATTTTCCTGAAACGAATTTTGGGTTTAGCATTTCGCCTGCTTGTCCAGGTGCAGATAATGGATCAGCAACAGTAAATATTAATTCAGGGCAAACACCATTTTCCTATAATTGGGATGTTGCAGGAGTAGGAGATACCCCAACGATAAATAATCAACCAGGTGGAAATTATAATGTAACAATCACCGATGGAAATAATTGTACGATAGTTGGAACGGCGGTGATTCCAGAGGATAATAATTTTGATGTAATTGCTGATGTATTAGATGAAACCTGTTTTGAAATTGGTGATGGAAGAATAGAAATTGCCAATCCAATCGGAGCAGAATGGACTTATAGTTTGGATGATGTAAACTTCCAGAGTAGTCCAATTTTTGAAAATATTTCTCCAGGGAATTACACCATTTATTTGACGGATGGATTTTGTGAATATGAAACGCAAGTGAGTATAACCGCAGCCAATGCTTTTAATATAGGAATAGATGCATCCCCAAGTACCATCGTAGAAGTTGGAGGAAGTGTTGATTTACAAATAACAAATTTACCTTCTAATGTTGATTCTATCGAATGGGAGAATACAGAGACTTTAAGTTGTGATGATTGCCCAAATCCAACGGCAACTCCAACTGAAGACGGTACGACATATTCAGTAACAGTAACTGATTTGAATGGATGTATTTCGACTGCATTAGTTGTTTTGACTTTTCCTTGTCAAGCTGATAAGATTATAATTCCAAATGTATTTACTCCTGATGGAGATGGATTGAATGATACCTTCGGAGCTGTTATCGGGGAAGGAGTGGAGATGGTTAGTTCGATGAAAATCTTTGATCGATGGGGAGAAAAAGTTTTTGAATCCACAGGGAACAATGCTGTTTGGGATGGATTAGTTGATGGAAAAGCAGGCGTTTCGGATGTCTATGTTTATGTGATTAGAGTAGTTTGTCCTGAGGGCGAAGAACAATATGTTGGAGATGTAACTTTACTTCGTTGATCTTTATATTTTAGACAAAATATTTTAAGAGAGTCCTTCCAGTATTTTTATAATATGGGAGGATTTTTTTTTTTTTTTAAGAGATTAAACTTATATCCAATAATTTTATATTTGTTTTTTGTGAGAAACGATTGAGATGCTATGAATAATTTTAGGAGGTTTACAATGTTAAATTGTAAAATTAAAATTATCAACTTATGAAGAACCTATCCATTTGGGCAAAAAATAATAGAACTATAGCATTAGTAATAACAATAATATTACATGTGGTGATCGGTTACTTTTATTTCTATTTAGGAGCATTACTTTTTGTGAAAGAAATAATCATACCCTCAGCATTTCTTTACGTTTCAGGAGTTTTATTTTTGACAGCATATTTATTTTATCCTATAAAGTATGTGCAGAAAGGACTTTACAAAAGAACTTTTTTTAAAGAAAAGCAATGGCAATTAGTTGCGATGATTAGTGCTATTATCTTTTTGGTTTTTATAGGAAACCATTCTACTCAATCTGCATTTTCTCAACAAAATTTTCAACAAGAATTTTCTGCTCGTACGATTGCCCTTGACATAAAGAAAGATGCAAAAGTTGAAAAGAGAAAAAATCGAAAACTAATTCGAAAAGCAAAAAGACAACTCCGGAAAAGAATCAGAAGCAATGTTAGGAAGCTGATAAAAACAGAAAGAGGGATGACGGACTTTGGGAAATTTGCAGCTATATTTTTCTCAGTTTTAGCAGCAATTGGTTTAGGAATTTTAGTCTTGGGAATATCTTGTAATCTTTCTTGTTCAGGTAATGAAGCACTTGCAGCAATAGTATTGATTGGTGGATTTATATTAATAATTGGAGGTCTAATTTCGATAATTAGAAAAGTTATTTTAACCAAGTCTAGGAAAGAGGTAGAAAAGGAAAAGAAGGAGAGTCTAGGATAAAAAAAATGAGCCATCCGGAACTACTGGATGGCTCATTTTAAATCGAGTTATATATAAGTATGAATTATAAATTCCCTGGAATAATTACACTTTCTAAAACGTGAATTACTCCGTTTGTTGCTTGTACATCTGTCAAAAGAACTTTTGAAATACCTCCACCAGCATCAGTTAAAGTAACTACACCACCACTAATATTTACAGTAAATTTTTCAGGTGCGTTTACAGTTGGAACTTCCATTCCATCAGTTAAAACATCAGATCGAACATTTCCAGAAGCGACATGGTAAGTCAAAACTTTTGCTAATTGCTCAGTTGTCAATCCATCAACTGTAGATTGAATTGCTGAGAATGCACTATTCAATGGAGCAAAAACTGTGAATGGTCCATCACCTGATAAAACAGAAACTAAGTCTCCATCAGCAGCAACCAAAGCTCCAACTAAAGAAGTGAAATTACTATTTGCTGAAGCATGTCCAACAACATCCAAAGGTAAAAGTACTTGATCAACGATGTGAATTACACCATTAGTCGCATCAACATCTGCAGTCGAAACATTTGTATTTCCATTAACAACTACACCATTGGCACTCTTTTCAATTAAGATAGAAAGTTGCGTTGCATCTGGGCCATAAGTTGAAGCTGTAGATGCATAAGTTTGTCCATCAGCTAAGTCTCCCGAAGCAATTTTTGCACCACCTAAAACGTGGTATAATAATACTTCTTTCAAAGCAGCGTCAGAAATAGTAGTCAAGTCAATTCCTGCTGCAGTAAATGCTGCATTCGTTGGAGCAAAAACTGTGAATGGTCCATCACCTTCAAGAACAGAAACTAAATCTGCTTGCGTCAATGCTGCAACTAATGTGCTGAATTGAGTATCTCCACTTGCAATCTCAACAATACTCATTGGTACTGGCATTGGATCTGGATCTTCATCATCATCTCCACATGCTACGAATAAAAAAGGTAATGCTAATAAAAGTGCCCATCCTAGAAACGAAAGATTCTTCTTCATTTTGTAATTTTTTTTAAATTGATTTGATATTAAGTTATTTAGATGTGGATACAACACAGCGGATTTAGTTTTGTTTAATAAAAATTAAAAAAGATTAAACAAAATGTAAAATAGTTTACATTCGCTAAAACAAAAAAATAGGAGACACTTTCCAATCAAGATGAAAGTGTCTCCTATTTTTTTGAATAAAAGTGAGGGGAATTTAAAATAGATTAAACCAAGTCATTCTCTTGGTGCTTTTTTCTTTTTCAGATTTCAACATTCGATAAATAGTTGATTTTCCAATATCTAATTTTGTTGAAACAACCTGAATGTCATTGTCATATTTTTTCAAAAAATGATGGATGATCTTTGATTTATATTCTTCAAAAGTGATGGTCTGATCTAAAAAACTGATTTGGTTGGATGAACTTCCAAATTCAATATCGTCTTCAGAAATAATATTTTCATCAGCTAAAACCATTGCTCTTTCCATGATAGACCTAAGCTCACGAATATTTCCAGGGAAAGAATACGCAAGGAGTTTTTGCTTGGCTTTTTTGGACAAGATCTTTTTTTCAAAATTATTTTTTTCAAAAAATTCATTCATTAAATTGGTCGCCAATAAAATGATATCATTGCCTCTATCTTTCAATGGAGGAATACTAATTGCCAAACCCATCAAACGATAATAGAGACTTTCTAAAAAATCTCCTGCTTCCATTTCTGAAAATAAATCTTTTGGAGTACTGGTGATGAATCGAATATTGATTGGAATATTTTCGTTTCCTCCGACTCTTTGAAAGTAACCTAGTTTGATTGCGTTCAAAAATTTAGATTGAAATGACAAAGGCAGTAAATGAATATCTTCAAGGTACAAAGTTCCGCCGTTCGATAATTCTAATTTTCCTTCTCGGAATATTTGACTCTGGTGGTTTTCATAACCAAAAAATTCTTTTTCCAAATCTTCAGGCTCAATGGTACTCAATTTAAGATAGAGATAAGGGAATGATTTCTTATTTGAAAGATAGTGAATGAGGTATGCTGCTGCACCTTTGCCTGTTCCTTGCTCACCTGAGATATAACAAGGAATATTAGTACAACTAGCCTTATCAATTAGTTTTTCTACCCGCTGCATTTTAGCACAATTATACACCATGTTTTTGACCATGTTATGATGTATTTTGGTATCTAATTTTTCTAATTGATTTTGTAGTTGATAAGTTTGACCAATATTTTTTAATAAAAAGTAGAGCCGCTGTTTAGTCAATTCTTCTTTTTGAAAACAACCATAAATATTTGATTTCGATAAGAAGTTGAAACCCGTAATATTATTGTTTTTTGAAATAAGTATGACTGGAATATTTTTATTAAAGCCCAATATTTTATCCAAAAAAGGGATAGCATCTAAGAAGTCATTTTCTACTTCGAAGAAAATGGCATTAGGTTTTTGATGAATATTTTGGAATAATAAATCACCATTTTCGAAAATGGATAATTCAAATTTGGAAAGAAAAAAAGTAGCCAGACTTTGGCTAAACTTGGAGTCGGTCGATACTAAAAAAATCCTGCTCGCTGCAACATTTATACTCATTAATCTATACTTGATTTTTTGTGATCCCCGTAAATGTAAAGTTTTACGATGTTCGAAAAATAAAGGAAAAAGTGATGAGGAAGTTTTTGGTCTATAAGATCGTGAACAAAGATGGATTAGTATCCAAAAAATTACTGCGAAACAGAATCTCACATTTCTGTTTGAATTCTGTTTCTGCAGATAATCTTTGGAACGAGAACTTTCAAGGGGGGGGAATATGAAAGCTACGTATTATAATAATAGCTAATACTATGCCAAGTTCTCAAAATGAAATCAAATGTTCTCATTTTGGGAACAAGGTATTATGTATGTGATAGTGAATGAAAAGATCAATATTTCAAATATTTGTATAATAAATAGAAGGTTTTGACTTATTCGTAAACTGAGAAATTGACTTCAAAATTCATTATTAAGTATTAAACGTTAGCTTATTTTTATTTGGAGATAGTTTTATAATACCGAATTATTTATAGCTAAATAATTTTGCATATAGGAAATATTTATTAATTTTGGTCAACCAATTAATTGGTCAACCAATTTTAGTCCTAAAGTAGAACAAAAGAACAAGAACAAAATGTTAGAAAATTTTAATGAAATTAAGGTTGAAACTCCTGTTGATAAAATTATACGACAAATTAGGAGCTTGATTACTTCAGGACAATTGAACTCAGGAGATAGACTTCCACCCGAACGAAAGTTAGCAGAAAAGTTAGGAGTAAGTAGAACTCATGTTCGAGATGCGATTCGAAAACTAGAGTTCTATGGAATTTTAAAAACACTTCCTCAAAGTGGTACTGTCGTGTCTGGAATGGGAATTACTGCGTTGGAAGGATTAATAACAGATGTTTTGAAATTGGAAAAAACAGATTTCTCATCATTGGTTGAAACACGAGTTATTCTTGAAACGAATGGAGCAAGACTTGCTGCAGAGAGAAGAACTCCAGAAGATATTATTCAAATTGAAAAAGCTTTAATAGCATACGAGAAGAAAGTGAGACTAAATCAAACGGCGGTTGAAGAAGATTTGATGTTTCATCTCAAAATAGCTGAAGCTAGTAAAAATGCTGTTTTGAAATCTTTGATGTTAATTATCACACCTGATATAGTAAAGAGCTTTATTCAATATAAAGTTTGTGATGAAAATGAAATTGAAGACAAAGTGATCAAAGAGCATGAGGAAATATTAGAACATATTGTAAATGGAGATGGGGAAGCGGCAAGTCAAGCAATGAAGAAACATCTAAAAGATGTATTTGAATTTGGCAAATCATTATAAAACAAGAACGAGGTAGCATTTTATGCTGACTCATACTACTACCATATTTTAGAAACAAAAAAAACGACAAATCATGTCTTCCAAAAAAATCAATTCAAGCTAGTAAAGTTTGGAAAAAAAATGGATTAGCATCCGTTAATCTTTAATTCGATAGAATATAAATCGGCCAACTCATTTCATAATATACCTAATTTATGATTGAAAAATCATAAAGTGTATATGAAGTGATTCTGAATAACTTGATGTTGTATCAAGTTAAACTCCTTTGACATATTATATTTTATCAGCGGTTTAAATATTTCGCATTAAGCGAAATTTAGAAACAAAATATTTAAATAAATCTTTAATTATGAAATTGAATTATTTACCCTTCAATCAAATTTCCAGCAAAATAAGCTTGCTTATGGGGTTCTTTGTATTCCTAAGCTTTCAAACTTTGCAAGCCAATAACTTTACAATGGCGAGTGAAACTGAAAAACTAACTGTTCTAAAAGTTTCAGGAACAGTTATAAGTTCTGATGACGGACTGCCTCTTATCGGAGCTACCGTTATTATTAAAGGTACAAGCAATGGTACCACTACAGATATTAATGGATTTTATGAATTAGATGCCGCTCCTAGTGATATTCTAAGTATAAGTTATACAGGAATGAAAACTCAAGAAGTTGCAGTCGAAGGTAGAACTACTGTAAATGTAATTTTGCAAGGTTCTAATGTTATGGATGAAGTAGTTGTGATTGGATATGGTACTCAGAAAAAATCACACTTAACTGGATCCATATCCAAAGTTGAAAATAAAAATTTAGATCAGATCGCAGTAGCGAGAGTAGATGATGCTCTTATTGGGCAAGTATCTGGAGTTAATATCCAAGCAAGTTCAGCAGAAGCTGGTGCTGCTCCAACTATTACGATTAGAGGATTTGGATCTGTAAATGCTGAATCCGGACCTGCTGTAGTAATTGATGGTTTAGTAGTAGATCCTGATTTTCTTGGGAACATGGATATGAATGATATTGCTTCATTTGAAGTATTAAAAGATGCTGCATCTGCTGCCATATATGGTAGTGAAGGATCTAATGGAGTAATCTTGATTACTACAAAAAGTGGTAAGGATGGAAAAACTAAATTTAGTTACGAAACTTACATTGGAAGAAAAGAAGCATTTGGAAGTGATGGTTATAAAAAGAGTGTTGCTGACTGGGCTGCAAAAGAAATGGCAGCAACTGGTTTCTTAACTAATAATACACAATATGCACAACAATTAGTTTCAGAGACAGGTATTGATAGAGATTGGCAAGATGTGTTCTTTGATGGAGGAAATATTTCAAGTCATTCTTTTTCTGCAAGAGGTGGAAGTGCTAAGACGAAATTTAGTGCATCCTTAAGAACGCTTGGAGATCAAGGTGTGGTAATTACTGATGATTACCGATTATACTCTGGACGAATTAAAATGGACACTAAAATTACTGATAATTTAAAATTTGGTTTTAATTTAAATCCTTCTTATTCAAAACGAAGAGCACTACCTACATCAATACATAATCCAATTAGACAATCTCCATGGTTACCTATTTACCATACGGAAGAAACATTAAAATATGTTAATACAGATGATCCTGATGGTTTTGAATATTATCCTGATGTTGTGGTAGGATCTTATTTCATGGAAGATCATTTGCAAAATATAGATATAGATACTACTGATGAGCAGGGTGCAAGTCGGCCTCGTACTTCTGGAGATATGAATCCTTATGCTCAATATGTGGAAAGAGAACATTACGAGTTTAAAACTAAAATCTTAGCTCGAACATATTTGAGCTATAAGATTGCAGATGGATTGACAGCGAAAACATCGCTTGGTGTAACTAGAGAAAATCGTAAAAGAACAAGATGGAATGGAACACTACATCATGCATCAGCAAGTAGAGCTTCTTACCAATTACAAAATAGAGTGCGTAATAGAATAATTTCAGATAATACAATCAACTATACTAAAGCAGTAAACGATCATGATTTCAGTTTATTGGTAGGTGCAACTTTTCAAAAAAGACAAGTTGAAAATAGTGTAATTGACGGTACAGGATATGCTAATGATTTACTTAAAAACTTACAAGGAGCAACTTTAGTGTCTGAATTTCAAGAGATCAATTTTGAAAAAAATAAAGTAGGTTATTTCGCTAGAGTAAATTATGCTTTTGCTAATAAATATTTAGTGAATGCTTCTTTTAGAAGAGATGCAAGTTCTGTATTTGGGGTAGATTCAAAATGGGGTAATTTCCCTGCCATTTCATTTGGTTGGAATGTACACAATGAAGGATTCTTAAGTGATAAAAACGAAACAGTAAGTAGATTGAAATTTAGAGTAAGTTATGGACTGACAGGTAATGAAAATTTCAGCGTGGGTGATGATATAATTAATTCATATCCTTATTTGGCATTGTTGAATACGTCGAATGCAATTACTGGAAATGGTATTACTCCAGGTGTTTCTGCTCTTAATATAGCAAATACTTTATTGCAATGGGAGGCTTCAAGAGAGTTTAACCCTGGAATTGATTTTGGATTTATGAGTAATAGAATAACAGGATCACTAGATTATTATGTAAGAACAAGTGATCAATTGTTATTAGAAAATCCTGTTTCTTACGTGACTGGTTTTGATGCTGGTATTGTGAATTTAGGTGAAGTACAAAATAGTGGATTTGAATTTGAAATTAGAACTAGAAATATTTCTAACAGTAATTTCAAATGGTCAACATCACTTATTGCATCAACTAACAAAAATGAATTACTCAGTTTTGGGGAGTCTGATGGAGCATTATTAGAAGATGGTTTTGGAAGAAATTCACAATGGATAAATTCTGTTGGAAATCCTATCTCCTCTTTCTACGGATTTGTTAAAGATGAAGAAATAGATGCGAAATATTATGATTCACCTTGGATTCCAATTAACGGTGTGTCAGAAGATGTAATTGTTAAAGATTTAAATGGTGACGGTTTAATTTCGGATGCAGATAAAACTATTCTTGGTGATCCATACCCAGAATTGATTTGGAGTTTAACGAATGAAGTTTCGATTGGCAATTTTGATTTTTCTATTATGATTCAAGGAAGCCAAGGTGCTCAAGTGAAAAATATTGGAGACCAATATTTCGGAACACATTGGCAAGGTCGTACTTCTGATGAGCAAGCAGTAGTTGATGATGGAGTAGTTCCTAATGCTACTTTCCTTCAACCAAGAATTTGGACAGACGAGGTTGTACAAGATGCAGGTTATTTCTCATTAAGAAATGTAAACATTGGATATAACTTCACACAGGATCAATTATCACGATTTGGTTTAGGAGGATTAAGAGCATATGTTTCTGCTCAGAATTTATTTTACATCACATCTGATGAATATAATGGATTCAATCCTGAATACATTGATACGAATAATAGTCCAAGAGCTTATGGTTCTCAAAGAGCAGGTACGCCTTTATTTAGAACGGTAACTGCTGGTGTAAACGTTAATTTCTAATCATATAAATAAATTTAAAATGAAATATATTAAATATATACTACTTGTTGGAATAGGAATTATGTTCCATTCCTGTGATGATGAATTTTTAAATCCATTGCCAGATTCTGCCATAGTTGTAGATGGATTCTATTCAACTGATGCTGATGTGTTAGCTGGGATTATAGGAATCTATGATGCCTTACAAGGAGTCAATGAAAATACAGAAACTAATATTACTAGAGCTAATAGAGGTTTACAGTTTGAATATATGTTGTCTGAGATGCGAACTGATAATACACGGACTGCAACTTTAGAAGGAACTAAAGCTGATTTCCATAGGTATAGAGTTGACCCTAATAATATACAGTCAGAAGATATGTATCAGTCCATGTATGAAGTTATTTCTAGAACAAACAATGTATTAAATTTCATTGATGTAGCAGATGAAGCTAACAGAAGTAGCTATGCGGCTGAAGCAAAATTTTTAAGAGCTTTTGCTTATTTTAAATTAGTTCGATTATTTGGAGATGTGCCTTTGGTGACTTCTGTTGTTGGGCCAACAGAAACTGATTTACTTTTTACCAGAGTGTCTACCGAAAAAATTTATTCACAAATTGTTTCAGATTTACAAGAAGCTATTTCTAATTTAGATAATACCTATAAATCTAGAGCATCTAAAGCAGCTGCTCAAGGTCTTTTAGCTAAAGTGTATATGACACAACCAAGTCCTGATTATCCAGCTGCTCAGCAATTATGTTTAGATGTAGTGAGCAGTATGGAATTTAGTTTAGAAGCAGATTTCAATGATGTGTTTTATAATGAATTGAATGACGAAATTATTTTTGCAGTTCAATATGAATCAGGAAACACGCTAGAAAGTCAAAGTTTCTCATCTGAATTTACAGCGACAGTTCGTCAAGGTAGAGAAGATGGGCATAACATGGTTAATGATAATCTTATTGCAGTATTTAGTGCAATGGGAGGAAATAGAACTGAAACTTCATTTTGGAATACTGGTACTTGGACTGAGGTAGCAAAATTTTTACCGGAAGGATCTGATATTACAGTTAGTCCGCCAACTTATGGTCCAAGTCCTCGGGATGCAGGAAATGATGTAATTGTTTTACGTTATGCAGATGTATTATTAATGCATGCAGAAGCTATTATAGGAAGTGGAACTTCAACAAATGATGGTGGAGCAATAGATTCTTATATGGCGGTTAGAGCTAGAGCTGGATTCGATCCTGTAGCTGATCGTCCTGCAACTCTTAGCAAAGAAGCATTATTGAATGAGAGACGAGTAGAATTAGCTTTTGAAAATCAACGATTCTATGACTTATTGAGATTCGGAGTTGCTGATCCTGTATTGAGTGCGCATGCTGCTGAAATGGGATACTCTAGTTATGATATTCGTCAATTATTATTACCAATCCCAGCAAGAGAAATTAATTTAAGTGGAGGGTTATTAACCCAAAACCCTGGGTATTAATAAAATATAAAAACTGTTCTTAGACAAATTAAGAGCTCAGATAAAAGTTGGAAATAAAAGCGATCAAAGGAAGTTTTATTTTCAATTTTTATCTGACTTAAAAACAGGATTTTTCTAAGAATCATAAAAATTTAGAAAATGAAAAATAAATTTAATTTTATTGAAAGAACAACTAAATTGTTCTTTTGCTTAGCAATCATAGCTATAGCTTTTAATAGTTGTAAAGATGCCTTCGATCATGATTTACCTGACACAGGTTCGATAGAGGATACCATTCCACCTACTGCTAATTTTTCTTATGCTTCTTCTATAGATGATTTTAAAACGATTAAATTCGGTAATCTTTCATTTGAATCTATTTCATATTCATGGGATTTTGGTGGAGGAAATACATCAGTAGAAGAAGATCCTTCATTTACATTTGCAGCAGAAGGTACTTATCCAGTAACCTTAACTGCTAGTGATGGAAGGGGAGAGTCTAATTCAATAACTATAGATGTAGTTGTGGCTGAAGGACCATTCCAGCCTGTTATTGTAGAACCAGGTTTTGAGGATAATACGCTTCCTGATGGAACTGGTGATGGACGAGATTCATGGAGAAAAAGTGAATTAGGTGGTGTTATTCAAATTACTAGTAGTCCTGTAACATTTGGAGATCAAGGTGCGAAGATGCCTGATGATCAATCTCGTGTTGGATATCAAGAGATTGTTGTAGAACCTAATTCTGTTTACGACTTAAGATTTTGGTACACGATGTTAGATAATTCGACTGATCCTTATGTTACAGTATCTATTGTTGGTGTAACACAAAATGGAGGAGCTATCTCAACTACACAGGAAGCACTTGATAACACTATCGGTTCTGTAACGGTAAACGATACGTCGGATCCTGATGAATATTTAGAGCAAAAATTAACTTTTGATTCTAAGGATAATGATGTTGTTGCAATTTATTTCTTCAACGGACCTGTTGAAGCTAGATTAGATGATTTTTCTATTGAAGTTGGAACTCCTGGTGCAGTACCTCCTTCGGCAGGATTTGATATTACACAAAGTGCAGCTGATTTTTTAGAGTACACTTTCACTAATACATCTACAGATGGAGAAAGTTATGCATGGGATTTTGGCGATGGAAATACTTCAACTGATGAATCTCCGACTCATGTTTATGCAACACATGATACTTATACGGTTACACTTGAAGTTACCAATGCTTCTGGCTTGTCAGCTACTCTAGAAAAACCAATTGACATTCAAGCACCAGTTACAGCAGATTTTACATTTGTAACAAATCAAATTCCGGATACTTACCAAACTGTCCAATTCATGGATGCATCTGTGGGTGCAGTGGAATTGTTGTGGGAATTTGGAGATGGTTATCAATTTACAGGAATGAATCCTTCACATACTTACATGGCAGATGATATTTATACGGTGACATTGACTGCAACTAGTATTACAGGTCTTCAAGATGTAACGACGATGGAAGTAACAGTAGTATTAGGATTTATTGCATCAATTAAGGAATCATCATTTGAAGATGATGATCCTTCAGGAGCAGCTTGCGGTACTGCCTTAGACGGTCGTGATTGTTGGAGACAAAGTGATTTAGGAGGTGTAATTCAAATTACATCAGGTCCAACAGTTACTGGAGGTCAAGCTGCCAAGTTACCTAATGATGGTACTCGTATCGGTTATCAAAGAGTTGAAGTGGAAGCCAATAAAGAATATACAGTTACCTTTAACTATACAATGAAAACGGATCCAGGAACTTTAACTTTTTCTATTTTAGATGATTCTGTTTTGACAGATCCGTCTGAAGTAGCTGCAGCTACAATTACTTCAACTACAGTAAGTGATAATTCTGATCCAGATACTTATGTAACGGAAACGATAGTTTTCAATTCAGGATCTTTAACAGAGATCGCTGTCTTCTTTACAAATTTAGATACAGAGTGTAGATTAGATGATATTTCAATTATGGAAAATTAAGATTGATTGAATAAATAAATAAAAATTGCAAGGTGACTATCCTTTTAGTCACCTTGTGATTTTTTTTACAAAACATTTTTTTGAAAAACCCGATTGGGTGAATTTTTTTTATGAAAAAAAATAACACAACATTTACATTTTTAATTTTTTCATTACTTTTTCTTTTTGGAACTAGTTGTGAAAAGACTTATGAAACTCGACCTCAATCTTCAAGTCCTTCCTCTAATACAAATGAGCAGCAAGTTCTAGTGGAAGGAGTAGATTATTTTTTGCCACATATTGATTTGAATAATTGGAAAGTAACACTACCTATTGGAAGCGGAAGTCCGACTGAAGTGAAACCTCCTGCGATTTTAAACTATGCGACCAATTCAGTATTAAAGGATTTTATGTACAATGATTCAACAGATGGTTCATTAGTTTTTTACACATACCCAGGTGGAGCAACCACTACAAATTCATCTTACCCACGAACGGAATTAAGAGAGCAAATGATTCCAGGAAGTAATAATACCAATTGGACTTTTGCTCAAGGAGGAAGAATGAAAGGAACACTTTCTGTTCCTGAGATGTCAAAAGATGCCGGTGGAAATTTTCATCGATCGATCATCATGCAAATTCATGGAAGATTAACAGATGCTCAAAAAAGTCAAATTGGAGCAAGTGATAACAATGCTCCTCCAATATTGAAAATTTATTGGTACAAGGGGAAAATTCGAGTAAAAACTAAAGTCCTAAATGATCTAAATGCTTCCAATACTGAAATTTTAGAAACAAGTGCATGGGGAGATGATGATGGTTTTAATTTTTCAGAAGAGGTTGGACATGATCAATTTACTTTAGAGATAATTGCTTCGGAAGGACGAATGGAAGTGATTTTAAATGATAGCGAATCAAAAGTTTACGATGATATTCATATGCAAAAATGGGGAGTCTTTGAAAATTATTTCAAAGCAGGGAACTATCTAAGTTCCACAGAGGAGAATGCTTTTGCAAAAGTGAAATACTATGATCTAGAAGTTAGTCATTAATTAATAATGGATAATTGTAAGCGGTAAATGGTTGACAAATCCAAACAGGGATTAATCATTTAGAATAAATCGCTTACAGTTATTTTCATACAGTTTTGTTTTAGTTAGCAGGGTGCTGTTCTGATTAGAATATTTTCCGAACAGGATTCCTGCCATCTTTTGAAATAAAAACCATGCAAGAAAAACCTAATGTATTAAGAAAAATTTACTTGCTAATGCTAGCCATTGGTCCAGGTTTTTTTGCCATCGGTTACACTATAGGTACTGGAAGCGTAACTTCAATGATAGTTGCAGGTAGCCAATTTGGCATGCAATTATTGTGGGTTTTGTTTTTAAGTTGTTTGTTTTCTTGGGTGTTGATGGAGGCCTACGGTCGGTATACTTTAGTGACAGGAGAGACTGCACTTTATAGTTTTCGGAAGCATCTGAAATTTGGAAATATCATTGCCATACTCATTATTTTGGGAGTTACTTTTGGACAATGGAATTCATTGATTGGCATTTTAGGAATATCTGCGAATGCGATTTTTGAAATGCTCGCACTTTTTATTCCGAGTATAAAAGGTCATGAATACTGGAGTGTTCTGACGATTGCATTAATTATCATAAGCGGAATGTATTACCTTTTATGGCATGGGAGTTATTCAATTTTTGAAAAACTACTGGTGATTTTTGTATCATTTATGGGGTTATCATTTATCCTTTCGTTGTTCATAATATTACCTGATCCGAGTGAAGTTGCTAAAGGAATGATTCCTTCGGTTCCCCAAGTTGAAGGTGGGAAAATGTTGGTTGCCGCATTTGTTGGTACAACGATGGCATCTGCAACTTTTCTTTCCCGACCACTTTTTATTCAAGGAAAAGGTTGGACGAAAGAGAATATGAAAGACCAAAGTAAAGATGCGATGTGGGCCGCTATTTTAATATTTATCATTAGTGCTTCTGTGATGGCGGTTGCAATGGGTGCATTTCATGCAGATGGAAAAGTTGTAACTAAAGTCTTAGATATGGTTTATGCTTTGGAGCCTATTGCTGGGAAATTTGCAATAGCCATTTTCTTTATAGGAACTATGGCGGCAGGGTTATCATCAGTTTTTCCAATATTAATGATTGCGCCTTTAATGATTGCGGATTATCAAGCAGGAAAATTAGACACAAGTTCTAAGCAATTTAAAACCATTGCAGGTATAGCTTGTGTTATCAGTTTGTTGGTTCCTATTTTCGGAGCGAATCCTATCAAAGCACAAATTCTGACTCAGGTTTTTAATGTATTTGTTTTGCCACTTGTGATTGTTGGAATTTTGATTTTAATTAATAGAAAAGACTTGATGGGGAAACATAAAGCAGGTTGGTTGCTTAATACAGGAATGGTGATGTCGTTAATTTTTGCTTGTATAATTTCTTATAATGGAGTAATTGCTATTGCTGAAAAATTTTAAAACCAATTAAAAAACAAATATGGTTAGCTGCTATCCGAACTAAAAGAAGCTAATTTCTAAATACGGATGAAAAAAATAATTAAAATAAATTTTCTAATGACCCTGTTCCTTGGAGCAAGCTTAATTCTTCTTTCCCAGAATCATCCCAATTTGATTTTGACAAAAGAAGGAGTAAAAGAAATTAAAAAGAACCTCGGTACAGTTCCATTGTTTGATGATGTACTTACCAAAATAAAAGCAGAAGTAGATGCCGAAATAAAAATCGGAGTTCAGGTGCCAATTCCAAAAGATATGGCAGGTGGATATACTCACGAACGGCACAAGCAAAACTTTTTTATTTTACGAAAGGCAGGAAATTTATATCAGATTACAGGCGATAAAAAATACGCTGAATATATTCGTCAAAACTTATTGGCATACGCCAAAATGTTTCCGTCTCTACCCAAACATCCAACAGACAGAAGCTATGCAACAGGTAAAATTTTTTGGCAATGCTTGAACGATGCCAACTGGCTCGTTTACGTTAGTCAAGCTTATGATTGTGTTTATGATTATATGTCGAAAGAGGAACGAGATTTCGTAGAGAAAGATCTCTTTCGACCATTGGCAGAATGGATCTCAACTGACAACCCTAAATTTTTTAATCGTGTTCACAATCACTCGACTTGGGCAAATGCAGGAGTTGGAATGATTGGTTTGGTGATGAACGATGAGGAGTTAATCCAACGAGCTTTATATGGTTTGAAAAATGATGGATTGAATAATACCATGCTAGATAATGATGGTGGTTTTATCAAAGTGGAAGGACAAAATGCGGCAGGCTTTTTTGCTCAATTAGATTACTCTTTTTCACCTGATGGGCATTTTACAGAAGGACCATATTATCTCCGATATGCGATGACTCCATTTTTGCTTTTTGCAAAATCTTTGGCAAATAATCGCCCTGATTTAAAAATTTACGATTACCGAAATGGTATTTTGGAAAAGTCAATCTATTCGCTTTTATATGAAAGTGATGCGCAAGGAAGATTTTTTCCAATTAACGATTCGCAGAAAGGTATGTCTTGGAATTCCCGTGAGGTAGTTGCAGCAGTAGACATTGCTTATCTCGATTTTGGTAATGATCCAATGTTACTTTCTATTGCTGAAAAACAAGGCAAAGTTACTCTTGATGAAGCAGGTTTTAAAACGGCTGCTGATCTCGAAAAAGGTTTAACAAAACCATTTAAGCATAAATCAATTGCTTATAGTGATGGCGCTGACGGTAAGCATGGTGGCTTAGGTATTTTGCGAGCTGATAATAATGATGGAGAGGAGATATGTGTAGTGGCAAAATATGCTGCTCACGGAATGGGGCATGGACATTTTGATAAACTTTCCTACTCGCTTTACGATGAAGATGGAGAGGTGATTCAAGATTATGGCGCAGCAAGATGGGTGAATATTGATCAAAAAGGAGGAGGTCGATATTTGAAAGAAAATCAAACTTTTGCCAAGCAAAGTATTGCGCACAATACATTGGTCATTAATGAAACTTCACATTACGAAGGAAAGGTAAAAAAGGCGGAGGCAAATCATCCTGATCAATATTTTTTCGATGTTAAAAATCCAAAGGTTCAAGCAGTAAGTGCTAAAGAACTTCATGCTTATACTGATGCTGTGATGCATCGAACTTTGATTTTGTTAAAAGATGAAAATTTTAAGAATCCAATATTGATTGATGTGTTCAGAGTAGAGTCAGAAAGTAAAAATCAATATGATTTTCCAATATGGTTTCATGGACATTTGCTTTCGACCAGTTTTGATTATACCACTCAAACAAATAGACTAACTACACTTGGGAATGGTCATGGCTATCAGCATATTTGGGAAGAGGCAAGTGGGAAATCTTCAAGTGAAAGCAATCAAGTAACTTGGTTTACACATCAGTCCTCTGGCGGTGGAGAAGTAAATGGAAAATTGTTTACCATGACCACTTCTTCTGAAAAAAATGACGAATTAATTTTTGCAAGATCAGGAGCGAATGACCCAAGTTTCAACTTGCGTCACGACCCAGTTTTTATCCAAAGAAGAAAAGGAGGGAACAGTATATTTGCTTCTGTGATAGAATCTCATGGAACATATAATCCAGTTTCAGAAACTCCATTGAGTCCTTTTTCAGGATTAAAATCTGTGGAAGTAATTCATGATTCGAAAGAATATACAGTCATTCGGATTTCTCATAATTCGAAAAAGACTTGGACGGTTGCAATTGCAAATCAAGACGCTTCTGAGAAAGCGAAGCATCAAATTAAGATTGGAAAAGAAATGTTAGAATGGACAGGTGCTTTTTATATACAATAAAAGAAACATAGATATTTTCGTTTATTAAAACCTTGAAGGATTAGTAAATGTGAAGAACTTAATTGAATAAATATTTTTTTGTAAAAACAATGTTATAATATGTCAGAAATTAAACCTACTCAACCTTATTTCCTACAACAAGATCAGGAATGGGAACAAGTCAATCCATTATTGAGACGACAAATTCATGGCTATGATTCTAAGATCATGCTAGTAGTTGCAGACTTTAAAGATGGTGGGATCGGAGACTTACACAATCATCATCATTCGCAAGTTACGTATGTGCAAAGCGGAGAATTCGAAATGACAATCGGCGATGATATACGTATTATCAAAGGAGGAGATTCTTATTATATCCCTACGATGGTTATGCATGGATGTAAATGCATCAAAGCTGGAACATTGATCGATGTGTTTAGTCCTGCAAGAGAAGACTTTTTATAATAAGCACTTGAACCAAAATATCTAAAAAGACTTTTTGGTTCAAATACTTAAGCATTTTTATAAAACAAAACGAAAATGAAAATCAACGGATTACGATGGTGGGTTGTAGGACTAATTGCCTTAGCAGCAGTCATCAATTATATTGACCGTCAGGCAATGGGAGTGCTCTGGCCAGAAATAGCAAAAGATCTCTATCCTGATAAAACTGATCTTGAGCGAAAAGATATTTATGCGATAATCTCTGTCGTTTTTATGTTTTCGTATGCATTTGGTCAAGCTATTTTTGGGAAAATTTTTGACTGGATTGGTACCCGTCTTGGGTTTGCATTGTCCATTGGAGTTTGGTCGATAGCGACTGCACTACATGCTTTTGCACAAGGGATTTTAAGCTTCAGTATTTTTCGTGGACTCTTAGGAGTTGCGGAAGCAGGGAATTGGCCTGGAGCAGCCAAAGGAAATGCAGAATGGTTTCCAACAAAAGAACGTGCTTTTGCGCAAGGTATTTTTAACTCAGGTGCTGCGATTGGAGGAATTATTTCAATTCCACTTATTGCATTTTTGACAATATACTTTAGTTGGCAAATGATTTTTGTTTTAGTAGGTTTGATTGGTTTGTTATGGTTGATACCTTGGCTGTATTTGGTTAAAGGACCACCGAAAGATCACCCATGGCTATCTGAAGAAGAAAGACAGTATATCTTAAGTGGGCAAAAAAATCAAGAAGTAGTTGAAAAAGATAATCTTGGATATTCAGATGAAGGAGTTTTGGATGAAGTAAATAAGAATGTAGAAGTAGTTGACGAAGGTTACAATCCAACAACTTCAGAACTTCTATCTCGCAAACAAAGTTGGGGAGTCATTATTGCATCCGCAGCGATTGATCCTATTTGGTGGTTGTTTGTAGTTTGGATTCCGATTTATCTGAATGAAGTCTATGGAATGAATGTAAAAGAAATTGGCCTTTACGGTTGGGTTCCTTATGTGGGAGCAATGTTTGGAGCATGGTTCGGTGGACTGTTAGCACAAAATCGTATTCAAGTAGGATGGAGTGTAGATAGAACAAGAAAGTTTGTGATCACACTTGGATGCTTGATTATGTTGCCAGCACTATTAGCGATGTCAAGTCCAGGAGGTCCTGTAACAGCAGTACTTTTAATGGCTGTTATTTTGTTTGGTTTCCAAACAGCAATTGGAAATGTTCAGACTTTGCCAAGTGATTTGTTTGGTGGAAAAACAGTTGGAACATTAGCAGGGATTGCAGGAATGGCAGCTAAATTTAGTGCGGCAGGCTTAGTAAGATTCGTTCCTTGGTTGACTTCAGATGGAAATTATTCACTTGCATTTGCTATCGGAGCAGGCTTAGCTATACTTGCTATGGCGAGTGTCTGGATATTATGTCCTAAAATTGAACCATTGAAACCAACTAGCTAAAATAGAGAAAGCAAAATCTTAAAAGTAGATTTTGTAATAAAAAATAACAATATATTTACATTTTATAAAACGACTAAAAAATTCTTAAATTTTTAAAAAATAGATTATGGAATCACAAGGAAAAGTAGCAATCGTAACTGGTGCCACAGCAGGTATTGGTTTTGCAGTAGCAAAAAGATTAGGTAAAGATGGATTTACTGTTGTAATAAACGGTATCGAACATGAAGAAGGAGCTAAAAGAGTTGCAGAACTTACTGCAGATGGTATTACGGCTGAGTATTACGGATTTGATGTTACAAAGGAAGATGCTGTAACTGAAAACATTACCAAAATTGGTGAAAAGTATGGAAGAATTGATGTGCTTGTAAATAATGCAGGTGGACTAGGTGGACGATCTAGGTTTGAAGTAATGACCACAGAATTTTACAGATTTGTAATGGCATTAAATTTAGACTCTGTGTTTTTCGCTTCAAGAGCAGCAATTCCTTTTCTTAAGAAAGGAGATAATCCTACCATCATTAATTATACTTCAAATGCAGGATGGAATGCAGGAGGACCTGGCGCGGGAATTTATGGAACATCTAAAGCCGCAGTTCATACTATTACGAGAGCATTAGCAAAAGATTTGGCGGAATATGGTATTAGAGTTAATGCAGTTTCTCCAGGTACAATTGACACAGATTTTCATAAGCAAATTAAATCAACGAAGCCAGAAGTTTTTGCTTCTTGGGCGAATAACATTATGCTAAAAAGATTAGGTCAACCAGAAGATGTTGCTGGTGTTGTTTCTTTCTTAGCTAGTAAGGATGCTGCATTTTTAACTGCAGAGACAATCCAAGTTGGCGGAGGGCAAGCATTAGGAATTTAATTTTAAATCTATAAAAAAAAGAGTGATGAGTAAATTTAAAGGAAAAGTAGCCGTAGTAACTGGTGGTGGTAGAGATATTGGTAGAGCAATATCTGTCAAACTAGCAAAAGAAGGAGCAAAGGTAGTTGTGAATTACAATAGTTCAAGAAAAGGAGCTGCAGAAACAGTCAAAGAGATAGAATCTTTTGGAGGTAAAGCGATTGCCGTCAAAGCTGATGTATCAACTTTAAAAGGTATTAAAAGTTTAAAAGCAAAGACAGTTAAAACTTTTGGCAAAAAAGTTCATATCCTAGTAAATAATGCAGGAGGTCTTTTTGCTCGAAAAACCTTACAAGAACTCGATGAGGATTTTTATGACTTAGTGATGAATGTTAATTTCAAATCTACAGTTTTCGTCATGCAAGCATTCGAACCTTTAATGGGTAAAGGAACTTCTATCATTAATCTTTCTTCTCTAGCAGCAAGAGATGGTGGTGGTGGTGGATCTTCATTGTATGCATCATCTAAAGGATCTACTACAACTTTTACTAGAGCAATGGCAAAAGAACTTGGGCCTAAGGGAATCAGAGTAAATGCGATTTGTCCAGGTTTGATTGGGACTAAATTTCATGATGATTTTACATCGGATGAAATACGAAAAATCGTTGCAGGTAAAACTCCAGTACGAAGAGAAGGTAGAGCTGACGAGGTGGCCGATTTAGTGGTTTACTTAGCATCTGATAATAGCTCATTTGTAACGGGAGCCAATTTTGATATTAACGGTGGTTTAGCTTTCTCATAACCTTTTAATATAAAATAACAATCAAATTACATTTATGAAAAAAGTGGTAACTTTTGGAGAAATCATGCTTAGGCTGACTCCTCCAAACTGGAAACGGTTTTCACAAGCTAGTTCCTTTGAAGCAATTTACGGAGGAGGCGAAAGTAATGTCGCTGTCTCATTAGCTAACTACGGAGTACCCGTAGATTTTGTAACAAGACTTCCACAAAACGATATTGGGCAATGTGCCTTAATGGAAATGCGTAAGCGAAATGTAGGTACAGACCACATCGTTTATGGTGGTGATCGTTTAGGTATTTATTTTTTAGAAATAGGTGCGGTAAGTCGAGGAAGTAAAGTTGTTTATGATAGAGCACATTCTGCGATGTCTACAATCCAAGCAGGTATGATTGATTGGGAAGAAGTTTTCAAAGATGCTGGATGGTTTCATTGGACAGGGATTACTCCTGCTATTTCGCAAGGTGCTGCCGATGCTTGCTTAGAGGCAATTCAAGCTGCCAATAAAATGGGCGTAACAGTTTCGACTGACTTGAATTATCGAAAAAAACTTTGGAAGTATGGAAAAGAACCTGGGGAAGTTATGCCTGAATTGGTGGCAGGTTGCGATATTATTTTAGGAAATGAGGAAGATGCAGAAAAGCATTTTGGTCTACATCCTGAAGGACTTGACGTAACTGCTGGCCATGAAGTGGATGCCAAATCTTATCTATCGGTTTTACAGCAATTAATGGAAATGTTTCCTCGAGCAAAGAAAGTTATTACGACTTTAAGAGGCTCAATTAGTGCGTCACATAATACTTGGTCGGGTGTCTTATACGATGGAAAGACTTTGTATGAAGCGCCGACTTATCAGATTACTCATATAGTTGATAGAGTAGGAGGAGGAGATAGTTTTATGGGCGGTTTGATTTATGGTTTGTTGCAATATCCTGACGATGATCAAAATGCATTGAATTTTGCAGTTGCTGCTTCTTGTTTGAAACATACCATCTATGGTGACGCAAATTTAGCGACCATAGATGAAGTTGAAAAACTGATGAGTGGTGATGCAAGTGGAAGAGTTGCTAGATAATAGTTTAGTCACGAAGGCACAAAGCCTCTAAGTATTTTTTTTTAGAAATCACTTAGTGTCGTTGCCTTTGTGGCAAAAAAATAATTACACATGCAAAAATCTATTGCTATAATATGTGCAGGAGGACCAGCTCCTGGGATTAACACAGTTGTAAGCACAGTAGCGAAAGTTTTTTTAAAAGATAACTATCGAGTACTGGGTGTTCATCATGGGTATCAAGGTTTGTTTTCTGAAGATGCACAGATTAAGGAATTCGATTTTGCACATGCGGATAGAATTTTTAGCAGAGGAGGATCTACTCTGATCATGAGTAGATTCAAACCTAAAGATTCTGAATTCACCACTACTTTTTTTGAAAAGCATAATGTAAAACTTCTAGTAACTATTGGAGGTGATGACACCGCTTCTACCGCGAACCGATTGACCAAATTCCTAAAAGGAAAGGGATTGGAAATGTCGAATATTCATGTTCCGAAAACTATTGATAATGATCTTCCTTTGCCTGGTAGAAATCCTACTTTTGGTTTTCACTCAGCAAAAGATGCAGGAGTCAAAATCGGGAACACCTTATATGAAGATGCTCGAACTACAGGGTCTTGGTTTTTGATGTCTTCCATGGGAAGGACTGCAGGACACTTAGCTTTTGGTATCGGTACCGCTTGTCATTTTCCAATGATTATTATTCCTGAAATGTTTAATCATACTAAACCGACTATTGATAAAATTATCAACTTGATGGTTTCGTCGATATTGAAAAGACATATTCAAGGAATTCATTATGGTGTAATTATTATTAGCGAAGGAGTTTTTCATATCCTGGAAGAAGAGGAAATCATAAATGCTGGTATCCGTTTCACTTATGATTCACATGGGCATCCTGAATTAGGAAATGTTAGCAAAGCGAATTTTTTTAATATCCTTCTTCAAGAAAAACTAAAAGCAATTGGGTTGGATATTAAAAGTCGACCTAATGATGCAGGTTATGAACTGAGGTGTTGTCGTCCGATTGGTTTTGACTTGACGCTGTGTACACTTTTAGGAATTGGAGTAAAGAAATTATTTGAGGAAGGAAAAAGTGGATGTATCGTAAGTGCTAATGCAGAAGGAAATATAGAACCTGTTTATTTGGCTGATCATCTGGATGGAAATGGAAAAGTCATTCCACGATTAGTCAATATTGAAGATGAAATAGCACAGCTGTTTTTTCAAGAATTAAATTTTATAAAAGAAAAAGATTATTCAGCATCGGAGGCTTATGTGAAGCAACCTGCTGAATATAATTTTAATCAAATTTTAAATTGGTAAAATAAATAATGGCAAAATTTACAAGAATAGAAGTTGCACAAAAAATGAAAGAGCAAGGAATGGTTCCTTTGTTTTATCATTCAGATATTGAAGTTGCAAAACAATTGTTACAATCTATTTATAATGGAGGTGCAAGATTGTTAGAATTTACGAATCGAGGTGATTATGCACACGAAGTCTTTGAGCAGCTTTATAAATTCGCAGCAAAGGAAATGCCCGATTTAATGATGGGCGTAGGTTCCGTAACAGATGGAGGAACCGCAAGTTTATATTTACAGCTAGGTGCTAATTTTGTAGTGACTCCTGTTTTTCGAGAAGACATTGCGATCGTTTGTAATCGAAAAAAAGTATTGTGGTCACCAGGTTGTGGAACGCTTACTGAGATTTGTACGGCGGAAGAATTAGGATGTGAAATTGTAAAATTATTTCCAGGAAGTATTTATGGACCAGGTTTTATAAAAGCAATCAAAGGGCCTCAACCTTGGACGAACATTATGCCTACAGGAGGTGTTTCTACAGATCCTGAAAATTTAAAAGCATGGTTTGCCGCAGGCGCATACTGTGTAGGAATGGGATCAAAGTTGATGGTGAAAGATGAAACTGGGATGTTTGATTTTGAGAAAATAGAAACACATACAAAAAATACTTTGGCATTAATTAAACAAATTAGAGAAACAGCTTAGTAAGCATAAATCAACTTTTATGAAATCCTTTTCCACATTCCCATTACTTACAGGAGTTATTGTTTTATTACTATTAGCAGGTTGCAGTAGTTCAAAATTAGCTTCCAAGAAGAAAGCTCCAAAGGTAGATTTAACTCATTGGAAAGTGACCATTCCAACTCCAAGAGCAGATGGTAAAGCAATGGAAGTGAGTCCTCCCGAAATATTTAATTATCCTAAGATAGAAGCATTAAAAGATTTTATGTATCCAGACTCATCGGATGGATCTATCGTTTTTCATGCTTATCCGGCCTCGACGACTGCTAACACAAAGTATTCACGAACGGAGCTTCGGGAGCAAATGGTATCAGGAAGTAATTCGACGAACTGGACTTTTAAAGAAGGTGGACGAATGAAAGTTAAGATGGCAATTGATCAAGTTACTAAAGATAGAAATGGAAAAGAGCATAGAATTATCATTGCCCAAATCCACGGAAGACTCTCTAATGAACAAAAGAAATCAATTGGACAAAAAGATAACAATGCTCCTCCAATTCTTAAAATATATTACGACAAAGGTAAAATCAGAATAAAAACCAAGGTATTAAAAAATCCGAAAGCAACTGATTCAGAAATTTTAGATAAGAAGGCATGGGGTGATGACGCTGGCTATAATTTTGAAACGCCTGTAGGAAAAGGGGAGCGGTTTACGCTGGAAGTAATTGTATCTGAAGGTCGGATGGAGATCATTTTAAATGGTTGGCAAAAAAAGGTTTACAAAGGACTTGATATGGAACGTTGGGGGATTTTTGAAAACTACTTTAAAGTTGGAAATTATTTTCAGACTAGAGATAAAGGAGCTTTTGGAAAAGTGAAAATTTATGAATTAGAGGTGAGTCATTAATGATGGTTGAATTAGCGGAGATTAGGAAAAAAAATACGGGTTTTAAAAAAAAACTGCTTACTTAATTGGGCAGTTTTTTTTTGTAAGCCATCTAAAACTATTTCTAAATAGGAAGAGGGAAGATGAATAAAAAGAAACTGAGTATTTTCAAATACTTGGAACTACCTAGAGCGGTAATTCTAGCATTTATGCTTTTTGCTACCAATTTCCTATTTTAAGAGAAGGTACGAGCAGGTGACATTCCGTTTTGTATTTCCCATCAATAGCAATTTAATTTTTCAAATAATTATTAAATCTGTATTTTGGAATTTTAATTCGCTAAAATAAATATCATGCTCCTTCTTTTTGTCCTCATTGGTATAGTCATCCTGTTTATCCTGATAGCTGGTTTTAAGCTAAATGCATTTATTTCTTTTATTATAGTTTGCCTATTTGTAGGAATAACTGGAGGAATGGAATTGACCTCAATTATTACTTCCATCCAAGTAGGTATGGGAAATACACTAGGTTATTTAGTAATGATTTTAGGACTAGGAGCCATGCTAGGAAAATTGGTGGCGGATAGTGGTGCAGCACAAAGAATCACTACAAGGTTAGTCTCCAGTTTCGGAATAAAAAATGTTCAATGGGCCGTTGTCCTGGCTGGGTTTATTGTAGGGATTCCAATGTTTTATACGGTAGGATTTGTTATTTTAGTTCCATTGGTTTTTACTGTTGCAGCTACAACAAGATTACCATTAATATATGTCGGTTTGCCTATGTTAGCATCGTTGTCGGTCACCCATGGATTTCTTCCACCGCATCCTGCACCTACTGCCATCGCTCAAATGTTTGGTGCAGATATTGGGAAAACTTTGTTGTATGGAATCATCATCGCTATTCCAACGATCATCGTCGCAGGGCCACTTTTGACCCGTAGGTTGAAAAATGTAGAAGCAACACCACTCAAGGAATTTTATAATCCAATTATTTTAAAAGATAATGAAATGCCTAGTTTTGGAATAAGTGTTTTTAGTGCGTTGCTTCCAGTTATATTGATTGGGATTTCGACTTTGGCGCTTAGTTTTGTTCCTGAAAATTTTGCTTACAAAAAAGGCCTAGAGTTTATTGGAAATCCTGCCATTGCAATGTTGATTTCTGTGCTCGTAGCGATTTATACCTTAGGTTTATCGCAAGGAAAAAAAATGCCAGAATTAATGAATTCAGTAGCAAAAGGCATTTCAGGAATTACCATGGTTTTGTTAATCATTGGAGGAGCGGGAGCATTAAAACAAGTATTAGTAGATAGTGGTGTGAGTGAATATATCGGAGAATTAATGAAAGGGTCGACCATCTCTCCATTAATATTAGCGTGGTTAATTGCCTCGGTGATTAGAGTTTGTGTTGGGTCTGCTACAGTAGCAGGAATGACTGCGGGTGGAATTATTTTACCTGTCATTTCGACTACGGGGGCTAATCCTGAACTGATGGTAATTGCTATCGGAGCAGGGAGTTTGATGTTGTCGCATGTCAATGATGGAGGATTTTGGTTATTCAAAGAGTATTTTAATTTAACGGTAAAAGAAACCCTTTCGACTTGGACAGTCATGGAAACAACCGTTGGAGTGATGGGGATAATTGGAGTTTTAATATTGAATTTATTTGTCTAAAAAATAATAAAATGAGCAACTTACCTTCAGAAAGAATCAAAGAATTAGGTTTAGAATTTCCCCCACCTCCAAAACCAGCAGGAGTGTATCGACCAATTTTAGTGGTGGATAAATTTTTATATGTATCAGGACATGCTCCTGTGAATATGGATGGAAGTTTGATGCAGGGCAGAGTTGGCGATAATTTAACGAAGGAAGAAGCAAAAGTTGCAGCACGCCAAGTTGGATTGACGATATTGTCCGCCATACAAACTCACTTTGGAGATATTGACAAAGTAAAAAGAGTGGTAAAAGTTTTGGGAATGGTTAACTGTACTCCTGATTTTATCAATCAACCATTTGTCATTAATGGCTTTAGTGAATTAATGGCAGATGTTTTTGGAAATGAAAATGGAATAGGAGTAAGGAGTGCGGTAGGAATGATGTTGCCAGATGGTATTCCAGTTGAAATAGAAGCGATGTTTGAATTACATTGAATTTAAAAAAGTCTAAAAAAACTATGTTCATATTTGACGCACACCTCGACCTCTCCATGAATGCTTTAGAGTGGAATAGAGATCTAACTTGGGCAATTGAAGATATTAGAAAAAGTGAAGAAGGATTGTCCGACAAACCAGATAGGGGAAAAAATACGGTTACCTTAGGTGAAATGCGAAAAGGTAATATTGGGATTTGTGTAGCTACACAAATTGCTCGATATGTAAAACGATCAAGTAATCTCCCCGGTTGGAATTCGCCTCATCAAGCATGGGCACAAACACAAGGACAATTGGCTTGGTACAAAGCGATGGAAGCCAAAGGTGAAATGACTCAAATTACCAATATTGAACAGTTAAATGCTCATGTTGAATTATGGAAAACCCCTTCCTCTGAAACTCCCATTGGTTATATTCTAAGTTTGGAAGGAGCAGATTCAATGGTTACCATTGATCATCTTGAAATGTCATACGAGCAAGGTTTGCGAGCGATTGGTCCAGCACACTATGGACCTGGAACCTACGCCCATGGAACAAATTCAATAGGTGGAATTGGTCAAAAAGGTAAAGCGTTATTAAAGAAGATTGAAGAACTAAATTTGATTTTAGATGCTACTCATTTATGTGATATTAGTTTTTGGGAAACCATGAAAAATTATAATGGACCAGTTTGGGCGAGCCATAATAATTGCAGAAAATTCGTCAATCATAATCGACAATTTTCTGATGAACAAATAAAAGAACTCATTAGCCGTGATGCGGTTATTGGAATTGCACTCGATGCTTGGATGATGGTTCCAAATTGGGTCAGAGGAGAATCAACACCTGAAAGTATGGGCGTTACGTTGAAGCAAATGATTGATAACATAGATCATATTTGTCAATTGTCAGGAGATGCTCGGCATGTTGGAATCGGTACAGATTTGGATGGCGGATTTGGAAAAGAACAAACGCCAAGTGATTTGGATACGATTGCTGATCTTCAAAAAGTACCGCAAATGTTAGCTGATAAAGGATTTAATCAAGAAGATATTAATCATATCATGCATCAGAATTTTATTTCATTTCTTCAACGAGTTTGGGGATAGAATTTATTTGCTCTTTTGTAATCTATAAAACCCTAACATTATTTTACTAAAGTGATGGAGTTGCTATAAGTCAGTTCTTTTCCTGTAGCATCAATAAGTCTGATCAAGTAGACATATACACCAGGGTCTACAATTTTATTATCAGCCCTCCCGTCCCATTTTTTGCCCACATAAAGCAAGTTACCCCATCGGTCAAAAATTGATATCTCCTTCATGATAACTTCATCGTCAGAGGTGAACACTTCAAAATAATCATTGTTGCCATCTCCATTCGGGGAGAAAGCATTAGGAATATACACGTTGATATTTTTAAGAAACAATACGATGGAACTGTCGCAACCATTAGAAGATATCAAATTTATTTGATATTCACCTACGTCTGTAAATTGAGAGCCGCCTATACTATATGTCGCACCTGGTAAGGTTTGAGCATATACCGTATCTGTTTGGTCTAGTTGCATTTCTACATTCAATGTGACGGTGGAGTCACAACCATCAACTGAAGTCAAAGTATAATTGTAAATCCCTGTATCTTCGATTACATCTCCTTGGTACAACAAACTTTCTCCTTCACAAATGGTTCTAAAAATTTCATTCGCAAAGACTGGAATGATAAATTCAAAGTCTTCTGCAATTCGACATTGCTGAGTATTTGGATTAATAATTCTTAATTGGTAAAAACCCTCCCCGTACATCTGAGATAATTCGGCATCGGTTTCATCAATCAAGGCTATACCTTCTTTATACCATTGATAAGAAAAGTTAGATTTTTGAGCTACCGCAAATGTAAAGTTCGAATCACATGGAGAGCCATGCTCAAGCAACTCAAAATCAAAATCGTCTTCATCACTAAGCCTTAAATTATCAATGAAATAAATTCTGAGCATCCCTTCGCTATCGCCACTACAATTGCCTCCTATAACAAGGGCATTAATATCAAATGAGGGTTGAATCACGGTACTCACTTCAACCCACCCAGGTGCTACGCCATCTCCATTAACTATTTCGGATTTGATAAATTGCCATTCTGGATAATTCGAAGGACAATCTGTGTATGGAGAAAAGGGAAGGTTGTTACAACTTGAAGATCCAAAGAAAGAGAAAAATATTTCTGGAGAACTTACTTCATCAAGAAAGCCAAGATGAAATTTAAATTTGTAAACGGAATCTTTTTGCATAGTACTATTTAAACATGCACCTGCATATTCTTTATAAATTTCTGAGCCATTACCGTTATCGACAGTCCCATTAAGAAACAGTACTGCGCCCTCGCCATCTGGAAATGGCAACATCTCCTCTACGACTATGTAATCACAAGTATTTAAATAATCAGTTGTTCCTCCTGAAGCTTGGTCCCACCCTTCTGCACAAGAGAGCTGACTATCTGTTTCTGGACAACAGTTGTAATCTTCAAATGATGGATTTGGAAAAAGAGATTCTAGACTGACTATTTCACAGATACAATCTGGATCATTTATGTCGATTAAACCATCATCGTCATCATCTATTGCATTGTCGCAAATCTCGTCCATCAACGTGCTTATATTTGTGTGTTTTTCCAAAGAGGAAATTAGCAAAATAATGAAGCCGATGTATATCCATGTTTGCGTCATAAACAAAGGTTTATTGATTTTATAAAATGAATGAGTAAATAGAACTCGATCGTTATTGTCTAAACTATTAATTAATCATTTTCATCATACCATCATTTACTTCAATTTCATAACTCAATTCTTATCCTAGTTTTAGTATATCAAAAGAACGATCATTTTTGGATGACTATTTTTTCTGAAATTAATTGATGCTTACCGGAGAGTTGTATAAAATAAATACCATTCGCAATTCCATTTACCTCCAAATCTAAGGTTGTATCTGTTCTGTCAATCTTTTTCTCTAATAATAGACGACCATCAATAGTCCATAAACTGATTTTTGTAAAAGCATTAGCGACAGCGTTATGGTTATCAATATTAATGATTGAGTTAGTCGGATTTGGGTAAATCTTTATCGCTGATTTTTCTAATAAATTTTCTTCACCAACAGATAATAGGCAAGGAGTTAATTCTTCATTCGCCTCATAAGCATTTGGCCCTACATCATCAGGTGTCAACGGAAGATATTGAACAAGGTCTGTACTAAAATGATCTGCACCAACTGTACTGGTCAATGGTCTTACTTGTCCATCAATATCTTGATTGATTTCCCAACCTATAATATTATTTTCTAAAACTGGAGAAGTCGAAGTCGCTCTCCAACTCGTGCCATCAAAAATTAAATTAGGGTCAGTTACATTTACTTCTGTCGATGCAAAGGAAGAACCATCACTAGTCAACGTTGCACTTCCTGTAGGATACATCACATTATTAATCCAAGTGATTGCTCCATTTTGAGTATTGCCATCCACGTATTTAACCAAACTATTTTCTGATCCAGTTACTACATTATGAGCGATGGTAATGTCGCTTAATGCTTTATTATAATTTCCATTATTATCAAATCCTATTTCTATTCCGTGGGTATTATTGGCAAGAGTATTATAAGCGATAGTCACTCGTTCGGCACGAAAATGTTTGGACAAATTTGTACTACTTCCATCAATCGCGTCTCCTTGTGTCAAGGCAATTGGAGCATCCCATTTGGTACCTTGCAAACCTTCCATATAATTATTGATAATCAAATGGTCAGTTCCGTAGATTCGAATCCCACCCGTATAAATGGTAGAACCATCAAAGGTGCCATTCGGTTTTCCTCCACCAAAAAAATAATTTCCTTCTATCCGATTTCTATTGCCATGTCTTAATGAGAGTGTTCCATAACTTTTTCTAAAAGTATTATGTCGAATAATATTATCGCATGATTTTACGGAAACTATTTCAGGGTCGCCATCACAATCTTCAAATAAATTGTGCTCTACCGTCGTATAACCACTTGACATCGACATCTCACTCCAACCAATTCGGATAGACTCTTTTTCGTTAGAGGCGCGAGGTGAATTATTTTTAAAATAATTATGATCAATCCGATCACATTGAGATTGGCGATAATCTTCTTCATCTTCATTGCTCGTTCCGTCTATCGTGATGTAATGTCCAGGAGTAGTTTTGTTTTGGAAAATGTTATGATCGATTCTATTGTCATGACTCGTAAATTGAAAATTATCATCATTCCAAATACCTCCAACAAACACCCATTTGATCGATTCTGTCGTAGCTAATTCAAAAACATTTCTTGTAATCCTAATGTTATTACAGCCTTCCAACTTGATGAGTGTTTCATCTCCTTCTGCATCAAATACAAAACCTTCGATAATGATATGCGCTGCTTTTTTTAAAACAAATTGAGACTCACCTGTTAATAGAACTCCACCAATCGTTTCGGCTTTAATGGTAATTGGAGCAGTAGCATTTCCAATAGCAGTAAACGTAGATTCGAAGTCGTTATAATTTCCATCTTCTACTATAAAAATATCACCTGGGGAAGCGGCATTGACCAAGTCTTCTAAATCCTCAGGATCATCGACATAAACTTGGCTCATTAAAGTTAAGGGGAATGTTAAAAGTAAAATGAGAATAAAGTTTTTCATATCAATGTAATTGTATTGTTATAAAATTTACGGAATAACTATTTTTAAGACTTGAACCTCCACTGCATTTAATCCTTCGGTTTGTTTTTTAAAATATAAATAATAAATTCCTGAAGGTAAATTTTGTACTTCTTCAACTATCGAATGATTTCCAGATGAAAAGAATTGATTGAATAATGTTTTTACTTTTTGTCCCTGATTATTAAATAATTCAGCTTCAATCCGTGCTTTACTTTTTAGGCTAAAAGACAAATCCAATTTTTCATTTGTTGGATTAGGGGAAATTTTGAGGAGTGTTTCTTTTTCAAATTGAAGATTATTTGTGCCAGTTGGATCAATGCTAAAATGCGCAGTCACTTCTTTATGACCATCCATGATTATAGTCGTAGGATTTGTTGTCCCAGTTAAATCTTGACTCCATTCTGTGAAAAAATAATTTTCCGAGGACAAAGCAGTCAAGGTAACTTCTGTTCCAAGAGCATATTGAGCTAAAGGAAGATCCAACGAAACGGCTCCCAAACCTTCTAAGTTTATTCTTAAAAAAACGCCTTGATTATCCCACAAATAAGATGGGCCAGTATTCTCTTCTGTTGCGATAGGTCGAACAGGTGTATTGTGTGGAAATTCACTACAACCTATATCTTTTAGATTGGGATCCAATGGTCTTAGTTGTCTAACTAAATCGTAAACCAATTGATTATCAATATCCATCTCTGGATAAATAGGTAGGTTAGGGTAGCCAGTTTGTGCAGCATCAATCGCTGGACTTGTAGAAGATAATTCATAAAAACCTTCACTATTGATTTCTAGCTCGGGATTAGTAACTGTAACTCCACTTGGAAAACTGATACCTGAAGAACCATTTGAAATATTTCCAATCCAATCTTCTGTTCCTGTTGGATTATCAAAAAGGTCGTCTATAGGGTTTGTAAATATATTGTTAGAAAAAACCACATTTTCAGGTTTGTCATTGCCGCTGCCTCCCAAATTAATTTCAGCACTATTGATAAAAGTATTAAATGCGATGTTAATATCATCTAATGGATCGGAATCATCATTCTGTAAAATGATGCTTCTTTTCTCTAAGCCACTAAAATAATTATTGAAAATTACGTGATGTTGACCTTCTCTAACTCTTACTCCTCCCATTCCATTTAGGAAAAAATTTCCATAGAGGACAGCTTCATCTCCATGACGCAAGACTAGTTCTGCCACAGGATTATTTTCAAAAGTATTGTATCGAAAAACGTTCTGTCTTGCCTTATTGGAAATGATTTCTCCATCTCCATTGCATTGCGTAAAATAACAAAATTCAACGATTGACCTGCTGGCAAATTCTCCTTGCGTACTTAGTCCAATTCGAATCGGTTCAACTCCTTCGTCATTACCTCCGCCATCAAAATTTTTAAAGGAACAATATTGAATTTTATGATAGCCAGGATTCGTATCATCTACTAAAATGGAAAGTATATTTTGATCTGCAGTATTAACTCGATGTTCAAAATTACAATACGTCACTCGATTATATTGGCACTCCTCTCGAATGATAAAATATTTGTAACTCGTGTAGTCTTTAATATTTAATTGAGTGAAATGATTATAACTTCCTGAAGTGTTGATGACATGCCCCGTTCCTATATTTCCATCAATAAATTGAAAACCTTGGAAGGTAATATAACTACCTGAGATGTCAACTTTTGAAGCACCGGTGAATTTTGTTTCTCCCAATTCTTCCGCCATAATCACCAAATTACTTTTTTCAATATCCATCTCAATATTGGAAAATAAACCTGCTTCCCAGAGAATAGAATCTCCTGCACTAGCAGCAGAAAGAGCATCATCAAATGTGTTTTGTGAATTGACAATAAAGCTTTCAGCCATTAGTGAAAAGCTAAAAAAGAGAAAAGAAAATGTGATGATATGGTGAATGTATTTTTTCATAAATGTATTTGATTAGTACATCAATTTTAATTTGATATTTTCTTGTACAACAATTTTCCCAGAGTTAATTATTTCATTATTAGCATGCGTGTTATTTTTTGCACCCCACAATAATGCTACTAATTTTACTCGATTGTTTTTAAAAGTATTATTGGTAATCTTGACATTGATGATGCCTCTAGTGTTTAATAGAATACCATTTTCTTCTTTGTTTCCGCAATTTGTAAATGTATTGTTATTAAGTGCTAGGTTACCCCCGATAGTTGACTCATCATAACCTCCACGATAGTAGTCAATAACATTCTTTTCGATGTTTTCAATTTTGCAATTACTAACTTGTAAAAATTCTACATTGTAATCTCCTTTATCATTAATCTCTTCCGAAAGTTCGATTCCGTTGGCACAATCTTTTAGAGAAGATTTGGCGAAAAGAATTTCATCAGCCATACTTTCTTTGTAAGCTTTAAGTACATAATTGAAATTGCTGATCTCAGATTCCCAAACATTTAAATTGTAAAGACCTGACATGTTTTCTTTTAAAGTTGCGAATGCATATTGAGTATTTTGCCCCATCAAAATTACACCTTGTAAATCCAAATCACCAAAAGGATGCATTTCAAAAGCAGGCGTATTGGCTGCGCCTGAATAGATGATTTTTGCTCTATTATTATTGTCTTTAGATTTTATGGTGATTTTTTTATTGATGATTAATGAATTATTTAATTCATAATTTCCTGCGGTTAGTTCGATGATGTCTCCATTTTTTGCCGCTTTAATTTTCGTTGAAAAATCCGCTGCACTAGTGACTGCGTGGATTTCAGGAGTTGACTCTGGTTCTTCATTGGAAAACCAACTCGGGCCATATTTTTTCTTATCCAAAATCATTGGGTCTTTCGTCAATGAACCGGCAACAGCTCCAATGGAGTTTTTATCCTTTCGAACATTTCCAAAAAGATCTTTTTCAATCGTTTCAAAATCAAAACCATTATAAATGTCGACCTCTGATAAATTGCTTGGAACATAAATATTTTCCGCGACTTCGGATATTTCTAGGCTAGTCATTTCTACTCCTTTCGTACTAGTCTTTTTATTGTTAGTCAAATTACTTTTAAATGTGATTCCATCAATTTGGTCATGTGCAATAATTGGATCGGTATCTCCTTTTTCATTATAAATAATATTGTTGGCAACAACAGTTCTTATCGGTCTTGCTGATCTAATTTCAGAAAGAGGGAGAACATCTTTTTGACTGATATTTGTTCCTACTCCGAAGTGCCAAGGTTCAACGCAATTAATATATGTATTGTGTGCGACGACCACATCAGTCACTTGGTTGTAACGATTGAGCGGAGACTTTGGAATCCCATTCATGATAGCAAGAGGGCTTCTAAATTCTTTTCCTTTTAGGTTGTAAAAATAATTATTCACGACCCAATGGCCAGTATTAATTAATCGAACGCCACCTACATTTTGATTGCCATCACCGATAAAATAATTGCCATCAATTCTACAGTAATTACCATGTCGAGTTACCAACGAACCTTCTGATTTGTAAAAAATATTATTGCTGAAAGTATTGAAATTCGTCTTGCTAGAAATTACTTCAACTTCACCATTGCATCTTTCAAAAAGATTGTTGGCTACAGTTGTATAAGATGGCGACATGGAAGTGAAACTAGAACCAAGTTGAAGTGTTTCCGCTTTTGGTCCACCTTTTCGAGGTCTTGGGCCAAAGTAATTGTTGGTAATTTTATGATAATTATTAATGCTTTGATTTCCTTTGATATCGACTCTAACGGTTGGGCCTTGATTGGCTTTTCCAGCGAGGTAACAATGGTCGAGCATATTATGTCTACCATAAAATTCTACCCAAAGATCGCCTCTGTCACGATGCGGTTGATTGAAGTTTTCAATCACACAATTAGTTACATTACAATGGGTAGCTAAGGAGTCTTTATTGATCCTAAATTCGATAACCACATCTGTTGGAGTATAGCCATTTTTAAAATAAAGACCATCTACATTCAAATATTCACCTGCGAGTTTTAAGCAAGATTGACCTTCAATAAAAACTTTCCCTGGCGTTTCTGCACGAAGTGAAATTGGTTTTGCTTCCGTTCCTTTTCCTATAAAATTGATTTGAACATCTGTCCAAGTTCCATTTGTAAGTATAATGTTATCACCTGCGGTAGCATTGGCAATTGCATCTTTTAATTCGGACGCATTACTTACCTTTTTTTCAGAAAAATTAGTAGTTGATGTTTCGTTTTGGCAGGAAGTGATCAAGAAAATTAAGCTGATCAATAGTAGGTTTCTAAACATAGTTTTGTTTTTAAAAAAGTAATTAGAATTTATAAAAAAAATCTAAGGCATAGTGTATTAATAATATGAAGTAACACTCTAAAGTGGCAGGGCTTTTAAGTTTTAATTTGAATGTCCAGTTCTCAGTAAGACTACCGTCAAAAAAACTTGGACATTGATTATACCTTGTTCGATATTCAATATTACATTTGGTTTATCAACCGCAAATTTTGCTTAAGCTTCTTGCCATAATTTTTGAATAGCCTTTAAGTCTTTTTTCATGGCATCAAAAACTACTTTTTTGTCAACGGTAATTTTTGATTTACCTTTCTCCGCACCACCTAAGTCATATTCCAAATGCAAAGATACTGGTGGATTCAGGTTGTACTTTTTTAATAGTTTAAAATATTTATCAAAATCAACCATTCCTTCTCCGATAGGTACATTGATTGGTTTCCATTTTCCGTTTACTTTTCCCCATTTAAAATCTTTGAGGACGATGACTTTAATTTTGGAATACAAAAGTTGCAATCCATTTTCCCAAGAATTTCCTCCTTCTACAGTTGCGTGACGTATATCATATTGAGTTCCAAAAAAATCGGAATTAACAGTTTCTAATATTTTTTGTATTTCCCAAAATGATGCGCCCACGTTTTTACCAGCATGATTTTGATAGCAACCTATGATTCCATTTTCCTTATTCAGATTCCCGAGGTCGTCAATTTGATTACGGTACATATCCAAAGCGTCAATCATAGGTTGGTCTTTTGGATATTTAAACCACCCTGTTCGATAATATTTTATACCTGCTTTAGCAGCTGCTTTTATGATGTTGACGTCAAGTGGACGATTGACATTTTCGATACTCGTGGTAATCATTTCACAATTCGATCCTCCTTTGTTTATTTGTTGAATAGCTTTTGGTAAACCAATTTCAACTTCTTCAGGTAGAACGTGACCTTTTGGACGGACGGTTAAATCTACTCCATCAAAACCCATTTCAGCAGCCATTTGTCCTGTCATCTGATAATCTAGAAACTGAAGATGTTTGGAGAAAACATTTATTGAAAGTGGCTGAAAGTCTTTATTTATTGACTCTTTTTTGTGAAAAGGAAAAAGTGAGTAGGAGGGGAGGAACCCTGCGAATAAGGAAGTTTTTTTTATGAAATCTCTTCTCGTGGTGAAATTAATTGGCATAGCAGATTGTGATGTTAACTGATTTTTTATTGAATTTTGGAAATTAAAAATTGGTTGACCAAAATTTATTTCATCAAATATACTTTAAAATCATTACTAGCCAAGATTGTTTGGAGGTATTTCTTATTTATTTTTTTAAAACTCTTTTAGTCAATATCTCATTTCCGAGATGGAGGTTTATAAAGTAAATAGCATTGGGTAAGGCGGATAAAGAGATATGATTATTGGTGATATAACCTTCTCGAATTTTCGTTCCAGTTGAATTAAATATTTCAAAAAAGAGATTTTTGTTGGTTCCTAGAATTTGAACTGAATCATTTGTAGGATTAGGAAAGAGTCGTATTTCTGAGTTTAACTTTTGAAAATTAATACTAATGGTGTCAGAGTACTTAAAGTTGCCATTGAGATCTATTTGTTTTAATCGATAATAATTTAAACCATCCAAAGGGCGAATATCTTCAAAGTTATAATTAGAAATTACATTTGAATTTCCAATACCTTCGACATAACCAATCGAATCCCAATTGAGTTGATCTATAGTTCTTTGGATTTGAAAACCTTGGTTATTTTGTTCAGAGCCAGTTTGCCAATTGAGCAAAATGGATTGATCGGATGCGAAGCCTTGCAAGGAAATAAGTTCAACAGGCAATGGGCTAATCGGAAGTTCTTCAATGGAGAAATCGGCGAAAAGGACTTCTTCATCTCTTAGGTCACTTGCAAATAATAGACTCCTATAAATTCCCCATTTAGGTCTGATAAAATCTGCTTGGGTTTTCCACATTCGGATATCATTATTGTTATACGAAAACATGACTGAATTATCTGATACTTTTCTGATGACGAGATCATAAGTTCCCGATTCACCATAAGTTACAGTTTCAGTAGCTTCACACCAGGTGCCTTTAAATGGGGTTAAATCCACTTGGGTTAAGGTGACAGCTGAAGTCGATTCAGCATGTCTTAATTCCAATTTGTCAGGAGTGCCAAGTCGGGTAGTTAAAGTAATCAAAGGCATGGAAGCCTCGGTTCCCCCGACGGCTTTTAATTGATGAATATGAGTAAATTTTGGAGAAGATTGATGGCCCACATCTAATTTAAATTTCCATTTGTACTCAACCATTTCGTCTTCAATTCCAAGGAGAGAATCAGGAGATTGGTTATAAGTTTTTATTTCATTTCGTTGTCGATCAAAATTAATACAACGATCATCGTCATCGTCTACATGAATAAAAAAACGGAAAACATGATCATTTAAATCATTGTCAAAAATTTCATCAATATGTCTTCCAAAATTGGTGTGGCCACAATCAGGAACTTCAATTGGATTATAATTAGGAGCTAGTTTGGAGGTAATGAGTTCGTAAGTATCGCCTGCCCCATCTGCATCTAAGATTAATTGAGCGCAAAGATTATTTTGGAAAAAAGGAAGTAATAATAAGATTAAGAGTAGTATCCTTTTCATAATTTCGTTCCACCATTTAGGTCAATATTATTAAGATTTTTAGCTGATTTGCTAAATTCTAAAACATCGGTAAGATGAACGATCATTATTTTACTTGCCGCTTCTCCGTCTTGTTTGATAATGCAATCAAGAATTTTTTGATGTTCATGTAAAGCTTTGAATTCTGATTTCTCATCACAGACTTTATAGTTGATGAAATTTTTTACGATGTCAGGAGTGATAATTAACATCAAAGATTTAAGGACATTATTTTTACTAGCTTCAGCTATTTTAAGGTGAAACATTAAATCCTCTTCAACAGCACTTTGGTTGTTTTTTATTTTTACTTCATAGGCTTCAATAGCCTTTTTTATTTCTTCAATGTCTTTATCAGTTCTTCGAATTGCAGCGAGTCTTGCTGAATTAGATTCTAAGATAACTCTAGTTTCTACAAGAGAAGTGAAATCACTTTTTTCCAATTTTAAAACATCTGTAATTAAACCTTCTAAGGCCGTCAAGCCAATCCCTGCGACTACAGTTCCACTTTGAGGAAGTGTTTTTAGGATACCATAAAATTCCAATTTTCGGATAGCATCACGGACTTGAGTCCTACCTACTCCCAATTTTTCTGCTAATTTTCTTTCCGAAGGAAGCCTGTCTCCAGAGTTAATTTGACCTGTAGTAATTAAGCTTCGAATTTGAATAATTATTTTGTCAACAGGTGACTCTTGTTTGAGAGTTGTAAAATTTTCTAACATAAAATTCTTTTGTTATTTGGTCTACCAGTCAAGTTTGATTTAAGTCAAGGTTAAGTTTATTGAGATCTAATTTAAGATAAAATTTTTTGAAATTGAAAATGGTAGCCTTAGTTATCCTGAGCGTTAATTAAATTAAGAGCTGCTGATAAATTAAATTTAGGTAATATTTATTGGATTATTATTTAGTGAAAATGATAAATCTGGAAAATAGACAGATTTATTTTGCTTTAATTTTCGTGAGATTATTTTAATCTTAAAATGGTAGAAGATTAAAAAATGTATTATATTCGTTTTGGTTAATTGGTTGACCAATTAAAGTGATGATTACTAATCAGTACTTTTTTCTAAGATAAATTCCCAAAAAGCATATAAGATTTTTTAGTAGAGGAAAATGTTTTTTGGATTTTCTGAATTTTAGGTAAAGTAATTCCAATAGCACAAAACTCATTAAAAGACGAAATTAAAACTCAAAAATACCAAATAAAAAGAAGAATTTTTATTTCGTCAGAACTATATTTTATATTTAAACTGGACAAACAGAATTTTCGTTTAATGAAAAAAATCAACTTCCTTCTCATTGTTTTTATATTCATTTTTACTAATGGTTATGGTCAAATTTGGATCGAAGACTTTGACAATAGTAATACTACAAATCCCTTATCTACAAGTCTCCCTTGTAATGGAAGTATTAATGGAGTTGCTGGTAGTGCCTACTATGGTGTTGTTTGTGAAGATGGTGGCGGATGTTCAAGCGAAATATCAGCTCCCAATACCGCTTCTTATACTTCCTTGATGGGGAATTTTTTGGGTGCTAGGGATACCGACAATGCTAATGGTTCATGTGGAGGTGATGAAGAATTTGCGGAATGGATTGGAATTAATATAGCTAGTTGTAACCTTCCAAATAAACTTTACTTGTGTTTCGATATAGCAGAAGGAGATGAAGATCCAGGAATGGGATATTGGGATAAACCATCTTTTGTGAAATTTGCAGTTGAAATTGATAATGGTGGGTTGAATCGTCTAGGGGGAATAGAACAAACGAATGATCCTGTTACTAATAATTCTACGGATAGGTATGCTTCATTTGATCTTGATTGTAATGGAGGAACAAATAATAATGATGCAAATGGTGATGGAATATATTTTTTGACTGCAACATATACTAACTATTGTTTTCAAATACCTGGTTTTGGTTCTAGTCTAGATGTAAGGATTGATATAGATGGTCTGAATCAATTTGGTGAAGATGTAGCGATAGATAATGTAGGCGTTTATTGCGAAAGTGATATTAATAACCTGCCTGGTATATTGTTAGTGGCATGCGGTGTATGTGGAGCGGATAATGATTGTGATGGGCTAATTTTTTCAGAAGAATGTGATGATAACGATCCTAATAATACCACTACTAATGCAGGGGATTTTGATTGTGACGGTGTTGCGACTGCAATAGATTGCGACGATAATGATCCAAATGTAACGAGTACAAATGTAAATGATGCAGATTGTGATGGCGTTCCGACCTCTACGGATTGTGATGATAATGATCCTTTAATAGGTGTGTCTTTAACTAATGCTGATTGTAATGATGGGGATTGTACAAATGGAGAAGAGGTGTGGGATGAAGTAAATTGCGAATGTATAACAATAAATATCCCAGATCCAGCTTCGTGTGTGGATGATGGTGATTGCCAGAATGGAGAGGAGACATGGAATTCAAATATTTGTGAATGTGAACAATTAAATATCCCCGACCCCTCGACATGTATAGATGACGGTGATTGCCAGAATGGAGAGGAGACATGGAATTCAAATATTTGTGAATGTGAACAATTAAATATCCCCGACCCCTCGACATGTATAGATGACGGAGATTGCCAGAATGGAGAAGAGACATGGAATTCAAATATTTGTGAATGTGAACAATTAAATATTCCCGATCCATCGACATGTATAGATGATGGTGATTGCCTGAATGGAGAGGAAACATGGAATTCAAATACTTGTGAATGTGAACAATTAAACATCCCAGATCCATCGACGTGTATGGATGATGGAGATTGCGAGAATGGAGAAGAGACATGGAATTCAAATATTTGTGAATGTGAACAATTAAATATCCCCGACCCATCGACATGTATAGATGATGGCGATTGCTCTAATGGAGAGGAAATGTGGAATTCAAATATTTGTGAATGTGAACAATTAAATATCCCGGATCCATTAACATGTGTAGATGATGGCGATTGTACAAATGGAGAAGAGACATGGAATTCAAATACTTGCGAATGCGAGCAATTGAATATCCCCGACCCCTCGACGTGTGTGGATGATGGCGATTGTACGAATGGACAAGAAGTATGGGAT
>CALJOK010000026.1 GCA_937981555.1 uncultured Saprospiraceae bacterium
TTCTTCGATTTGAGTTCGTAACTTTTCATCTTTTATCAAATCTGATAATCTTGGGTTCTTTTGCTTTTTCATGTCTAAGCTTTTTTAAATTTAAGAAATTATTTAAAAATTTACTTTGACACACTTTGTGGGCTAGTCCCCTTAGTTCGCCAAATTTCGTCAATCCTTGTTCTTAAATCACTATTCAATTTTCAGAATCTTACTCAACTGCATCCATAATCAACTTAACCATCTCCCCTATCCTCTTAGGTTCCAACCATCTCGTCACGATTACTAAGTCATGCTCCTCATCCACCACTATAAAATTACCACCAAAACCAGCAGCATAATATATCTTTTCAGAAACGCCTTCCCAATGTCTTTTCCCTGGTTGATTAATCCACCACATATAACCATAACTTGGATTTGGCTTAGAAGGTTGTTGAACGGACTTAACCCAATCTTTAGAAATCAATTGTTGACCATTCCAATTTCCATTTCTCAAAAACAATAAACCAAAACGAGCATGGTCTAAAGTATTAATAAAAAGTCCACCTCCAGAATGTCCACCTCCGCTGACTGATTGCATCATAATTCCATCCACATTGGTAAACGAATTTTCATAGCCGTACCATCTCCAAGTTGGTGAAGCACCGATTTTATCCATCACCTTTTCTTTTAAAACTTGAGGTAAAGGTTTTCGCCAAATTTGTAATAATGAATAAGCCAACACATTAACCCGTACATCATTATATTCCATCACCGTTCCTGGTTCATTAAATTCCCGAATTTTCCAATCATCCACCCCTCCAGTTTTTGGTGGACGATCTGCCCAATCTTTTCCACCCCACAAACTACCCGACCAATCTGACGATTGCGTCAATAAATGATTCCACGTAATTTTATTGTTATGAATGCCATCAAAAGTGCCATCCCAAATCATTTCACCTACTTTGTTATTCACATCTGTAATCAATCCCGCATCCACCGCCAAACCACAAACTGTTGACAAATAACTTTTAGTCACACTAAAAGTCATGTCCACTCGATTAACATCTCCCCATTGTGCCACGATGTACCCATCCTTTAAAATAACTCCAGCAGGCCCCCCACGCTTTTTAGTCTTTCCTAAAATCTGATGATACGGCTCATAGGAAAACCCTTTTAAAATCGCTACCCTCAAATCTCTAGCCCCACTATATTCATTAGCTTCCGCGAAGTCAATGGCTTTTTTTAATTTGTCAGCATTGATACCAAAATCAGTTGGCGATTTAATCGTCCATTCATTTTGTGGAGGAAAATATTCCTTTTGGGAAAAAGTCGTTTGCGAAAAAACAAACAGACAGATAAATAAAAAAGTCGATTTCAGCATAATATTTTTTTTGATGAAATTACAAAAAGTACTTCATTCCAAAAGAACATTTCCTTATTTTGAAAAAAATAAAACCATGCTCTCACTTGAAAACTGAGAAAGAGTTGTAAGTATATTGTTAGAATATCCTTTGGGAGCATTGTTTGCTGGACTTGCCTATAATTTGATTTGGATTTTGTCGTAATAAATGTGCGCCATGAAAAAAAAAATTAGCAGAATTTGGAATGGAGGCATAAAGAATACAGCTATAAAAAATTAATGGTGACATTATTCTTAACCAATAGTTTGACGAACTAACTCTCTATACTCTTTTTGGGTATTTTCAATAACTTGCGCTTTGTCTAAATTATGATCCTTATAAGAATTCATTTTAGCATGATACGCCCTTACATATTTATCACTCCAAAGAACGATTTCCAAAATTATTGGAGCCATCGCAATTCCCTTTTCAGTCAGTAAATAAATATTCTCTTTTTTATTTTCAGGTAATTTCCTTTTCGTAAGCACCTCCAAAGATTCCAACAATTTTAATCTTGTTGATAAAAGATTAGTAGCGATCCCTTCATCAGATGCAACGATCTCCTTAAACGTTTTCTTTTGATGCAGCAACATATCTCTAATGATCAGCAATGACCATTTATCGCCTATTAAATCTAAGGCAGAAGCAATCATACAAGATGAACGAAATTTTTTAATCATAATCTTTTTGAATTATTACTTTAATTTTTAAAGTAATTTTGTATTTTTACTTTATAATTTCAAGTAAAAATACAAAATTAATATTAACCTTCTAAACAATCAATCATTATGATGGCAGGCCATTATACTACCGCCTTAATCGCGAACCAAAAATTTTCTAAAGGAGCTACTTTACTATACTTCTTAATTGCTTCCCAATTTCAAGATTTAATGTGGTTTACCTTTCATTATTTAGGTTTTGAAGTAACGGAACCGAGTGATGTTTTCAATACAACGCTTAGTAATATGACTGTCAATATGGTTTATAGCCATGATTTACTTCCGCTTCTCTTTTGGGCGCTAGTCGTTTTTTTAATTGGAAAACTAGGATTTAAAGATACAAAAGTTGGTTTAATTGGGGCTGGGCTAGTAATCGGACATTTTATTTTAGATTTCTTTTCAGGTCATCCTCACCATATTTTTGGAGAAGAAACCCCCGAAGCAGGATTAGGACTTTATGCATCCAATGTTTTTCTAGCTATAGCCATTGAAGCTATTTTTTGTCTTGCTACTCTTTGGTATTTTTTCAGAGAAGAAAGCAAAAATGGAATTCAGCGAACCTTTAACAACAAAGCTTCAATTATAGGATTGTTTGTGTTTGGCATTGTCTTTATGTTGTCTATCGCAACTACCTCTTTTAGAGAATGGTTTAATATTCCTGAATTCGATTTTGGTTTCAATTCGAATGTGCCTACTTTAATTTTAACCTATGCAGGAATGATTTTTTATCTAAATTATTTTGTGCCAAAATTGAAAATTGAAAAGTAGTTATAGGAATCATAACTATTAAAATAAAAAAAGTGCATTTGTATAACAATACAAATACACTTTTTTCATTTTTCTAAAAAGAGGTCAATCTCCCATTCCAAAAAAATTAAAAAATCCTCTTGACTCTTTTTTCACTTTTACTTGTACTGGCGGAGGAGTACATCCTTCACAAAAACTAGTTTCCGCAGCTATCTTGCCATGAACTCTAGTTCCACATTTTGAACAAATAGCAATGTTTGGTTCAGGATCATGGATCGCAACTTTTCCTTTAAAATTAAGGACGTCGCCTCCTTGATCATACTGATATTGCTTTGCTTCAGTTATACCATAGAAAGGTTCATTCTTTCCCTCTACCCAAAACGCCCCAACTTTTCCATACATAGGATTGTCAATTTTACTCATATTTAAAATGGTTTTGTTAAGTAATATATTTTTTAGAAAAGGGTGTCTGTTACCTTTCAGTTTTTATTTTTGATCTATAAATATATTGTTTTATTCTAAATTAAAAGAACTTAATTGTAAAATAATCACAATAAATAAAATATAATTCTAGATAAAAAATAAAATAAAAAACATAAAACAATTCACCATACTGGACTTACAAGCAATCTAGGATCCTATTTTAAGAATAAACCCTTGCCCATGTACATTGTTAATTTGTACTCGATCGTCTTTAGATAAATATTTTCGAAGGTGAGAAATAAAAACATCCATGCTCTTTCGACTAAATTCATCGGTAGCTCCCCAAATTTCACGAAGTGCTTTCTTGCGAGCAAGGAGTTGATTTTCGTTTTGACAAAGCATTCGGAGGAGTTCCGATTCGCGTTTGGTGAGATTGATTATTTTTTTCTCAAAAGCCAATTGTTGCAAACTAAATGTAAATTGATATTTTCCAATTATAAAAACATCATCAATATATTCCGTTTTTATATTTCGTTTTAGTAGTGCTTTTATTTTGGCTAAAAGTAATTCTTCATCGACCGGTTTTGTAATATAATCATCCGCTCCAACTTTAAAACCTTTTAATTTATCAATTTTTAATGACTTTGCACTCAAAAAAATAAATGGCAAATCAGGATGTTTTCGTTTTATTTTTGCAGCAATTTCATAACCATTTTGTCCAGGCAACATGATGTCAAAAATACCTAATCCAAAAATAGATTGCTCTACCTTTTGCAAACCATCTTCTCCAGATTTTGCCCAAGTCACCTCAAAATCATGCAACCCTAAATACTCACTTAAGATGTATCCAAAACTTTCATCATCTTCGATTAATAGTATTTTTTTCATGTTGGTATTTTTGGTTTTTATTTTGGAAATGAAATGATAAATTCACACCCATTTTTGTACGCCTCATTTAAAATAATTTTTCCATCGTGTGCCTCAACTATTGCTTTGACATAACTTAATCCAATGCCAAATCCCTTGCCTTTATATTGATCATTTTTTTGCGCTCGAAAAAAACGATCAAATATTTCTGATTGAAATTCTTTTGGAATCCCCTTGCCTTTATCTTTTATGGAAATCACTTTTTTCTCATCTTTAATAAAAGTAGAGATAGTTATTTCTGGAAATCCCCCAGAATATTTCAAAGCATTTTCCACCAAATTATAAATGCAATTGGACAAATGTGTGGCATCTCCTTTTACCCAAAAATCATCCTTGCTAAATTTTAAATTGATCGTCGCTTCTTTTTGATCAATAATTAATCTGAGGCGACCAATAACTTCTTTGATTAAAAAATGTAGTTCAACATTTTCTTTTTCCAAAGTCATTTCATCCGATTCAATTAAAGAAAGTTGCAAGATTTTATCTACTTGCCCTTCTAATTTTTTACTCTCATTTTCTATCAAATTGAGATAAATTTCTTTTTTACTTTCATCTTCGTTTTTCTTTAAAACAGCGGACGCTAATCGAATCGAACTTAAGGGAGTTTTAAATTCATGGGTCATGTTATTGAAAAAATCATCTTTGACTTGACTCAATTTCTTTTGCTTTGCCAAAGCTCTTAAAGTGTATATAAAAAGTCCCATCAATAGCCCCATCAAAAAAATGGTCATCACTAACTGCAACAAAATTGCTCGTACAGCTAACATAAATTGATTCGGCATATGCAAAGAAAACCATAATATTTCCTCCTCGAATTCTTCTCCATGTACTCTTAACATTTCTTCCAAAGATCGAATAGTTGTCATCCCCGGTCGTTCTGCTAGATTTATTTTTTCTAAAGATTCTGAAGTTAAAGTATCGATATCTACTTTTTCTTTGACAAAATTAAATGTGATGATGCAAGAAATACAAACTTTATAGTTGGACGACTTTAATTCATTTTTAAATGAATCTGTATTGCTTTTATAAATTCCATTTTCTTTTCTTTGAAAAACAGCATAAAAATAATCGTTAAAAATTCCTTCTTCTTTCAACATTGAATCAATTACCAACTCAACAGAATCTGTTGGTATTGGCTCATCAACTGAAAGCAATTCAACATTAGAAAACAATTTTTCATTTCTTAATTGCTTCGCTATTTCAGGAGTTAGCGTTTTTAATCGAAGATCAATTTCTTCCTGTTTTAGTCGATGTCCTTCGTAAATCCAATTAGCTTGAATCAATCCAATGCCCGACAAAGCTAGTGTGGCAAGTAAAATAATCCATTGATGTGAGGTTAATATTCTTTTCATCTAGAGTAAAAATACAACGAATTAAGTCTTCATCCCAACTGCTTAAGTTTTCATTAAGCTTTTTAATAAATGGTTTAACCTATTTCATTTTTCCCTAAAGTTAAAACTCAATCATTTGATTTTAATTTGTATCAATCAATTTTGAAAAAAATTAAAAAATTAAAATCATGAAAAAATTAAATCTAATGTTCTTTGTAATTGCATTATTGTTAGCGTTGCAAACTTCACTTTTTGCTCAATCAAAAGCAGTAAAATTTACAGAAAAAAATCTGGAGCAAAAAATTCTAACCTATAAGCCTCCTCATCGAGAAAATGTTTCTAAAAAAGACTTTGATCGAGGCGTTTTTATTTTGAACGAAGTGAGGAAGGATATTAAAAAAGATAATTTAAAATTTAGCTATTCAGATTATTGGAATCTAATGACTTCATTTCATTATCTAGAAGAACCACAAGAACATGCAGTATTGGTTTTCCAAAAAGCCATTGATGACAACCCAAAATCTATTTGTGAATACATTGACGCTTTTGGAGAAAAAGCAGTTACTAGATTATCTAATTCTATTCCTGAAGTTTTTCTACCTTTTTATAAAAATTGCGATAAGATGAAATCCGCTGAAGAAATCTTCGACTCTCAAAAATATGCTAAAGAAAACAAACTGGATCTAGCGTTAGTGCAACTCATACATCATATTTCTGAAGACGATCAGAAATATCGAAAAGTTAGCGGGGATATCGATTGGTCAAAGCAAACTCCTTTGGATAAAAGAAACATGCAACTCATTGATTCACTTTATAACAATAAACACACGTACATCGGAAGAAGTCTAGTAGGCAAAGAACTTGAATCTACGATGTGGGCGGTAATCCAACATTCAAAAATTGAAACGATGGAAAAATATTTGCCGATCATGCATGCAGCAGTTAAAAAAGGAGAACTCTCCGAAGGAACTATCAAATTAACGATTGATAGAATTTACTGTGATAAATATAATTACCAACCTTTCGGGAGTCAATTTGGAGGTAGTTGTGAATTATCAAGTAACGACGTGAGAGAAAAAGTAAAACAAAAATATGGTTTAAAATAATACGTGGTGATCTGCTTTAGCTGACCTAAAAAAAGAAAGAGCGAAGCGATTAAAAAGGAAATTTGAATAGTATTTTTTAATAAAAAAAATTGCTTCTCTTTTTTTTAAGTCAGCTAAAGCAGACCACTACGTGTTATTAAAAAAACTTCCTATTTTTGTAGTCATGGAAAAACCAATTTCATATAGGATGCAAATTCCTTTTTTTATAAAAAAATCAGAATCAGATTTCCAAAAAGATTTGTACGAACGATTTGACGACATGGTGATTCGCCATATTGCCTTGCACTTAGCAGATGATCTTTGGGGAGGGTATCCTTTCCAAAAAGGATTTGACTTTATAACAAGACATTTACAAAACGAAAAAGATGTCAATGTTTTAGAATTGGGATGCGGCGTAGGAAGAATGATTGGAACCTTGGCAAAGGAAAATCCGACTGGTAATTTTTGGGGAATCGATTATAGTTACCAAATGCTAAAGCAAGGTCATGACTTTTGGGTGGAGAACAAAACCATCCTTTTAGATTTATCACACAAAGGTTTTCCAGTCAGTCATTTGCCAGGTCATGAATTAAAAAATTTAAACTTTGGATTAGCCAAAGCAGAGGAACTACCTTTCCAAAATGAATCGCAAGATTATGTTTTTAGCAATTTTTTATTGGATCGGATGAAGGAACCATTGGAAGGATTGAAAGAAATGAAAAGAGTCCTCAAGCCTGATGGAAAAGTCATTATCATTACCCCTTTAAATTTTTTGCATAAAGATCATTGGAAACTATTTTATCCTTCCATCAAACTTTTTCAAGTCATCAAAGATATGGGATTTGAAATTTTAGAATGGGAAGATGAATTTACGATGAAGGAGCCTCTTGACTTAAGAGGAAATATTTTGAAATGGAATTGCCTCGGTATGGTTTTACAAAAATCATAAAAAATCTTTCCTTTTCATTCTTGCATTTCTTTGATAAAACTCTGGTGCTTTTTTCGAAACCCATTTAATAAATTTTGAAATCTCCTCATGAGTAATTAATTTTTCGACAGAGTTATAATCATCCCTCAATTCCTTTAAAGTAAATACGGAATGAATTTTTTGATGACAAATATTGTGAACCTCAATTAGTTCAGAGTCTTTGCCTCCTCTTGATTTTGGAATGAGGTGGTGCTTTGAAGTATTTACTTTTCCTAAAGTTCTGCTGCATATTGGGCAGGTTGGAGTGTCCATGGGTATTTTAGTTTTTTCAAAATAAAACACAGTTTATAAAACCAAAGTTCATTTTTTTTACTTTATATCATAAATATATTCCCCCTCCCAATCCAAAGGTGGTGCCTCCTTTTGAAATTGTTCACATCTTTCGATATACATCTTCGCTACTCTATCCGTTGGAAAAACCACTAAACTCTTTTGAAAAAATTCAATGGATTTTTCCCATTCTTTTTCAAAATAGAATTTTAATCCTTCCTCATAGAAAGGAGAAGATTCCACTTTCATTTTTTTCAACTCAAATGAATTGGCATCAAAAACTTCATAGATAGAAACAATATTTGACTTTCCTTTAACCACCACTTTATCCAATTGTCGAATATGAAAGTCATCATAATTGATCGACTCTTTGGTCGTTTCCGAGATGATGATTTGAGCATCATAATATTTCGTCAAGGACTCTAAGCGAGAGGCTAAATTTACAGCATTTCCAATGACTGTCGAGCTCATCCTGGAGGCAGAACCGACTGTTCCCAAAATCACTTTTCCAGTATGAATCCCAACACCAAACCGAATAGGAAACATCGTATTATGTTGTTGATCATGATTTTGTTGTACTTCATGCATTCCTATTCCTGCCTTCACCGCATCGCTTGGATGTTTATTCGCATCTTCCAGTTTTCGATCAAAAATACTCATAATGGAATCACCAATATATTTATCAATAAATCCATAATTATGATGAATCGGAGCATCCATTTTCTTAAAATAATCATTTAGAAAAACCAGTAATTCTTGACTAGTCATCTGCTCAGAAATATTACTAAAGGAGCGAATATCTGAAAACGAAATTGTCAATAATTCTTCCCTCGCTAGTCCAAGAGGAATATTATTTGTCGCTTTTTCATCTAGCGTTTTTAGAAATTGTTCTGGTACAAATTTTCTAAAAGTGTCCGATAGTTTTCGCATTCGTTCAATGCTCGTCGCAAATAATCTAGTCAAAAAGAAAGCTTGCAAAAGCATAAAAAATAAAATCCCAAATGGAAATAGATATCCTTCCGCAGTCACTTTTGCTGGATAAAAAGTATCGTTCCAACCTGCTATAATTACAATCAACATCCCTACTGTAAATATCGTCCCCCCTCTCCTTTTTCTTTTTAAAACTAAATAAAGAGCATACAATAAAAAGAGTGTACTCAACAAAAGTAGTCCTTGAAAAGGTGGTGTCGTCCAATGATTAATTTCATTTGGACTTACTATAATAAAAGTAGCCAAAGCAATACAAACCCAAGTAATTAATTGAACTACTCGACTTGAAATTTCTCTTGGAAAGATTGCTTGCAGATATTTAAAAAAGAAAAGAACAATAAAGTAAGTGGATAGGTAAGCTAACTTAGAATTGAGTTCAGTTGAAATACTGGTCCAATAAATTAATAGTTTATCCCCTGTAGTCAACACCCGCAACATCGATAACAAACATATAATACTGAAATATAAAGCACCCGTTACTCTTCTTCTCATTTGAAAAAAGTACAAATGAGAAATTCCAATAATCAAATAGCATCCTATTAAAAACAAAACACTTCCAATAGATATAGCTCGAATGTTTTGGATATTGGATTCTGTTCCGAGCAAGATACTCTTGCGAATAAATCCCGCTTTGCTTGACCTAAAATTACTGACTTGAAGTACTAGTTCGGTTTGCCCTTCTTCTAATTCAAACGTGGTCAAATTTGCATCACTTCGAGGAATAGTCGTCGCTTTACTTTCCCCCACGCTACCATGAGCAATGACTAAATCTTTATTTATCCAAAGATTATACGCATCTCGGATTTCCGTTAAGCGAACACATAATTTTTTTTGATTTGGAGAGGTGATTATTTTTAATCGATAAGTTGTAAACCCATTAGCAGGGAGTGATTTTTCATTTTCATCAACGTAAGTATTCCAAGATTTTGGGACTTGAACCCAATCGGGAATCAGGTTTGTTTTTTCAAAATCTTCGGGAGTTAATAATTCTTCCCAATAGAATTCCCACTCACCATCTAACAATACATTTCCATTTTTCTCAAAATCCCAATTGGTGAAATCAATGACTCCTTTAGAAGCAATTGGATAATTTTGATCATCGTTATTACGGGAACCACAGCTAAAAAAAATTAGAAGAAAAAAGAAGAGAATTATTTTATTCAAGGGTTTTAGTGTTTTCTTGTATTGATTTATGCCAAAATTTAAATTAGCATTTTTATTATAAAAAAAGAAAGACCTCGTTTAAATATAAACGAGGTCTTTCTTTTTTCTAGACTTAACAATACACTTACAAATTCAACCAATAATTCATTTTAAAGATTATTGCCCTATTTTTTTGTCCAAAAATTTCAACGGCATAATTGTCGGTGTAAACTAAAAAGATGTCCGACATCGGTTTGAATCGCCATTGCAATCGACTGTTGATATTGAAATTATCTGCTTGAGTATTATATTGTAAAAAGGTAGTCCAAAATATATTTTTCGAAAAATTAATTTCAACTCGTGGACTAATTAATAGCAAATCAGCATCAGCAAATGGTTCAGGAAATTCTAATTTATTGTACTCCATGCGCAGTCCAAAATTCCCCCAAGGTCGAGTTCGATAATTTACGCCAAGTCGAATCGAAGAACGCGTTCCATTGTAAAATGAACCGTACAATAATCGACCTTCAAAACCAAAAGACTTTCGAGAATCAGAGCGATATTCTATTTCCCCTATATTGTAAGTATAACTTGCGATTGGCAAAGAATCTGTGCTGGTATAGAAAAACTCGGAAAACAATTCGATGTAATTATTACTCACTTTGAACTTTAGGTTACTTCGATTTTTAAACATCATTTCATAATCTACTTGAGTAAAGCGAGAATAGTGATGACCGCTTGGCGTAGCTCGTGAACTATTAAATGCACTAAAACGATGTCGATTTAACTTGCTTGTATTTTTAGCAAAATGAGTGTAGGCAAGATTTGTAAAAAGGGAATGATAACCTTGCCGAAAAGTAGTGTCTCGATTCACATCATAAACGTCTTCTACATTTTGCAAAAAACCCATGTCTGCGAAATAGTTATTTCCTAAATAATTATAACTCAACCAAGATGACCAATTCGTATTGGAAAAATTAAATCCAGTTTTCAACATATAATTATCTTCAGAATATCCTTTCTTAAACGAGTGATTGTATCCTCCCCAAATTCGAGTATTTCCATTGCTTGATTGGTAGGTATATTCTAATCCTGCGTTACGGCCATAATCTCCTTTTTGAGAATCGGTATTATCAAACGCTTGTCGATTTAGGACAAAACCTTTCAGAACCGAACGAGCAAAAACACGTCGATGAAATGCCGCTGCTGTATAGTTTTGCCCCAACGTAGTTGAGTCTCCACGAGTATGAATATTCATCAATCCAACTCTGGATTTATTATCTAAATTTCCACTCAGCCGTAAACCATAAACTATTGGAACTTGATTATTATCTTCATCCAAACCTATTCTTCGAGAGAAGAATGGTCGCGCACTTCCTGTTCCAAAGTCAGAAAATATATCGCTGTTTTCCAAAAAGAAAGTTCTCCGCTCAGGAAAGCGAATACTAAACCTACTCAAATTAGTTACTTGCTGATCTACTTCAATTTGGGAAAAATCTGGATTGAGAGTTAAGTCCAAATTTAAGGAAGAGGTGATCGCAATTTTTGCATCAAGACCTGCATTGGCTTTTGGAATTAGTTTTCGATCTTCAGCCAAATCTGCCACAAAATCTTTGCTTGCCGAACCTGTCACATAAGGAATAATTGCAATATTTCCTTTTGTTCGTTTTGGTGCAACATCCCAATTCAAAGCTCCGGTGTAACCTAAGTCAATTCCTCGAAAACGAACAGGCACTTTTGCCCAACAATGATATTCATTCGTTTCCATGTGGCTTCGCAAAAAATTAATTCCCCAAGTTGTTTTGTCTTGTTCATAGCGAAGTGATTTAAATGGAATAGCAATTTCAACAGTCCAACGATCATCGTAATGTTCTACTTCTGCAAACCATTTATTATCCCAACTATTATTAATCCCTCGAGGTCTCGAACCTCTTGCTCCTACACTTCCTGAAAGTAAACTTTCCATTTGCACACCTAGCGGACTCACTCCAAAAAGAAAACCATTTGTTCGCTGATTCACAGGATCAATGACAAAAGCAAACCCATCCCCATCCCAAAAATCGACATCTCTTTTGAGCGATTGGATCACGTAATTTTTATCATCATAACAAACTGCAGAGACATATAAAAAATCATCATTGTAGGTAAGTCGAACTTCTGTTTTGGGATCAGCTCGATCTGTATCATTTGGAAAACTCATCCAAAAATCGGAAGCCATTTTTGCATTTTTCCAAGATGCCTCATCCAACACTCCATCCACTCGTATATCATCTGTCGCTCGGCTAATTTGAACTTGATACAATTCTTGGTTGTCTTCGTCATTATTTCCGAAAACATTTAAGACAAGAATGGAGAAAAAAATGGTGAATAAATATTTCATCGTTGATTTTAGTTGGTTTGGATAAGTGATGCAAATATATGACCATTTTCAGTAATTCTTTGTCTAGAAAAACTTGTTAACAAGTTGTTATCAAATTGAAAAAAGCATCCCCAACTTAAATGAGAATGCTTTTTATTTTTAAGAAAAGAAAGGGAAAATAATTTATTGAAAAAAAAATTAGAAGAGTTAATCAATTCTGTAAGGAAACTTCCTAGCAGATCGAGCATTGATATTTTCAATTATATCTTCAGAGGTACTTCTCCAGTTTGCATCACAATCATAAGAGATTGACCATAGTGCATTTCCATCTTCCTGATTGACTAAAGCAAAACCTGTTTTAACTTTTTTATTTCTAGAATTCACATAAGGCAAAACTCTATTTCTAGATATCGCTGCAATGATTTGTGTTCCTGCCTCTATTCCATAAGAAGCCATATCAGACATGTATCTTCTTTTTTCAATTTGAGCTTTTACCACAGCATCTACTCCTAAAAGTTTAGCTAGTTCTGCTGGATCTTTACTCCAAGAATCTTTTATCTCGATACCATTTTGTTCTAACAAATCAAGTGTCTTAGAATAGTGTTGTAAGTCAACTCTTAATTGATCTTTTCCTCTTCGAGTACTTGTCAAAATTGCATTAAAAAAGGAAGATTGAAAAGCTTTACTTTCTGATATTTCGATACGTTGAATATCTTCTTCCGTCAAATCTTTTGGTGGGATACCTGTGTACACCATCTCAAATGGGAGGACAGCAACAGTTTGATGTGTTGAAGTTTTCTCTTCAAAATCAGCTACCGTATAATATTGTTTACAACCTGTAGTGAGTATTAATAAAAATAAAGGAATGCAGATTAAAGTTTTCATAGTTAGGAATTTTTAAAGTGAATTAATAAGTTTAGTTAATCAAATATATTTCCTCTTCCGTTCTTTTTCAAAAATAAAAATGAATTTAACTCAGGATTAACTGACTCGTTATCAAGGTGTTATGAATAAGGAAAAAACCTTTCATTATTTAAGATTTTGATAACTCGAATTAGACATCAACTAATTTTTTCTCATCCAAAATTTTATCCTTATCTTCTCATTTCAAACAACTACAATTTCATAACAATACAATTACAAAAAATGGAATATCGACGACTCGGCAAATCAGGTTTACAAGTGAGTGCACTTTCTCTTGGCTCTTGGTTGACTTTTGGAAAACAAATTGGGGATGATACCGCAGAAGATTTGATGAAACTCGCTTACGACAAAGGCGTTAATTTTTTCGACAATGCAGAAACCTACGCCAATGGAAAATCTGAAATCGTGATGGGAAATATTTTAAAGAAAATGGGTTGGGATCGATCAAGTTATGTGGTTTCGAGTAAAGCTTATTTTGGCGATGGAGGGAAACTTCCTAACCAAACTGGATTGAGTCGAAAGCATTTGGTGGAAGCTTGTGAAGCTGCCTTGAAAAGATTGCAAGTAGAATATTTGGATTTATATTATTGCCATCGACCTGATAAAAACACGCCCATCGAAGAAACTGTTTTGACGATGAATCATTTAATTCAGCAAGGAAAAATATTTTATTGGGGAACATCGGAATGGAGTGCGCAAGAAATTATGGAAGCTCACATGGTTGCCAAAGAATATCGATTGATTGGCCCAACAATGGAGCAACCTCAATATAATATGTTTCATCGAGAAAAGGTGGAAGTCGACTTTAGTCAAATTTATAAAACAGTTGGATTAGGTACAACCATTTGGTCGCCTTTAGCTTCAGGTGTTTTGACGGATAAATATATTGGTCAGATGCCAGAGGGAACTCGATTGGGAATGGCTGGTTTGGAATGGTTAAAAGAACGTTCGCTAGATCCTCATCGATTAAGTCTTTGTAGAAAATTAAATACTTTGGCTGGTGATTTAGGAACGAGTTTGGCAAAACTAGCAATTGCTTGGTGTGCAAAAAATCCAAACGTGAGTACGGTAATTTTGGGAGCGTCGAAGCAACATCACTTGGAGGAAACTTTGACGTCATTGGAAATTGTTCCAAAAATAACAGAAGAGATAAATCAACGGATTGAAGATATTCTAGAAAACAAACCGAAGCATCCGATGTTTTAAAAGAGTCGCACGAATCACACGTGGTGGTCTGCTTTAGCTGACCTAAAAAAAAGAAGCGTAGCGAAAAAATATTTTGGAAAAATCACTTCGCTCTTTTTCAGGTCAGCTAAAGCAGACCACCACGTGTAACTTTCCCTTTTAATCTATTTTTAAAATTTTAACTGTTTGATTATCTACTTTTAATAAATATAAATTACTCGGTAGCTGAGAAATATTAATTTCCTGATTACTCGAAATTATCGTTCCTTTCATCACTTCAATCCCATTCGAGGAATACAAACTAAAATCAAATGGCTTCGAAATATTTGACGTAATCGTAATCATGGAATTACTTGGATTAGGAAAAACATCTACTCTACGATCATTTTGAATTTGCTCCACATTATCTAAAATATCGTTTTCACAATTTCCTGGCATATTATTATCCATCCAAACTACTCTACTCGCAATCCAATTTTTTAAATACTGAATTTCCTCAGGATATGATTGAGGAATCGGCTGAGGTTCAATCCAAATAGACTCTCCAATATGATCATCCCATTTGGTAAAATTCCTTTGAATCGCATCTGAGATTAATAGTACATCTTCATCTATCCAAGTATCGATGCTATCGGAATGGAGAAATTCTTCTCGGAATTTTGTCCATCTACACTTAAGTCTATTTTGAAATAAAGAATCTTGCATCATCGTCTGCCACCATAAAGGCATGCTATCGTGGTCTCCACAATCATCTTGATTTTGTAAATAAGTCCAACCTGTAAAATCGTTATTGGAACAAACTAAAGAAACACCATAGGTCTGATCAAAATCCCAAATTGGTCCTGCGTTCAATTTTCCGCCTTTACTATCTTTGTCTTTATGAATATATGAACTCAACTTATATCCATCCGAATTTTTACTTAACTCATTGATCAATAAAAAATCTGTAAAAGAATTTAGGTTGATATAATCATTATACCTGACCCCTTGGCTATTGGTATAATTTGGAGAAAATAAAGCTTCCTCAAAGTTAGCCATCCAATTCTGGATATAATCAATTTGTAAATCTTCAATTTTATCTTCTTTTGGATAATACCATTGGAAAGTCATCGGGACTCCACCTAGCGACTCATAATTAGATTCAAATCCACCTCCTCCTAGCCAATCGATTCTCAAAATATAACCTCCCGTCACATCGTCTCCTGTCAGATCATCCTCACTTAATTTGGCAATATCAACTCTATCATCGTCGCGCTTAATTTTTTCAGTCAAAATATAAACTCCTCGATAATCATCATTGACTATCAACTCAACATATTTCCACTCTGAGGCATAATGTCCCATTCGTTGCGCAAAATAAAAACTCATCGGAATTCTAACTTGGGATTTATCAATGACCATCGCATGTAAAATCCAATCTTCTTCTCCTCCCATTCCAAACAGATTTACAGAAGTGTCTTGATTTGATGAATTTCGTAATTCTATGGAGTAAGTTTTTTTGTCAAAACCTTGAGTAGAATTTCCTCTGGTTTCTATTCCTATCGAACCATCATAATGATTGAAGTTATCATTCACATTATTAATCGTACCATTGTCATTAAATATGATTCCCATAGTCCCATCAATTTTGGGTTCATCGGGAATAGTTTCGCCATTGGTGTTTATAATAATTACTGGAAGATTGCTCTCAGATAACATTTGTGAAAAAATTGAAGTTGATAGAAAAAAATTCAAAAGTAGAAGAATACAAATTTTTGGATTCATTATTTGTGTAGGTTAGAGATGTTCAACATTTGAGGTTTGAACAAATATAAGTGGATTAATTATAGGAAATTTTAAAGGGAAATTCAAATTACAATTTTCATTTAAGACAATCAATTTTGATCATTTTTTATTTGCTAACTAGACTACTTATTTACAACAATTCTAAAGAAGTACTTTAACATTCCTACCCTCTTTTCCATTTTCACCAGTCTTAACTTTATCAGGTATTCAAGCAAATGTGTTGAGTGATTTTTTTTATTAAAAATACTTTTAATTATGAACACCAGACTTCATTTCGAAAATTTGACGAATCTAATTTTTGCATTTCTGGCCTTTCTCCTCTTATTATTTAGTTATGGAATGGTTCAAATTAACTCAGTAGAAAAAGAAGAAGCTAATTGTGGAACAAAAAATGTTTCGACTGAATTCTCCCCTGAGTTAGAAAAAGAAATTCAATTTGGCTCACAGTTATTTAAAAATAATTGTGGCTCCTGTCACGCTAAAAACATGAAAGCTAAAATGACTGGGCCAGCACTTGCTGATGTGGAAAAAAGATGGAATGGTAATCGGGAAAATCTACGAGCTTGGATTCGAAATTCTCAGGCCTATTTGTTGACTGATGATCCTTATGCGAAAAATTTATATGCAGAATATGGAGAGAGTGTGATGACGGCTTTTCCTAATTTGAAAGATGAGGAGATTGATGCGATTTTGGGATATATTAAACTTGTTGCCAACTGATTTTATAGAAACTAAAAAAATAATTAGGTATCGGATCCCTTGAAGGGATCCGATACCTCTTTTATTTCTATTTTATTCTGAAGTGTTGCCCGCTTCGATGTTGAGCGCTTGTTTTTTCGCACCTACTTCCACCCATTTCCCAGGCTTCCGAGAATAGATATCATTGTCATACATTGCTTCACAATAAGTGGTTGGCAAATAATATCTTCCTTGATAAGAGGCATTTAATTGTACTCGATAAGTATGTCCCGTATTTCGATAAATATCAAAATAAGTCAACACTCGATCATCTCGAATATCTTGATACTCAGGTCGAGTTGAATTTTTGAAAGTATTCATATTACTCATTCGAGAGTTATGAATTTCCCAACCAGAAGGGAAAACTTGCGTCAAAGCCATTTCATCTAGTCGATAACGGTAACCAGGATTTGTCAACGAAACTTCTGCTACAAAATCAGTTCCTTGTACCAAATACGAAGGATCAATTTTCTTCCCTTTCATGTCTTTATAAGTGATGGACATACGCAAATTACTATCCTCCTCTTTTTGATCTCCAATAAGTGGTTGCCCTGTCGAGATTGCTCTAATGTAAAGAATTCCTTTTGACTCATTCTTAGCGGTGATCGATCGATTGGCAGCACCATCAATTGGCACGTCGAGTTGCATCATCGGTTTGCTAGAACCTCCGTTGACCATTTTTTGATCACCTATTTTGTATTGGAAATTAAACGTTTCGCCAACTTCATTATCCCCTACAAATTTACCAATCGCAATCAAACTATACGCAACGGTTTGAGTACTGTACCATTCACCTGAACTCAATCTTTTAGAAATTCGTTTTGCAACGCCACCTGCTTCATCCATTTTCCCAACCAAAGTTAAAGCCTCTAAAATCATTGCCTCATCTCTCACTCCTGATCCATAACTATAATACATGCCTCGATAATCTTCTACTTTAGTATCCAACCCTGTAATAATTTGCTCCGCCACTTCTTTTTTCCCTGCCATAGCATAAGCTGCTGCTAATCGCCATTTTGCAACGTGATACATATCTTTTGCTTCTCGCAATTGATTCATTGCCCCCAATTCTGGATTTCCAGCAAGTGCCAAAACATACAATCGATAAGACTGGTCTAATTGCTTTTGTCGCAATCGCCATTTGTAGTTGTAATATTTGTAATAACTATTTTGCTCAACTGAGTTCGTCCATTGTCTTGCTTTTTTGGATTGGTAATTAACCCATCGCTCTTCCATGTTCAATGGTAATTTATACCCCAATGCTTTTGCTTCCAACAAGAAGTGTCCTGCGTAACTTGTCCCCCAATCTGAGTTATCTCGATTCCCTGCCCAATAGGACATTCCTCCTTCGGAAGTTTGAAATTTTTTCAATCGAGTGATCGCTGAACGAATATTTTTTTCTGTTTGTTTTTTGATTCGCTCATCCACGTCTAACAATCTACTTACGTAAAGTTGTGGAAATGCTCCTGAGGTAGTTTGCTCCACACAACCATGTGGATATCGAATCAAATACTTCAATCGCTTACCCAAATTAATTGGAGGAATATTGGAAATTTCTAACGTCCCATTATTCGTTCCGCCGACTCCAACAGGCATTAATTCAGAAGTCCATTCTTCGCCTGGTTGCAAAACTTTTTCAGCAACTTCCGTCACATAAGGATTTGGATTACGGACTTGAATTTCAATTTCTTGCGTAGCTGTTTCTCCAGCACCAGTTGCGATCATCTTGAATTTTGCAACTCCAATCGCTTCTTTTACTTTGATGTCAAAAGTAGCAAGTTGATCTCCAATTTTGGAAAAGGTAAGGTTCTGAGAACTGCCTCCGACTAGTTCCACCAAGCCACTTGACTCTTCAATTGTCACCTTCACATTTTTGACTTTTTTATCCATTGCAAAAATGTTGATTGGTAATTTCAACGTTTCACTTGGTCCTAAAACTCTTGGTAAAGTTGCGAGTAACATCAATGGTTTACGCACCGGCGTAGTTTGCTCCACATTGCCGTAAGCCCCGTCTTTACTCGCTACCACCATTGCTCTAACTGAACCAATATAGTTCGGCATCGTAATTTGATGAGTAGCAGTTTTTCCCTTTTCCAAATAAAATGGTCCAAGATGAACGACTACAGGTTTGAACCGATTTGCTTTTTGCGCGTCTTTCTTTTTTCCCATTTCATCATCACCACCGATACTTAAAATACTTTCCAATTTTCCTCCATAAGCTCCTAAGACTTGATCATACACATCCCAAGTTTTTACACCGAGTGCTTCTCTAGCATAAAAAGTTTTCCAAGGATCAGGTGTTTTGAATCGAGTCAAATCTAGTAATCCATCATCCACAATCGCAACAGTATAGGCCATTGCTTTTCCATTTTCTTCAGAGACTTTTAATGCAAAATTTTCTTCAGGTTTCAACTCTGGCGGCATATTAATTTTTGGATGCAAACGTGTTTTTTCATCTTCCACATGAATCGGAACCACACCATACATTCTGATCGGCAAATCATTTTGCACTTGCGCATGCGGTTGAATCAAAGTGACATGAGCATAAACTGTCGGCGTCATTTCTGGTTGCGCAAAGAAAGTAAATTCATTATCACCTTTCTTCGCGTCTATCCAATACGTCTCGACAATTCGAGAACCATTTTCAATCGAAACTAAACATCTTCCTGACTCGCTCGCAGGAATATTTAATTTCACTTCTTCACCTACATTGTATTTTTCTTTGTCAGAAACAAACGACAACATTGCCGCAGCTTGACGCATTTGTTGATTCGCATGAGAGTTGTCACCGTCATCATCATCTTCGCCGTCACCATCTTCATCATCGTACCAAGGATAACCTGCATAGAAAAAACTTCCCGAACAATGTCCACTTTCTTCATCACAAACTCGAACCATATATCTCCCCCACTCTTCGACATTGATTGTCCAATCAGCTTTACCTTTGCTGTTCGTCACTACAGCTGTTTTTTCTTTTGCCAAATTATGATTCGAAGAATTATACTGCATCAAATCATTATTATAACTATCCCACCACCATCGCCATTTCACTCGATACAATCCGATATTTAATTTTCTATTTTTCAAACCATTACCATCTCCATCAACTGCGACGAAATCTAACGTACCATCTCGTTCTACTTCAATGCGTTGTTCGTGGTATTTATTTCTAGGAATTTTTACTCCGACATAACTATCGAAAGGATCATAATCTACCGAAAATTGATCAGCACTTGCATCTCCTCCTTTTTCGAAGGCGCGTACTTTAAATGCTGCTCGGATTTTTCCAGTTGCCGATTTTTTGACATCTAAATTTGCTTCCACTTTTGTAAAACCATCTCCATTCAACGGCCCATCATAAATAGTTTTTGGCTGTTGAGAAAATCGTCGAGTAGGGTCGCTAAAACGGAATTCGTTAAATTCTTTAAAGTAAGTTGACGTGGAAGTTAAATGCATTTCCACCTTCGTCGTCAAATTAGAAGCAGGTGCTCCATGCAGCCAATTGACTTGTAAATCACCTTTTAGTTTTGCATCTGCAGCGGTGAATTTATCTTTTCCAAAATCCATATTAATTTTCAATCGGTTTGGTTTAACCGTTTCTATTTTTAGGTTTTTGGTAAAACTTGCGCCACCTACTTTTACGATTGCTCGCCAATTTCCAGTCGGGTCTTCCGAACTAGTTGCGGTGTGCAACGCGTAAACTTTATTGACATTGTCAAGCACGACTCTTTTCTCTTTCAAGGTTCCTCTCACGTCGTATAACTCAAAGGTAATCGGATGATTAGCTGGTAACTTGTTGGTTTTATCTTCTAAAATAAAATTCAAAAAGATAGAATCTCCTGGTCGCCACACCCCTCTCTCACCATACATAAATCCTTTCAAACCTTTTTGCGCATAATTTCCACCTACGTCGAAACGTCCCAATGGCAAGGAATTTTGATCCATTAATTTCAAATAACCTCGTTGATTTCCTTTGTTCGCAATTACTACAAATGGATCTTCATCAAACTCAATGGCAGCCATTCCTTGATTATCAGTTATGACTGATTTAATTAATTGTTGCTGATAATCATAAAAATTCAAATTCACATTTCCCATCGGTTTAGTTGTACGCAAGTCAGTTACGGCAATCCTATAAGTATCATCAGAACCACTTTTCACCAAAATCCCCATGTCGGAAGCCAAGACATTTCTACGGACAAATCGATTCGATTCATAGTAAGCTGGGAAGCAAGGATCATTTCGATGCTCATATTGATATCCTTCATAATTACTTCGATACACATTCCAAATCGATTTAAATTTCTTTCCGTCATTATCAAAAAACGGATCAGCAATCACTTTCTTATCATCCATTGTTTCATCATCTGAATCACAAGTATAAGCTGCATACTCAGGACGAATTCCCATACTCACTTGATAAATCGCATGTGGATCATCATTAATTAATTCACTTAAATCCAACGCATAGTGTGTCCAATCTTTCGCATTTGCATCTGGGTTGAGTTGGGATAATTGAATTTGTTTTTGCATAATGATTCGGCCCACTTGATTTAAATTATACCAACCATCCACTTCGTTATTTTGCAAAAACTGTAAGACATTATTATTGAAAATTTTAATCACCTCAACATCCACATATTTTAAGTTCACGGCATCGAATGGAAACATCAACCCTTTTGAGTTAGGCATAATCACGCCATTTCCAACAAGACGTACACGTGGTTTTTTTTGTTTTAAAACTAACTTCCACTCGCTGTCATTTTTCATTTTATAACCAGCGGCACTTTTAATTCCAATAGCAGCTTTGACAGTCATCACTCCTGCAGATTTTCCTTCTGGATATACACTCACCTCGCTTCCATTAATCATATATTTTAATTTCCCTTTCTTCCCAACCAAGGATATTAATCCAGTCAAATCTTGCGACTTATTTAATGGATCTGAAAAATATAAAACGATGTATGGATTATCGCCTTGCATTACTTTGGCGTCCATTACTTTGAATTCACCTAAGGCAGGAATTTCTATTTTTTTGGTACTTTTCTTTTCTAACCCCATCGGTTTTCCATCCCAACTCACTTCCACTTCAGAAGCATTTTCACCACGTTGAATATTTTCAATGACAAACGTGTGTTTAATGTTATCTTCTTTGTGTTCCCATGTGATCGGCAAAACATTTCCATCTTGTTTTGCCGTTACCAATTTTTCTACCTCCTCACTATTAGCAATATCAGCAGTATTTAACCAACCTGATAATTGTTTTTTCTTTTCATCACCACTAGGATCATTTTTTAATCCTTCCACCGAAATAAAGAAATGCTGTTCTTTGGTAAAAAAATTAAACTCAAATGTTTTCGCATCGGAAGGTACTTTCTTGAAGACTTTGGACAAAGCAAATTTTCCTAAATAATGCTTATCAGATGGAAGGTTTTCTTTTGGTTGAAAAACAATCGTTTGCTCATCTTGCCATTGTGCAGTTCCATCGATAGAAGGTTTGAAGGAAAAAACATTTTTGTCCACTTCAGTTCCGACTAAGTCTTTTCCAACTGGCGAAGTCAATTGAATTCGAATTGGATCTGCTTTGGAAATTGAGTTAGAGGTATATGCGTAAATATAATTACTCATATTTGTCGTCATTTCTTTTGCTTCCAAATCGGACTTGCAAGAAGAATAACCTACCATTAAAATTAAGGATACTAAAAATAAGGACGGGAGATTTTGGAATTTCATTTTTCTCATTTTTTGGTTTTTAAAAGGAAGAGTTCCAAAGATAAAGTTTTTACCTAAACTCAACATTTCGTTGGATTCTTTTATTTTTAGAAAAAGGGATTGAATGAACATGGCAGAAAATGTTTTGAACGATTAATAATAAATTTTAGTTTTCAATTTTGTTGTTAAGCTTTAATCTGTTCGCAATCTAAGTCAATTCAAACCTTATATATAGGTGCAATGATTATTTGCCAAAACTTGTCTATTATTCGTAGTTCCTGAAAGATTTTTTGAAAAAGGTAATTTGAGATTTGTTGGGTTAAAATAATTGAGATAGATTTATAAAAATTTTAACAATAACAATATCATCGAAAAATTTAGCATTAAAAATATCTATAATGTTTTCAACGGAGAAAATCTGTCAAAGTTTTTATTTGCTTGGATTCTCATTGGTTACCTTTCAGCCCTTGATTTTTTCCAAGTCTATAGTTGTGTAGTTGGTTTTCATTTGACTGATGGTTATAATGTTTCTTTCACTATTGCATCTTTGGCTTTGATTGGCTTTATAATTAAATCAAAAAACAATCAACTAAAAAAAATTGCTGTCCTTCTTGAATTAAACATTTGGATATTTAAACTAATGATTTTTAAAGGCGGATATCAATATTATTTAGACCCTATCATTATTACTCATGATGTTATTTCGATAGTATTAAGACTTTTACTTACTTGCTATATTCTTGAAGTAAAGAATCGAATCCCATTAAAAATCATTTTTATCGGTAGTATTTTTTTTATGATAAAATTTAATGTTTTTGCTCATCCACTTATTTTGGATTATGACAAGTATCGTAGTATTCAGAAAGCCAAAGTAATTAGAAGTCAAATGGTCGGAACTTGGAATGGAGTTGTTCTTCATTCTACTTATGAAGATTATAAAGATAAACGAGAACAATTTTCTACTAAAATTATCATTGATAGTAGTTTTATTTTCTTTGAAAAAATCCCACATTTGCAACCTCAATATTCTTTTGTTCGTTGTTATTCAAATTATGGTCATCTAGCACCTTCGAATGATTCTGGTGAACGGGAATTTAACATTGAAAAAATTACAACAGATTCTTTAGTGTTTAAGATTTTCGAAATTGGTACCGACTACTTATTTAAATTAAAGAGAAAAAATGACTGACTTCCTTCCATTATTCCCACTCAAATTAGTTGCCTTCCCTGGGGAAGAACTCAACTTACATATCTTCGAACCTCGCTACAAACAACTCATTCGAGAATGTGAACAAAATGGAACGACCTTCGGACTCCCCGCTTTTTTGGACAACGAAGTGATGGACTTTGGAACTGAAATTGAGTTAATTAAAATCGTCAAAAAAGGCTCCGACGGCTCAATGGATATCAAAACTCGTGGGCTTGGTATTTTTAAAATCCATGAATATTATTCGATCATTTCAGATAAATTATATTCAGGTGGTGATATTAAAAGAATAACCGGAAATGAAAATGGTGATCCACTTTTATACTTCAAAATATTGGATCTGACCGAGCAGCTTTTCGAATACCTATCTATCAAAAAAGATATTCCAAATGATAGAGCTGATTTTTCAACTTATGAAATGGCTCATCACGTTGGTTTTTCTATCGAGCAAGAATATAAATTTTTAACGATTGGAGATGAATTGAATCGGCAAGAGTTTATGGTTGAGCATTTGGAAAATTTGATTCCGATTGTAAAAGATATGGAAAGATTGAGGAAACGAGTGGAGATGAATGGACATTTTAAGAATATTATTCCTCCTGTGTAGGGGCATCTCTTGTGGTTGCCCTGCACCACGGGGATTTCACTCCAATTTAATTATTTCAAAATATACTGATCTCATCGTGTTGGGCAACCACAAGGGATTGCCCATACAAAAAAACCATCCAAATATCAAAGGTGCTATTGGACCCTGGTATGACATGATTAGGGTTGCCGATTCATTTTGGGTAATCCCCTTGCTTCATTTTCCCGAAAGAAAAATCCGACCGGACAAGTCAACGGCTTGAGGCCCGCCCTACTCATGATTCGAGTCTTTTCCCTAATATTAATAAGTATCGGACCATAGCTTAGTGATACTCAGATGGAATTATTTTTAATTTCTTATCGACAGCTTTTTGTCGATGGGGACGCAAGATATATCAAAATTATTAATACCACAATATTGCTTTTTATTTATTTTTGACAGTTCTGTATACTTCAACGTGGTGGTCTGCTTTAGCTGACCTGAAAAATGAGCGAAGCGATTTTTTCTCAAAAAATAACTTTAAGATAATAATGAATTCGCTTTGTTCATTTTTTTTTAGGTCAACTAAAGCAGACCACCACGTGCTTTTTTTAAAGGAACAATCTTCGTACGTTTGTGTTCAGAAAAAATCAAAATTTTCATGAAATTAAGAGGAGAATTGTTTTTTGTAAAACAATTGGGATTACGATTTATCGGATTGCTTTTCGTTTGGATGATTTGTAGAATTGGTTTCTATATTTTCAATGCGGATTCCTTCCCAATAGATGGTATTTGGAGTTTCTTAAAATTACTTTTCTTTGGTGTACGATTTGATTTGGCAGCATTAGTTTATGTCAATTCCTTGTTGGCACTCACCTATATTTTTCCTTTTTCTTTTCGAAAAAATCTCACCTACCAAAAGGTGCAAAAATGGATATTTATCCTAACTAATGCTATTGCCTTGATTTTTGAAGTCGGTGATATGGGTTATTTTCGATTTGCATTTCGACGAGCGATTGGGAGTGATTTAAATTTAATTGGAGAGACGACAAATATGGCTTTTCAGTTTTTTTATGACTTTTGGTACTTGATAATTTTCTATGGGGTAATGATTGGGCTATTGAATTTTATTTATAAAAAAACAACACTTCCTACTCCTACTATTAAATTTAATTTCCTTATTCAGACACTTATTTTTCCAGTCGTCATCGGATTACTTATTTTAGGTATGCGAGGCGGAATTCAGTTACGGCCCATCATGTCGTTGACTGCTGCACAATATGTGAATGACATGCGTCTGATGCCTTTGCAATCAAATACAACATTAAGTTTACTCTTCTCTGTTCAGCAAAATTTCATTGAGAAAAAACAATATATGTCCAAGGAAGAAGAAACCAAATTATTTTCTTTTTCCAAAAAATCAACATCAAAAGGAGAGTTCAAAAAAGAAAATGTTTTTATCATTGTTTTAGAAAGTTTTGGAAAAGAACATATTGGTTTTTTTAATGATTATGAAAAAAGTCCAACACCATTTATTGATTCCTTAATGTTGGAAAGTTGGTATTTTGAAAATGCTTATGCTGCCGGAACTCGATCAACTCAAGGCATTGCTGCCATCTCGGCAAGTGTTCCTGCATTGATGGATAATGCGTTGACTTTCTCACCTTACCAAGGAAATCGGGTGGATGGCATAGCTGCTCATTTAGAAAAAAAAGGATATACAAGTGGTTTTTTCCATGCCTCCAATCCTGGTTCGATGGAGTTTGAACGTTTTTCAAAATTGACTGGCTACCAAAATTTTTATGATCGAACGGCTTATCCAAATCAGGAAGATTATGATGGTAATTGGGGAATCTGGGATATCCCTTTTTTTCAATTCACCGCAAAGGAAGTCGATCAATACCAACAGCCTTTTACGGCACTTTTATTTTCACTTACTTCTCATCATCCTTACTATGTGGAAAAATATTTTGAGGAAAAACATCCTGATGAAAAACCAATTTTAAGGGCCATTCGATATACAGATTTTGCCTTACAACAATTTTTTAAAACAGCAAAAAAAATGGATTGGTACGATAATACCTTATTCATCATCACCGCCGATCATATTGGAAAACGAGCCATCAAAAAATACGGAACGATGGTCGGTATGTATCAAATCCCATTGTTGTTTTTCAAACCTAATTCTGATTTAAAAGGTAAAAATTCTCGTATCATTCAGCAGACCGATATTCTTCCAACCGTTTTGGATTACTTAAATTATGACAACTCTTATTTCTCTTCTGGAGAAAGTGCTTTTGATACTTTGGCTGATAAAAATGCTTACATGTATTCAAGTCAAATTTATCAAATATTGAACGATAGTTTGGTTCTTTCTTTTAATCAAAAGGAAACGATTGGAGTTTATAATTATAAAAAAGATGTATTTTTACGGGATGACATAAAGGATAAGAATGATCCTGTAAATATATTGTTAGAAAATAAATTAAAAGCGGCGATTCAGGCGCATCATCGGGCGATGATTAATAATCAACTGGTTACCCCTGAATAAAACAAGAAACATAACATACTGTAAATCAATACTTTACAAAAAAAACCAACTTTGAATTTATCAAAAAGAATAGAAGCACTTGTTTACCTCGGCGAAATCCTTCAATTGAAGGAAGAAGAATTAATTGCTGCGCAACAAATTAGCAAAAATAAAAATGGCTGGTTTACCCTCGAAAACAGCGATCAAGCTTTGCATAATATTATTACCAATTTTTTACAAAAAGAAAAATTAGTAGACTGGGCGAAGCAATACGAGGTTCCTGAAACTTCGCCTTTAAAAACGATTGGAATTATCATGTCTAGTAATTTCCCATTGTCAGGATTTCATGATTTACTTTGTGCTTTTGTGAGTGGTCATCAAGCAAAAATTAAACTTTCGGCTGAGGATAAATTTTTAATTCCCTATTGCATCAAAGTGATGAAAAGTGAATTTCCTGAAGTGGAAAATTATTTTTCATTTGTAGAAAGAATGACCGATTTTGATGCGATCATTGCAAATGGAACTCGGGACTCGATAAAAGTTTTTAAAACTTATTTTTCTAAATTTCCGAATATTGTTAGAACCAATAAATTTGGAATTACAGTTTTAAATGGAAAGGAATCGACTGAAGAATTAGCCAACCTTGGAGAAGACATTTTTCATTATTTTGGTTTAAGTAGTCGTAGTGTTTCGAAGATTTACATTCCTGAAAATTATGATTTTATTCCTCTCTTGGAAGCATCTCATGAATTTAATAACATTGTACTTACAAATAAATACAAAAATAATTTTGACCATAATTACACCTTGCAAATCATCAATAAGATGGATTACAAAGCGAATGGTTGTATCATCATAATTGAAGATAAAGCGTTACAATCAAGAATTGCGATGTTGCATTATGAAGTGTATAAAGATGAAAATCATTTAAAAAGTTTACTCGAAGAAAAGTCATCTGAAATTCAACATGTTATTTCTAACGCTGACGCTAATACTTTTACAAATTTTAAAAACAAAAAATTTGGAGAAGCAAATGTTGTTAAATTAGATGATTACGAAAATGAAATTGACGTAATGGATTTTCTAAAAAAATTAAATTAGCAACTATGACCAAACAAGAGAAAGCCAACGAGATCCATAAAATTTTAGATAAATATTATCCAACTACTCCTATTCCTTTAGACCATACAGATCCATACACTCTGCTTGTAGCCGTGCTTTTATCTGCTCAATGCACCGATGTTCGAGTGAATCAAGTCACGCCTCACCTCTTCGCCAAAGCAGATAATCCAACTGATATGATTAAGCTTGAGGTAGAAGATATTAAAGCAATTATTCGCCCTTGCGGACTTTCTCCTCGGAAGTCAAAAGCGATCTCAGAATTATCGCACATCATTCTTAATGAACATGATGGCGTTGTTCCGCAGTCGTTTGAAGAGTTGGAAAAATTACCTGGCGTGGGACATAAAACTGCTTCCGTCGTCATGGCTCAAGCCTTTGGGTTTCCAGCAATGCCTGTCGATACGCACATCCATCGATTAGCTTATCGTTGGACTTTGAGTACGGGAAAAAATGTAGTAAAAACAGAGAAAGATTTGAAAAAACTTTTTCCAAAGCAGAGTTGGAACAAATTACATTTACAGATTATTTTCTTTGGAAGAGAGTATTGTCCTGCTCGAGGACATGATCCTTTGGTGTGTCCGATTTGTAGTAAATATGGACGGAAGAGTTTGTTCTAAGATTTGAATATCTAACAAGGAATACTTTAAAAAGGATATCCCACCGAGAGGCTTCCCCTAAATTTATCCAAGGCTAAATCTTTTTGATAAGTTTTAAAATGAAAAACCCGATGATCCCCATCTCCATCAGGATATGGATTTCTTAATCTATATCCTAAATCAAATCTTAGGATAAAATAATCCACATCTAATCGAAATCCTAGGCCAGTATTGACGGCCATTTCTTTCCACAGATCTGAAGTTTTTCCAATCCCCGCACCATCTCGTTCGTCATCTTTATTAAGTGACCAGATATTCCCAGCATCTAAAAATACCGCTCCTTTTAAATACCATAAAATATGAAAGCGGTATTCCAAATTAGCTTCTATTTTGAAATCACCAGTTTGATAAAAGTTGGTAGTTGATCCATCTACATCTGGATCAACATAAGAACCTGGACCAAGTTCTCTTAATCGCCAACCACGCATACTATTTGGAGCTCCAACTGCGAATTGTTTGACATAAGGCACCTCATCTGAAAATCCAAAATCTCCTGCAATTCCAATATTTAATCGAGAAGCGATCAATCGTCCTCCCGTAAATTTTCGATAATATCTAAAGTCTCCTTCTAATTTAGCATACTGAGAAAATTCATATTTATTCGCCAACTTGAAAGTAATGTCATTACCAAATGCATTTCTAATTTTATTAATCCCCCAAACTTCCAAACCTGAAACTTCTAAGTTTCCTCTCACTAATAAAGAAGATTTCCCACTCCTCCCGATATCTTTTCTATACACCACATTTAAATCTCTAAATATTCCTCCAGTAAATAATTGTGATCTAAAACTTCTTTCCAAATAAGCATTTTTTGCAATGACGGAATCTCGAAATGATTGAGATAAAACTGGATCTAAAAAATCAATTCCAACTTTATTCAGCGCTACATCCCAGTTATTATTTGGACGAAATTTCCACCCCCAAGCTCCTGCAAAAATATCAATTCTATAATTCCCCGTATTCGCCAAAACATTATATTTCAACGAAGTACTCGTAACACCTTCTATTTTTAATTTTTGATAAAAAGATTTTCTTATACTTTTAAATGGAATAAATATCCTTGATAATATATAATCATCCGTTTTAAATAAATCATGATACTTGGGAAAATCCATCGAGAAATTCAAGTTGACATTCCAAGCATTCAAACTGAAATTTTGTCTTGGGATTACTTCAACTCCTCCTTCTGCCCTAGCCGTAAAAACTTCTCCCCCTCTAAAGGTATTCCGATTTCGGTAACTCAAACTTGCCGCTGTTCCGACGAATGCATTACTCGTCGTGACAACCCTAGAATTGTTAAATTCGAAGTCAACTCCAAACTCTTGCCGTTTTTTGGGAATCAATCTAATCTCGTAATCCAAAACAGAATCCGCTTCTTCAGAAACAGATCTCTTGATATTGACAAATTGAAAAATATCTAAACTTCCTAATTGAACTCGAGTTTTATTGACATTTTCCAACCGATAAATATCTCCTTCTCTCAGAAATATTTTCCGATCCAATGCTTTTAATTTAATAAAATGTTTGCCCTCTCCCACATAAAAATGAGTATTGTTAAAAATAGAATCTTGGTCCATAATTGGACTTCCGTTTTCATCATACATCGAAATCACCGTCACTTTTCCAATGGAATAAGTCTTATGCTGGGAGGAATCTTTTGGAAGCAAAACTTCCAATGCAACATTATTTAGCTGATTATATAAACTGTCTGTGGAAAGCGTATCGGATTGAAGTTTGGAAAAATATTTTTTATAAAAATTAGCATAGCCATTATTCAGAAGATAATAAGTAATTCTTCTCGTCTCTTCTTCATAAATGGATTTACTGGCAGGAGCACCTGGAGGCAGTAATGTTTCACCTTTTATTTCTTGCAAAATTTTATGAATCGCGGTATCCTTACTCGTAAAATCCACCTCATCCAAATAATACCTTTTTCCGGTTTTGATATTATAGGTCACATGCATTCTTTTCTTTCGGAGTCCTTTTTTCTTAGTCTCAAATTCTACCTCTGCATTAAAATATCCTTTGTTCCGCAATGCCTTTTCCATGTTCTCCGCAGAGAGGTCAGCTTTTTCCATACTATAAACTGCAGGTACCTCCGCAAAATTTTTTAGCATAAATCTTCCCCACCAAGTTGTATCACTTTTTGCTTGAATCCGATAATAATACCATGGTCCAAAACTTGGCAATACTCCTAAAAATTTCGAATTAGGTTTTTGATAAGTCAAGGCATTTAACTCATATTTTAATCCATTAATATTATCGACATTTTTTTTATCCTTAACTTCAATCTTATTTTTGCGCAGCATAGTTTCACCCTCTTCCAAATGCTTGAGTGTCCCACAACTTGTTCCAAGAAGAAGAATGAAAAAAATAAAAAATGTGTACCTTATCGCGCTGTTGCAGTTCATGCTGTCAGAAATACTAAGAAATGATAAAACAGTTCTTTTAGAAAAAATTTCGCTCGCAATTAGTAAACGAGATTTAACTAAAAAAGGTAAAATAAAATTTGAGAAAAAATAATGATTTCAAAAAATAAAATAAAATACCTCCGCTCATTAAAGCTAAAAAAGATTCGGCAAAAGTATAATAATTTTACTGTAGAAGGGGATAAAATTGCACTAGAAATATTACAATCTCAAAACGTCGAAATTGAGTCTGTCATTGCAACAGAAGATTGGAAGCATCAACACTTTAACCAATCTTTAAGAAACCAATTCGAAATAGAAGTTTCAGAAGAAAAAGATTTCAAACAATTTTCTAATTTCAGCACACCTTCACCTGTATTTGTAGTCGCCAAACAGTTATCAACTAGCTGGAATGACGACGTAATCAAAAATAATTTTTCTCTTTATCTCGACGGAATTCAAGATCCTGGAAATTTTGGAACCATTTTACGCATTGCGGATTGGTTTGGAATTCCTTATGTTTTTTGTTCTAGCAAATGTGCTGATCTTTATAATCACAAAACGATTCAATCTAGTATGGGAGCATTCTTGAGAGTCCAAGTAATGTATTTGCCGTTTGATGAAGTTTTTGAAAAATGTGGTGAAATGCCATTTTATGGAACTGTTTTGGAGGGAAAAAACATATTCGAAGAAGACAATTATAAAAAGGGAGTGATTGTAATTGGCAATGAAGGCAAAGGAATCTCTCCTGAAATTTTAGATAAAATTACGCATCAAATTTTAATTCCCAAAGGCGTAAATGGCGGAGCAGAATCTCTGAATGCAGCGGTAGCAACGGGAATTGTTTGTGCAATTTTGAAGAATAAATAATTTTGAATATCCAATATCGATGGCTAATAAAAATCAAGATCCACTCGACCTCGAAGAAGTCTTTTCTCCTGGAAAAGAAATTCCTGCCACTCCTATGCAACGCTTCTTGCAAAATTTAGAAATTATTCCTTTAATCATTTTAGCGATTGGTTTAGGTATGAAATATAAAGGAATGGCCTACTCAAGTGAAGCCTTAATCATCGGTGGGACAACTTCTGCGATGCTCTATATCGCATTTTCTTGGTTGATGTTTCGTGTAGGAAAATATAAATCATTGGAAGTGATTTTGTCAATACTTTGTGGTTTGGCATTTGGTGTTGGAATCTTAGCTATCCTCTTTAGAATAGAATCTTGGGAAATGAGTGAGGAGATGTTGTCCATTGGAATTAAAGGAATGTTGGGTTTGTTATTTGTGAGTATTGGATTATTTGCTTTTAATTTAAAAGATAAACGGGCAAGTGTTTTTTATCGAAATGTGATTGCAAGGTTGTTGATTTTTACGGTTTTGTTATTATATTTTAGTCGGCTTTATTTTTAATTTTTTTTCGTTTAAACCAAATTGTAAAATTGGTTTAAACGAAAAAAATCTCCTTTCAAAATATTATTAATTGTTAGATTTTTCCTTTTCCTCTTTTTTCTTTCTTCTAAGGTTTTTCAAATCAAACTTTATCCCGTCACTTTTACCAGTTTTACTTTTCCTCTTGTATTTCTCATTGGCCGTTGGTTTTCCTCTACTTTTAGCGGGGTCAAAGTCCATATATTCATCTCCCATTTCATAATGCCAACCAACTCGCCAAGCCGTCAATTCATCCACGTTTAAGTTTTTATTAAAAAAAGTATTTGCCATAATCGAATTTGGAAATATCTCTTTTGCTTTCTCTGCATTTTTTAAAGTTTGGCTTTGCCCATGATATAAATCCCATGCTCCAAACTGATGCAGCACTTCATGAGAAATCACATAATGATCGGTAACCATTCCATTAGAATGTTGACAATAAACAACAGATATATCTAAATCGGAATTGGAAAAAGAATTATAGGCATGGCTTCTATCTAAGCTTTTTACAAAAAGTAATAACTTCAATTTTTGCACTTTAAAATCAAAATAGTTTCTTTTTAGAAAATCATCCAAATCAGTATAACCTAATTCATCCATCACTTTCGCAATAGTTCTTTTTGGGTAATCTCCTCTTCTTACTTTTTCTAGATAAATGGTTTCGTAATTATCTACAAAAAAAGTTTCATTATTAAATTCTAATTCTTGCTCGTAAAATTCTGCTTCTTCGACTAACCAATTTTGACTTTTGGCTAATTGCTTTTTGTAATATTCCTTTTCATCATCTTCCCAATAATTATTTTGAGTATCTACAAACAAGGTCAAGATATGCACCTCTCCAGTCATGGATTGGTATAACTTTTCTTTACTTGGTTTGAAATTTTGACCTTGAGAAATAAATATTTTAAAAAATATCAATAGGACAGAGAAGAGCATTTTAGACTTCATAACTTTTATTATTTTTTATATTATTTGTTGTTAAAAGAAAATGGGAAATGAATTGAGGTAATTCATTTATACTCAAGATATAGATTTAGTTTTTATAATTATTATTTCGCCACTAGTTAGTTTTCCAAAAATAAGGTGTAAACAAAATCAATATTGTAAACAATTCCAACCTTCCTAACAACATCAAAAACGATAAAAACCATTTCCCCAAATCAGGAATATGTGCAAAATTATCGACCGGTCCAACTGCTCCAATTCCTGGGCCAACATTTCCAATCGCAGTAGCCACAGCTCCAAAAGCAGTCATCAATGGTTGATCATAATTTTTTAAAATCATTGCCATGATAATTGATCCTGAGAAAAATATTCCCAAGTAAATTAAAAGGAAAACTAAAATATGAGTCAATACTTTTTGTGCGACTAAATGGCCATCTACTTTAGTTCGGATCAATGCACGTGGATGCAATAATCGCTTAAATTCTAAAAAAGTATTTTTGATTAAAACTAAATGTCGAATCACTTTTATTCCTCCACTTGTCGATCCTGCACATCCTCCAATAAATAATAGACAAAAGAAAACCAAAGTCAGTCCAGGAGACCAAGAAGTATAATCTGCCGAAACAAAACCAGTTGTCGTAATGATGGATACAATCTGAAAAGTAGAGTCTCGAAACGATTGTTCTAACGAATGATCTGTAAAATTATAAACCAAACAAGTAATAAAAAACATTAAACCTAACAACAATATCACGTAGGCTTTAAACTCATCACTTTTCCAAACTTTTTTCAATTCTCCTTTCAATCCAAAATAAATAATCGTGTAATTTGTTCCTGCTAGAAACATAAAAAAAGTTAATAAATACTGAATTAAAGGAACATCGAAATGAGCAATGCTATCATTTTTTGTAGAAAATCCTCCTGTCGCCATAGTCGTCAATCCATGATTGATCGAGTCATAAAAATTCATTCCACACAGATATAAAAGGAAAGTAAGCAAGGCAGTTAGACCAACATAAATTAACCACAATCGTTTGGCCGTTTCTTTAATTCTAGGATGAATTTTGTCGGAGGTTGGTCCTGGAGCTTCGGCAATAAAAAGTTCTACTCCACCAATTCCAAGCAAAGGAAAAAGAGCAACTGTCAATACAATAATTCCCATTCCTCCTATCCATTGCGTTAAGCTTCGCCAAAATAAAACTCCTTTAGGAACTGCCTCAATATCATTAATCACGGAAGCACCTGTAGTTGTCAAACCTGAAATACTTTCAAAAAAAGCATTCGTAAAATCCGAAAGGACTCCACTAAATAAATAGGGTAACATACTCACTAATCCCATCGCCAACCACCCTAAGGCTACAATTAAATAACCTTCCCGTTTCCCTACTTTTTCTTGATTTTTGTTAGAATACCAAAGTCCTAATCCTGATAAACCTGTAACTAACGCGGAACAAAAAAGTGCCGCCGCATCTTCTCCTCCATAGTAAAAGGAGAAAGGAAGTGAACTCAACATTAATGCACCAAGTACCATTAATAGAACTCCCAAGACTTTAAGAACAGCACCTATCTTAATCATTATTTAAAAATTTCTTCTACCTGATGTATGGCTTCTGGCAAAGCAAAAACTATTACTTTATCATTGATCTCAAAAAGAAAATCACCACTTGGAATAAAACTATTTTCTCCTCGAATAACTCCCGCAATAATTGAGTGAGTAGGTAAATGAAGATCACTAATACAGTTTCTAAGGAGCCTATTTCTTTTATGAATTTCAAATTCTATCACTTCCGCCTCTACTCCATGCAAACTAGCAATCGCTTCCACTTTTCCTTTTCTGACAAATCTGAAGATGTTATTTGCCGCAATTAATTTTTTATTAATAATGGTATCCACTCCTATATTTTGAGAAATATGCGTGTAATTGACATTATCCACCAAAGCAATAGTTTTATAGACATCCATATGCTCTGCCATCAAACTTGTCACAATATTCGTCTCATCATTTGCTGTCAAAGCAATAAATGCATCCATTTGTTCTAGCCCTTCTTCTTTCAAAATATCCACATTACTCGGATCAGCATGGATGACTAAAGTGTTATTAAGATTTTCGGCAAACAGCTTTGCTCTATTCTTATTTTTCACCACGACAGAAACGGAATATTTATTTTGAATCAATTCTGCTGTTCGAAAAGCAAGTGAAGTTTCACCAGCAATCATTACTTTTTTTATAGGTTGTAATTGCGTTCCTACAAACTGTAATATTGCATCCATTGACTCAGCAACTGAAGCAATATATAAGTGATCGCCTTTGATTAGTTTGGTTGAACTACGTGGAATGATCGTCTTATGTCCTCGCAAAAGAGCAATTCCTCGAAAGGTAAAATCATTAGATTGATCAATCTCACCAATCGTTTTATTGATGAGTGGGCAGGTCGTATCTAGAGTAAATCCAACAATGGAGATTCTTCCTTTTTCAAATTCAAAAACATCCGTAAATGAACCTCGTTGAAGTAATCGTTCTATTTCTTGGGCGGCCAGAAGTTGTGGAGAAATGAGTACATCGACACCCAATTTTTTAAAATTCTCTTTTTGTTGTTGTTCAAAATATTCAGGATTGTTCACTCTGGCAATTGTTCTTTTCGCGCCTCGTTGCTTTGCCATAATTGCCAAAAGAAGATTGGTAGAACCAGAAGTCGTCACCGCCAAAAACAAATCCGTATTTGAAATCTTTGCATCTTCCAAAACATGAATTGATGCTGCATCACCTAAGATGGTCATCACATCTAAATGTGTTGAAACATGATCCAATATCTCCTCATCTGTATCTATCAAGGTGATATCTTGGTTTTCCTTGGCTAATAATTCGGCTAAATGGAATCCAACTGCGCCAGCACCTGCTATAATTATCTTCATGAACTTTTTATTAATAAAAAAAAACACCGCCTCCTTAACTTAATCTACTGATAATCAAACCTTTACACACTAAAAAAGTTGAGTTTTTGAACTATAGTTTTTAGATCTCAAAAATTAAGGTGCAAAATTAAACATTTACCCATTCCAAAATTCAATTTTAACAAAAAAAACAATTGAGAAATGTCATTTAATTTTTCCCACCAACTTCATTAGTTCCTATTTTTTTTACATATTTGATTTTTTGAAAAAAACAAATCAGTATGTACATAAAAAAGAATTTTTCAATTGGAGATGTTTTCCGATTTAGTGGAGGTCATTTAATTTGGTTAACGGTATGGTCTTCTTCGGTCGCAATATTTTATGAATTTTTTCATTGGGATTTTTTGCATATTCCATGGCTGCCCGTTTCCGTCATTGGTACAGCAGTCGCCTTTTATGTCGGTTTTAAAAATAATAGTGCCTATGATCGACTTTGGGAAGCTCGAAAAATCTGGGGAGCAATTATCAATGGTAGCCGAATGTGGGGAAGTAATGTAAAAGGATTCGTGAGCAATCAATTTTCTGAAAAAGATTACTCAAAGGAAGAACTCGCTGCTATTCATAAAAAATTAATGTACAGACATATTGCATGGTTGTATGCTTTACGAAGTCAATTATTGATTCCTACTCCTTGGGAACACATCAGTCAAGATGGCCATGTAAAAAAGACAACTGAAAAACGAATGAAACGTTTTGGTCTCGGGCTTAGTAATGCTGATGGCGTAACTGAAAAAGAACTGGAAGCATACCTTCCTAAAGAAGAAGTCACTCGTTTAATTAATTTTAAAAATACCGCTACGCAAATCATCGATCAACAATCGCAAGACCTTCAACATCTTCGAAAACTAGATTTGATTGATGATTTCCGACATATGGAATTACAAAAACTACTCAATGATTTTTATACGCATCAAGGTAAATGTGAACGGATCAAAAAATTTCCTTTACCTCGTCAATATGGAAGTATGAGTTTTATTTTTGTTGGAATTTTTATTTTCCTTTTGCCCTTAGGGATGGTTTCTGAATTTCATAAATTGGGAGAACATGGTGCATGGGTATCGATTCCATTTACGGTATTGATTGGTTGGGTTTATTTGATGATGGAGTTGGTGGGAGATTATTCAGAGAATCCATTTGAAGGTTTAGGAAATGATATTCCGATGTTGTCGCTTTGTCGAGTAATTGAGATTGATTTGAAACAAATGTTGGGAGAGACAGATATTCCGCCAGCGGTAGAGGCAAAGAATGGAATTTTAATGTGATTTTTTTTGCCGATGACTAGGACTGACTTTTGTTATGACTTTCCGCTGAGATTATAACCTGCCTGCGAAATGTCTAATAAAAAGTCAGTCTTAATGAGCTGTAAAACTAATCCGTTTTCTCTTTTTTCTTAAAAGTATATTTCTCTCTATTTTGGTCTTTACGATAAATTGAGTCTACTAACTCCCATCCATTTTGATTCATAAAATTCATTAATTGGACTAATCCATTAAATTCAACCAATTCCCTTTCTTTGTTTTTTATTTTGGTTTTTGTAGTCCACGATTTGACACCTTGTCCATAATCTAAAATAATATTCATGGTCTTTTTAAAACCAATTACTGCTGAAATTTGGCAATATTGAATTTCATCATCAACATTTATATCTACCCCATCAACATAGATTTGAGAAAATAAAGAAACTGGAAGAAAAAGAAACAAGAAGAATAGTTTTTTCATCTCTAATATTTTTTTTTATAAAAATAGGAAAACTTCCTTCTATTTCTAGAATTCAAAATCTTAATCTTTTCATAAAAAAAGCGAAGCCCTTTTCGAAGCTTCGCTTAATTATTTTCCAAAAAATTTAATCTTAAAAATTAAACTTTCGCAGTCTCTCGTTTCACAGGAACCACCCATCCAAATTTATCAGCGACTTCTCCACTTCGGATTCCGTTAATTGTATTTTTCAACATATGTGCAATCTTATGCGTTTCGATTGGAGGCATTTTCATATCCACACCATCATAAGAAATCAATTCCACATTTGAAATAACCGCAGCCGTTCCAGCTCCAAATATTTCAGTTAAACGACCATCTTTATGAGCTGCTACAATTTCATGAATATCAACCAACCGTTCTTCCACTTCAATTCCTTGATCCTTTAAAATATGAAGAATCATTTTTCGAGTAATCCCTTTTAGGATAGTTCCATTCGTTTCAGGAGTCACTACTTTTCCGTCGATGACAAAAAAGATATTCATCGTTCCTACCTCTTGTACATATTTAAATTCCTTCGCGTCCAACCATAAAATTTGATCGTAACCTTTTTCCATTGCCTTCCTAGCTGGGTATAAAGATGCAGCATAATTACCTGCCGTTTTTGCCTCTCCTACTCCACCATGTGCTGCTCTGATATATTGAGTATCAGCCAACAATTTCACCGGTTTTGGATAGTAAGGGCCAACAGGTCCAGTAATGATCAAAAACTTATACGTCTCAGAAACAGCTACTCCTAATTTTGCATCCATCGCAAACATAACTGGTCGAATATAAAGTGCACTTCCTTCTTTTTGAGGAATCCATCCACTTTCCATACCAACTAGTTCATGCAAGGCTTGCAAAAATAAATCTTCAGGTACATGAGGCATACACATTCTATCAGCAGAAGCATTCAGTCTTTGTACATGTAATTCAGGTCGTAATAAGGCAGGCGTTCCATCAGTCATTTTGGAAGCTTTCATTCCTTCAAAAATGGATTGCCCATAATGTAAAGCCAAGTTGACTGGACTCAATTCTAATGGTGCAAAAGGAATAATTTGTAGATTCGTCCATTCTCCATCAATGTAATCCGCAGAAAACATATGGTCAGAAAACAATTTTCCAAATGGAATATTGTCAAAATCGATTTCAGAAAGACGAGATTTGTTAACTTTGATTGTTTCTATTTTATAACTCATAATTTTAACGGGTTTTTTTTCAAAAATAATAAAATCAATCCACTTTTTCTAACGTTTTTGATTAAAATACAAATTTTTATTCTTTATTGTGTAAAAAAAACACTTAGATGGAAAATGATATTTCGCAAAGCACTTTTTTAGACTTTTCAGTTATTCCGCTTAAAGAACCACTTGAGATACTCGAAAAATGTGATGGAAGCAACCAAAAAAAGCTACTCGTCGTCTTTAATGAGAATGATGAAAGTGAGGAACGTTTTGAATTTTTAAAGAAAATTCTTGCTGCCGCAAAATTCGATATAAAGGAAGATATCCTTCTTTTGAAGTTAACTCCAGAAGAAACATTTAGTTTCATCGCATTACGGACAAAAGTAAAACAAACTCATTCTTCTGGTGGCATTGACAATTTGTTAATTTTTGGTTTTGAACCAAAACACTTTGGATTGAATCTCGAAGTTCAAAAATATGTTCCTTTTCATTTTTATGAAAGTGGATTTTTGTTTGCAGATGGATTGTCGATGATTGAAAATGATAAAGCGCTGAAAGGAGCACTTTGGGGAGGAATGAAGGAACTCTTTTTATAAAAACTTGCCACAGACCTGCGCAGACTTAACTAACTCTCCCATTGTGTTGTTTTTAGATAACACTTTTTGGGAAAGTCAGTTAAGTCTGCGCAGGTCTGTTGCCAATCATAAAATTCTTTATGCAAAAAATAGTATTTGCCACAGGCAATCCAAATAAAATAAAAGAAGTAAAAGAATTGCTCAATAATCAATTTGAAATCATCGGACTCAAAGACATCGGTTGCCACGAAGATATTCCAGAAACACAACCGACCATCGAAGGCAACGCTTTGCAAAAAGCAAGATACGTCGTCGATAATTATGGCGTCAATTGTTTTGCTGAAGACACCGGTCTAGAAATCGAAAGCCTGAATATGGAACCTGGAGTTTACTCTGCACGCTATGCAGGGGAACAAAGAAACTCTGAAGACAATATGAATTTAGTTTTAGAAAAATTAAAAAACCAAGACAATCGAAAGGCAAGATTTAAAACGGTCGTGGCATTAATTATTGATGGAGAAGAATTTACTTTTGAAGGAATTGTCAATGGTCAAATTGCTTTTGAAAAAACAGGAAAAGATGGCTTTGGCTACGATCCTATTTTTTTACCAGAAGATCAAAAAATTAGCTTCGCTGAAATGGGAAGTGGTGAGAAAAATAAAATTAGTCACCGTGGACGAGCAGTTCGCCAATTAATCGAGTGGCTTTCTAACAAATACAACTAACTGAAAACCAAACAATTACATATCATTCAGCAAAAAATGTTAGTAAATAATAATTCATATTTTTCACTAACGCTTTTCTAAATGCTATTTTAGGGTTAGAAACAATAAAACTAATCCGAATGTCGAAACTAAATTTTAATCGTTTGGAAAAAACAACATACCTAGAAGGGATTGTAACTCAAGATGTTTTAAAAGCATGCATTGCTGGACATCGAGAATCGCAAGAAATGTTATACCAATATTTTTCTCCGAAAATGTTTGGTATCTGTCTCCGATATGGACATGATTATTCTACTGCAGAAGATTTGCTGCAAGAAGGATTTATCAAGGTTTTTAACAAACTGCATATGTTCCGTTACGAGGGATCTTTTGAAGGATGGATGAAAAGAATTTTTATCAATACTTCCATTGAACATTATCGAAAGGCGAATAATCGAAAGTTTTTTGTAGAAATAGATCAAGCTAACGAGATTGTTTTCGACAGTACCGTCATTGACCAACTAGCTACCCAAGACTTACTTAAATTGGTGCAAAAACTACCTGATGGTTATCGAACAGTTTTTAATTTATATGCCATCGAAGGATACAATCATAAAGAAATTGGTAAAATGCTCGGCATCTCGGAAGGAACTTCCAAATCTCAATTAGCCCGAGCAAGAGCCACTTTAAAAAGAAATATTAAATTACTCAATTAACTGATGCAACAAAATACTTCTAAAAACGGAGAGGAAATCTTCAAAGATAAATTGGCCAACTTCACTCCTCCTCCTCCTAATAATAATTGGCAAAAAATTGCTTCTCAACTTGAAGGAGAAGAGTTAGATGATTTCGCCAAAAATAATCTTAGCGAAATTGAACCTACTCCCAATCCTAAAATTTGGGCTAACATAAAACGTGAATTACCACTTTCTCTTCTAGTCAGAAATCAATTAAATTGGTTAAGTCGGATTGCCGCTGTTCTAATTATTTTTATGGTCGCTATTTTATTTTTTGATAAAAAAGAAAACTCAAATAGTGAGACTGAAAATTTAGAAATGGCTTCGATTGATAGTCCTGATGAAAAAATAGAACAAGAAGAAAGTTCAGATTTTGTATTTGCAATTGGTATTGATGATAAAAAAGAAACTTCTGCAAGCGAAGAACTTTACTTAGAAGATGACAAAACTTTGGAAGATTTTTGGTCATCCTTAGAGGAAGAAGAAGATTTCATCTCAGCGGTAGATCAAGATGTTATTGATAAAAGTTTGCAACCACTTTTAAAATTACCTATCGAAAATTTGGAAGCAGCACTTCCTAACAAAAATAAAATTTCAAAAAAAACGATTTCTATTTTCGAACAAGATCCGATTACCTTCTCAAATGACGATGTGTTTTCTGATGAAAAATAAATTCTTTTTATAATAATTTAGTGTAACAAACAAAACGACAAATCCAACACGTAGAGATAAGGCATGCCTTGTCTCTATTTTTTTTTGAAAAAGGAATCAGGTTTCAAGTTGGTCGCTGCGCTCTCGATCAGAAATCAGGGGCTTCTTGTTTTTCTCAGAATGTAATCCATTTTTGCAAAATAATGGGAATCCAAAAAGCCCCTGACTCCTGACAATCTGCCAAAGACAGATGACCTGAAATCTGCCCCCTTCTCCCCTTCGTCCAGTCAAATCAACATTTTATCCGTAATAATTTGCCAACGAGCTATAGAAAGTTATTTTTGATAAAAAATAAAACATGACTGTACTCCAAACCAACGAACTCTCCAAAAGATACGGCTCGATTCAAGCGGTCAATCGCCTTTCCTTAAAAATTGAAGAAGGTCAAATTCTCGGAATCCTCGGTCCTAACGGAAGTGGCAAAACTACCTTCCTAGGTATGGTGCTAGACATCATCAAAAAAGATAGTGGCGACTACAATTGGTTCGAAGGAAAGTATGGGGAAAATGCTCGAAAAAATTTGGGTGCCTTACTCGAAACCCCTAATTTCTATCCTTACAAAAATGCGGTGGATAACCTCAAGATCATCGCACACATCAAAAAAGTGGATAACCCCCGCATTGATGAATTATTAGAAATCGTCAATTTGGCTCATCGAAAAACTTCTCCCTTTCGTGCATACTCTTTAGGTATGAAACAACGATTAGGCATTGCAGGTGCGATGATTGGTGATCCTGATGTTTTGATTTTTGATGAACCAACCAATGGGTTAGACCCTCAAGGAATTGCTGAAGTTCGGGAGACCATCGTCAATATCGGAAAACAAGGGAAGACCATAATTATGGCAAGTCATATTTTGGATGAGGTAGAAAAAGTATGTACACATGTTTCGATCATCAAAAATGGTAACCACTTAATTTCAGGTTCAGTAGGTTCGATCATAAGTGATGATGTACAAGTTGAGATTGCTGCGCCAAATCTAGATGGTTTAAAAAATATGTTGTCCAATGATTCTCGAATCAGTAAACTAGTGGAAAAAGACGGAAGATTAGTCCTGTATGTTGATCGTGAATTTTCTACAGCAGAGATCAATCAGATGGCTTATAACAATGGTATTACATTAACTCATTTGGTGGCTAAGGCGAAGAGTTTGGAATCAGAATTTTTAGAAATCACCAGCAAAAACTAAACGAAAACTATGTTGCATTTATTAAAACTAGAGTTTTTAAAAGTCAAAAATTACAAGCCATTTATTGTAATGACGATTTTGTATTTAATATTATTACCAATCTCTTTATTGGTGACCAAAAGTTTACCTGAAGAGCCTGCTGCATTTTTTGGAACACAGGGATTTTATACTTTTCCAAACGTGTGGAAATATTTAGGCTACATTGGCAATTGGATTGGATTTTTCTTTTTAGGTTTTATGGGAGTACTTTCTATCACCATGGAATTTGGAAATAAAACCCTTCGACAAAATATCATCACAGGACTTTCTCGAAAAGAATATTTTTCGGCGAAAGTGATTTTCATAACTGCCATTAGTTTGGCAGCTACTGCTTATTATTTTCTATCAGGAACTTTGATTGGCCTATTCCACGCTGATCCTTTTTATATGGATGTCTATACGCAAGGATTGATGACTTATATTCCACGTTATTTCTTAATGAGCTTTGGATATATGTCTCTTGGGTTATTTTTTGGAATGTTAGTTCGTCGAACAGGTTTTGCAGTATTCATTTTTCTAGCTTATGGTGTATTTTTAGAACAAGTGCTTCGAGGTATTCATATGTATTATCTAGAATCACGAACAGTTCTTTTCTACCCCGTTAATGCAATTGAAGATTTGACCCCAATTCCTTTTCCAGATATAGCCAATGATATGATTCGAGAAATGGACTTTAATCCATTTTTGTCATCAGGAGAAGCAATGATCACCGTCATTGTTTATACCGCTCTATTTATTTTTGGAGCGTATCAATTGATAATGAAGCGAGATTTATAACAATATATTTACAATAATAAAAAGGCTTTGAGAATAATTTTTCAAAGCCTTCTTTATTTTTACTTAATGACAATATCTATTTCATCTAATTCTATTTTCATCTTAGAACCAGGTGTCAAAATCATTATTTCATCAACAATTATTCTATCTCCACTTTCTGCTTTTAAAATTAATCCTCTTGCTTTCTCTTCAAATTTTCCTCCCGTATTAAAAACTTCTCCGATCAAATCTTGCCCTCTAACAATTTGCAGACGATAGGAAATAACTTTATAATTAGCATCAATATCAAAATTTTCAACTGGAACAATAATTCCCCTTTGAATCTTAAATTCTGCTAATCCAATTTTGCCTGAATTTATTCGTCCTATTCTCGCTTTAGATCTTGGCCATCTTTTCACTCTATATTTTCTCTCTTCAATTTCAATTGTATCTCCCTTCTCTATTTTATGAATAAAAATAGAAGCTATCCCAACTTTTCTTGGAAAAAAAACATATTCGCAATTTTCCTTCGATTGCATTTCACCATTGTTCGTCGAAACAAATATTTCGCTACATGGAATTCCTTCTACAATAATATTCATCGGATTATCTAAATAAGGATAAGCGATATTTTGTTTCAAATTTTCAATCGCTACTTTTTGAGAAAAAGTATCCACCATTCCAACTTGAAAAAATAACAATAGTAAAAATATTTTTTGTCTCATCTATATTATTGATTTCGATTAAAGTGTTTTATTCACACTAACCTTTTTTAGATTATATTTTGTAAAGCACATAGAACATCACATTAACTAAAACATTATTTTGCAAAAATACTCATTGTGAAATATTATTCTTAAAACAATAGGTTCCATTCCTTAATAGTTTACAATAGTTGTTTTATTAAAATTATTATTCTTTTTTTCAAAAAAAAAAAAAAGCAACAACAAACTTTATCTACAAGAACAAATTAAATACAAACTACTGATAATCAACAACTTACAAGAATGTTAAACCGATCTTTATCTTTTAAATTAGGAATACCTTTAAGATACTAAGTACATTTTTATCAAAACAGATTATACTTTGTGTAAATTTTACACTACCTTTGAAATACTGTTTTATGATACTAAAAGTTATATTTTTCTAGATTTGCACTTAAAGTTTTTTGGTTAAATGGTTTAATTTAAATGGTAGTTCAAATTTTCCTAGCAAATCAAAAAAAATAAAACTGTCAAAAAGCAGTCGGGTTAATTAAAGGCGAGGTAATAATCTCGCCTTTTATTTTTTGCCCAAATAGAAATCCCTTTTAGAACTTAATATTCTAAAAGGGATTTTTTTATTGTTCTTAACTAAAATAGTCTTCCAATATTTCATCCCCCTTTAGGGGACAAAGGCTTAATTATTCCATTCATTGTTCCCTCGATCGATATCAGCCATTCTCCAAGTTGGGTCAATGATAATCTGTTCCACTTCTTTCAACTTGCAAGGAATTTCAAATTCATATGTTGGATTTACCCAAGGCCAATCCTCCATCACTTCGAAGTCCGTACCCTTTTTCATAATCATACTATCTTGGCTTTTTGCACCACGCATCATTTGTAAAGGAATGTGAGCAATCATTTGTTTGCCACCATCATGGATAATTAATACATCCAAAGCCATCGGCATTCGACCTACTTTTTCCAAAGTAATTTTAGTCGTTTTTCTTCCAGCCTTCTCCACATTCTTAACACCATAATCAATCGTGTGAGTTGAGTTCACCCAATATTCTCTGTACCAATCTAATTCGATTCCTGATTCTTTTTCCATTACTCGAATAAAGTCATTCGCATTTGGATGTTTGAATTTCCAAGTATCATAATAAGTCAACATCCCTTTGTCAAATGCCTCTTTTCCAATAATACCTTGCAACTGATGTAAGAACACCGCCCCCTTCACATATGACGCAATACTGTAGGCATAATTCGTATTAAAATGATCTGCATGTGTTGATAATGCTTCTTCGATTCCACTTGCCACAATATTCGCATATCCAAAATAATCTCCTTTGTGAATATCTTCAATTGCTTTAGATTCAGTACCAGGTAGCAAACCTTCTGCTGCTAAGAAATTCATCACCTCAGCTGAAGCATAACTTGTAAATCCTTCGTCCATCCAACCATATAAACTTTCATTTGTACCCAAAGCCATTTGATACCAACTATGCATCAACTCATGAATTGATACTCCCACTAAACTTTTAAAACTTCTATGTCCCGTAATCAAAGTCGCTTGTGGATATTCCATTCCTCCATCTCCTCCTTGAATAAACGAATATTGTTTATACGGATATTTTCCATATTTCTTATTAATAAAATCAAAAGCTCGATCCATCGCCTTTGGTAACATCGGCCAATTCACATTCGTCTTATCGCTATCAATATAAAAATAGTGAACCGTCAATCCATCAGGTCGAACTGATTTAACATGCTTATAATCTGGATCTGCTGCCCAAACAAAATCATGAACATTTTTCGCTTTAAAATTCCAAGTTAATTTTTCACCTTTAGCAAGTCGAACAGCAGTACCGTCAGGTTCGTAGCCTGCACCGATATTTCCCCAGTTTTCCAAAAACCCAGTTGCCGCAACTACGAAACTTCGATCAATCGAAATATTCACCTCAAAATCTCCCCAGATTCCGTAGAACTCGCGAGCTATATATGGGTTCGCATGCCAGCCTTGATAATCGTATTCACACATTTTAGGATACCATTGTGCCATAGAGTAATCAATACCTTCTTTGTTATTTCTTCCTGATCGTCGAATCTGAACAGGCACTTGTGATTCAAATTCCATTTCAAAAGTTGCTGAACTATTTGCTTTAATTGGTTCATCCAACATCACTTCCAAAATAGTTCCGACCACTTCATACTTTACTTTTTTGCCATTATGTTTAAGTGATTTTATTTTGTGGTAACCGATTTCATTTTCTTTAAGTCCTTCTATTCGACTTCCTATTTTCGAACTCGCATCCGAAATAGTTCTTGAACGAACATCCATCATACTCCCAGGTTGAAATGCATTAAAATACAAATGATAAAAAATTTGATTCAATTCGTCAGGTGAGTTATTGGTATAAACTGCAATTTGTTTTCCTTTGAATTGATGTTTTTCGACATTAAAGTCAATGTCCATTTTATAATCAATTGCTTGTTGCCATCGATCAGGCTGAGCAAAAATGAAGTTGCTCAAAAGCAACAATCCTATGATAATATTTAATTTTTTCATCGATGTATTAATATTGTTTTTAAAAAAATATGTGCGTTAGAAAATTAGGTTTAATTATTCCTATTAATGACAACTGAAATATAGACTTGTTGTCTAAAAAACTAAATTATTCAAGTTATTTTTAGAACGTCAATATTTAATTTTTCATTTTTTCAAGCGCACAAAAATAGACAATGTCGAGTAAACCGCCAAAAGATTATTCTTTGTTAAAAATTGGTTATCAACCAATCCAAAATAAAAACTCAAGCCTATCCTTCCATACCTTACTTCTCCTTGAAAAAATTAAAATACAGTCTCAAGATTTAGAAAAATTAAAATTGAAGGGAAAACCATGAGTAGTAAGAAGCGGGCGAGGATCGGTGAAAAATGAGGGTGCGGGAGCTTGCCTTGAGCCTAGCTATTTTTTCACCTAGAATTTTTTGGTCCTTTTTTTTTCAATGAAAAAAAGGACAATGTTAAATTTATTCACCAACTTCAAAATGTAAAACGAAGTAAACAATAGAACAATGATAACCACCAAACATACCTATCATCAATTTAAAATCATTATTTTTTTTAGCATCTTTACATTTCAAAAATAGGTTCTCATTTTTCAAAAAACAAAACGAACCATCTTCAACTTTTATGAATCATAAAAAATCACTCCTCGCTTATTTTTTCAGTTGTGCATTTATATTTTCCTTGGTTGTCATGTACCCAAGTTGGAACAACAAAGGTGGTGGCGCAACATTGAGTTGGGACGTGATGGGATATTATACTTACTTGCCCGCGGCAATTATTTATCAAGATTTAGCACAGTTAGAATTTCGAGAAGATATCCAAAAAGAATACCATTCAACTGGTTTGGACATGGCAGCCTACCCTACCCAAAATGGAAATCAAATCATGAAATACCCAATGGGAATGGCGCTCTCTTATGCCCCTTGGTTTTTGATGGCGCACACTACTGCAACGTTCACCACTTACCCCGCCGATGGTTATTCCTTTCCCTATCAATTCTTTTTAGAGTTTGGCTGTTTGGCCTATGTCTTTATTGGATTGTGGTATTTTCGAAAAATTTTAATTCGATATTTTGATGATGATGTATCTGCAATTACGTTGATCTTGATTGCACTTGGAACCAATTATTTGAATTACTCTGCCTTTGATATGGCAATGCCGCATAATTTTTTATTTACACTTTATGCACTTTTAACTTGGTACACGATCAAGTGGTACGAAAAACCTAATGTCAAAGACAGTATCATTATTGGCATTTGCATCGGTTGGGCAGCATTGGCTAGACCGACAGAAGTCATTTCGATTTTGATTCCAATTTTGTGGGGATTGAGTAATCTTGAAAGTGTGCGAGAGCGATTTTTTTTATGGAAAAAACATTTTGGAAAATTGTTTTTGACTGGAAGCATCATCACCGTAATTGGATTGTTACAAATCATTTACTGGAAAATGTACTCTGGCAATTTTTTGGAGTACAGTTATCAAGACCAAGGTTTTTCTTGGAATGGAGTCCATATGAAAGATTGTTTTTTTAGCTATCGAAAAGGATGGTTGATATACACTCCATTGATGGCGTTTTCAATGTTTGGTTTTTATTTTTTGTGGAAAAAAAACAATACAATTACATTTTTGCAAAAACACTTTTGGGCTGTATTTATCTTTTTCCTAATCAATACTTATATTATCTTCAGTTGGGACATTTGGTGGTATGGCGGTGGTTTTGGTCAGCGAGCAATGATTCCATCTTACCTACTTTTGGGTTTGCCTTTAGCAGCTTTCTTGGAATTTATCAAGAAGCATTTTTTAGCAAAAATTGGTTTTGGAATTATATTGTTGGGTTGCTTTGCGTTAAACCTTTTTCAGACGTGGCAAGCACATATGCCCTCCGGAGGTTTTGAAACGGAAAACATGACTAAAGCATATTATTGGAAGATTTTTGGAAAAACGAAATTCGATCCTGAGTGGAAAACATTGCTGGATACTGACGAAGAATATTTAGGTGAAATCAACAACTCAAAAATGCTCTATTCCAATGATTTCGAGCAAATTACAGATAGTATTTCTTTTAATTCAAAATATAGAACTTCTGATTCTACTGCTTTATATTTAAGTCAAGCGGTGCAATTTTCTCCTGTTTTTTCTATTCCTTTTTCAGCAGACGAAAAGACAGATTGGGTGCGAGCAAGTGCTAATTTTTACTGCGAAAGTAAGGAGTGGAACTACTGGCAGATGAATCAATTCATCATTAGCTTGGAAGAGAATGATGTTGTCAAAAAACATAAAATGATTCGCGTGCACAGATTGTTTGGAGAAAATAATTGGCGGCGAATTTGGGTGGATATAAAAATCCCTAAAGGTCAAAACTTCAACAATATAAAAGTAAAATATTGGAACGCAGGAGGCTCGAAAGAAATTTGGATTGATGATTTAAAAGTTGAATCTTTTAGTGAGTAATTTTTTTCATAAAAAATAAGACCATGGAAAAAGAAGAAAAACTCTACCTGAAAATTGGCAATACACTAACTGCCAAAGATGCCAATATCACCCATGGTAAAATGATGACTTCCCCTGGTTTAAAATACAAAAACAAAGTCTTTGCCTTTTTTCATAACAATGCAATTACATTTAAACTAGGCAAAGAATTTAATCCAGAAAAAAACGGCATCGAACGATGGGACTACCTCAGTCCTTTCAAAAATAAACCTCCTATGAAAGCTTGGTTCGAACTCCCATATTCCGAAAAAGATAAATGGGAAGCGATGGCTCATCTAGCGTTAGAAAAAATGAAAGACCAAATTGGATAAAAAATTTCAATCGATTTTACTGCTCATTGAATTGCCTCTTATAAGTAAATAAAATATACTCAAAAATATTAACGTGCTTTTTTTATCTAATAAAATCGTATATTTGAAAAGTAACAAAAAATTAAAACTACTTTTTTCCCTTCCAATAATCGTTTTTCCCAAAATAGATATTCTCATTTTCACTCCTAGACCGTTTTAAATTTTCTTTAAAACATATCATTTTTACAAACTTTATTAAAAGCGTTCCCATGAAAAAATTAATTACCTTCCTCTTGGTTGGGGTATTTTGTTTATCCCTTCATGCTCAAAGCAACATTACCATTACATCTTCTTGCGACAACATAACTATTTGCAATACCTCAAATGATTGCAATAATTTCTTTGCGGAACTGACGGCTTCTGCAACAACCGATTGTTCGACAGGAAGCGACTTAACCTTTAATTATCAGATTGATTTATTTGACGACGGCTCCAATGAGTTATCAGGAATGGTAGCAACAGCTGGAGAAGATTTCCCATTAGGTACTCACCGAATTATTTTCACCATTTCAGATCAATGTAATACAAGTGAGACTTGTGATTATCTTTTGGAAGTAAAAGATTGCAATGCACCTACTCCTATTTGCATTTTTGGAATTGCGACTACGGTAATGCCTTCGACAGGTAACCTTACCATTTATGCAACTGATTTTGAGTCAGGGATGAGTTCTGATAACTGTACTGCTCTTGCTGATTTACATTTGTCATTTTCGCAAGACATTAATAATACATCTCTTATAGTTGAATGTGATGATATTCCTTCAGATCAACTATATCCTATTACGTTATATGTTACAGATGCAGCTGGTAACTTTGATTTCTGTTCTACTTTTATAAGTATCCAAGATCCTAATGGAGCTTGTGGAACGATACCAACTACCGGTCAGGTCTCCTCTCTAAATGAAGAAGGATGTGATATTGAAGGAGTTGTATATGATATAGATGGAATATATTTTCAAAATGGCCCCTTCCTAATTTCTGGTTTAGATATAGGTAGTGTAGTTACACCAACTTTATCTGGTAACTACCTCAATGGTGTGACCACTTATGATTTAGTACTCATTTCCAAACATATTATTAATGTTCAACAACTCGATCAACCTTGGCAATTATTGGCGGCTGATGCTAATCAAAATGGGGCAATCACTACTCTTGATATTGTATTATTGAGAGCCTTAATTCTTCAAAATATTACGCAACTGCCTAATGTAAATTCATGGCTTTTTTTACCGAGCTCTTTTGCTTATGATGGCATGATGACTGACTTTGAATTTCTAGGAGTAAAGGTAGGTGACGTCAATGGAACGTCCTCTGTTCCTAATTGTTTTCAAGCTCCAACAATTGATACTCGAACACTTGGAACATTAAACTTAACTGCTAAAAATAAAATTATTAAATCAGGTGAAACCTATACTATCAATACATTTCCTGACAATTATGAAAAAATAATTGGTGGTCAATTCACCATTGACTTTGATGCTTCTGCTTTGGATTTTAAAAATATCGAAGGTAATAATTCTATCGAACTGACTGATGAAAATTTTGGAAAAACACAATCTGATGATGGTTTTATTTTATGTAGTTGGAATACTTCCGCTTCGCAAAATTTAAACACGGAAGAAGCATTTTATAACATTACATTTACGGCAAGGAAAGATGGAAAATTAAGCGATTATTTAACCATCAATTCTAAAAAAATTAACGCGGAAGTTTATGTGGAGAATGGAAATGAAATTGAGTTTTGGAATGCGGATTTAAGTTTTGAAAACGAAATATCTAACAATACATTTACAATTTCTCCAAATCCATTTTCTGAACAAACAACTTTTAATTTCTCCTTGGAAAAAGCAGGACAAGTTGAATTAGAGATTTTCGATACCAATGGACGTTTAGTTTTTTCCCAACAAGAAAATATGCCCGAGGGTGAAAACCAAATTGAAATTCAAAAATCAAACTTGCGCTCTAATGGAATTTATTTTTATAAAATAAAAACTAATAACAATGTAAACACAGGAAAAATAATCTCTCAATAATTAATCTGTTCGAGGTGGATTTAAAATAAATCCACCTCGAACTAAACTAAAAAACCATGAATAAATTTACCCTCCTATTCTTAATTTTTTTCACAACGGTACCGTTAGTACATTTACAAGCTCAAACTGGATTACAAATTACTTCGACTTGCCAAAACGATTCACTCTGTTTACCAATCAATGAGTGTGTGGCGATAGATCAAACTTTCTCTATTTCAGCGACTACCGATTGCTCGACGAATAATATTATTGAATATAATTTTTCTATAGATTGGAATGATGATGGAGTGATTGACTCATTGGGATCGGCTGCTAGTTTTACCGCTGATTTTCCAATTGGAATTCATCGAGTGAAATTTACGGCTTTTGATTTTTGTGGAGGAGAGGAGGATTGTGAATTTATTTTTGAGGTGATGGATTGTGTGGCGCCGGTGATTGAATGTAGTTATGTGCTTGATACTTTCATTATGCCCGCAAGCGGTCAAATAGAACTTCTCCCAGAACAATTTATTTCTTCAACAACTTTTGATAATTGTACTAGTTTTGAAAACTTGAATTTTTCTATTTCATATTCATCTAATCCCAACAGTAATGACACCTCAATTTTTATTGCATGTTATGAAATACCTTGCGACGGAATTGTAGCTTTAACTATTTGGGTTGAAGATGAGTATGGTAATCAAGATTCTATTAATGTTGAAGCGCTTATTCTTGATCCAAATGGACCTTGTGGGTTTCCCATAATAAATTTTTCTGATGTATATTTTAATTTATGGAATGGTACACCATTGGAAAATTCAATTTTCAAGTTGAATAATCTTTATTATTCGAATTCATTTATCAGTCCAAATCCTTGTAATGGGATTTATATTCTAGAGGGCGATACCATTTTCGCAGAGCATGGTGGCGATGATAATCCACTCAATGGAGTTACAACTTTCGATTTAGTTCTAATTTCCAAACATATTTTGGGTATTGATTTATTTTATTCACCTTATCAATCTATCGCTGCAGATGTAAATTCTTCGGGAACGATTACGGCTTTAGATTTGGCAACCATTCGGAGTTTAATTCTTCATATTTCTGATGAATTTCCAAATGGAAAATCGTGGGTTTATGATCCTCCTTTTATTGTCATCGAGCAATATGAAGAGAGCTATGAATTCATAGGAATCAAACTCGGAGATGTCAACGGATCTGCCAATCCAAATGATTTTCAAAACAATCAAATCGATTCTCGAACTTTCGACGGCACCTTGAATTTATCGAGCAAAAATCAAACGTTTAAAACTGGCGAAATCATTACTCTCAATACGTTTGCGAATAATTTTGATAAAATAATTGGAGGTCAATTTACCATTGACTTCGATCCAACGGCCTTGGGATTCCAAAGCATCAGGGGCAATAGTTCTATTGAATTTGGCGAGCAAAATTTTGGAAAAAATGATGTCGATAATGGTTTTATTTTATGCAGTTGGAATACTTCTGTTTCGCAAAACTTAAACGAGGAAGATGCTTTTTATAACATTACATTTACGGCAAGGAAGGATGGACAACTAAGCGATTATTTAACCATCAATTCTAAAAAAGTTAATGCGGAAGTTTATATGGAAGATGGGAATGAAATTGAATTTTGGAATGCGGAATTAAGTTTTGAGCATGAACCAACCCAAGATGGATTTTCTATTTCACCAAATCCATTTTCTAAAAAAACTACTTTTAATTTCTCCTTAGAAAATGCAGGACAAGTTGATTTAGAAATTTTCGACACTAACGGAAGGTTAGTTTTTTCCCAACAAAAAAATATGTCAGCGGGTGGAAACCAAATTGAAATCCAAAAAGCGAACTTGCCCACCAATGGAATTTATTTTTATAAAATCAATACTGGTTCTCAAATCCATTCCGGGAAACTCATTTTATTGTAAGTTCTATATGGGGAAAATATAATTTTAAAAAAAGTATCAATTTCAAAACTTCCTCGTCATAAAAAAGATGATTTTCAGTTTCTTTGAAATTGATACTTTTTTAATTTATTTTTGCACCTCAATTAGAATAACTTAATAGAAAAATAATAAAAATGGAGAATAGTAAATTCAACCCACGATTCGGAATTATCGTTTTAATGATTGTAGCTGCTGCTGCAACACGATTTATGCCGCATCCACCTAACTTCACTCCTATTGGAGGAATGGCACTTTTTGGTGCAGCACATTTTGCAAAAAAATATTGGGCTTATTTGATTCCATTTTTAGCATTATGGATAAGTGACTTGGTTTTGAATAATGTGGTTTATGCAAGTCCTGAAGGATTTACATGGTTTACGGCATTTGGGATGTTTAACATGCTGGCTTTTGGAGTAATCGTTTTAATGGGATCGAATCTTTTGAAAAAAGTAAATTTGAAAAATGTGGTTGGAGCAAGTCTTTTAGGATCAATGATTTTCTTTTTGATCACTAACTTTGGTGCTTGGTTTTATGATCCATTTAATATGTATGCTGATAATTTCGCAGGTTTGACAACTGCTATTGCTGCGGGATTACCATTATTTTGGAATACTTTGGCAGGTGATTTAGTTTATGTTGGAATTTTGTTTGGAGGATTTGAATTAGCGAAAAATGTATATCCAACTTTGGCTTTAAATAGAGCTTAATTTTATTAACCGTAGCGTTATTAAAATAAGAAGAGGGCAATTGACTTTGAGTTGATTGCCCTTTTTTGATGTTTACTATACTGGTGACTGGATTTCGAGTCAGCATTTACCAACAATAGACTAACCGGAAGCCAGTCTATTGTATAGAATTAAAAAAGGTGAAATAATCTTCCGATCATTTCACCTTTTTAATTTCTTATTTTGGTTGTGTTTCTTCTAGTGTAGCGTGTGTCTGTATTTATTTTTCATTCAAACTCAATCTGATTTTTTTCTCCAAATCAGCTACAGTATCTTTAAAGATCATGTCAGTATCCAACAAGTCTTGAACTGCTTTGCAAGAATAAATAACAGTACTATGATCTCGTCCTCCAAAATTCTCCCCAATCGCTTTCAACGACTTGTTAGTCAAATTTTTCGCTAAGTACATACTCAATTGTCGAGCAATAACAATAGAACGTTTTCTAGTTTTACCTGCCAATTTTGCAACAGGAACACTAAAGTGATCCGCAACTAAATTTTGAATAAAATCAACTGTGATTTCTTTTGACATTTGCGAAACGAAGTTCTTAATTACGTCTTTCGCTAATTCAACATCAATCTCTCTTCTATTTAAAGAAGACTGAGCTACTAATGAAATCAAAACACCTTCTAATTCACGGATGTTATTCTTGATATTATAACAAATAAACTCCGTTACATTCTGTGGAAGGTCAACTCCTTCTTTGTTCATCTTGGCTTCCAAGATTGCCATACGAGTTTCCAAATCAGGTGCTGCTAAATCAGCTGAAAGTCCCCACTTAAATCTAGAGATTAAGCGGTCTTCCATTCCATTCAAATCTTTAGGAGGTCGATCTGAAGTCAAAATGATTTGTTTTCCGTTTTGGTGCAATTGATTGAAAATGTGGAAAAAGATTTCTTGCGTCTTCTTTTTGTTTTCCAAAAATTGAATATCATCTACAATCAATACATCCACCAATTGGTAAAAATTCACGAAGTCATTGACTGCGTTGTTTTTAATAGATTGGATAATTTGATTTGTAAACTTATCAGAAGGTACATATAGTACTCTCTTCTCAGGCATTTTTTCCAAAACCTCATTCCCAATAGCTTGCGCTAAGTGAGTTTTTCCTAATCCAACATCTCCGAAGATTACTAAAGGATTAAAAGCCGTTCCTCCTGGTTTTTTTGCAATAGCAATACCTGCGGATCTAGCTAGACGATTACAGTCTCCTTCGATGAAGTTAGTAAAAAGGTAATTTGGATTGACCTGAGAGTCAATTTTCATTTTCTTAATTCCCGGAATGACAAATGGATTTTTGATATTCCCTGTATCAACGGAACCAGGCCCGTTATTTTCGGCTTTATTAGCCATGTGATGTTGAGGTGCATTTTGTCTTGCATTACTCGACATCAAAATCTGGTATTCAAGACGCCCTTTATCACCCAACTCTTGCCGGATGGTCATCTTGAGAAGTGTTACGTAATGTTCCTCCAGCCATTCGTAAAAAAACTTGTTCGGCACCTGAATCGTCAAAGACGAATCATCAAGGCTTACGGCCCTGATAGGTTCAAACCAAGTTTTGAAACTTTGCGGATTCACATTTTTTCGAATTGTACGGAGACAGTTGTCCCATACTGAAGTACAGTCTTTTACCATTCTTTACAGTTCAGATAATAGGCTCAAAGCCTGATTAAGAAATATAACCAGTTGTGAGTGTAGAGTCTCTTTTAAGTATCAGTAAAATAGCAGCGTGAAAGGAAATGTTATAAAAACATTTTGTTCTGCCAATTTTGTTTTCTCAAAGTTCCCTCGCAGTAAATTTGCTCTCTAATTGCGCGGGAGTACAAAGAAAAAAAAATTAATTAGAAAGAAAAAAATAACAATACTATTTCTAAAAATATTTTTTTTTCGTATTTAAAAAATTCACCATAAGTGTTATCAAGTAAATGATAAAGCTATTGGTTTAATTATTTTGTGTATTTTTTTTTGGTTTTTTTAGCCACGGAGTCCCCCTTACGGGACGGCAAAAATATGTAAAAAAAATCAAATAAGTAAAATTTAATTATGTCTTATTTAATTAAAATTGAAATTAGATAAAATCTAATATATAACTCCCTCACTTAAGCTCTAATTCTTGATGGTGATGTTCTTACAAGTCGTACATTTATTTTTAAAATTCTTTTCAAAATAAATATCTAGTCTTCCTAGAACGACTCCACCGAATCCAACTTGATTTATAAACACTTTTTCTCCTTTTTTATTTTCCAATTCTTCAGGTGTATCCATAAATGTATGAGTATGACCTCCAAGAATCAAATCAATATTTTCAGACTCCCTTGCCAAGACTTGATCGGAAACTCGATTAGAAGAATATTTATATCCTAAATGTGACAGACAAATTACGTAATCACATTTTTCATCCTCCTTTAAAATGTTCGCATACTTGTTCGCCATTTTTAGGGGATCTTGATATTGAGTATTCCCGTAAAGTTTACCAGGCACTAACCCATTTAATTCTATACCTAGACCAAACACACCTATTCTGATATTTTCTTTTTGGAAAATTTTATATGGCTTAAATTGTCCTTCCAAAGGTGTATCTGAAAAATCATAATTAGCCGTCAAAAATGGGAAATTTGCATGAGGCAATTGTTTGAGTAAACCATCCATCCCTCCATCAAAATCATGGTTCCCCATCGTTGTTGCATCGTACTTCATTTTTGACATTAATTTGAATTCCAATTCACCTCCAAAATAATTAAAATAAGGTGTCCCTTGGAAGATGTCTCCTGAGTCTAAAAGCAACACATGACGTTCCTTTTTCCTAATGTTTTCAAGGAGTGTAGCACGTCTTGCTGCGCCTCCCAAGCCTTTCAATCTTCCACCTTCAAAGGGTTCAATTCGACTATGTTGATCATTGGTATGTAGGATGGTCAACTTCAATATTTCAGGTTCGTTGAAGGCAGCCATAGGAAAACTCCCTGCTGCTAAAAAGACTGAACCTGTCATCGCTTTTTTTATAAATGATCTTCTTATCATAATTAATTTTTGAATGGTTAATTTTGTTCCGAAAACTCTCAGAAAGAATAATCAAAAAGAAGTACGCATACATATATATGTTTGAAAAAAAAATTACTCAATCACCTCTACCCTTCCTTCAATATTTGCATCTATCTTTTTTCCTTGTTCATTTAATTCTATCACATGCTCCATAATTGCATCTCGAAAAAGTTTCCCTAACAGTTCTTGCTTTTTATCCTCAAAAAAGAAACACTTATCCCCTCCGTTTGCAACAAAGTCCGACAAAGCAATTTTATACATTTTATTTTTATCAATTGGTTTTCCATTAATTTGAATATCAATTGGTTTTCCATTTTTTATTTTATACCCTACTTGATGACTGATTGGCCAACCTCCATATTCTGCCATTCGGTCAAATAGTTTCCCAACAGTTTCTGCATCTACATTGAGTACGACCAAGGCATTTTCAAAAGGCATCAATTCAAAAATATTGGACTTCGTAATTGATCCTGCAGGGAGGGATTGGATGCGTAACCCTCCATAATTTACGATAGCAAAGTCAATGGATTTTCCATAATAATCTTCACACTTTTCATGAATCAAATCTGCGGTCCAATTACCTAAAGTTGATTCAGGTCTTGCCTTCATCAACTCTTTTTCGCAAGCGCCAATGACTTGATTCATTTCCTTTTCCATTTCCTTTTTATAAGGAGAAATTAGTGTTTCAATTTCTTGAGAAGATTCGATCTTGGCGGCGTCTTCAATCTTCACAGAGGAAAGTTGAGGAGCAGAGACATGCATTATCTTAGTGCAGGAGGAAAGAAAAATCAAGATGAAAAGAAATAGAATAGACTTGTTCATTTTTACTTTTTTTGGAAAAAAGAAATTCGAATTCGATATAAAGTAAAAATAGTTTTTAATTCTAAGAATTTTAGAATATTAAAGAATTGTATCTTTTTTTATAAAAAAACCGTGACACGATTCGAATCGTATCACGGTTTTTCTGTTACAAAAAGCATTAATGTATTATTGTAATATTAAACTAGCCTCTTTTTTTACTGCTTCCAAAGCTTTATGCAAAGGCAATACATCTTTTGTGTTTAAAAAATCAAAAAGTGCTTGTGCAAAAACTTTCGAGTCAGCATCAGGATCAATAGATTGATACACATGGTTGATAGTATTTTGCACATCATCTCTTGCAATTTTAATAATTTTCCAAAGATTATCTGAAACATAGACTTGTTGTGTAATATTATGTTCAAATTCTTGTTGGATGGCAATCATCAAAGCCATTCTTAATTGTGCTGCATTTGTTCCATCTGCTCTTACTCTCAAAATTAATGCAGGGATTGAAATACGTTCGCAAAACATAGAAAGACGTTCGTAAGCTCCAATTTTGATCGGAAGTGTTGTGCTCGTTTGTTTAAATTGCAACTCCAACATGGCACGTTTATGTTCACTTTCAAAGTATTCACGTAACATAAAGTATACAACTGCTACCACCGCAAATGATGGTAAAGTCAATTTTAATATTTCTAGGAAAACTTCCATTCAAGTTATTTTTTTTAATTCTAAAAATTTGGGCAAAAATACTCGGTTCATTTGCCATTACAAAACCTTGGAAGGTTTTTCTGATTGGTTTTATATTAATGTGGCTTTATTCGAAAGCCACAACTTTTTCAAACATTCCTTGTTTTTAATTTTTCTAAATAATAAACCATTTTAATCTAGAAAACGTTAAATTTGTGGTTAAGACAAGAAAGTAAAACTATAAAAAAGAATAATAAATATAAATTTGAACGATATGAGTGCAATAAAAGAAACTTTGACACAGCCTATTACATTGACTGATGGTGCGGTTAAACAATTACAACTCATCAGAGAGCAGCAAGGTTTAGATCCTGAACATGGACTTCGTGTCGGTGTAAAAGGTGGAGGATGTTCTGGTTTTTCCTACATTTTAGGATTTGATAAGCAAACTGAAAAAGATGATACTTTTGAAATAAATGGAATGAAAGTACTAATGGAAAAATCCCATGCAATCTATTTATTAGGTATTGAAATCGATTGGTTAAATGGATTAAACAATCGAGGTTTTTCATTTAACAATCCAAATGCATCTGATACTTGTGGTTGTGGAACTTCGTTTTCTGCATAATTTCTTTCATAAGAAATACTCCTATTGGATTATCATTAGGTTGCAAAAAGAATTAGATTAAAAAAACTGAGTCATAAAAAATGGCTCAGTTTTTTTTGTCCTAATTGGCAAGTTTCTTTAACTCCACCGACCTCGCCAATATTCAAAACTCTGGAATTCATTTCGGTATGATTATGCGCCCATTACAAAATCATGTCTTTAAATTAATTAAAAAAAACTCAGTCAATATAAATATTGACTGAGTTTTTTGATTATTGATTATTTGGCAATAAAATTGCCAAGAAGAACCTGATATCCCTCTTTTCAACACCTATTGTATTTCCCTCCTGCCATTGCCCAAAATCTAGTTTATATGAAATTTAGTATCTCTACTGCTTTATTCCCTCTGTTTTTAATCTTTAGCCTTTCGGCGAATGCGACTATTTTCCACGCTGTATCAGATGGAAATTGGTTAACAAAAAGTACTTGGGACTTATTTGAAATTCCTAGTGCAAATGATACTGTTGTCATCAATGGATTTACAGTAGTATATAACAATACTGCTGCTATTGACTCTGTTAGTCATATAATCCTTGATAATGAAAGTCTTAACGGTAGTAGCGCTTTAAAAATTTCAGATGAAAGTATACTTACCGTTTTAAATGATGTTATAGTTACATCCTATAATTTAAATAAAGATATTGAATTGAAGGTTGAACAGACTGCTACCTTAAATATTTTTGGTAATCTTCATTTTAAACGAACAGAAGACAATATAGGACATGGAAAACTATCTTTTCTAATGATTGATGATGCACAGATGAATGTAATTGGAGACTTTATTTATGATTATAGAAATGCCAGTCTTGATGAAGGTGGAGTTGAAATAAAATTAGATAATAATTCTATTCTTTCTGTCGCAGGAAATACTCATTTCAACATTTTTAACGGTAAAGAATTTTTTATAGAATTAGTGGACTCCGCAAATGTAATTCTTTACGGAGATGTTAATATGGAAATGACTGGAGGAAAAAACTTTTTAGTAAAAACTTCGGCCAATTCTAATCTTACTATCAATGGTAATGCATCCATGAAAAATTCAGGTCAAAATAGTTCATTTATTTTTGGCTCATTTGCTAATGATGGAAACTTAACTGTTAATGGAAATTTAGACATAATTTCTACTATTCAAAACTCACCAGTAACGATCGATTTTTCAGGAGAAAAAGCTTTAATGTCTGTCATTGGAAATATCACCTTTGATGCGATAAGTGATGGTGATGTAAAAATTGCTCTTGCAGAGAATTCAAACCTTTCCTTAGGTGGAAATATTATTAGACCTTCATCTTATGGAGCAATTGATATGGATGAATTTGGTTCTATTATTTTCAATGGAGTTAATCCACAAATGATTCCAGCTACTAATTTACCTAATAGTGGATTAGATTCGCTTAATCTTTCTAACCTAGTCTTCAATAACACTTCTGATGAAGCGATGTCTCTTGAAGGACCAATGGTTGTAAATAACTCTTTAGTTTTATCCAATGGAAATTTGAATACAACAAGTGCTGGAATTTTAATTATAGAAGAAGGTGGTAGTATTTCAGGAGGAAGTAGCACATCATTTGTTGATGGACCGATGATGAAAAAAGGTTCTACAAACGGAGAACCATTTTTATTCCCAATCGGTGCAAACGGAGTTTATGCTCCAATTACCATCTCCGGATTAGACTCTTCCAGATCAGAATATACGGCTCAATATTTTAGTGATCCTCCTCCATTTGGATTAGGATTATCTGAAAGTGTTACAGCGGTAAGTCAACGTGGATATTGGGAATTATTTAAAAAAGAAAATAGTGAAGATGCAGATGTTACCTTACATTGGATGAATGGAGAAGTTTCTGATCTAGATGATATAAATAAAATAGTTGTCGTAGGTATGAATGATTCTACCCAAAACCTTTGGGGAAATTATGGTAGCTCAGAAATTACAGGAACTATAGATCCTGGATCGACGGGAACTGTCACTTCAAACTATATGAGTGATCCTCCTCCATTCGGACTATTACAATTCGCTGTCGGTTCACAAAGTATTATTGATGCAATTGATAATCAAATAATCAATGATGGGAAAGTAAGATTATTCCCTAACCCAATTGATGATTTAATTCAATTAGAAAGTGTCGATACAGAATTAAACGATGCGATCATCGAAATCTTCGATAGAAATGGGCAAAGAGTTTTCATGAATAAGATCAGTTTTGAATCAGGAAAATATCAAGTCTCAACTGAAGCTGCTAATATTCATAATACAGGAATATACTTCCTTCGAATCACTAATGAAGAAGGAAGTCGAATTTTGAAATTCACAAAAGTAAACTAGGATAAAATATCCAATAAATAAAAACCCAATCAAATTGACATTTGATTGGGTTTTTTATTTATTATTCAAAATTATATCACCTACTATAATATATTCAAATAGATAAAGTCTATAATTCCCTATTGACTAGTTGGAACTAATTGTACTCATCGTGTTCACAGGAACACATGCCCAATCACTTGCATCCATTGTTGTATTACACATATTCAATTTCATTTGAGTCATCATCCTGATACAATTATTTAAAACGGTCATTCGATTAGAGACATCTGGCGTAATATTATTACAAGTAGTTAGCCAATTCATTTCTAATTCCATCATATTGATACACTCATCCATTTTTACAATTGGAGAAATACAAACTATATTTGAAACCGCAGTAAGATAAGTTGTACTACAAGCACAATAATCAAACGTTCGGTTATTAATCATTCCACACCAATTGGATACTTCTGAACTTCTACAAACCGTTGCGGCAACATCTTTTGTAATCCATGCACAAGCAACGGGAACAGTATTACCTGACCAGTTTTCCATTTTTGTAGAAGGGGGGCTGCAATTGAATCCATTCCAACAACACCACTCGTGCATAATTGCACAAGCCAAATGAACTGGAGTATACCATGTATTATTAAGCATATTAGTATCTACTCCTATACAACATGTAATTGTATTGTTATAAATATTTTCAATTTCTTTTTGATTGCTACATGGTACAATATCTACCACCTCTGCTGAGATTGGTTTTACCACATTAATTAAATTATTTTTACGATGCAAACCTTTACAAATCATCTCACCAACTTGTTGGTTTGACATTCCATTAGACAAATAAAAACGGTTGAAGGCAACTCCATCAGAAGTCCTCCATTGAAAATTATTCACTTTGTTTAGAAACTCTTCGCTACAAAGAATTTGCTTAAAAATTTCCACTCCTGCATCAACTTTAGCAGCTTGAGCAGTCGTAAAACAATTCATTCGAGAAGAGGTAATGTTAAATTTTAAATTCATAAAAACAGCTTAATTAATTAATTTAGTTAAGGGATAAAAAATAATTCCCTTTCCCGGTCTTGATCATTTATCAAGAACAGAATAGAAAATTATTAAGTACCAATGGTTAATTAACACTTGGTACTTATGTGTATTTTAATATTAGAAAAGCGAAATGAAGTTGGTTGTCAAAAAAAAATTAAAAAGCAGTTTATTACTTAATAATCTTTGCCGTTCTAAGGCCTTGTTCGATGCGTCTAAGTTGTTCTGGTAATTCTCGTAATTGTACGATAGATGACTGATGATATCTTTTAAAAGTCCCATCAGTCCTATTTGCTTTTTCTGTAGCAGCAGTAAACTTTGAGAGTAATCCCAATAGTTTATTGAAATCTGTACTATCCATGTCAACTGTTTTTTTAATCGCATTTTGAAAAAATCAAAATACTTCAATGAGTAAAAAATAGATTCTATATTAAAAAAATTTGTAAAACAAAAATTTCTACTTTTTTCCTAAATCCAATGATTATGTATTAGTACTTATTTTAGTTGATAGAGGTATTTTACTCTGAAAGGAATTTCGTTTGAAGATATTTTAAAATCAGCAAAAACATTGCCATTTTATTTAATATGTTAACATTCGTTGTTTTTTGAATCTTAATCATTAAAGGATCTATAAATTTAAATTTATTTGAGGAGGATAATCTCATTTCTATCCAAAAAAAAAGCAGCACAAAAATATGTGCTGCCCAAGACAATATTTAAAAGGACGATTAAATACTTATTTAAGTTACAAGTAAAAAAGAATAACTTTTAGACCTGCTTTTCAAATTTACAAATAACCGAACTCATTTTTCTACCTTCAAATTGGTATTTTTCATATAAGTCAAAACACCAATTAATCCCGATTTATTTCCTTTCCATCACCGGCACATCTTTCATCACCATCTGAATTGTTTGTCGAATACGTTCCTCCAACATCACGATTTTATGCTTTTTCATTTGCTCAATAACTGATTTATGATAATGCCTTATAGTGATTAATTCTAAATCTTTTTCGACTGCGACATTAAATGTTTCTTTCAATTCTTGAATCAATTTGGTCAAGCGTTCTAGATCTTTAATCGTTACACAAACTGAAAAACTAATCGCCATATTCTGCATCATATTCACCTTGGTTCGATACTTTGTGAATAAAGTAAAAATAAAACTTAAATGATGTTCTGCTACAAATGAAAAATCCTTCGTGGATATTTGCAACATCACTTGGTCTTTTTCTACCACAACTACGGGCGGATAAAAAGCATCAACATTAGCACCGATAAAAGTTCCCTCTCCTGCTGGATCGACAAATGATTTTACATACATCGGAATACTTTTATTTTGCAAAGGCTTGATAGTTTTAGGATGAATTACTTTTGCTCCATAGTAAGTCATTTCAATTGCCTCTTTATAAGAAAGTCGATCTATCTTTTCCACTTTTTTAAATATGCGAGGATCACCAGTCAATATTCCTGGAACGTCTTTCCATATACTCATACTCTCTGCATCCAAACAATAAGAAAAAATCGCAGCTGTAAAATCTGAACCTTCTCTTCCCAAAGTGATGGTTGCTTTCTCTTCCGAACTTCCAATAAATCCTTGGGTAATGACAAAGCCACTTTTCTCTAACAATTTATTTACGTTTCTAGAAATATTCCTTTGAGTCGACTCCCAATTCACATTTCCTTCTCGGTAAGTATTATCAGTTTTTATAATTCTCCGAGCATCTAACCAATGGCTTGGCAATTTTTTCTTGGACAAAAAAGTAGCTATCAATTTAGTAGAAAACAGTTCACCGAGCGATACAACTTGGTCGTAAACAAAGTCATATCCTTTTTTGTTTTGCTTTTCTAACAATCTATTTACGGGGTCAACTAGCTTTGATATTTCTTTTTCAAAATCAGCATTTTCACCGAAAAGTTCTTTAGCAATTTCAAGATGTTTATTTTGAATCTCTTTTAAAATATCCTTGGCGTTTTCTTTTTTATTAAAAAAAGCATGCACTACTTTTTCCAAAGCATTAGTAGTTTTTCCCATTGCAGAGATAACGACTAACAAACGCTCCTTTTTATAATCTTTTAAAATAGAAGCAACATTACGAATCGCTTCAGCATCTTTTACAGAAGCTCCACCAAATTTAAATACTTTGATATTTTTTCTCATTTTTATCTTAATTGAAATTAAGCGTCAAAGATAGTTGATTTGGTCTCCTTTAAAAGTAAAGTTTTTCAATTTTTTACGATCTTCAAAAAGACATTTATGTGTATTTCGTTTGTCAAAAAAAGAAACATATATTTACTACTCGTATTTTGCAAAACCGAAATAGAAATAAAAACTAAAACCATGGATATCTCAAAGCTTGCGAAAATTATTACGTTTCTCTTTTTCACATTTCCTTTCATTCTTTCTTCTCAACAACTCGATCACAAGTTGGGAGATCTCTTAATTCAGCTAGATGCTAAGAATGATATTCATTCTCTGGTAGCTGAATTTCAATTTTTTCAAAATGACTCTACTCGTCTTGATATAAAAAAATCGGTCGTCCCAGATATGAATATTTGGCTACTTCATATTGATTATGTCCAGGTAGATGAATTATTATTTTTGGAAAAAATAAAAAGGCACTCTACTGTCTTGAATGCTCAATTTAATCATTTCACCAGCCTGCGTTCTACGATTCCAAACGATCCAGATTTCCCTAATCAATGGCAATATCTCAACGATGGAACCAATGGAGCAATTGCTGATGCGGACATTGATACAGACCTTGCTTGGGATGTCGCTACAGGAGGTATAACAGCCAATGGAGATACGATTGTGATTTGTGTAATTGATGCAGGAATTGATCACGACCATGAAGATTTAGTGGGGAACATTTGGGTAAATCAAGCGGAGATTGCTGGCAATGGAATTGATGATGATAACAATGGTTTTACGGATGATGTACGAGGCTGGAATTCTTTTTCAATGACCGACAATGTTTTTAACAATGATGATCATGGAACTTCAGTTGCAGGTATTATTGGTGCCAAAGGAAATAATAATCTTGGAATCGCAGGAGTGAATTGGAATATCAAAACGATGATTGTCATCGGTGGTAGCGGCATGGAAGATGAAGTGCTGACATCCTACTCCTACCCTCTCAGTCATCGAAAAAAATATAACGAAACTAATGGAGTCGAAGGTGCATTTGTCGTTGCAACAAATGCTTCGTGGGGAGTGGATCAAGGTATGGCGAGTGATTTTCCTTTGTGGTGTGCGTTTTACGATACACTAGGCCAACATGGAATTTTGAATTGTGGAGCTACTGCAAATGATAATTTTAATGTTGAAATTGATGGTGATATGCCGACCACTTGTACAAGTGATTTTTTGATAAGTGTGACCAATACGAATAGCTCTGACCTCAAACATTCTGATGCTGCTTATGGAGCAATTTCAATTGACTTAGGTGCTCCAGGTGCATTGACTTGGGCCATTGAACCTGACAACAATTACGGTTTATTCGCAGGAACTTCCGCTGCAACTCCACATGTAACTGGAGCCATCGGTTTGTTATATTCTTCCCCTTGCAGTAATCTTCCTGCTCTTGCCTTGAATGATCCTCCAGCAGCAGCGTTGTTAGTAAAGAACTATATTTTCAACGGTGTAGATCCCAATGTTTCCCTCGATGGTATTACATTTACGAGTGGTCGATTGAATGTAAATAATAGTATCCAAATGTTGATGGATAGCTGTGGCGTTTGCCCTGCCCCTTCTTCCCTTTCTTCTTCGAATACGATTGATATTTCGACTACTTTAACTTGGATCGAAACTGATTCTACCATTTCTTCTAATATTCGTTTTCGAGAATTACCCAATGGAAACTGGGTTGATTTCATCAATATAGAAAGTCCTTTTTCTTTAAATAATTTGACAGGTTGTACAGACTATGAAGTGCAAGTAGAATCCGTTTGTTCTAATGAGGAGAGCGGATATATTTATAGTCATTTTTTCTCAACGGAAGGTTGTTGTGTTGCTCCAGATGACTTGACTTTAATTTCCGTCAGCAGCAATACTGCAGAAATAGATTGGTCTGATATTTTTGCTGCAAATAATGGTTACCATTTATTTTTAACTTCTACCGATCCAAATATTCAACCCATGAGTATCAGTAATCCCACTAGTGAATTTTCATTTTCAGGATTAGTAAGTTGCACGGAATATTTGGTAAATATCAGCGCTGACTGCGATACAAGTATTAGTGAGTATAGTGAGTATCTTACTTTCCAAACAAGTGGTTGTGGTGCATGTCGAGATTTGCCTTATTGTGAAATCGAAAGTGATGGTGCCAATTTGGAATGGATCGCGAATGTTACTTTTAATACGTTGAATAACTCGACCGATTCAGATGGAGGTTATGGTGACTTTACTGACTTGACTGACACCGAAATTGAAGCAGGAGAAACTTATGAAATTTCCGTTTCTCCTGGGTACTCGGGAAGTAACTTCTTAGAATATTTTAGAGCATGGATTGACTATAATCAAGATGGAGATTTCGATGATAATGGAGAAACTATCTTAGCTCCTTCTGATGATGTAAATACAACAGTAACCAATAATGTAACCGTTCCAACTAATGCAATTTCTGGTTCTACTCGAATGCGGGTTTTGATGCGATGGGGAGGGTCGAATATTTCCAATCCGCCGCCATGTGAAGATATTGATTTTGGAGAAATTGAAGATTATTGCATTAGTATAATTGGAGGTACTGGCATTCCTTGTTCCACTACAGATATGATTGATACGACTCAGGTTAACTTAAATAGTTTAAATATTGCATGGGAAGCACCTTCGACAAATTATGAATCATTTCTGATTGAATATAGAAAAGAAGGAGCCCTAACTTGGGAGTCTAAGGAGAGTGTAACTTTAGAAAAATTGATTGTTGATTTGGAAAAATGCAGCTCTTACGAATTTAGAATTCAGACAAATTGCAATGCCAGCACTTCGAGTGATTTTTCTGATATTATTATTTTTAATACAAAATGTGATGTTAGTATTGAGGAAGTTGAAAAAGGAATTTCAAAAGTAGAAGTTTATCCAAATCCATTTTCCGAAAATATTTTTATTACTTTTAACTTAAGTCAGAAATCTACCATTGAAATAGAATTGATAACTGTTGATGGTCAAGTAACTCTTTATTCTGTTTCGAAAAAAAATCAAGGGAGCCACTCGTTGGATATTTCTGGACTCAAAGATTTGCCACAGGGAATATATTTTCTCAAAATAAAAACAGACAATAATTTTATAATTAAAAAAATAGTTAAGTAATTGAGATGAGCATAGAACACGGATGACAAGGATCAAACGGATTTTAGCAGATTTGACGATTATACTCAGAATGCAAAAACTGTGTTAGTCCAATTAATCTGAGTCACCTTTATTTTTGTTCTTTTTTTTATTTTTACAAAAAACAACATTATGAAAAACCAACCACGTTTTATTGCGCTATGTATTTTACTTTTTACTGGTTTACTTATTTTTAGTTGCGCCACTAAAAAAACACCTGACACTACAACTACCACCACCACGACTACCACTACCGTTGTCAATACTGGCAATAATGTTCCTGGAGGTGCATGTATTGATCGAACTAAAATTAATCCAAATCAAGCCTGTACGCGTGAGTATAAACCTGTTTGTGGTTGCAATGGAAAAACTTACTCCAATGCCTGTGAAGCAGAAAAACAAGGAGTGACAAAAGTTACAAATGGAAAATGTAATGATGGATGCGTAGATCAAACCAAGATCAATAAAGAATTTGCTTGTACTAAAATTTACGCTCCAGTTTGTGCCTGCAATGGAAAAACTTATGCTAATAAATGCACCGCTGAAATGGCTGGTGTTTTAAAATTTGTTCCTGGAAAATGTGAGGATTGCATTGATCAAAGAAAAATTAATCCAGATAAACCTTGTCCTGAAAATTGGGATCCAATTTGTGGCTGCAATGGAAAAACTTATGGCAATGAATGTGAGGCGGAAAAAGCAGGTGTGAAATCTTGGAGAAAAGGAGAATGTGATACTTGCATTGATTTAAATAAAGTGAATCCAAATCGAGGATGTCCTGAAAATTGGGATCCAATCTGCGGTTGTGATGGAAAAACTTATGGTAATGAATGTGAAGCAGAAAAAGCGGGTGTAAAAAATTGGAAGAAGGGGGAATGTAAATAAGACATTTAACAAAAAAATGTTAGCGCTCGAAGTGCTAACACCGTTACATAAAAAAAGCTTCCATCGAAATTCGATGGAAGCTTTTTTTATAAAATCTAATAATCCGATTATTTGATCAAAGTCGTTTGTCCTTTGAATACTTCTTTTGCTCCATCCTCAAATTCCGCTTCCACATACCAAACAAAAACGCCAGGATTCATTTCCTTTCCTTCAAATGTTCCATCCCAACCTCCGTCAATAGTTACGTTCGTACTATTGATTGGGAAATCAGTTTCTTCAAAAACTAACTCTCCCCAACGATCATAAACTCGGAAGGTTTTTATAGTGGTTCCTTTTCTTCCATGAACTAATAATAAGTCGTTCACATTACCATCAGCATTTGGAGAAAAACCAGTTGGAACTAACACTTCTCTTTGCTTGTCCACAAAAATTGTAATCACATCATAAGAGGTACAACCATTTTCATCAGTCACCGCTAATTGAAATGAGGTTTGATTACTCAAACTGTCAATATAAGGTTCTCGACAATCTAAGCAACTGATATTTTCATTATTATCAGGTGTCCAATTGTATTGTAAGGCTCCTGATGCATTGAAAATTTCAGGAATTAACCAAAGTCCTTGTCCGTAAATGATGGTTGTATCATTTCCTAAAAAGACTCCTACTTCATCTGGTTCAGCTACCCAAACTGGAGGCACTTGCGTCATACATCCGTTCCCGTCCATAACCGTTACATTAGTATATTCACCAGCAGTCAAACCTATTTGAGTTGGCGATCCATTAAAATTAATTCCATCTGTACTGAAAGTATAAGGCGGTGTTCCTCCAGTTGGAAAAAGATGAATTTGTCCATCAAAACCTTCATAACAAAGCACATCATCAGAATCAGCAGTTGCTAGAAGAGGGGCATCTGGTTGGTCAATTATAATGGACTGAGCAACCGTACAACCATTTGGATCTACGATGGTGATAATGTACTCCCCTCCGATTAATCCAGTTAAATCTTCTTCTATAGAATTAAATCCATTTGGTCCAATCCAACTTACATCATAAGTTCCAGATGCACCTCCAATCACAGTTATATCTATTTCGCCCTCGTTTCCATTATAACAATCTATCCTATTATTGGTAAATGAAATTTGTAATTGAGTCGGTTCGATAACTCCGAATGTCGCAATTGTTTGACAAGAATTTATATCAGTTACTGTCAAGGTATATGTTCCAACTGCCAAATCTGTTATATCTTGCGAAGCTACATTGTTACTCCATTGGTAAGAGTAATCCCCAGTTCCACCTGAAACATTTACATCGATTGCACCAGAGTTACTTCCATTACAACCTACATTCGTAATTTGATTTTCGGCAATGATTAGTTCATCTGGTTGAGTGAGTTCTACTGATTCAACGATGGTACATCCATTATCATCAGTTACTGTTACTGTATAATTATTTGCTACTAAGCTTGATGCAGTTGCAGTAGTTTGAGTATTTCCATCGCTCCAAGAGTAGGTGAAATTACCTGCTGCTCCACCAGCTGTAGCTGTAGCACTTCCGCCATTTTCTCCAAAACATTCTACATCAATTCCTGCAACCGAAAGAGTTAATTCATTTGGAGAACCAATCGTAATCGAATTAACTGCAGTACATCCATTTCCATCAGTCACCGTTACAAAGTAAGGAGCTGCTTGGGCAAGTAATCCATCAGCTATTGCTGTACTACTTCCATCACTCCATAGATAAGTATAATCTAACGTTCCACCATCTGGTACGACAGTACTATTTCCATTAGCATCTCCAAAACAAGCAGCGTCATTTCCAGAAATTGTAGTAGTTAAAACTGTTGGTTCCGTTACTTCTACTTCGATGCTTTCTGTACACATATTCGCATCGGTTACGGTTACCATATAAGTTCCAACCATCAAATCAATTGCTGTTGCTGTTACTTGGTTATTCGCATTGGCATCCCATAGGTAAGTAAATCCTCCAGCTCCATTTGAAGGAAGAACTGTTGCCGTTCCTGTATTATTTCCATTACAATCAACTGCTAAGAAATCCGAATCTAAAATTATCGCATCTGGCGATGTCAATAAAATACTATCTATCGCAGTACATCCATTAGCATCTTCTACAGTAACATAAACCATCCCAACGGATAAATCTGTTACCGTCGAATTTGTTGAATTATTTCCATTATTCCATTGATACATAAATCCTCCTGCACCACCTGATGTTACTGTTACGGTTGCATCTCCATCATTTCCATTTCCACAATTCACGTTACTTGCTGCTAATGATAATACGATTTCTTCTGGAGCAAAAACTTCCACTTCTAACACTTCAAAACAATTATTTACATCTGTAATAGTTACGAAATGTATCCCCGAAGGCAGTCCACTATGCATACTTCCATTTCCACCTGCCACACTCCAATCAAAAATATATCCTTCAGGTAAATTTGGATCAGGTGTTCCTCCTGAAGCAGATACTACAACTTCACCATCTGCTGAATCATAACATAGAGCAGGTGTACTATTAAAACCTGCCACAATCTGGTTAGGAGAATCCACATCAACTGTCGTTGAAGCAGTACAACCTAATTGATCCGTTACAACAACAGTATAAGTTCCTACCGTCAATCCAACTGCAGTCTGCGTAGTTTGATTCCCAATAACTTGCCAAGCATAAGTATATCCTCCCGCTCCTCCTGTTGGATCAATTGATGCTGTTCCATCTTGCACTCCATTACAAGAAGCAAGTGTTGAGGTAGTTAGAGACAAATTAAGTTCATCATGTTCCTCCATGATTACAGAAGCCGAAGCTGTACAGCCATTCGCATCCGTAACTGTTATAGTATATGTTTGTGCACTTAAACTATTCGCTACTGCATCATTTTGCATATCACTCCATAAGTAAGTGTAACCTCCAGTTGGTAAAGGAGTTCCTCCAACTGGTGTAGCGGTTGCATTTCCATCTGTACCTGCAAAACAATTAATTGAATCCGCTGTAATTGAAACAGTCAACACCTCTGGTTGAATAATTTCTAAAGTATCAAAAGTTTCACAACCATTGAAGTCCGTAATCGTCACATAATTTCCTCCTAAAACTAAACCAGTAGCAATTGAATCTGTCGAACCTGTACTCCATAAATAATTATATGGATAAGTTCCTCCAACAACGGTTACTGTTCCCTCTCCATCTGACAATCCGTTACAACTAATATTATCGATCACCGCATCTAGTGACGCTAATGAATCAGGTTCACCAATTGTAAAATCAACTCCAACCGAACAATTCACACCATCGATGACCAAAACTGTATAATTTCCAGCAGGTAAATCTGTCAAAACTCCATCCGCATCAAGTGTCCCATTTAAAGAATAAGTAAATGGTGGATTTGATCCTGTTCCTGTAATCGTTGCTGCACCTAAAGATTGTCCAAAACAATTATTGTCAATCACATTGGTAATCATACCAGATGGTGCAGGACAATCAGGGGTCATACAGGTCTGAGTTCCTATTTCACCATTACAATCTGCAATACCTTGCACTTCAATTATTACCGTCTGATTTAATGCCAACCCAGATACCGTATGTGATAAAATTCCATTTGCAGGTACCCAACCAGTTCCATTTATATTCACTTGATATCCACCTATTGCGCCACCGACATCATTCCAAGTAAAAGTAATTGAGTTAGCTGTGATCGTTCCACAATCTACGGTAGGTGGTGGTAAAATATCTTCTACGATAATCGTTATTGAATCTTGAGTCGAACAACCATAAGTATCCGTTACCACCAAAGTATAAGTAGTCGTTACATCAGGTTGCGCCCAAGGATCAGGACAATCAGTACAACTCAATCCAGCTGCAGGCGACCAACTATAAGTCAATTGATAAAGTGGTTCAAAACAAATCGACCACCCATTCAACTCTCCCGCAAATCCATTCGAATCATCCAAAGCAAATAATCTCCATATTCCATTACTGGGACTTTCTCCATCCCATAAATCTGGAAATAATCCTTCGGGAGTATACGTACCCGTAAAAGGAGCAGCTGATGCAGGTGCTTGATTATTAGGGCCAACATTAATTGCATTGGTTGAACTTGGGGTAAAACAAGTTCCTAAATAATTATCTCCATTCGCTCCATTATCGGTCGACAATTCGATAAACTGCCCGCCTGGGGCAAATAAAAATATATCTAAATCGTCGTCCCATTTATGAGTGATACTATCAATACAAACCTGTTTTATAACTCCTTCTTGGAGATCTACTGGAAAAACTCCCGACACAAAAATATCAGAAAAAACAGGTGTATTCGTAGGCGCAATGGGGTAAGTCGTTGTGTTAGAAAATGCTGGAGGTACTGGTAAAACAATATCTAAGGTTCCATCTAAATAAACCGAATCACCTTTACAAATCATCGTATCCATCGGTAATTCCAATTCGGGCAAATCAGCATCTTTTATATAAATCCAAAACGTATCTCGATTACATGGATCAACCTGAACATCAACTCCAAGCGAATCTAAGCCTTCCATAATTCCATCTTCAATTGGAATAATTGGAAAACAAACCACACTATCTCCCGCTGCAATAAATAAATCTAAAGGAATCGCTTCATAATCAACTCCATTAATCGCAGAACCAATTAAAGTATAATCTATAAAAATATCTGACTCCGCTTCATTTGGAATTTCAAAACAAAGCTCTCCATCAGCACATCCTTCTACTAAGGTTCCATCTAAACTTACCGTCGAAGCTGTCACTTCTAATTTCCCTGTTCCAAAACTTTTTGCTTCCAAAAATACTGCAGTATCAAAAGCATTATCACCAGCATCAGCTACTGCTAATTTAATCGTATAAGTTTCACAAGGAATCACAATAGCTTGTGCAATAAATACATCTAAATATCCATCATATTGCAAAGTCGTACTTCCCGCATTATCATTATAATATGTTCCGTAATCAAAATTACATCCACTTCCTGGATTCAATCCATTTCCATTTACATTATTGATGGTTACTGGATTATTCGTAAATGTAGTTCCTAATGGATCTGCTGGATCTGGAATTAAGGCAATATTTTCTACATTATAACTTCCTCCATTTGGATTCGGTCCACTAATAAAAAATCCAAATACATCATTAAAACCCGAACAAGCCCACTCAGGATATTCCTCAGAAGCAAAAACATATCGAAATCTCAACGTATCATTTACGGGTGTAAATGTAATTGAATAGGTTGCTATATCATTCAACCCAGAAGTAGTCAATTGCCCCAACTCAGGACAAGTCGCACTACTGCTGACTGGCCCTTCCGAATTACTACCTGAATTATTGGGGCCAAGTGCTCCAACAGCATGTCCTGAAGACATGACAATTCCTCTTTCCAATCCAAGATCATTCAATCCATTTTGGAAATATCCAACGGAAGCATCATCTCCATTATAGGTGATATCTGAAACTTCTACTCCATCGCCAAGAAATACATTTTCAATTAAATTTTGTGGAGTCCAAGGATTTTGATTTCCTCCTGAAACTTCTACCTGAGCTTGCAGAGAACAAGTCAACAATAGAATTCCTACGATTTGAAAAACAGAAATACACGGTTTTAGAAAACAGTTAGACTTTTTCATGTTTAAAATTTATTACACATTGTGCTGGTCAAAATTGGTAAAAAACAATTCATAAAAATACAAGAATCAACTCCCTTTTAAAATTTATTGCCCTTAAAAAAATGCTCTAAATCTGACGAAGTCTTTAGTATAATGCTAGGTTTCAAGGAATAATTAGATATTTAAAGGAAAGTTGAAGTAATCCCCTCCCTAAAAATCGGGATTTTCTTTGATAATTATAGGAAAATTTGAACAAAATAAAGATACCATAATAGCTACTTTATGCTGTCTAGAATATTAATTAAAATAGGAAAAAACAAGAAATGAAAAAGATATGACATTTCGAAAATGAAATGCTATTTTTAAAATATGAAAAATGACGATAACCAGATTTTGGATGATGGGAGTTTTTGGAAAACTAAAAAACTCTCCAATAGGCAATTAGCAGGCTTAATTCAAACTAAGGTAAGATATCCAAACTATCTTTTATCAAAAATAGATGCTGAAATAATCCGAAGAAAATTGGATAAAAATGATTTACTAAAAGAAGTCTTGTTAGAAAAAAATACAGCTACACCACTCGAAAAATTTCTTTTCTTTTATAAAAACAACAAGACTGGAACTATCTTTTTATCTATAATTACTTTCTTCTCTCTTTTTACAATTCCGTGGTTATCCTTTATCATAATTTTTTCCATCTATTTTTCTCTTAAAAAAAATTTAAACTAACGGTGAGTATTACGTAACAATCTGCTCAAAAAACCACCACCTCCCGCTCCAATAACAAAGAATCATAATAAAAATACTCAAACTTCAACTTCCCTTTTTCATCAGGATAAAACGACCGTAGCATTTCCTCATACTCACTTTTAGGTTTCCCTACACCTTCCAACTCTTGCTGATAAGTTCGAATTCGGTAATGATTACTCGCAACTTTATCCATATGCATCCTCGAAAACTGCGCTCCTTCCCTAGCTTTCAAAACCATCAAATAATAAAATCCATTCCCCAACTCCACCGAATCAGGCATCAAAATATCCAAAGGAACTGCTGGAAAAGTAGTATTCGCATCAAGATCATTTTTAGCAATAGGATTGATTCTAATTCTATTGGTAAATAATGTGTCAGGAATCCCTCGCCCATCTTTTTTTGAAAAAATTCTTTTCCCAAATTGTAAAGAAGGCTGAGTATCAAAAGGAAAGATGGTAGAATACATCGAGTCCGATGCCCCTTTCTCAAGTGGTCGAACCATCAATCGTTTTGGCCGTTTATCACAAGCCAAAAACAAACAGGTCATGAAAATAAAACTGAAAGCACTCCATTTCATAACAACATTTTTTTGTTCGGTTATTTTAAGAAACGTGCTAAGTGCTCGAACTCGTTGGTTCAATTAAAAAGACAAGGCTCCATATATGGAGATGCAAAGAGTTTAAATTTTGGTGCATTAGCTTTGCGACCTCCGTGAGTTGGCAAAAAAGAAAAGCAAGAGTTCGTAAAGCGATCTAGATTCCCTAAAATAACTGCTTTAAGAAAACTACCTATTCTCTCTTTCCAACTCACGACTTCCTCAAAGCTCCGATAACTTTCTAATCAAAACAGTTTCGAAGCAAAAACAATTTAACAGTCAAAACAATTCATCATTTAAAATTAAATCCTTAAAATTGCACTCATTTTAAAATACCACCAATCATGATAAATTTTTCCAATATCGTTCTAGAAAAAATGGCTATCCACAAAGTGGGAAACAAGTCAAAAGCTGAAAAGAATTTTTTCTCAGAAGTACTTTATAAACCAAGTGCATCAATTGAAGATAAATTACTCAAATACTTTTTATCGCCTTTCAAAAAATTGGAAGAGACCTACCAATTCAATGCTCCTGAGAATGATACGAATACCATGTTTAATTTGTCAAAATCATTCTTCGCAACCAAGGAGAATTTTTTAGAATGTTCTCAACGAATTTCACGTCACCTTTATGATCAATCGAAGCATCAAAATATAAAATCAGGGGAAGTTTTTGTCGTTCACTTTTCTGAACTTTTATACGGAGAAGAAATGGTGGAAGCAATCGGTATTTTCAAATGCGAGCGGAAAAATGAATTCATGCAAGTCAATGATATTGACAGCGAGTTGTTGTTGAATTTCCAAAACGGAATCAACATCCAAAAAATGGATAAAGGTGTTTTATTGTTAAATGTAGAGCAAGAAGATGGTTTCCGAGTCTTAAGCATTGACAATAATTATTACGATACATCTTATTGGTTATTGGATTTTTTAGATGTGGTTCATGTTCAAGATGATTTTTTCCATACAAGTAATTACCTCGAAATGGTGGATAACTTTACCAAAGAAGTCTTAGCTCCAAAAATGGACAAAGCAGAACAAATTCAGTTTATGAATGATTCTGTTGACTATTTTGCAAAGCATGAAACGTTTAATTTCGATGAGTTTGCAACTGAAGTTGCTCCGGAACCAGAAGTAGTTGCCGAGCTTCGAAATTACCGAAATGATTTTGCGCTCAATGACGTGGAAGCTTTTTCCATAGCTCCAGCAGCCATCAATAATGCAAAACGAAAAATCAAAAATAACATCAAACTCGATAATGGAGTTTCGATAAAAATGAATTTCACCAATCCTGATGAGTCGAAAGATTTAGTAGAAAGAGGATTTGATGAAGATAAAGGAATGTACTTTTACAAAGTTTACTTCAACGAAGAAATGGAATAAATTAACGGTGAACTCTTAATAGTGAATGGTTAATACCTCGTGGTGTTAACCATTCACCGTTAAGCATTAACCATTATTCAACCATTCCCTCCAAAAGATACTGCGCTGTCGCAGGGTTCGTTGCCAACGGAACATTATGCACATCACACAATCTCATTAACATTTGTACATCTGGCTCGTGTGGATGTTTGTCCAAAGGATCTCGAAAAAATATCACCGCATCTAAATTTCCCTCTGCCACCATTGCTGCAATTTGCGCATCTCCTCCAAGTGGACCAGACAATAATTTGGTGATCACAAAACCGGCATTTTCAATATGTCCACCAGTTGTTCCTGTTCCAACTAACTCTATTCCATCAAACAGTTTTTTATTTTGAAGAACAAAAGAAACCATCTCTGGCTTTTTCCCATTGTGGGAAATCAAGGCTATTTTCATTTCAAATAATTTATAAAAATCCTAACTCATTTTATTTCCCAAAAATACCTCCCTCAACTCGTATTTTTTTAATTTTACAAAAAAGAAAATTATCTAATCATAGAAACAATTATAATGAAGAAAAATTCTAGAATCTTACTCACGCTATGTTTTATTTTTATTTTAAAAATAAGTTATGCAGGCGAAGGCATGTGGTTACCTCAATTGCTGAAAGCGCTCAACGAAGGCGACATGCAATCCATGGGAATGAAAATGTCTGCTGAAGATATTTACAGCGTTAACCAAGGAAGTCTCAAAGATGCCATTGTTCACTTCAATGGAGGTTGTACTTCTGAGATCATCTCTGCGGAAGGATTATTGTTAACTAACCACCATTGTGGTTACGGGCAAATTCAATCGCACTCTTCTGTCAAAAATAATTTATTAAAAAATGGTTTTTGGGCAAAATCTAAAAAAGAGGAATTACCCAACGATAACTTGGAAGTAACTTTTATCGTTCGAATCGAAGATGTTAGTAAAATGGTTTTGGAAGGAGTGACTGATGAAATGAGTACAAAGGAAAGGCAATCTCAAATCGATAAGAATATCGCCAGCTACAAACAAAGCATGCGACCACTTAAACATGAAGAAATTCAAATCAAACCTTTCTTCAAAGGCAATCAGTATTTTATGTTTGTCACGATGACTTATACTGATGTTCGATTGGTCGGAGCACCACCTGAGAGCATTGGAAAATTTGGATCGGATACTGATAACTGGGTTTTCCCAAGACATACCGGTGATTTTAGTTTGTTCCGAATTTATGCCGGAGCTGACAATATGCCTGCTGATTATTCCATTGATAATGTTCCTTTCAAGCCTAAACATTTCTTGCCTATTTCTTTGGACGGAGTAGAAGAAGGTGACTTCACTTTAGTGTTCGGTTACCCTGGAAGAACAAATCAATATCTTCCATCTTCGGCTGTTGCTCAAACGATGAATGTATTAAATCCAGCAAAGATTGCGATCAGAGATAAAGCTTTAAAAATCGTAGATGCAGGAATGCGTTCTGACGAAGCGATCAGAATTCAGTATGCTTCTAAGTATGCTCGAATTGCCAATTATTGGAAAAAATGGATCGGTGAAAACCAAGGTTTGAAAAAATCAGATGCCATGGGTCGTAAGCATAAATATGAACAAGACTTTATGACTCGACTCAAAGCTGATCGGACAATGCATGTAAAATATGGTTCATTACTGAATGATTTTGAAAAACTCTATAAAGAAATTGAGCCGTATGCATTGACACGAGACTACTATAATGAGATCGTTCGAAGGAATATTGAAATCATGACGGTGGCTAGTTACATGAATCGTTTGGAAAGTTTATATGCTAACAACGGTGCAACTGGATATAACGGTTTCAAAGCACGACTAGAACCTTTCTTAGATGATTTTTATAAAAATTACCGCCCAGAGATTGATCAAAAAGTTTTTGCTTCTCTCATGGAAATGTATGTGAATGCAGACATCATCGAAGGCGTAAAAGGTGATCTTGCGGCAATGGCAAAGAAACATGGTGGATTTGATAAATATGCAAAATCACTTTTTGAATCTTCATTTGTACCGAATAAAAATCAGATGTTTAAGTTGCTAAGTGCAGATCCAAAGATGGCAATTGAGTCTATGCAAAAAGATCCACTTGTTCAACTAGCCAAACAACTTTCAGATGCTTATGATGCGAATGTCTCGAAGGAATATAGTAATCTAAATACAAAAATTACTGATCTCATGCGTATCTACATGGAAGGTCAAATGAAAGTTTTTACGGAGAAAAAATTCTTCCCAGATGCCAATAGTACGATGAGAGTTACTTATGGAAAAGTGGCTGGTTATTCTCCTCGAGATGCCGTGACTTATAATCCAGTTTCGTACCTCGATGGAGCGATTGAAAAATATGTTCCAGGTGATTACGAATTCGATATTCCTAAAAAATTATTGGACTTATATGAGACAAAAGACTACGGTCAATATGCTGACTCCAATGGAAAAGTGCCTATTTGTTTCCTCGGAACAAATCACACGACAGGTGGAAATTCAGGTAGTCCAGTAATCGATGCTCATGGAAATTTGATTGGGTTAAATTTCGATAGAGTGTGGGAAGGAACGATGAGTGATATCAATTATGATGCTTCGATTTGTAGAAATATTATGGTGGATGCTCGATACATTTTATTCATCGTCGATAAATTTGCAGGGGCGACTCACTTAGTCAAAGAGATGAAATTAGTTCATCCGAAGAAGGACGCCAAGGTCATCAAAATGGAAGAACCTAAGAAAAAGAAAAAACGACGTAGAAGAAGAGGCTAGATTAGTTCTAGCCACAGACCAACACAGACTTAACTGACTTCTCTCACTTCTGTAATCATCAGTCAATCAAGTCTGTGCTGGTCTGTGGCTAAATATTCAAATTCCCTTCACCTGCTCATACCCTTCCTTATCATTCACATTCAACAAAACCTTTGTATCCTCCAACTTCAATAATTCAATCTCCGAATTAATCAAAACCTTCCGTGGGCAAGAATATCCTTGGGTAAGAAAATTCAACATCACTTGATAACTCCTTGGTTCCCAGATTGTTATCAATGGCTCAGGGAAATCAGTTTCAGGATTATAAATTGCAGTTGCTACCTTCGAAGCATTTCTATTTTTTACCAAAATTTGTAACGTCTTTTCATCCAACAAAGGCAAATCACACGCGACCACCAACCATGCGGTGTTTGGATTTTTTCGCATCGCAGAAGCAATTGCACCAAATGGTCCAAGTCCCACAAAAGTATCTTCCAACAACTCATATTCAGATTCTATTCCTTGATTTCCACGAATAGACATAAATGTTTCTTCACAAAACTGACTTAACAAATCAGCCATGAATTCACGTTGTGGTTTGCCATGATAATCAAGCGCGCCTTTGTCCTTTCCCATACGAGTACTTTTCCCCCCAGCCAAAACTAAACCATTCAACTTCGGAATTTGTAACAATACATTTGCAAGAATGAATTCTGCAACTTTTTCAGTTTGAGAAAAATGTAACACAGGAATATGTGCCCAATCTTTTAAATGATTTTTCAAAAAAGGATAAATCGATTTCTCCTCCCCTGTCATCAAAATCAAATCAACATTGGTCAGGCGATCTAATTTTTTCTCTAAAGATTTTTCCTTTTTCGGATCAATCACGACAATTTGATTTTTAGCTTTAAAATGATTGCCATTTACTAAAACCAAATCTTGTTCATTGAATAAAGTTCGATATTGAAAAGTATTTAAATCCGACTTTAGATCAAATCTATGATGAGAAATCTTATCCGTATATTCCAACGTTGCGCCTAAAGCCAAAGCTGGATTTTCAACTTCCAATCCATTTGGTTCATCTTCATTTTTGTGATCAGCATCGACATAACTTACCTTTAATTTTTTTTGTAAAACGTCAATTAATCGATAAGACAACTGCTGAATACTTCCACAAGGTGTTCCAATAATGGCCCATTCACTTCTTCCAAATTCTCCAACATTTGGTCGAGCTAATTTCGTATGCTTCTGATGTTTTTTCATAAAACTTATTTTGAGAAATTAGCCACAGACGAACACAGACTTGACTGACTTTCAATTCTACTCTAATCGTCAGTCAGTCAAGTCTGTGTTCGTCTGTGGCTAATTTTTATAATTTAAAATCTCGCTTGCCACCTGTTTTTTCAATCAATCTCGTTTCCTTAATTATTATGTTATGAGAAAATGCCTTACACATATCGTAGATCGTCAAGGCTGCCACACTTGCACCGGTGAGTGCTTCCATCTCCACTCCAGTTTTTGCTGTCAGACTTGCAGTACAAATAATTTCAACTTCTCTTTTTTCATTAATGCTAATTTCGATTTGGCAATTATCCAAACCCAATGGATGACAAAGCGGAATCAATTCACTTGTCCTTTTAGCTCCCATCACACCTGCAATAATTGCTGTCTGAAAAACAGAACCTTTCTTCGTTTGAATATCACCACCTTGCAATTGAGCCAAAATAGTTTCATCCAAAACAACTATGCTCCTTGCTCTAGCAATTCGTCGAGTAATTTTTTTTTCACCAACATCCACCATCGATGGATTTCCTTTTGCATCTAAATGTGTAAACTTTTTCATCCTCAAAACTACAAAAATAATGGTTAATGATTAATGATGAGTGGTTAATACCATGATAAAATTACACGCTAATTTAGACCTAAAAAAAGAGCCTTAGTTTTCACTAAAGCTCTTTTTATTTTTTAATTGTTAACATCAACACCAAACAGTATTAACCATTCACCATTTATAGTTAACCATTAAAGACTAGTATTTTTTAATCAAGTCATGCATTGCTTGAGCATATTGTTGATCGAAGTTTTTACGATCAGCAATATATTTTGCTTGCACTTGTTGAATAACTTCTTGTGGTAATTTGCCAGCATTCAAGTTATAATCTTCGATAATTTTCCGAAGTCCAGTACTTGCTTGAATCTTTTTCCCTGCATCAATCTTTTTCAAAATATTATCAAAAATAGATTTATCAGCAGTTGCAACATTTGCATCTTTTTTGTTCTCTCTTCTTGCTCCTTCAATTTCTTTTTTAATTCGATCCAAAATACTTACTGGAGATTTTCCTCTTTGTGTTCTGTTCTCTTTATTTTTTTGATCTAAATTTTGCAATTTATTTTTGATCAAATCAAATACAGTTGGATCTGCAGTTTCTACTTTTGGATCTGCTTGGTTTCTTGATTGAACGTCATTGATAGTGTTCAAAATCATGTTGAAGATATTCTTCTTTGCCATCGTTAATATATGTGTTTAAAAAATTAAAAAAAGAAATTGGAAAGGAGTTCAATTATTCCTCCATAAATAGAGACGCAAAGATAGGGAGTTGTCACACTTTTTCCAATTAAAATCTAAAGTCTAATCAAAATGCTTGATTATCTGTAAGAGCTATAATATTTCTCATTTTAAAAATATACGCAAAAAGAGGAATAGAACGTATTTGATTAAAGTATTCTCGAAATCCATCATTTCACCTAACAATTAACTTACAATTACTTTTTTTCTAAAAATCAATAACCTTATTTTTGTATAGCTTTTAACACCTCAGAAAAATATAAAGCAGATTCGAAACAATTCAATTCTAGTAATTGAATTGTTTTTTTTATTTCAATTGCCTCGGAACTTCCTGCTCTTTTTTGTAGTTTAACTTAATTATGAAATTGACAATTACAGGTTATTCAACCGCACTTTTTTCTACATGGTATTTTATCGAAGAACTCGGTTTGCTTTTTGATTGTGGTGATGGAGCATCGTCTGGACTTTTGCAAAAGGCTCGCAAAGTCAAACATGTTTTTATTTCTCATGCTGACCGAGATCATCTTACGGGTCTTTTGCAATTCAACCAATTAAATGCTCGTCAAGGTTTTCCCAAAATATATTTCCCTCGCGACTCTAATTCATTTCCTTTTTTAAAAGAATTTTCCACCCATTTTGATCCACATGTCAGCGGTGCAGAATGGATAAAAATGGAAGAAGGGAATTCATTTCAAATCAAGAAAAACATCTTTGTCGAACCATTCAGAAATGAACATGTTCCGGTTGGAAAAGAGTTGGTCAAAAGTTTAAGTTTCCATGTCTTCGAAACTAAACGAAAATTAAAAGAGGAATACCTCCACCTTTCTGGAAAAGAAATCGCAGCACTTCGAAACGAACTTGGCGAAGAAAGCATAACAATACAATTACGTAAAAATATTTTAAGTTATTCTGGCGATACTCCTATTGAAAATGACGGTCGTTGGAATGGTACAAAAATATTAATCCATGAAGCTACTTTTCTAAGAAAAGGTGATGTAGACTTAGACGATCGTCGACAAGGAAAACACAGTTACCTCGAAGAAGTCATTGAAATGGTTTCAAAAACTAAAGTAGAGCAATTAATTTTGGGACATTTTTCATCAAGATATTCTCCTGCTGAGATTGATGAAGCGATTGATTTCTTTTGTAAAAAGTTTGGATTGGAAATTCCTGTTTTTAGAATTTTGCCGGGAGAAATAGTTAGAGATATTTTACATTAAAAATTAAGTAACAAGAAATGAATAAAATAATTTATGCTGATTATGATGAGGAAGGAGTTTATGTTTATCAAGCCTTCAAACCCAAAATCGTTGCTGTCGCTGTTGAGTTAAATAAATTTGGAAAAGGTTTTGGAGTCGATCGAATCAGTTGGATTAAACCTTCATTGGGCTGGATGTTACGACGGTCAAAATATGCAACCAAACATCGAATGGAAGCTATTGCTCGAATAAAGTTGAGTCATACAAGTTGGTTAGAAATTCTCAATCAAAGTATTCCTACTCACTTCGATGAAAAAAGATATTCCAATGAAAATGAATGGCAAAGTGCATTAAAAAATTCAGATGTTATTCATCAATGGGATCCAGAAAGAAGTCTAAAAGGCGAACGTTTAGATCGACAAGCAATCCAAATTGGATTACGTGGAGATGCTTTAAAAAAATATAAAGATGAATATGTTACAGGTGTTGAAGACATAACTGAGTTGGCTAAATCAATTGGATTCTCTGCAAAAAAACATCAACCATTCCCTTCAAATATTCCAACTGAGCAGGAATATTTAATTAACAAAAATTTAAAGTTTATTTTAGGGTATTAAATTTCTGTTAATCCAACCTCTTACTTCAATCTATTAATTCTGTTTTTCTACATTTGAAAAAAATTAATAGTTATGACTAAAACAATCCTAAGCATCACCCTATTATTACTTGCTCAAATAATAGTAGCACAAGATTCTACCCAATGGAAAATCAATTATGATTTCGAAGCGAGCGCACTACACATAAACCCAGATCTTACTTCTCAAAAAATTCTAATTGATCCGATCATTTATAGAAAAAGAAGAACCAATAATATTTTCAGACCACGTCGGGATTTCGTTTCAGATAATCCCAACTTTCACACAGCAAGTTATTTTGGAGTAAAACTCAAGACTAGTTTTAAAGATAAATATACATTCCAAGCTAATCTTTACTTTGAACATCGAGGCGCATCTTACGGATTTAACGACAGAGATAATATCGTTTGGTTTCCCAATTTTAGCTTTTCAGGGATAGATACTTTCCTTATTTTAAAAAAGAAAATAGTAGTGGAAGGTAAAGCTGGAAATTTTGTTCAAGCTCAAATTAACAATGGTTTAAAAATATATAATTTAGATTATCAAGGAATTAATCTTAAAATCTCTCATCAAAAATTCTTCTTTGAATATCATCAAGTAGGCGATCTTGCCAATCAAATTGGATTGAACTTGGAAGAATATATTCACTTTTCATTTGGTTTTGAAAATAAAGATATTCGATTCATATTTTCTCAAAATTTAAATTGGACAGGAAATTCATTTGCGTTTAAAGATTATTGGGATTCAGATATTTCTTTTAATTATTATTTCAAGGAAAAAGGTGAATTGTATTTTCAGTATGGTCACAGGTATTTCAGTAAATTTGACCTTGTCGAAAATGGTGCTTTTGTAATTGGAACAAAATACCAACTGATCAATAGTGAAAAAATTACCTGGAATATAAATCCATCTTTGCGATACTATTCAGCCAATTATAATGAAGGGCATTACGATCCAGGCTTCACTTATCGAGATCCTAACAAAGGACTTTATGCAAATACTGCAGGTCGTTTTTTATATCCATTACGGAACTATTATTATGATTTTGACCAATGGGCGGTTCATACAGAATATCAAGATGAAAACATTTACAGCATCGCTTTAAAAACGAATTTTGATATAAAACTTTGGGAAAAAATTCATGTCAAAACAAACATAGAAACACTTTCTATTCATAGAGATAAAAAATTCTATACCAATTATTTTTATGCGATAGATCTTTATTATACTGTAAAAAAGGACTTCCGTTTTGGGATAATTGTTTCAAATAAAACCTACAATCTGGATGCTTCTTTCCCTACCTTTTACATGATGAAAGAACCTATGGTTGGAGTCCATTTAAAATTAAATACGATTAGGAGTTAGTAAAATAAAAAAACTAAATCATCTTGCGTGCATTTCAGATTTTCAATTCGTCTATATTGTAACTGCATTTATTTTTAAAGGGATGAAGAATTAAATAACTTACCCAGATGACGAGGTTATTTTTTATTTTGAGGAAATGAAAAAATTAATGCATATTCTGTTGTACGGATTATTTTTTTCATGAAATGAAAAAGAATCCGTCAGGTTGGTAGGTTATTTATTTCTTCATCCATATAATATGAAATCAGAAAAACATTTTCCAAATCAAGATTCGGAATCAGACGAAGCATTATATCTCGCTTGGTGTGAGGGGAATCGCGATGCCGCAAATGTATTGTTACAAAGATACCAACCGCAGGTTTTGATGATGGCATTTCATTATTCTAAAAATCGAGAAGTGGCTAAAGACATCACTCAAAATGTCTGGATTGAGATCTGTAAAAAAGCAAAATTCAATCATGAAATCAGATCCTTCAAATCATTTATTTTTGTGGTTTGTCGCAATAAGTTTTTAGATCATTTTAGAAAAAATAAAAACTCTAAAGAATCCTCTTCAGCACCAAATGAATTACCTGATGATCGATCATTTAGTTTGGAAAAACAAATTGATCAAAAGGAAAAGGTGCAACTTTCAAAGCAATTTATTTTAGGGTTACCTCCTTTGCAAAAAGAATGTTTTACACTTTATGTTTTGGAAGAAATGAGCATGGAAGAAATTGCCATACAACTTAACATTTCAGTCAACCAAGTGCGAGGAAGAATTGATCGAGCGAAAAAGCGAATGAAAAATTTAAAGAAAAAAATTCAATGAAAAATAATTTTGACATCACTTATTTGAAAAAATACGTCGAAAATCAACTAACTGCGGAAGAAGATTTTGAGATTGGAATTGCCATGCAAAATGATCCAAATCTGCAAATGATTGTAGAAGGAATTGAGCAATATTTGGAAACGGAAACCACTCTCCCACTTGACGATTTTATTAAAAATTCTACTATTCACTTAACTGCAAATTTATCTCCTTATGTAAACTGGAGTCTTGATCAAACCGAAACTTTAGCTCCAAGTGAAAAATCATTTAAGCATTGGCTAACCGAAAACAATCTCTTTTCAAAAATTCCTTTAGCAATTGTAATTACATTGTTAGGTTCGGTATTCATTACATTTTTCATTTCAAAACCATTGCAAATCGAAATTGATAATCCGATAAAATCAATCAGTTATTTATTTCAAGTATTCTTGTTGGTTTCTGTTTGGGCGTTTTATCTAAAATCAAATGCGCCCAAAGTTCCTTTCAATAGTAACTATTTTCGAGCATTTTTAGGCCGGCGACAATTATGGGAAATCTTAGAGAAATTGGTAGCGGCATGGAGTGTACTTTACCTAGCATTATTTGTTTTTTCCTTGACAAACTTAAGCAAAGATTTAGGTGTTCCGTTATTGAATTTTTTCAATAATGTTACCATCATTTATATTTACCTCTGTTACTTTTCACTCAATTCAAACTCGCTGAATTTGACCTATGAAAATGATATAAGAAAAATCACCAAAGAACCGATTCGTAAAATTGAAATGCGAGGATGGCTAGCTGTGGCAGTTATTTTAGGTTTTGAAATTATCTTGTTACAAGGTTATTCAAGTGCCACTTCCATTGGTCAAAGTTTTCAATTATTATTTGGTTTAGGGTCAGGTTTGGCAGCGATGGCTTTTACTACTAATCTAGTTCGAAGATTAGGAAGTAAAGATTTTAGTCTAGAAGATTCAACGATCACTTTATTACTTTTTTATGCAGGAATTCAACCTCTTTTACCATTTATTTTTCCAGAATCAGAAAGCACGATCAGTTCGTTATTTCCAGATAAAAATGTAGGAAATATATTTTCTATTCTGCTAGTTTTTTGTGCACTTTTTGGAAAACTATTATTGCTTGCTTTTATCTTTTGGGGTATCAAGACTAATCGAATTATTCATTATTTGAAAAATGTACACCAACGAAATATGAATCATTTAAAAGTATTTCAAGCAACATTGGAAGAATTAAAAGAAGAGGAAACCCCTAGTCCCTAAAAGGGAAAAGATACTTTAAGTCTTTCGGCTTAAAGTATCTTTTATGTTAGTTTTCTTTTTTGCACCAAACACTTATGGAACTTTTTCAATATATATTTTGTAGTCTCTATTATCTTACCATACTTTTCCAAACATTTTTAATCATAGAGAAATTTCTCTTCTCTCTTTTTGTTTTGGAAAATTCAATTCTTACCACATACACATTAAAAAAAAGATAAAGTTAAATTTTTCATAAGGTGTATCTTTCGCCTTGATTTCCGTTATATAAATACTTTATTTTATATGAGATTTTGTAAAATAAAGTGTGAATCGAAAAACATCCCGTAAAAGACTTACTTGTCAAAACGGATCAACTTCCCTAATCAATTCATAACGAACACTTTATTTTTTATTAGCTTGAAGACCAAGTTTATAATTTAATTGAAAATTTTATTCAAAACATTTTAATTGTTTTGGATTAAATTATATGATGTGAAATTACATCAACTAAGAACAATTTTGTTTAACCTTTTAAATTTTTCCTTTATGGACAATTTGAAAATTTGTGTGGTAATAACCACAAACGAAAAGTCAATTTCAACGGAACCTCCAGGTACTGATGAAGCGTGCTTTACCAATTTATTGGAAGAAAGATTAGCGCATGCAGCTAATTTTTTGCGCCAATATTTTTGGTATGATTTACAACGAATTTATGATTCCAAACTAAAACTACAACTGATGCGAAAGTATCAATTAGAATGACCTACAATTACATCCGTCTCCAATGACGTAAAAAATTGCGTATTTGTAGGTTATTCTTTTTTTACAAATACCATCTACGTAAACAAAAAAGAATCATCAATCTCTTTCGAAAAATCGATCCCCTTCTCTGATAATTTCCAGTAGGTTTCTTTTTCAATTCTTGCTTTTTCAATGTATCCCCATTTTTCCATTTCGTCGAGTGACTGAAATATAAATTTTCGCTTTTTTATTTTAGAACGATCATAAATTTCTTTCATTCTCAAACCATTGGATTGATCACTTGAAATACCTTTTAAGATTCTAACCACGCAAATTTTTGCTAGCGACAAATCCAACGCATTTTTAAATTGAGTATCATCTTGAGCAATGGCATTTTCCAATTCTTTGATATTTTTTTCCATTTCATTTTTGAGTGAAATATCTTTTGGCTTTTGGACAACGGCGGTTTCTATTTTTTGAATTTCTTTTTCAAATACATTTTTCAAAACAACTTTTATTCGTTTCCCGACATGCACTACAAAACCTGCGAAATCGGCATCGTCCATTTCTACCAATGGATTATTTTCTGCATTTAGTGTTTGAAAAATGGAAAGAGGATGCTCATCAATCGAGCAATGATTTACAAAAATAGATCGGACAATTACATCTTCTTTTTGAGACAACTCAACCAATTGTTTCCATTCCTTTTCAACCGAATCTGCCCCTAAATAAGGCGCACTTAACAATACAAATACAATTTTTGTAGATTGTAAAATTTGAGTTTTTGCCTCTTCTTTATCTGCGCCCGCTTCTATTTGGGAGTTGTCCCAGATATGAAATCCTAATTCGTCTTGACGAGATTTGAGATGTAATTTTATTAAGTCAGCCCATTTCTGATCGGTTAACTCGTAGCTGATGTAGATGTCTTTTCTCATTAAATTCAATTTAGGTTGTTATTTCTCATCACAACAAAAGGTAACATAAAATAGTTTTTCCAAAGATATAAATCATTAATTATCAATACTTTATATCTTTTAATTTCAAAATCAAAAATAGTAAACTATTTCGTTTTAAAAATATTTTGGAAAAAAACTCCATGAAAAATTTGACTCTGCCCTTACGTCATACCGTATCTTTGCATCATAAAGAATTTTTTATGTATAAATATTCCGTCCAACAACTATCAAAATTGGCTGGTGTAAGTGTTCGAACCTTACACCATTATGATCGCATTGGTTTACTAAAACCAGCAGAGCGTTCTGAGAAAAATTATCGCTACTATGGTGAAGAAGAATTATTGAAATTACAGCAGATTTTATTTTATAAGGAATTGGATTTCCCTTTAAAAAAAAATTGCTAAGATTTTAAATGACCCTGATTTTGATTTAGTCAAAGCGTTAGAATTTCACCAAGTTGAATTGCTTCGTCGAGCAGATCAGATGCAACAACTTTTGACAACAGTGGAGAAAACTATTCATTCACTAAAAAATAAAAAAAACATGATGTCTGATAAAGAATTATATGAAGGTTTCTCTCAAGAAGAAATCAACTCCATGCGTAACGAAGTAAAAAAACGCTGGGGCGCAAAAGAATTTTTAGATGTAGAGAAACGCATTCAAAAATTAGGAAAGGATGGTTGGGAAGATCATAAGGCTAAAGGAGAAGAAGTCAACCAACTACTCGCTGAATTGATGGATTTTCATCCTTCGGGAAAACAAGTTCAACAAGCGGTTGCCATGCATTTTAAACACCTTAATTTTTACTATAAAGTATCAAAAGAACGATATGAAGGATTAGGGGAAATGTATGTGGATGATGAAAGGTTCAAGGCACATTATGAAAAATATCGAGATGGTCTAGCGGTATTTTTGAGGGATGCAATTTTTATTTTTTGTCAAAATGGGCTGGAGGTGTTGGAATAATTTTTCATCACCGAGTTAAAAACGAATTTATCTCGGAGTTAATAATAAAACTCTATGCAACTCAGCGATAAACTACTTTTCAACTCTGCGGTAAAAAAACTACTTTTGCAAAAAAAAATCATGTACTTTAATATTCCTGGTCTCCGAAATTCGGACGACGATCATTGGCAAACACTTTGGGAAAAACAATATCCCAACGATTTTATTCGAATCAATCAAGATAATTGGGAGCAACCAAATTGTGAAGATTGGGTTAATCGAATAGAAGAAGTTTTAAGTCAATATGATTTGAAAGATGTCATCTTAGTTGGACATTCTGTGGGATGTGCGACAATCGTCAACTGGTATCGAAAATTCCAACATAAAATAAAAGGAGCTCTTCTTGTTGCACCTAGCGATGTCGAACGGGGTGATTATCCAACCTACATTACTGATTTTATTCCGCTGCATTTAGAGCAGCTACCATTTCCAACGATAGTGGTAGCGAGTACGAATGATCATGTAGTTGACTTCGAAAGAGCAGAATTTTTTGCAGATATTTGGGGTAGTGAATTAGTAACCATTGAAGATGCTGGACACCTCGAAAAAAGCATTGGAACTAACAACTGGGAATCCGGAATTACATTGTTACAAAAACTAAAAAACCATGCAACGTCCTAATGTTGGAATCGGAATCATTATCCAAAATGCAAAAGGAGAAATTCTAGTCGGTAAACGAAAAGGAAGCCACTCACCTTTTTATTCTATTCCAGGTGGTCATTTAGAAATGGGTGAAACGTTCGAAGAAGGAATTAAAAAAGAGGTTTTGGAAGAAACTGGATTAATCATTGAAAACCCTGTGGTTATTGGCGTAACAAACAATTTACGGACTTTCGAATCAACTGGAATTCATCATGTCTCCGTTAATTTATTTACCAATAAGTTTGAAGGAATTCCAAAAGAAATGGAGCCTGAGAAATGTGAGAAATGGATTTGGGTAGATCCTAAACATTTACCTCAACCTCATTTTGATGCGAGTGAATTTGCAGTTGAATGTTTTTTGAAAAAACAATTTTATATAAAAAGCCAAACCTAATATTCTAAGCTTCAATTAATTCTTCCGCATAAGTTGGCATTGAGAAAAAGAATGTTGTCCCCTTTCCTTCTTCCGACTCAATCCAAATACTACCTCCCTGCTTTTGAATAATTTTTTTGCAAGTTGCTAGACCAATTCCAGTTCCTTCATATTCCTCTCTTGTATGCAATCGCTTAAACATTTCAAATACTTTTTTCTGATTTTCAGGAGCAATTCCAATTCCATTATCTTTAATTGAAAAGATTATTTTACCCGATTCATTTTTGCACTTTACAATAACTATCGGATCTTTCTCTCCTTTAAATTTGATACCATTACTAATCAAATTTTGAAATAATTGAGTCATTTTAGAAAAACTAGATTTCACTACTGGAAATGTTTCTTGATCATAAACTAGCGTCGCATTTTTTTCTTCCAATAAATTTGTCAAATTAGAATTAACGATCAACATAACATCTTTTAAATCAACAGCTACATTTGTCTCTCCTCTTGAATCAATTCTGGAATAATCTAACAAATCATTCAACATGACATCCATTCGCTTCACCGCATCTGTTACATAAAAAATAAACTCTTGTCCACTTTCATCCAACAAATGATTATACCTTTTTTTCAAGAGTGAAGTATAAGAATGGATCATTCGAAGTGGTTCTTTCAAATCATGCGAAGCGACGTAAGCAAAGTTTTGTAAATCTTCATTAGAGGCTTCAAGTTGATCGTTCTTCACTTTCACTTCTTCATTTCTTTCCTCTAATAATTTATTATTCTTTGCTAATAGTACATTAAATTCACGCAACTGGGTTTGAGAAACTTTCAAAGCTCCATTTTGAGCTTGGATCTTCTGTTGTTGTTGTTCTAAGACTAAGTTGGTTTCCTTTTGTTTTCTTAGGCTTCTAGCATTCACACCAAGGATCATCAAAACAATAAAAAAAAGGCTAAAAAATATAACAGCCTGCAACCGCTGATTTTTCTTTTTATATTCTAAATTTTCATTTTTAGTTGTTAATAAAACGATTTCATTTTCCTTCTTTTCCAGTTCAAATCTACGCTTCGTTTGCCCCATCTCTTGAACTGTTTTTTCGTTCAATACGGAGTCTTTAAGCATAGTGTATTTTTTTAAATAAAAATAAGACTTAGGAAAATCGTTTAATGCACGATACACTTTTTCATATTCTTGATAAGTCTCAAGTTCACGAGTTTTGCTTTTTATTTTCAAAGATAAATCAAGAGCTGTTTTTAAATATGGAATCGCTTTTTCAGGTTTTTTACAAATCAAGGTTGCTCTAACTATTCCTAAATTACCGCCAATAATTGCCCAAGGATCTTTTAACTCTTCTTTTAGTCTCAGCGCTTCTTCCAACATCTTTTTGGCTTCATCTGTCTTATTCTGCTGAAGTTTTACTTGAGCCAAATTTCCTAATGCGTAAGCAATCCCTGTTTTGTATTTTAAATTTCTAGCTAATTCTAAGGCACGCGTTCCGAAGTCTAAACTCTCGGCAAGGTTACCTAAGTTCTGATGAGAACTTCCTATAGCTGCAAGACTTGAATAAATTAATTTTTGATGATTAATTTGATTGAAGTAATCATAGGCTTTCCCATAATATTCCAGCGCTTGATCAAAACGTTCTTGATAAAATAAAATACTTCCAATTTCATAATAGTCTCTACCTATACCACTAGAATCTTTTTCAATCTCATGAAAATGTAATGCATTTAACTGTTCCTGATAAGCTTTTTCATATTCTCCCAATGACTTATAAATAGAACCTAGATGGTTATATGTATTGGCTAGAATATTATTATTAGGTCTATTTAATTTTGCTCCAATAATTTCTGAAAAGTACTCTAATGCTTTTTCATAATTATTGAGTCGTTTATTTGCCTTTCCTAATCCCAACAAAATATTGAAATAAGATGCCTGATCTTCTTCAATATCAATTAGTTCAAGGGCTAAAGCATAATACTTATTAGCTTCCTCAAAGGAATCATCATAATATAACTCTTGGCCTATCTGAAAATAATTATTGGAAAGTTCTGAAGTCTGATTAGGTGAATCTAAATAAGAAACCCTTGACATAAGACTGTCAAGAGTATTAGCAACAATAGGATGACATACACCTACTAGCGCTAGAATAAGAAAAGCAAGTTTCCTATTTAGGTTCATAAAATTGATTAAGAAAGTTTTTTAGACAAAAATAGAAATCAGGTTTTTATGCAAAACCTGATTTCTGAATTAAAGTATTCTAGTAGAATCTCGCATTAATTTCTAATTTTCCTTCGTCTACAGGTGGTGGACATTTCTTACCTTCCATCCTCATCATATTACCCATACCTTTTCCTTTTAAGGAAAGTTTTTCTTGGGAAGACAATAGATTTCTGGTGAATTTTTTTTCAAGTTGGATTAAATTGGTCATGCTATTATTATTTATATTATGAAATACATTTTGTTAATCTAGGGATAGATTTGAGGGTAGGCTGATAGAATAGTTAGTTATTGGATTGGATGTCTACTTAATAGCCAATTTTTATGCCAAACAAATCTGATTCCGAACCCTTGATTAAATTTATTTTACGTATTAAAAATGCTCTAATATTTTTAATATTTAAAGTAGTTTTAATCTTAAAATAATACACCCAAATTTTAATCAGTACAAAATGAAAATACGTCAAGAAACGCCCCAAGATTTTAAGTCAGTTTATGGCATTAATCATCTTGCTTTTGAACTAGAAGGAGAAAGTCAATTGATTGAAAAAATTAGAAAAGGAAATTCTTTTGTTCCTGAACTTTCACTCGTTGCTGAGCAAGATGAAAAGATTATTGGCCATATTCTTTTTTCGAAAATAAAAATAATTGGGGAGTCAACCTATTCTTCCTTGGCGCTTGCCCCCATGTCAGTTCATCCTGATTTTCAAAAAAAAGGAACCGGAAGCAAACTTGTAACAATAGGATTACAAATTGCCAGAAATTTAAAATTCGAACATGTTATAGTTCTTGGTCATAAAAATTATTATCCAAAATTTGGTTTTCAAAAAGCATCTAAATGGAAAATCCGTTGCCCTTTTGAAGTACCAGAAGACCATTTTATGGCAATAGAATTAGTAGAGGGATGTTTGGAAAATAAAGGTGGGTTAGTAGAATATCCTCCTGTCTTTTACGAAATATAAAGATTGGGCTTGAAAAAACATTAATTACAGCTAGAATCTAACTTACTTCGAAGATGAGTATCTTAATAAACAAATTACTCCCATAGAAAGGTCAAAACAAGACAGAACACCTTCCCCCCTTACCCTTACTATACTATTTAATTTACAACCTTATTTAAAGTTGTTTGTTACTAAATTTTAATCAACTCATCCCCTTAAAAATATTTAAGAAAATATTTTTAAGGGTGTTGTTTTTAGCCGTGCAACGATTTAATTGTTGTGCGGCTTAATTTTTTAAATTAGACTTTAATAAACTTTTTTGCTCAAAAAAGGAATCAACACCAAAAAAGGATTATAAAATATACAAAGAAAGATTTAGAGGAAATTCATCATAAACCCCTTTGTTTTAGAACTTTCAATTTGTCCTATATAAAATTTGTCCTAATCTTACTATACTTTGTCCTAATTGTATACTTTCTTTTTTTCATATTACCCTCTATTTCGCGTTATTTTTACATCCATTAAATAAGAGGATCATGAACATAAATGTTTGTTCTTCCTGCCAAGAAAACATTTAAAATATTCCATTAAAATTTAAGTTTTTTTAAAGTGTATTGCTTTAAGCAATACTCCTTTTTCTAGAGTGATTTTTTCGAGAACCATTCTATGAAACAATTTTCTTAGCTCTAAGATAATTTTAGAGTAACCAAAACAAAATAGTTTTTGAAAAACTTTTTTTGTAAAAAATCTTATCTCATTCCAAAAACTGTCTTGATCCATGAAAAAAGAGAATGTGATGAAAATTTGTATAAAAAAATACTTTCCATCCATTTACTTTCCCTTCAATATTTTTCCATTGAAAAAAATTTAAGGGTGTTGTTTAAGCCGTGTAATGATTTATCATTGTGCGGCTTTTTTTTGAAGTATGAGAGCAGAATAAAATTTAATAAATTTCTTTATTCAAAAAAGGAATCAGCGCCAAAACCATCGCCTCAACATAAAACTGAGTTCGATCTATTAAGTTCCCTGTCAATATTCCAACCGCTCCATTTTTCTGTTTTGAATTGGAATGACCAAAAACAATATCGTCTGCTTCCCCTAATTCTTTACCTTGATTAATCAATTCGACAACTTTGTTAGGGAGGAAGAATGTCCCCGTCCTTGCCTTTCCCTTTTTTTCATTTGACAAAATTACAATCCATGCAAAAGCCATCATCTCCTCTCCCATTTTCTCAATTCCCCCTTCGATACCTACCCAATATGCTGCATTAGGAAAATCATTTTTAGCATGAGTTGCTCGGTTAGTTGCTCCTTGCAAAGTTTCTTTATTGGTCATTGGTTGGTCACTCACATCCGAAGGAACGGAGACTCCCTCCAATTCAAAATTCATGCTTGCAAAAACTTTTTGGAAGCCTAATTTCGTTGCATTAATTTTGATAGGGTTTTTGGAAGCGACAATGATTTTTGAATTCATTACTTTGGTGTTTTCGTTGTATTAATTCCATAAAAAAATAAATAAATCCCAAAGATTGCTTGCACTCCCATCATCAATACTTTTAACTTGCTCGTCTCAGGTGTCCACCCTGCCAACATAAACCAATAAACTGCTGGCCCAGCTAATAATGCTCCTGCTAGAAAAAACATTTTTCTATCCTTTTGATTTTTATTTTCCATTTTATCTTAATTTATTTAATCGGTAAAATCATAAGATCAACCTTTATATTGATTAGCATTCACCACGGGATTCGCATACATTTCTAATAAATATCGAAGTCCTTCTTCTTGTTCATTCTCTGCTAATTGATCGATTTGAGCTTGAAAAAATTGAGTATGTTTTTCCTTTTCCTCTTTGGAATATTCATTAACAAAATCAGTAGAATCATGAAGCCAATCATAGGCAACATAATTGGCTGGATTCAAATGATAATTGATATGAATAGACCGATCAATTATATTGGTCAAAAACTCCATTTGCTGTTTGCTATTTTTTGCAGTATCAAGTACTTCTAACTCTTCGTTCAATGGCTTTCCAAAATCAAAATGCACTTTTCCTTTTTCTCCTCGAATCCCCAAAAGCATATTATTGAGATCCTCTTTGAATGATTTTTTAAAATCAGGATCTCTCTTTTTATTTAAAAATTCTTGCGTCTTGAGTAGACCTGTCGGATCAAATTCATAGGAGATCGCAACTGGAACCACATTCAAATTTTGGAAATGTTCTTTCAACAATTTCCCTCCACTTAAACTTATCATTTTTAAAAGTCCAGGTTGAGTTCGATCATTTCCATCTTTCGCTCGACCTTCTCGTTGAGCAATCCAAACCGAATCCACTTTTTCCGAAATCATCCTTTGAATATATTTCGACAGTTCAAGCGAGTGAGCATATAATTCTCTCGGAGTACCTTCTCGTTTGACAACAAAACTTTTATTGATTCGAAACAAAATTTCCGAAGCTCTATTTTTCATCAAATTATCACCAATAGCAATTTGGCTTGTCGAAATCTGATTTTCAAACAACAATAAATTTAGATATGCTGAATCTAAAACGATGTCTCGATGATTCGAGATAAATAAATATTTATCTTCTTTATTTAGATTTTCCAAACCACTTACCGATAATTCAGAAATACTAATTTGCTGAATCGTTTTTAAAAATGGCCTCGTGATATTAGCTTGAAAGTCGTAAATAGATTGAACATTATCTTTGGCTTTGATGATGTGTTGGTATAATTCTTCAGGCAAAAAAGCCTTCATACCCGTTATGAATTTTTCATGTTGAAAAACTTCTTGGATGCCTTGCTGCACTTCCTCGTCTGTGTAGAGATCGAGACTAATTTCTTTTTCTTGCATAATATATATGATTGTTTTCTTCCACAAATATCACAAAATTTCTGGGTATGGTAGGAGTTTTGTTTCGAAGTATTTTAAAAATAACATTCCTTGTCTATTTACTTTCTTTTAGATTTTTCCATATAAAATAAAATCGAATAAAATATGAAAATTCATTTCGCATGTACCTTACTCCTTTTCCTACTTTTCAACTCTTCTTGTGCTCAAACAGAACTAATTGATTATGTAGAATTAGAAATCCCTGAAGAATTAAAAGATAATCCAAAAGCGGTCGCCTATTTGAAAAATGATGCAAAACAATTAAACAAGTTACTGAATGCGGTAGATCAATTAGCTACTGAATTTGAAAAAATGGCGGTCATCGTTAGTGAAGTCGATACCAATGATATTGTTAAAAAAGAAGCTGTTCGAAAAAAAGTGGAAAAGCAAATTATGGATCTAAGTTCCAGTTTTGTCTCCGTCAATTTTCGTTTGATGTGGTATCTCGGAAAAGATGTTTTGGCAGATAAAGAAGCCACTCAAGGAATCATCGAAAGATTAGAAACTGATGAAGGAATCGCTTTCAGAAAATCATTGGATCACATCAAACTAAAAAAAGAACTTCTTGAAAAACGGGCAAAAGATTTTATGAAAAAAATGGAAGAATTAGAATTTGATTAAAAAATTCAAACGCTAAAAATCTATTTTGATAAAACTCTCGTAGGTATGTTGAATTTTGATTTAATAAAACTAAAAAATATTCAACATGAGAATTTTATTGCTTTCCATTGTTTTCAGTTTAGGGTTAGTGTCAAATGCTAATGCGCAACAATCGGTAGGATTTACTTTAAAGAATCCATCAGCAAAATCTATCCCGCTGTGGATTCCATCAGTGATGAATCCAAATCTATCTCCTTTTTCTACAAGTGGGGTAAGATTAAGAGTTGGACAAAAAATATATTTCAGACATAAAATGAGAAAAAAATTATTGCTTGAAGTAACTAAAGACTATGATGAAAAATCATTAAATGTAGCTAAGTTAATTCGTGAACGAAAAAAAGAACTTAAATTAAAAGGTTAAGAAACAGTATCTAACAAAAAGCAAACCCCGTGAATAACAATATATTCACGGGGTTTTCCTTTTGAAAAATTTGAACTTAAAAGTTAGTTAACTTTCATTTACTTTTTCACATCTTTCATATTATACAACTTCAATCCATCCTCATAATATTTATCACCTTCCTTCCAAAATACGGATTCGTTTGTATTGGCAATCAAACGGCATGCGTAAACATATGATTTAAAAAACTTAGTCAAATAAGTATAATCCAATGTCTCGGGGTTATCTTGAGGTTGGTGATAATATTTATTTACTTCATCATCCATCTTAGTAATTCCCATTCCAAAGGTTGGTGCTGGAACTCCTTTTTTCGCAAAGTTCACATTATCTGATCGATCAAATAATCCTTGCTCAGGCATGTTATCTTGAATGGCAGTCAAACCAAAAGCAGTACATGCTTTTTCAATTAGCGGCCGCGCCAATGTTCTTTCCAATCCAATAATCATCGCCTTCGTCGTATCGTTATATCCAGCATTATCACTATTGAAACAGTAAGTCATCTTGTCCAAAGGAATCGCAGGATGATCGGCATAGTAAGATGAACCAAGCAATCCTTTTTCCTCTCCTGTAAAAAAGATAAAAACAGCAGAACGTTTCGTTGGATACTTTGCTAAGTTTTCAGCAGCAGATAAAACCGTTACACTTCCAACCGCATTATCTCGCGAGCCATTATAAATTGAATCACCTTCAACTGCACGCCCAATTCCAACGTGATCATAATGCGCTGAATAAATGATGTACTCATCTTTTAACTTAGGATCAGATCCTTCGAGTACCCCAACGATATTTTGCGTTTTGATTTTCTCATTTTTCATTCCATCAATCTTCAGACTCGCTTTCAAACCATTAGCAGATCTTAATTTTGCCACAGCTTCTGCATTTGAACCATTTACCCAAACATGTGGAAACGGACTGGCATTATCATCACTCGAATCATCCACTTTCATTTGTGGTGAATTCAAAAAATTAATTAAAAAGTTATACGGCAATTGAGCATTATTATAAATTTCAACTAATGCTTTTGCTCCTGCAGCTTTGATCGCATTTCGTTTTTCACGACCTGCAAAAAACCATGCTTGAGGGCTATCGTCTCCTTCAATTCCGCACATTACTACAACGATTTTTCCTTTTACATCCAATCCTTTTAGATCTTCTTCTGTTCCTCGATTAGCAAAAATCATTTCAGATTCCACTTCCATATTCTCTCCTCTAATCATCAAAAATCCATCAGGCAATGCCAAATTAAAATCACCAAATTTTAAAGCACCACCAGTTGGAGGCATTACATTTACTAAAGGTACATCTTGATAATATCCTTGAACACCTTCGCCATAAGCGGGTTTGACACCATATCTCATTAAGCTAGTTGCTAAGTATTTTGCAGCAATATCCAAACCTTCGGATGGTGTATCTCGACCTTTCAGTTCATCGGAAGCCAAGTAAAAAATATGGCTTTTAATGTTGTTGACATTTACAGTAGATGCAGCAATTGATTTGTCAGTCATCTCTGTCAGAGCAGTCATTGGTTTTTTAGTTTTGCAGGAAAGCAATAAAAGTGCAAACCCAAAAAACAGAGCAATTTTATTCATAATTATATTTAGTATTTTTTAAAAAAAATAAATTGATTTCTAAAATTAATACGCTGTAATAAAAGTTGTTTGATATTATGAGCAATGAATTTTTAATCTAATCAAGGAACGCACGGAGTCTGATAGCCTTAGCTATCAAGATGAGTACGTGACGAAGAGTAGGATAAAAAATCATGTTCAGAATATTAAACAATTTCTGTTACAGCATATTTTGCACAAAGATAAAATTTTGACGATAGTGTCTTTTATTTTTTTTGTTTTATTTAAATAAGTGCCAAATCATAAATATGTATACGTAAAATTTTAGAATTATTTTTTTCTCTGATGAGGCAAAAAACGCAATCATAGCCTGTGTTACGATGAGTATTTTTAACGAAGTCAGAGGAAAAAAGAAACTAAAATTTCTTACAGATATTTGTGAATCGGTACTTAAATGACAATTAGTTTTATCAAACGTGACAAACTAATAAAAATCCACTTTTCGTTAAAATATTCTTAAAACCAAATAACCGCCCCATCCTTTCTAAAAAAATGAAAGTCTTCCTTTTTAAATCATTTATTCTAATTTTGTTCACTAAAAAAAATCGTTATGAAAAATTTATTATTGTTATTAATCTTCGCTGGAATTTTAGTTTTTAATTCTAGTTGCGAAAAGAATGAGGAAGATTGTGTTTGCATTGAAATTTATGCACCGGTGTGTGGTGATGATGGAAAAACTTATTCCAATAATTGCCTTGCGGAATGTGCCGGAGTTACTTATTCTAACGGAGTTTGTCCCCTCCAAACTAATGCTAAAATTTTAGACCTTGGAGATCCAGCCTTAGATGGTTGCGGTTGGGTTGTTCAATTTGAAGTGGATGGCGTTTTGACAGATCATCGAGCAGATTCTTTGGATTCTAATTTTCAACAAAATGAATTGGATGTAATAATCGAATATCAGGAGACGACTGAAGAGTCAGTTTGTGGTCTAATCAACATGATTCCGGTTATTGAATTAGTAAGCATTGAGATCCAATAATTTCGCTTGATAAAAATCATTAAAAATAGAAGCGATTTTCGTAACCATTTTCACTTTGAAATTGTTTAATAACTGTAGTTTTGCAAAAAAATAAAAACCAAAAATATTATGATTTCAAAAAAAATGATCAAGGCTTTAAATCAACAAATTGTCTTAGAAGGATATGCTTCATTTTTATATTTATCGATGGCTACCTGGTGTGCCAATGAAGGATTGGATGGTTGTGAAAAATTTATGCATCGCCAATCTGAAGAGGAAAGAATGCACATGTTGAAAATATTTGAATACCTGAATGAAGTTGATGCAATGGCATTGACGCCTGCTATCGCTCAAGTTCCTCATCAATTTGGAACACCTCAAAAAATGTTTGACATGGTCTACAAGCATGAGCAAAAAGTAACTAAGTCAATTCATGATTTATTAAAAATTGCTAAAGCTGAAAGTGATTATACCACCGAAAATTTCCTTCAATGGTACATCGCTGAGCAACGAGAAGAGGAAAATTTAATGCGATCTATTTTAGATAAAATTAAATTAATTGGAAAAAGCCCGATGGCTCTCTATTATATCGACAAGGAAATTGATGCAGTAAATACGGCCGAAGAAAAAGCTGCAGGTGCTGCTTAATACCTCGTAACTAAAAACTAAAAAGAGGATAACCGATTAATTTCGATTATCCTCTTTTTTTATTTGAACTAATGAGAATTATTCCCAAATCATATTTTTTCCTTTCTTGATATACTTTTTCACATTCAACCAAAAGGCAATAAATAAGTAAATAATAATTGGAGACCCCATTGAAATAAAGGAAGTATAAATAAAGTAAAGACGAACTCTGCTAGATGCTATTCCCATTTTTCTACCCAGGTAACTGCAAACCCCAAAGGCAGATTTTTCCATTAAATCTTTAAATTTATTCATAACTATAGTATTAAATGTTTAAAGTGAATAGGCGTCTATGTTTACACAAAGTTTGTTAACAAATTTAATAAAAAAATAGCAAATTATTTCAAAAAACTCCTCCACCAATTTTACTGCTCAAATGCAAATTGAATAATATTAGCTCCCATTCGCAACGCCAATCTTCGAGTTTCCGCTGGATCTTTGTGCACATCCTGATCTTCCCAACCATCTCCCAAGTCTGATTCAAAAGAATAGAAAGTAACTAATCGACCTTCATAAACCAATCCAAATCCTTGCGCAGGTTTGTCATCATGCTTATGAATTTTAGGTAAGCCATTTTTAAATTCAAATTTTTGATGATAAATCGGATGCTCAAAAGGTAACTCCACAAACTCTAATTCTGGAAAAACTTTTTTCATCGCAGTTCTCACATATGGATCCATTCCATAATTATCATCAATATGCAAAAATCCGCCAGCCAATAAATAGTTACGCAAATTATCTGCCTCTGCATCTGAAAAAACGACATTTCCATGCCCTGTCATATGCAGAAATGAATAATTAAAAAGTTCTGCACTTCCGACTTCTACTGTTCCATAATCGTTATCAAAATTGGTCTTTAATTCTTTGTTGCAAAAGTCCGCTAAGTTGGGCAACGCAGTTGGATTCGAATACCAATCTCCTCCCCCATTGTATTTTAGCAATCCCATTTTCAAGCTAGGCTTTTCCACATTTGCTGCGAAGGCAAAACAGAAGATAATTGGTAGTAGGAATAATATTTTTTTCATGTTATTTTTTTTTAAACTCGTTTTTTTGGAAGATAGAAAATAGTTTACCATTCTCTAGTTTCAATTAATTCTTCTCCATCAGCATTATCAAAACCATAATTCAATGCGATAGTTTCAAAATCTTCAGCGATAATTTCTCTTGCAACTGTTTCTATCTCGCTGTCATTATCATTAAATTCTTCATCTAACTCATTAAACTTTTCAGTCGCAGCATGAGTTAATTTATACAACTCTTCTAAATTATTTGGTGGCTTATTTTCAATTTGCAAACAAAGCTCCACCAATATTCTTTTTCCTTTGTCAACTATCGAATCAGGAAAATATGAATCTGAATACATTCCTTCCAAAAATGGATGTTTGCTTAATTTTTCGTTTTTAATATCACTTTGTGTCATTATTATTATTTTTGATTTTTTAAATTATCTAACCAAAAAATCATTTTTCCACCCTCGGCTCTTCTTTCAAAAGTATTTAAAATGCTTTCGAAATCTGGTGATTCTTTCATGATTTCTTGACGAATAGCACCAGGAAGATTATGTATAAGATCACTCAACATATATATTTTAGAATTCTTTATGGAATACGCTTCTTCTCTTACTTTCTAACAACGCAATATTCAAAGCCCTAAAAATTAAATTAATTTGGTTTTCGTTTTTCATTCTTCTTTTATTCTTCTCAAAAAATACTTTCTTATTTTTAATAAAAATCTATTCAAAACACTTCTATCTCCCCATTCCTTGAAACCAAATATTCAATCAATCCTTCCTTATCAGCTGGAGCAATTGATAATGATGATCCTAAGTTGTAAATGATGTCAATTTTATCAGAAGACCAAGTTCCATGATTAATCATGCTAGTTGATTTCCTCTTTATCCTTTTGATTTTGTCAACTGGTACTTTCCACTTTATCATACCACATTGATGCGTCAAAAGATTATTTTCAACCAACGTAAATGTATTCACATACATCCAAAAAATTAATCCAAAAGATGCTGCCAAAATAATATGAACAATCCATGGAATTTCTTTTTCTGAAGGAATTAAATAAACCATGCTCAGTACAACTGCCAATGTTCCAGCTAAAAAATAAATAACCCAAGCATCTTTTTTTGATTCAAACCTTTTCATTGCTATTCATCAATGGCTAAATTAATAATATGACAAGCTGCAATTCCCGCTGTCTCCGTTCGCAATCGACTCGTTCCCAAACTGATTCCTTGATACCCATTTTCCAAAGCTAACTTAACTTCTTTTGGGGAAAAATCTCCTTCGGGACCAATCAGAATAGTAACGTTTTCTGCTGTAGAATATTCTTTTTTCAAATGATTCAAAGCATCATCATTGCAATAAGCGATGTATTTGATGTCTTCATTACTTTGTTTGATAAAATCCTGATAATCAGTCAATTCGTTTAATTTTGGCAAATATGCTTTGAGCGATTGTTTCATCGCAGACATCGTAATTTTTTCTAATCGATCTGTTCTAATTCTTTTCCTTTCAGATCGATCGCACAAAATTGGCGTGATTTCATCAATACCAATTTCCGTCGCTTTTTCCAAAAACCATTCAAGTCGAGCGATATTTTTAGTAGGTGCAATCGCAATGTGCAATTTCACCTTTCGTTCATTATACGAAGGGTTGTGTTCAAGGATACTTAGCAAACATTGTTTTTTGGGCATCTCCGTAATCTCCCCTTTGTACATCCCTCCGTCTCCATCAACGAAGTGCAGAACATCTCCTATTTTTTTTCGTAAAACTTGAATATGGCGCGCCTCTTCCGCTTCGAAAGTGGCGATATTTCCCGTGATATTTTTTGTAAAAAAAAGCTGCATATATTTTCGTGATTATCGATTCCAGGCGACAATATTATTTTGTGATATTAAATTATGTCAGTTATTTTCAGACGCTGAATTTTTAAGACTTTTTATGTTTAGTTTTTTGTAAACAAAAAACATCATAATAGATAAAGTGGACAAACATAAAAGTCTTAAAAAGTCAGCGTCTAAACAATCTTGCGAAACAATATTAATTAAAAATGATTAAAAATCAACTCGTATAATAAACTTTGAAACTCCTAATGTAAATAGTACTTTTGCACTCGTTTTAAAACATATTTACAAAAGAATCTGTTTAATAGCGTAAAGTAAATCAGAAATTTTCAATAAAAATAAAAAAATATAAATGGGTACATTGGTAATGGTAGGACAACTGATTTTGAGTTTGTCCATTTTAATTGTGCTTCACGAGGGCGGGCATTTCGTACCTGCAAAATTATTTGGAACAAGAGTAGAGAAATTTTATCTCTTTTTTGATCCTTATTTCTCTCTTTTCAAATTTACCAAAGGCGGAACAGAATATGGAATTGGTTGGCTACCATTAGGTGGTTATGTAAAAATTTCGGGGATGATTGACGAAAGTTTTGATACAGAGCAATTGGAACAAGAACCTCAACCGTGGGAATTTCGAAGTAAAACAGCTGTGCAAAGATTGATCATTATGATGGGTGGAGTAACGGTTAATTTCGTTTTGGGTTTGATCATTTTTGTTGGAATCCTTTACACTTGGGGCGAAGAATATATTCCTAGAGAAAATGTAACTTATGGGATTCATGCAGATACGATTGGACTTTCACTAGGGTTATTGGATGGAGATAAAATTATGAAAATTGGGGAAGTTCCTTTTGAAAAAGTAAACCCTGGACTTTTTAGAAAAGAAATCATCATCAACCAAGCGAAGACTCTAGAAATCGAAAGAGCTGGTTCGACGCAAACTATTCAACTTCCTGAAGATGTATCTATGACTCTTGGAAACAAGGCTAATCGTCGATATGCTGTTTTTGAATTACAAACTCCTTTCATCGTTGTCGAAGCAACAAAAGGTAGACCTGCTGCAAAAGCTGGAATTCTTCCTGGCGATCAGGTGGTAGGAGTCAATGGTATAAAAACTCCATACTCTCATCAATTAGTTGATGAACTTGAAAATTTAAAAGGACAACAAATTACCCTTTCTGTTATTCGGAAGAATGAGACTAAAGAAATCAGTTTAAAAACAAATGAGAATGGAAAAATAGGAGTTGCATTTAAAAATCCTTTCGATGTACTCGGTACTAAAAAAATAGAATATGGTTTTGCGGAATCTATTCCATTAGGTATCAAAAATGGCTGGGGTGCATTGACTGATCAAGCAAAAGCTATCGGTCAAATGATCTCAGGTAAATTGGCTGCTAAAGATAATTTAGGAAGTGTATTTTCTATTGCTCAGGCTTATGGGCCAATTTGGGATTGGAAAAAATTCTGGACTTTGACAGGAACACTTTCTTTGATTTTAGCCTTTATGAATTTATTGCCGATTCCTGCTTTGGATGGTGGTCATGTAATGTTTTTATTGTACGAAGTCATCAGCGGCCGAAAACCAAATGATAAATTCATGGAATACGCAACGATTGCAGGCTTTCTCTTTTTAGTCATTTTGATGATTTCAATTTTAGGATTGGATATTTGGAATGTGTTTATTCGATAAAATATTTTGAGAAATGAATTACTTTGAATTTTTCGAAATACCCGTCAATTTTAAATTGGACGAAGCGGAATTGAAAAGAACTTTTTACGCTAATAGTAAAAAGTATCATCCTGACTTTTTCACCTTGGAATCTGAGGAGAAACAAATGGAAGTGCTTGAACTTTCAACGCTAAATAACAATGCGTATAAAACGCTTTCGAATTTTGATAAAAGGATGAAATATATCCTTGACTTAAAAGAGATTTTAGGTGAGGAAGGAAAAAATAAAATTCCACAAGAATTCCTCATGGAGATGATGGACATCAATGAGAATCTGATGGAGTTGGAATTTGATTTTGATCAAAGCAATTTTGATAAAGTTCAAACTGATCTAAAATCATTGGAAACTAATCTCCTCGAAGAAGTAACTCCTTTTATTGAAAATTACGATGATACTGCTCCAAAAGAGGAGGAATTAAACGCAATCAAAAATTATTTTTTGAAAAAGCGTTATTTATTGCGAATTAAAGAAAATTTGAATAAATTTGCGTCGCTTTAGGAAAAGGGGTAACCTTTTTCAGTCTACAATAAAGCGATTTGTACTCTTGCCCTTGTGGCGGAACTGGTAGACGCGCTGGATTCAAAATCCAGTTCCTTCGGGAGTGGGGGTTCGATTCCCCCCGGGGGTACAACTAAAAAGCTCGGTCATTTTGATCGGGCTTTTTTTATTGAAAATAGAAAGCTAATCTAGACCGATACTCTTTAATTATACCATTCTGAAATCTATACAAATAACTATCTCTCCATAAACCCAATCACCTCATTCTCCACTTTCTCCGATCTCAAATTATGACCACCTTCCCTAGTCTCAAAAAATCTTAAATCAGGAAGTGCACGTCTAATTTTATTTCCTTCCACCGAAGGCACGACAATATCATCAGGGTTATACAATAAAAATCCTTCTGCATTAATTTGTTTAAAATGATCGACTAACGAAAAATGAGTTAATGGCTCATAATATATTTGGTCAATTTTATTCTTAGTATCAGACAGCACCTGCTCTTCGATTCCCATGCATCTAGCATATTTTGTCATCAAAGCATCGCAATCAGAAAAAGTACACATCAGAACAACTTTTAATTTATCAAATTTAATTTTTGTCTCGCTCGCTGCAATTACTCCGACCAAACTCCCAACTGAGTGAGACACGATTCCGTGCCAATTTTCGCTAGCATATAAAACAGTTTTGATGCATTGAATATAATCCGGAATGGAAAGTAAAAAACCTTTGGAGGTTCCTTGTGCAGGGGCATCTACGACTACCGCAGTAAATCCTTTCTCCACAATTTTTTCCACATAATTTCTCCACCTTGCACCATTGCTCGCCCATCCATGAATGAATAAAACCTTAGGTCCACTTCCGTAAGAATAGACATTGAATGTTTTATTTTGATAGGTAAAAACTTGCTTCGTTCCTTTTTGATAAAATTGCTCGTCCTTTCTCTTGACTCGTTTACGAATCGCTACGGACAACAAACTCATAGTCAATTTGGAAGATAACAAAGGGGAAACTTTATGCAACTGATTAAGACCATTTGCTATTAAAGAAATCCCTTTGGGAAAAAACTTTTTCTTCAATTCTCTATCCTGCGCCTTATCCAAATCTGAATCGGAAATGACAATTGAAGGCATCATTATTATATTTTCGTTTTTCATTATAAGTGATATTTCATGGTTAAAAAGAGTCTAGAATTATCTTGATAATACCCAAAAAAGTGATTGGATTGACCAAATAGAAAACCGGTTTGACAAGACAAATGGAATTTTTCAGTCATTTTGTAAGTCAGCGAAGTGCTGATGTTTTGGCTAAAAGATGAAAGGTTGGAAACCGAACGCAACGATGCTTTCCAGGCATAATTAAATTGATAAGAAAAATCCATTAGCAAAGCATGATCAAGTACATGATCCAAATCGTTAACAGTATATTCCACCTCATCATTAGTGAAGTTTTTTAAATACTGAATCAATACTTTTAATTGCTTCTCTGGGTTTTCAAAAATAAAAACACGGTCTATACCAACAGTAAAACCCCAGTAATTATCAGGCGTTAATATCGCTAATTCATCTAGTCGCTGGTTATTGATAAAAGATACTTCCGACCAAAGACTGTATTCTCCCAACAGTTTTGAAAAAGCGATAGAAGCAATATTTAATCGATGATACCTTAAATTCAAATCATAAGAAATTACTTTTTCAGTCAAGTTAGGAGCCGACAATTGTGGTACTCTTTGAGGAATATCATTTGTGCCGCTATAGCCATTAAAAGTGATTTCGAAGTCATCATTTTCATAACTAATATTTGCTCCATAACTTACTGAAGAGCTAGGGTGTTGCTTATTTAGCTCATTGAATTCGGCGGTAAATACTAAATCATTTGGTCCCTCGAAATTATGAGGAAGCCGAATCCATCTGTTGTTTTCAAAATATAATCTGGAGTAACTTTTTAATGGAATCACTCTGAATTGAAACTGCCATTTTTTTAAACTCAACTTAGTTTCTATTCCCCAACTTCCTAGTGCTTCGTCATCAGTTCGTAAGAAATCATAGTAGTCATAAACGTTGGCCATATCCATAACACTTAATCCAGTTAGGTCGCCCCACTTGACAATTTGCTTTCCTATTTTTCCATAAAAATTATTTTTGTTAAATGCCACATAAGCTTGATTCAACCAAACTCGCCTTCGTTTCTTTTCATGGGGATTGACCACAGATCGCAAGGCAACGAATGTTTTTAATTTGGTTTTGTATCGTGCTTCAAATTCTTGCTGCGCACTTATTTCAGGAATCGTTTTATTACTATTTTCAAGTGATTGGAAATAAAATCCGACCAAAGGTTGAAACTTTGTATGGTGCTTAAATTTCCAATCTTGTCCATTCATGGAATGGTTTTGAAAAAATAAAAACAATACAATTACAAAAGGTATCCGTCCCATGATTATAAAGTTTCAATGTATGATTTAGAAAAAATATTTTGATTAACTCCTTTATTAATCACAAAACCATCGTAGTAAACTTCCGTTCTATTCTTAGTCAACAAATTTTCTATTTGAATAAAATGAGCTTTATAAAAATTAGTGTCGCTAATTTTTATAATATCTTTTGCAGTCAACACTTTTTGTAGTTTATCTTTTTTGTTGTAGAAATGTGATTGCACCTGTAAAGAAGTTGCTTGGTCAATCCAAAGAATACGTTTACTATATTGAGTTTTTGTTCCAGCTAAAGGAGTTGCAATTATTTTATAACAATCCTTTTGCATAACATTTTCTTCTCCAACCAATTCATAATTATATTCCTCCATTGGTTCAGAAAGGTAGTTCGACAAGTCTTCATAAGTCATCTCCGTTCCCATAAAACGATCTCCTTTTTTGGAAGCAGAAATTCGTTTCGCTTTTCGCAAAGCAGGTAAGTACAACCATTGGTCGTCAGCTTTTCCATCATGTTGAATCGTCAAACTAGACGTACCACTAATATCAGCGGGGCTGACAAATTTCAACAAGAAATTATAGGTGTTTGAAGAAGCATCTTTTTGTAAAATAAACTGTTCCAATGACCGCTCTTGAACTCTTCCTTTTTTACTGATATTTTTATAGGTAATCGTACTTTGTAAATCATCAATAGCAGAAGCTGTTTGGTATTTTTCGATAATTGAATTGGCCGTTTTGGTAGATTGTCCGTAAGTCAAAACAGTTCCTAAAAAGAAGAATAGGCAAATTGTAAACTTATTAAGTGAATTCATTTTTGTTCGTTTTTTTATTTTTTATAAAATGTAAAACTATTGTTATAATATTTTCTAGATTTTAAAACAAGGGCAACCCCAAAAGGAATTACCCTCACTAGCATACTTTATTTGTTCAAGTGGTTTAGCTTTTGACCAACAAATTTCCTGTCGGAGACAAGAGAGGATCAACGCTCTTTCCTTTTTTCATCGTAAATAAAATTGGAAAAATGACTAGCGTATTGAAATAAATTAAGAGCATCGAGAATGCTAATAACCAACCAAAATGTTGTACTGGAAGAAATCCAGAAAACGATAAAACACTAAAGCCGATGATGTTAGAAATCGCATCATACGAGATAGCATTTCCTGTATTTTTACAAGTGTTAAACAAAGCTGTTTCGACACCTTCTTCTTTATTTTTATAAAAAGAAATTAAATAATGCACCGAGAAGTCAATTCCAATTCCAACGATCATCGCCGTCAAAAGTGAAGTACTAATTCCTAATCGCATACCCATCAACCCCATAAATCCGAATACCATGATTAATGAAACCAAGATCGGGATGATCGTAAAAATTCCTTTCTTTACCGATCTAAAAATGATAAATGTAGTGAGGAGTAAAATGATCAAAGCCAAAATAATATTTTGGATTTTACCGCTTACAATATATTTCCCTAAAGAGATTCGGTGCATAACATCTCCACCAAACTTTATATCTGCACGCTCTTTAAAATTTTCAGCAAACAATCCATCAATAGCTTGCCAAGTAGCTTCGTGAACTTCGGGACTAGAAGAAGTTAAAAATATTTGCAAATGCGCTTTTTCATAATCTTCATCATATAACATTCCCGCCTCACCAGGTGTAGCAGACAATTCGTACATCATCAAATACTGCGCAATTTTTTCGTTATTCAAAACTGACTTGGGAGAATCCGTATCCAAATTTTTAGCAATATGCTCCACTACTTTGGTGTAAGAGTGAATTCCGCCAACTGATGCTAACGAGGCTATTTCATTTTCAAAATTGGTCATTTTCTGAAAAAATTCTTCTTCCTTGATATTATCAAAATCAGTCGCATCTACCATCACATCCATCACTCTTACTCCATCTAGTTTATCATTAAATGCGGTAGCGGCAATTCGACCTTCGTGACTCTTTGGAAAAAATTTCATGTAGTTATCACCTACTTGAATATTTCCAGCTTGCCAAATTGCTAACCCTGCAATCACCAAGTAACCAACCATGATTGGCTTGCGATAACTCAACGTCAAAGCGGTAATTTTTTGAGTAAAAAGGTTAATCGTGTTTTTTAATCCATGATGCTTTTCCTTTGGTTTTTTGATCAGTTGACAAAGGCTTGGCAACAAAAACAAACAGATAAAAGTAGCATAAGCAAATCCGAATGCTCCAATGATTCCGAATTCTTTCAACGATTGAATTTTAAAAATCAAAAGACTCAAAGACCCCAAAGACGAGGTCACTCCTGTAATCAAAATCGGAGAAGCAATCTTATTTAAGGTAGCTTCAATCAGTTTTTCCTTGGAGTCATATTCATCAGACAATTGATAAAAAGCATGCATATAATGAATGCCATAAGAAGAGGCAACCGCAATCATAATTACGGGCAATGCATTAGAAACTACCGTAATTGGTAATCCTAAGTATCCCATCGTTCCCATCGTCCAAACGATACTCATCAAGACCATCGTAATCGGAAGAAATACTCCTGCTGCTGTTCTAAAGCAAAGGAAAAAACCTATAAAAATTAATACAATTGCAATCGGAATAAATTTTCGAGAATCACCGCTGATGCCTTGCTGAACATCTTCTACTAAAATAGGTGCTCCTGTGATATGAATTTTTCCAGCAGCTTTAAAATCATTTTTTATCGCCAACAGAGCATCATATACTTCACCACCAACGAAACCATCGTCCAAGGGAGCTGCGATTACGGTAAGCGTTCCATCTTCACTCACTAGACTTCCTGAAATCATTTCATTTTGGGCAATGTCTTTTTTTAATTGTGTCCATCCTGCAGGTGAATTTGGAATAGGATCCAGAAAGCCTTCTGAAGTCAATCCCCAATCTCTATTGCTAACATTCTCCAGCGTAGCTAAACTTTTCACTTCATCGACTAATACAAAAGGAACTTCTTTTAGTGCTTCTGTTAATTGAATGATACTCTCAGCTGCTGCTTCAGAATAAATACTCTCGGTTTCTAAACCGATCATAACCATGCTTCGATCTCCAAAAACTTCCTTGACTGCATCAATATTTTTATTGATCAAGTCATCGGTTGGTAGTTCTCCGTCAAAACTATTTTTTTGATAAAGGGAACGCATTCCATTTCCTAGGAGGCAGGTAATAATGAGAAAAATGAATAAACTAATCTTAGGATTAGTGTAACTGTTTTTTAATAAAGTATGCATTAATATTTAGTTTTTTGAGGCAACGTAGTGTTGTTTTTATTCCAGAGGATAGAATAAAGGCACATCTATGTTTTCTCAATTAGTGATGTTTTTCTTATTGATAATTAGAAAAACAAAAAGGTTAACATGAGAAATAACTTTTTTTTAGAAAATGATTTTTGGAGTTAAACTGAAAGAATAGTTTTGAGATATAACTGTTTATTATGATGTGACAAACTTAGGGTATGATGGGTGTTTTAGCGTCCGAATTAAATAATCTGGAAGTCCTGATCTACGAATTCGGACAAAAACAAGGGTTTTTGGACAAAAAATGAGAGATTTTTCATATTCATAAAAGTCTAAAAATGTGAATTATTAAATATGTAAAACTTAGATAGGTTGGTAAATTTGAATTATTGATAAGCATTCTTACAAATATTTTCTACTACCAAGATGACACAGAGTCGCCTTGGGAGTATTCTTTTTTGATAAATATCTGGATAGATTTATACTTGACGAGATTTATTGAAGCAACTAAAAAATAGTCCGATGACTAAAAATAACCCAATTCCCCATTTCCAATAATTAGAAGAAGTGACTGTAATTTTTTCCATATCTCCTGCTGCAACAAAACCTGCCCAATAGAAAGGGTGTTTCTGTTCAGTAGTCATGGTCTGATCAAGGTAAGCTAATTTTGCGCGTCGCAACGCACTATCTTTGGTATCGCCTTCTTTTAAAAATTGATAAAAAGAAGACATGATTTTAGAGGTCGCATCATCAGGGACTTTCCATAAACTCATCACAGTACTCGGCACACCTGCATATCGAAAAGCCCTCGATAAACTCATGATCCCCTCCCCTTTTTTGATTTTTCCAAATCCTGTATTGCACGCACTTAAAACTGCTAAGTCTGCATTCAATTGAAGGTTATGTAATTCCGCAGCAGTGAGAATTCCATCATGAAGCGTGTCATACTGAGTATTAAAAATAAAATGAGAATACATTGGATTGACATCATCTAGATCAGCGTGCATCGATAAATGGAGTAATTTATAATCTTTAGCACTTTGTCGAAATTGAGCTTCAGTAACTGAATTTCCAGTAAAAGCATCACCGCCAAATAATTCGGCAATCAACTCTGCTTCTCTTTTCGCACCAGGTAATTCAGATATATTTTTGCCAGATCTAGTGCTAATTGCGGCAGCAATATATTGATTATCATTTTGATATTGAGGGGCGAAGGTGGCGATTGGTTTATCCGCATGGTGAAAAGAATTTACTTTTTGAGCCATCAATAAATGAGCAGCGTAAGCATAACTAATGTCAAATTTCTCAATTAACATCTTTGCATTTTCATTAGGAACAGGCAAAGTTTCAAAAGGTAAATATCCCAACCAAATATCAGGAATGATCGTTATTTTTTCAATCGAATTATTTTCTCCAAATCGTTCAAAAGATTTTTTTAATAAAATATCAGCGATGAATTCACCTTTTGATTTTTCAAAATTTGAGGAAGGAGAAGCTAAGTTTTCACAATAGTCTAGCAGTTGATTTTTAAAATGGGAAGGGAGATCAACTTTATCAAAAAATTGTTGCTGGTCAATAAATGTAAAAACATAAAGATTTGAATCAGTCAAAAAATATTCAATTGTCGCGAAGTTTTGATTTGATAAATGTTGACTAATATTTGATAAATCAGCTAGCTTATCGATTTCTTTTGAAAAAGATTTTAAGTGTGAATTCAGCGTATCTTGAAAAGCGAAGTAAGCATTTTTATAGTCGAATATTTTTTGATTAAATTCTTGAATTAAAGAATCATTAGGTTCTTTTTTAGTTAACTGCTTATGATGTAGTTTTTCATATAATTCTAAATTCCCTCTCAGATATTGTTCCCGTTCTAAAATAGCTGGATCGATATCAGCTAATGTAGTTGCTCGCTTTTTTTCAAAAGCTTCCATCAAAATTAAACTCTTCGTTTTTTCTGCAATTTGAAAAGCTCTGATGACGTATTGTGTATCTTCCGTTTTATCATACAATTCTTTTAGGTTCGCAATAGTTTTAGCGATGACCTCAAATTGTTTTTCCAACACAAATTGACGAGAATTTTCTGTTCTAAAATTTCCTCTTAGTTGAAATAAAATGCTGGTAGCCAATTCATATTGCACGACCGATTTTTCTAAATCTACTATATTTTTATTTTTAAAAAATAAAGCATCGTAAGCTTTAGCCTTAGTTTTGATCAAATTTATCATTGGCAGATAAAGACTAATATCACTTAGCGCAGCCATATTTTTTTCATCAAAATTCAATTCCTGGAGTGTAGAATCCAACAGAGTCAAAGCTGCCAATTCTTGATTTTGTTGAATAAGTACATCTCCAATCATCGCTATCCAATCATATTGAATTGGATTTTTCAGATTGTTTTCACGAGCATGTTCAAGCGCTTTATTCATGGTGAGTAATGCTTGTTTCAACTCACCTTTTTTATGATAGACACCCGCTTTACTCGCTTTGATATTTGCGATGTAGGGATGGCTAGGATTTTTTGCTTTTGAGTAATTTCCAATAGCCTCATCAAAATATTTTAATGCCAAATCATAGTTTCCATCCATTCGTTCAACCTCTCCTAAATGAGCCAATCCACGACCAATATAACTATGCGGTTTTTTAAAAAAACCTTTATACATCGTTAGTGCTTTCAAAATATTTTTCCTTGCTTTCGGATAGTCTTCCATGTAGCGATAACATGATCCGATGTTCATATAATTAGTGGCAATATTTGGCGGGTAAGGTTCTTTATTTTTAATCATCATCGCCAATGCTTTTTGGTAATGAGTTAAGGTTCGATCATAATCTCCCCAATTCCGATAGACGATTCCTTGTCCAACATAACATCTAGGAATCACTCTAGTGTTATCGATTTGCTCATATATTTTGATTGCTCTATCGTAATATTTCAAGGCTTTATTAAAAGCACCAAGGCTCAAAAAAGCATTACCCAAATTATAGGTAACGTCGCCAGTTACTTCATAAAGTAGATTATTTGCTTGATGGATTTCTAACGTTTTTTCAAAAGCTTGAATGGCTTGTATTTCTTTTCCAATCAATTTGTAGGCAGTCCCAAGGCTGATGTATAACTCTGAAAATAATTTTGGTGGAATGGCTGAGTTGACTTCGCAAATCGCCAATCCCTTGTTTGCGAAATTGATGGCTTCTTGATAATTTCCCTTTTTCCTTTCTATCATTCCTAGCGTGTACCATGCTCTAGCTAAGGCAACATTATCATCCTTAAGGTGAGGTTGTGTAAGATTAATTCCTTCATTTATTTTGTTACTTGCGATATCATAATTCCCCAATTTTCTTTCCGCATTTCCTAAGTAACTATATGCATTTAGAAATTGCTCATAGTCAATATCCTTTAGTTGTTCGTTAATTTCTATCGCTTTGATTAATTCAAGAATAGCTAATTCTTTCTCCCCTGCTTTGAGTAAAACTTTACCTTTTAGGAAATAAAAAGTGGCAGCATCTTTATTGATTTTATCATTGATAAAACTAGCAGCTAACTCACAGTCTTGCAAAATAGTCGAAACATTAAAGGTATCGTTGTTTTCAATCCCTTTTTCAATTCTTTCCAAAATCCGACTTAAATCAGAATTGGAAGATTGTGCATTGAAGATTTGAATACAAAAAATGCTAAGGAATATGCCAAGTATTATTCTCATTAATTATTTCCAGTTTGGTGATATTTTATATCATCTGTTCTCATTCTAAAATAATCTCTTTTTTTTATTTTGCCTTGAAAAGCAAATCATATCGTAAAACATCAGTAATTTATATTTCTAACGTAGAATAGGTTAACCAAGGTTGCCGTTTTTTTTATATTTTGTGTTTTTATATCTTTTTTTAATATTTCCGATTATTTTATTTTTTAATGTTAACCTTTTCTTTTTGAAAATTATCAATGAAGGAAGATTCAATTAAAAACTCACAACAGTTATTGAGCAGGATTCAAGAGGAAGGAATGTCTGCCTTGGAAGATGTCTACCGAAAGTATCGAGAGGATTTTCTGCATTTTGCACTTCGGTATGGATTGTCAGAATCCGAATGTTTGGATGCCTACCAAGATGTAATGATTGCATTTTATGAAAATGTAAAAGAGGGAAAATTGACCACATTAACAAGTAGTTTAAAAACATATTTATTTAGTATCGGAAAATATACTTTGCTCAATCAATTAAAAAATAAAAAACGCATTGCTCCAACGGAAGCAATTTACCCTGAAATTGAAATTGCAGATAATCAATACTTTGAACAAATAGAATTGACACATCGCCAACAAATCATTGAAAAATCATTTCAGCAACTAGGTGAACAATGTCGCGAATTATTGACACTATTTTATTATCATCGCTACTCCATTGAAAATATAAAAACGACTATGGAATATAGTAATGATAATACCGTCAAAGCCACAAAATCTAGATGCATGAAATCATTAAAAACCATTTTAGAAAAAACGGAAATTTATTAATTTAGAAATTTATTTTTTTCTAAAAATATCACCTAGCCGATGTCATTAAAAGAGACTGATCATAACCTTATAGATAAATACCTTCGAAATCAATTGGACGCGAAGGAAGAAGAATTGTTTGATACAAAACAAAAAGATCATGATTTTCAAAAGGAACTAAATTTAAGAAAAAACAGTCTTCCTGTTTTTAAGAAAAATGGACGCGAAGCATTAAAAAATAAATTACAAATCTTTGAAAAAAGTATTCAAGAAGAAAAACAAATCGTCCCAACTTCCACAGCTAAGGTAAAACCAATAAAGAACATCGTTTGGCTAGGAATGGCAGCTACTTTATTATTGTTGATGGGATTATTTTGGTGGAACACTCAATCGGTCAACTCTGACGAATTGTTCGCTCAACATTTTAAACCTTATCCAAATATTATTACTCCAATTGTAAAAAGTCAAACGCCTTCCGTTACGGAATATGAACTAGCTTTTCAAAAATATGAGCAAGGGAAATATCAAGATGCTATTCCTTTGTTGGAAAAAATTGAGACGGAAGAAGGAAAGTTTTATTTGGCCATTTCTCATTTGGGAAATGAGCAGGAGGAACGAGCAATTTCTATTTTGGATGAGTTGACAAAAGAATCTTCTGATCGTTTTCATGAAGCTAGTCAATGGTATTTAGCCTTGGCATATCTAAAATCTGATCAACCAAAAGAGGCCAATAATATTTTGGAGCTGATCATCAAAAACCCAAAACATAATTTTCATTCTCAAGCTAAAAATTTATTCAAGAATTAAATTAAGTTTTTGGCGACTTATCTCTCCCTACCATTCGCTTCGTCATCGCTATCCAAAATGGACTAATCAACAACGTCAACGAAATTACAATAATCGTTAATTGGTAAGTATAATCAGAAATAATTTTCGAGGCAAGCGCACTCGCAACTAAGACAAAACTCAACTCTCCTACTTGTGCTAACAATGCTCCTCCGTAAATACTATTCTTCCAATTCCTCCCAAAATAGTGCAACACCAAAGTATTGATCAAATGATTGGTTAAATAAACCGTTAAGATTACTAGGCTTACCGTTTTCCAATTTTCTATTAAAAAATTCAAATCAATCAACATTCCAATCGAAACAAAAAACAAAGCAACAAACATCACTCGTAAAGAATGCAAACTATCATGAAACCATTCTGTCGAACGAGCAGCATGAATTACCATCCCTCCGACAAAGGCACCTAAGGCTGCGGACAATCCAAAAAAAGAAGTAATAATCGCTCCTCCAAAACAAACTACTAAAGCTACAAATACTTGCAATTCATGATCTTTTTCCACTTGCTCACTAAATGGAATTTTAAATTCTTTTTTGCGCCAAATCCAGACAATCGTTGCGATGATTAATGCACCTCCTACAATTTGTAGAATGCTTTCTTCGACACTTGGGACATGTCCACCCAAATAATTAGTAGCAATCAACATGGGAACAATTAAAATATCCTGCATCAACAAAACGCTTAAAACATTCTTCCCGATGGCCGTTGATATTTCTCCGCTGTCTTGCAATAGTTTAATAATTACTGCCGAACTACTCAAACTTATCACAAACCCCATCGTGATAATCCGATTAGATTGCCACCCTAAAAACCAACCAAGTATTCCTACCAAAGCCACACTCGCAATGATTTGAACAACCGTTCCAATGATCGCAACTTTCCAATTCTTCACCAAGTCGGGTAAACTTATTTCCATTCCGATAAAAAACAAAAGTAGGATCAAACCGATATCTCCCATCACCGTAATGAGTTCTTTATCGGTGATGATTTGAAAACCAAAATCTCCTAACAATACTCCTGCAAGAATATAAGCTACAATATATGGTTGCTTAAAATACCGCAGAATACTGCCCAAGATCACAATGATAATTCCCAAGATCACGAATCCATAAAGATTGGGATTGACAGCTGCTAGTAACATTCTTTTTATTTTTGTTGATGTAGTTGTTTACAATATCTACTATTGAAGTTGACCTTTGGCTCCTCTTAATTTCCATTTGAGTTTTTGAAATTCTGTTTGGAGTTTATTCAATTTCATTTGAGCATCAATTAATTTTTGTTCCCGACTATTCAGCAAAAATATAGAACTTTCACCAATTCTAAATTTTTCAAATTCTGCCTCCAGTAGAATTTCATAATTCCCCACCATACTTTCCAGCGTATTAATTTGTCCAAAGGTAGTTTCTAATTGCTGGAAAGTCGCAATGATTTTATTCGAAATTTTTAACTGCTTCTCCCCTAGTTTGTATTGATTTTCTAATTGTTCAATCCTAACCAATTCCAATCCACCTCGTTCTTTTCTCAACAAAAGTGGATAACTAAATTTTAATCCCCATTTATAATTTTCCGTTACCAAATTATTAATCACCGCTTCGTTGGAATTATTATCTGTCCAATCAAATCCATTTCCTAAAAAGTTATAATTGAATCGAAGGTTCGGTTTGAATTGTTCTCGTTTAAGTCTTTCCTTGATCTGGAGTTGTTGCTGTTTGATTAAAATACTTTGCAACTCAGGATGTGAGTCAGCAATGTTTTTTAAAAAATCAGGGTTTGGTTTTTCTTCTAAAAAATTCCAATCCGCATGTAAGTTTTCAGGTCGTAGATTTTCGGAAACTTCCAATGGTGTTAAATCTTCAAACCATAAAAAGTTAGATAACTTCAAAGTGGCATTCCGAAAATCAACTTGTGCTTGTGAATATTGTAATTCACGATTTTGAATTTGAATCAAAGACTCCAAAGTATCAATTGCAGGTTTGTCTCCTTGCTCAAAACTAGATTTGACTAATTCAAATCGGTCTTGAGCTAGGTTCAAAGAATTTTCATACACTTGGAGAATCTGATTTTGGTAAGCCCATTTCCAATATGTTTCAATCGCATTTAATAACAATTCATTTACAATTGTTCTACGAGTTGCCTCATTTCCATCTTGGAGTAATCGAGCTTGTTGTACTTGCGCTCTTCTTTGATCAAAAACTAAACCTTGCAAAAGTGGAATTTCTACTCCAATTATTGCTTGACCATTTTTGGGTAATTTTCCTTCTGGATTTAAGAAGTCTCCATTCGACCACAAGTAAGCCATTTTTACATCGACTCCCCACCATGTTGGAATTTTTAAGCCAGCCTCTCCTATTCGAAAATAGTTTTTTTGATCAAAGGATTTATCTTCATAATCTCCAAACCACTTTGGATCAAACATGCCGCGAGCTTCTAGTAAACTTGCATCAGCTTTGTTTTCCAACAAGTTGGCTTGTTGCATCACAGGATGATAGACTCGTACCCACGTCAAGTATTTTTCCAAAGAAAAAACTTGTGTAGAATCTATTGTTTGGCCAAAAGCAGAGACTGATATTAATAGAAAAAAGAATATTCTAATCACGTTTGTATATTGTTATTTTTCGATTAATTTATAAATTACTTCGCTACAGATTTTACAGGCGGCTTAAATTTAGATTCATTTTTCTTAATATCGTTTTCATAAAAATCAGCAGGAAACCCATTCAACTGTCGCCACAATTCATACCAGACTGGCACATCTTCAAGCAAAGCAATTCCTTGCACACCTGCACCGACTCGAAGCAATTCTGGAAATTGCACTTCAGGTTGATTTGATTTCACCAAAATCCGATACATACTATTATCATTTGGAATATTATCAATCGCGACCACTTCTCCACTATATGTTCCAATGGAAAAATCTGCCCAACCTGAAATAATAAAAGCTTGCCAACCATCAAAAACTAGCCGCACTTCTTGACCAACATTCATCAATGGCAAATCCATCGGGCGCACATACATTGCTACCGCCAATTCGCGATTGTAAGGAACGATGGTTACAATTTTATCACTCTCTTTAATGATCTCTCCAATTCCTGACTTCATGGTTTTTGTAATATACCCCGACTGTGGTGCAATGACATGATACATTGTATTCCGTCGATCATAATTAGCGTATTGGTTCTTTAGTTTGTTCAATGTTCCTTCTGCATCATACTGTGCTGAAAGCGTGGAAAATTTATCTGATTGAGATTTTGCAATTTTATTGTTATACTCATTATCAATCGTTTGCAATGCTAATTGAGCGATACTCAAATCATTCCCACTTTCTTGCAATTTATTTTTAGTGGTAATCATTTTAGCTTTAGTCGATTGCATTTTTAATCGCTTCGATTCTAAGTCGCTGAGGGATTTAATTCCTTTTTGAAAAAGTGTATCGGTTCGACGATATTGGAATTCAGCAATATCAAAATCCGCTTCCGCTTGATTGAGTTCTGCTTGCTGACTTTGTTGTTTGAATTCTGCTTGTTGAATTTTATTTTGTAATTGTTGCTTCTTAAATGACAACTCCAATTTCAATGCAGAAATTTGATTATCCAAGGCATTAGCTTTTTGTTGATAGCTATCCATCGAGCCTTGCTTGGCAGCAATTTGATTAGAAGCTCTTTCCAATAATTGAGGATCAAAATACTCTGCCTTCACCTCTGACAAAAATACAATCGTATCACCTGCTTGCACCAAATCTCCTTCTCGAACATACCATTTTTCAATTCTTCCTGCAATGGCAGAGTTGATATCTTGTGGTCTTTGTTCAGGTAAAAGGGTGGTTACTTTTCCTTTCATTTGGATATTTTGAGTCCATGGCAAAAAGAAAGTTATTATAATTATAATCAATAACACAATCAACCATATTGCAAACATTCGATTCGCTTTTGGCAATTCATTCCTTTGAAAGCAAGCAATCTCTTCCGTCTTTACTTTATCTAAAATTGAATTATCTGAAATATTTAACATGATATTCTGACTTAATTTATTCTAATTATCTTTTTACAAAAAATGCTTTTAGGTTAGTTGAAACTTTTAAATTTTAAAAACTTCTTTTGCTAAAAGATTATTTTTGATTTTAGAAAAAGGAGCATTTTCAATAATTTTTCCATCTTCAAGAATAATAACTCGATCACATTTTTCCGCAAATTTTGGATTATTAGAAATCCCAATCAAAGTCCAATGCTTTCTTTCTTCTGTCAAATAATCAATAATTAGTTGTTTTTCTTTCCGCTCTAATCGAGGCATAAAATTATCTAACAATAAAATTTCAGGTTGAAAAATTAGTGTTCGAGCAAGGATAATTTTTGTTCTGATACTTCTCGGAACATTTACTCCATTAGCTAATAATTCTGTTTGGTAACCATCTGGGAGATGATTAATAAATTGATGTAAGCCAATTTCTTTAGCAGTTTGAATTATTTTTTGAAATGGGATTTTATCATTTCCTAAATTAATATTTTCCAAAATACTTGCATTAAAAATTTCGTCTTGACTACTCAACGTTCCAATTTCTTTCCGCAAACTATCGAGGTTAATTCTCTTTAAAGGAATACTATTAAAAGTGATCATTCCTTCATAACTTGTATACAATCCACCGAGCAACTTCGTCAAAGTTGATTTCCCTGAACCATTAAATCCTGCAATACAAACTTTCTCTCCCGATTTAATTTTTAAAGAAATGTTATCTAAAGTTGGTCGATTAGAATCTTCATATTGAAAAGAGACATTATCCATTTCTATTTCAATTCCGGAATGATCTACATCTACTTTTTCGAGCTTTATTCCGTCAGTTGATTCCAATGGTAAATCAGTTACAAATCCTATTTTTTCCAAACCAGTTAGCACATCATAAATATTATCCATACTCAAAATAAGCTTCTCCGCAGAATTCATAATCAAAATCACGATGATCTCCGCAGCTACAAATTGTCCAATACTAATTTGATTTCTGATCACCAAAACACTTCCAAGCAAAAGTAATGTAGCTGTAATTAATGTTTTAAATAACACTACACTTCCGTACTGAATAAGTAGAATTTTGAAATGACTTTTCCGAGCATCGAGATAACTCGTTACTAATTCATCCGTTCGTCGAATCGGTAAATTTGAGCTTCCAGATAATTTGAAGACATTCATCGCTCGTCCCAATTCTTCCAACCAATGAGCTACTTGGTATTTGTATTTACTTTCTTTCAAACTTGTTTTTAATCCTTTCTTTGCTGTAAATCTAAATATGGCCAATAACATCAAAAGTAAAATCAATCCAAAAAATATAAAGAATGGATGATACAATGAAAGTAAAATCAATCCAAAAATAATTTGTAAAACTGCTGTGGAAAAATCAATTAGGATTTTAGGAATTCCTTTTTGAATCGTAATCGTATCAAAAAAACGATTGACTAATTCAGGCGGATAAATACCTGTGAGTGCTTCCAATTTTAAGCGAGGTACTCGCCAAGCAAATTCAAATGCGGAGCGAGTAAAAATTCTTCGTTGCAAAGTCTCCGTCACCGTCAATTGCATAATAGTTAAAACCCCATTGAAGGCAAGACCTGCTGTGATAATTCCGATGAGCAAATAAAGAGAAGAAGAAACTTCCCCTCCTACCATCAAATTAATGATTGCTTGAATACCAAGCGGCAATGACAAAGTGATGATTCCTGCAAAGATCGCGTACAAATAAATGTAGCTAATATCTTTTCGATCTAGCTCCAAGAGTTTAAAAAATCGTTGAGTCGATTTCATTTTATTTCGATTGTTTGTGTTTAATACAGTAGCTTAACTTAGTTAATTCTTATCCTGCAATCTACTATTAATAAAGGGCATGATAACATAAATCCAAACTCCAATTGAACCAATAATAATACAGAGGATTCCTAGAAGGTAGAATTTCACATCAAAAAAAGTACTATCAATAGCGTAATATAGCCATTCAAAAACGACCCCAAGGGAAAGAATTAAAATTGAAATTAAAGATTCCTTTTTCATTTTTTTGAAATTTACATTTTTAAAAAATAGCTTCTTGCTCTATATCTTGAAGCGTTTTGCCATGTGGTGTTGAAGTCAGATTTTCATTAACATTGACAAATACAATTTGTTCAATTGAAATGATTGTTTTCTTTGTAAAAAGATTTCGAACTTCACATTTAAATGTGATCGATGTTCTCCCTAGAGAAATAAATTGCAACCCTATTTCAATTACATCTGCCTGACTTGCGGAACTTACAAAATTGATCTCCGACATAAACTTGGTCACCACTCTATGGCTACCCAATTTTGTCATAGCATAAATTCCTGCTTCCTCGTCAATCCATTTTAGTAGTTGTCCACCAAAGAGACTATTGTTTGCATTTAGATCACCTGGCTTAATTAACTTTCTTGTGAAAAACTTCATCCCTTTTCTTTTTTTTTATGTTTTACTAAATATCGATGAACTAATTGAGTAGATTTCTGGAGTAGTTCTCCTAAGTTTTCAGACTTATTATGAAGGATAATATCATGACCTCTTATTCCTAATTTTATAGTTGTAATAAACGTCGGAGGTGTTTGTCCTTCTTTGTTAAGGAAAATTTCTACATAAAGTAAATCCTGAAATTTTCTCTTTATAGAGTAAATCTTCCACTTGATGAAGCGTATATTTTTATTAGATAATTGAGCATTATTTCTGATGATTATTCTCATAATTAACTTTTTTTATTTTTTCTAAAATATGGGCGAGCTTCAAAAAAAATACTCGCCCATCTTAAGCTAACAATCGAAATTCTGAAAAATAGATTCTTAAGTTTAAGCTAATAGGTTATTTGAAAATTTGATAAAGGTCTCCCTGTTCGACACTCGAATCTATTGGTGTCAAATACAGTTTGAAAAAGAAATTAAATTTTTAAATTTTGGTGGTAGTTTAGTTTGCCATCCAATAAAGATGGATGACATAACTATCTAATTTTTTATCATCATTGATTGAATCTCACTCTCGGATTTTACATCCTTATGAATTAATCCGAAGCAGAAAAATTCCAACATTTCTTTTACTTGATCATTCAGATCTTGCTCTGTTCCATTTTCTCTCAAGTCAGTTAATCTAGGCAAATGTCGAGCAAAGTATAAATTATTATTAGCGGTCTCTACTAGTGTACTTGCCAAAGCTTTAGGGTATGGAAAATCTGATTTCACCTCTGTAATAATGGAAGCGATACTATTACATAATCTTTTGTAAGCAAGAAAAAATCCATCTATATTATCTTCATCCACTAACTTAGTATGATAAGCTTTCGCTCCTTCTCGGACTACAATTTTGTGCAAAATCTCCTCATCTACAAATTCAATTGTCATATTTTTATTGGCAGTATCAACTATGATTCGTAACGCAACTCTTAGTCGTTCATTTGGATCAGAAATATTCATGGTATTCAAATCAATTCTTGCAATCATCCATTCCCAATACCAATTCAAGAGATAAACAAAGAGGTGTCGTTTATTTTCAAAATACCGATAAACAGATGCTTCGGAAGAAGAAATAGTTTGTGCTAATTTTTTAAAATTAAATTGCTCCAATCCTATTTCATCAATTAACAAAACACTTTGCTCTATGATCCTTCTTCCCAACTTTGTTTTTTGAGGGTCATTTAAAAATAAGTTAGGATTGATTTCTAGTTGCACAAAAAAAGGTCTCATAATTTTTATTTTTTGTATTTAAAAATTTGATTTACAATGATAATGAACTCGTTCTTATGCAGCTACATCATCATAGATTCCTCTAATTTGATCTTTCAAAATTCTCCTTGCATGATGAATTCTACTTTTAATGGTTCCCATAGGGAGGTTCATTTTCTCTTGAATTTCATCATATTGATAACCTTGATATGCCATTAAAAATGGAACTCTATACCCATCCTTAAGAGAGTCAATCATCCTAGAAATTTCCTGAATATTGATATTCATTTCTCCTTCGTTGCCTATTGTCTCTTTTGAAAGATTGAGGTAGAAATCTTCTGAAGTAGTATCCTGTATTTCACTTCTCCTTTTTTGTTTTCGATACAAATTGATAAATGAATTCTTCATAATAGTACTTAACCATGCTTTAAGATTTGTATTCGAAATGTATTGTGCTTGATGTCTAAAAGCACGTAAAGCAGTCTCTTGAAATAAGTCATCAGCAGCACTTTTATCCCTCGTTAGTTTCATGGCAAAGTTTCGAAGGTAGTTACTGTGAGTATTGAATTCTTGAACAAATTGAACGTTTTGCATAATATATTGATTTGTTATTTTACTTAAACTATTAATAGCTTTACTATCATT